>NZ_CBFHHW010000025.1:28125-39332 GCF_965655755.1 Methylophaga sp. | reverse complement strand
AGCCGCCACCCAATACACTGACAACTTCTGTCAGCGGTAAAGCAGCGTCAAGTTCAGGTAATAACATCATCAACAACATCGTTGTGATGAGTGAAAAGATAATACTCAGGTTGGACTTCGTATTTATAGACAGGTTAGTTAATGGCCCACCCAACTTTGGTTTTTTACCTGCATTAATCTGCTTATATACTTTTTCAGCCCTCGATACCCGCTCTTCAGAAGGCACGGAACGCACTGACTCATAGCCAATAACCTCGTTACCTTTAAATATAGGCGTAACGTAGGCATCAACCCAATAATAATCACCTGACTTGGTTCTGTTTTTTACAATCCCCATCCAGTGATTTTTGTCTTTGACTGTTTTCCATAAATCTGCAAATGCGGCTGGCGGCATATCCGGATGTCTGATGATGTTGTGATTTACGCCCATCAGATCATCTGCATCGAACCCACTTACATCAATGAAATCTTTATTAAACCCATTAACGATACCTTTCAGATCCGTTGTCGAAATGAGCGGCCGGGTAAACTTAACTTCAGTGTCAGTAACCGGGAGGTTTTTTTTCATTTTATATTCGCCTAGTAATGCCTACGTATTAGCTACTGTTTCGGCTTTTTTTACTATAACTTTATAGCATCAAGTGAATTTATTTTGTGCATACCTGCGTTACGGAGAGAAATATTGAAACGTGACCTAACCTCAGAATAAGATTACGATTTTATGGGGAAAAGGAATATCAGACGATTGATCATTAAAAGTGAGGATCAATAACGATCAACGTTTCTTTTTCAGGAGCACAGGAATGAGACTGACGTACTCTGGAAATTGGGATGTAAAATTCACTTTTACTGCGTGTATAGAGATTGAGATAGAAATGGAGGCTGAGGTCGGAATCGAACCGGCGTTAACGGAGTTGCAGTCCGCTGCATGACCACTCTGCCACTCAGCCTTTGAGGGCATTTTAAACTAAAAAGCCGCAGTAGTAACTTTGACTGACCGCGGCTTTTTATTAATTCTGGAGCGGGAAACGAGATTCGAACTCGCGACCCCAACCTTGGCAAGGTTGTGCTCTACCAGCTGAGCTATTCCCGCTTAGGAAGTGGTGCATTATAGGCACTTCAAATGTAATGTCAACCCTTATCACGCAACATCGGCCATGCCGCTTGCAGATAGTTAAACATAGACAGCAAAGTGAGCCACGCCGCCACATAGAGCAGTACAATGCCGATCTCAAATATTGGTAATCCGAATAAGGAGTTATAGAAAATCAGGCAGCCAATGGCTATCATCTGAAAGGTCGTTTTCCACTTACCCAAACTGGACACTTTCACTACATTTCTGGCGTTTAGTTCAGCCATCCACTCGCGTAATGCGGAAACAATTAATTCGCGGGATATGATTAAAATTACCGGAATCAAAATAAACCAAGTGGGCGTTTTATAGACAATCATGATCAAGGCGACAACCACAATAAGTTTGTCGGCTACCGGATCAATGAATGCTCCAAAGGATGAGGTCTGATCTAATTTTCTTGCCAGATAGCCATCAAGCCAATCTGTTACTGCAGCAATAACAAAAACAAGCGTTGCCCAGACTGTGGCAGATTCGTTTGGCAGGAAAAACAGTATGACAAGTACAGGTATCAGAAAAATACGCAGTAAACTCAAAATATTGGGCAAATTCAGCATGGTAGTCACTTGAAAATTTAAATCGTCGTTATGTTAGCACTAACAAAGACTTATTTGTCGCCATGAAACACATCGTAGATCTTCTGAGCCAGTGATTTACTGATGCCATCAACCTTGGCTAAGTCCTCAACCCCGGCTCGTTTCACTTCCTGAATACCACCGAATTGCTGTAATAATTTTTGTCGGCGTTTGGGTCCGAGCCCTTCGATGTGTTCCAGTGTCGAGGTATTGCGGGCTTTGGCGCGCCTTTGTCTATGACCGGTAATAGCAAAACGGTGGGCCTCATCACGCACTTGTTGCAGTAAATGCAAAGCCGGTGATTCTGCCGCTAATGTCACCTCTCCCTCACGGCCGACGAGAAACAGCGTTTCTTCACCCGGTTTTCGCTCGGGTCCTTTAGCAATACCTAATATCGGCAAATCACTCAAGTTAAGTTCTTCCAGCACTTCCTGCGCTTCTTTTATCTGACCTTTCCCCCCATCAATCAATAGTAGATCAGGGCGCTTTCCTTCGCCTTTTTGCAAGCGGGTAAAGCGACGTGTCAAAGCCTGATTCATTGCCGCATAATCATCACCGCCAGTGATACCTTCGATATTAAATTTACGGTAATCGGCTTTAATTGCCCCTTCCAAGCCAAACACGACACATGAAGCGACCGTTTTTTCACCCCGGGTGTGACTGATATCAAAACACTCAATTCGTTTGGGTAGTTCATCCAGTTCCAGTGCTTCCTGCAATACTTCAAATCGTTGTAATAGATTCGATCGACTGCTCAGCCGCTGCGTCAAACTGATTTCAGCGTTGGTTTTTGCCATTTGCATCCAACGCACTCCCTGCCCTCTTTTGGGTTGTCGCAGACTGACCTTGTGAGCCGACTCAGTTTCTAAAACCTCTTGTAGTAAAGCCAAGTCATCCGCTTCATGGCTTAACAGAATTTCACCTGGTACGTTTTTACCTAGGTAATATTGAGGAATAAAGGCAGTGAGTAATTCTTCCGGTGAACTGTCAGCCGATCCCTTGGGGAAGTAACTTTTACTACCCAAGTTTCGTCCTCCACGAATAAAGCAGACTTCCACCACCGCCATACCGTCTCTGACAATCGCCGCCAGAACATCAAACTCTCCTTGCTCAGAACTCACATACTGACGCTCCTGAACCCTGCGTAAAGCGATCACTTTGTCGCGAATCGCCGCTGCCTGCTCGAAATCGAGTCTTTGTGAGGCAGCGTCCATCTCAGCTGACAGGTCATCCATCACCTGCTGGTTTTTGCCTTCCAAAAACATAATGGTGTGTTCTACATCTTTTTTATATTCTTCTTCAGACACCAGACCGACACACGGACCAGTGCATCGTTTAATCTGATATTGCAGGCAGGGCCGGGAGCGATTTTGATAATAGCTGTCTTCGCACTGGCGCACAGGGAATAGCTTTTGTAAGAGATTTAAGCTATCTCGAACAGCACCCGCACTGGGATAAGGGCCGAAATATTTTCCTACTTTACGTTTGGCACCACGATGCACGCTCAGGCGTGGAAAAGTATCACCGGAAATCAACAGATAGGGGTAACTTTTATCATCACGTAACAGAATGTTGTAACGCGGCATCAATTCCTTAATCAGATTATTCTCGAGGATTAAGGCTTCATTCTCAGTGTGTGTAACTGTCGTTTCAATCGCCGCTATCTGCGCAACCATTACCTGTGTTTTGGCTGTCAGACCTGTTTTTCTGAAATAGCTTGATACCCGCTTTTTCAGATTTTTGGCTTTGCCTACGTAAATGACAGTTCCGGTGCTGTCGAGCATACGATAAACACCGGGACGTCCTGTCAAATTATTCAAAAAAGCGGCTGAGTCGAATTTTTCTGCTGTTTGGGTAGTTTCTGCTTCAGCCATAATGCTGGGGACTATTCTTTGTAATTGATTGGTTTGTATTGGCGCTTGTAGCACTTGTGCGCCTGCACAAAGCTATTGACTGACAAGCCTAATAGAATCAGACCGCCAATAATGGCCGGAACGTCTTCGTAGAAGAAATAAAACATTGCCAGAGCCGCAATAAGCTCACAGCTACCAATGACTTTTAACAATACGACGTTCTCTGTTCGTTTGACCATTTTACTCTCCTGCACCATTGCTAGTATATCCGATTAGCTTTTCACCTATAAAAAGCAGGGATAATGTAGCCTTGTTTTGAAGTTGCTGACAAGACTTTGTCTTTTTATGTGAAAATAACGCTTTTTTTCAACAACTGTAGACTCGTGTCCAAACAACAGCCAAATCTGCTTCAGCCATCACTTCCTGCCAATAACAAAACCGCGCTATATGCAGGTCAATTATATGGCAGTGCTCAGGGCTTATTGCTGGCTAGAGCGACACAGCAACATCAGGGGCCATTACTGGTTGTCACTGATGATATGGCAACAGCGCACCGACTCGAACTGGAAGCCCGGTTTTATTTAGGCAACGATTCACGCCCTATTCTGCACTTCCCCGATTGGGAAACATTACCCTACGACACCTTTTCCCCGCATCAGGATATTGTTTCTGAGCGGCTGGAGACGCTGCATCAACTGCCCTTATTTCAGCAAGGCATCTTATTCGTTCCTATTACCACTCTAATGCAGCGTATCGCGCCACGCGAGTTTCTCGAAAGCAATACCCTGATGCTGCAGATCGGCGACCAGTTCGAAATTGACAACTGGCGCCGGAAACTCGAAAAAGCCGGTTACCGTAATGTGTCACAGGTCATGGAACATGGTGAGTTCACCGTCCGTGGCGCAATTATCGACCTCTATCCAATGGGAAGTAAACTGCCCTATCGTATCGATCTGTTCGATGATGAAATCGATACCCTGCGGACATTCGATCCGGAAACACAACGCTCAATAGAAAATATTGACACCATCCGTCTGCTCCCAGCGCGTGAATTTCCGATGACCGAAGACGGCATCCAGTTGTTTCGTCAGCAATTCAGAACGCAGTTTGAAGGCGATCCACTGCGCAGTTATATCTATCGAGAAGTCAGCGATGGCAATGTGCCCGGCGGCATCGAATATTACCTGCCACTGTTTTTTGAGCAAACCAGCACTCTACTGGATTATCTGCCGGATGACACGTTGATTGTGAATGTGGCCGACCCACATCATGGCGCTGAGGGTTTCTGGCAGGAAATCAGTGAACGTTACAGACAACACCGGGTAGATATTGAAAGACCCCTTCTCGAACCACAACGTGTGTTTGTCCCAGTCGAGGATTTGTTTGGTCAATTTAAAAACTACCAGCGTCTGCAACTGCAAAGTTTCGAACATGAAGACAAAGCCGGTCATCAGAATTACGCCAGCTTGATTCCACCGCAACTCACCATGAATGCCCGCAAGGATAAACCTTGTGAGGCATTACAGACCTTTATTGAACAATTTGATGGTCGTATTTTGCTTGCCGCTGAGAGTGCAGGCCGCCGTGAAACCCTGCTCGACCTACTCCGCCAGCAAGATATACATCTCACCACCGTGAGAAGCTGGGATGAGTTCATCGCTAGTGATGCCACACTCGCCATCACCGTCGCCCCCCTGGAACAAGGGCTGATTCTGCCCGCACAGAATATTGCTGTCATCGCAGAGCCACAGCTATTCGGGCAACAGGTAATGCAGCGTCGCCGTCGGAGCCGAAAAAAACGTGATACTGATGCCATTATCCGCAACCTCGCTGAGTTATCGGTGGGCGATGCGGTGGTGCATGAAGATCACGGTGTGGGTCGTTATCTAGGTCTGCAAACGCTCGACATTGGTGATATCACGACCGAATATGTGACGCTGGAATATGCAAAAGGCGATAAGTTGTATGTACCTGTCGCTTCGCTCGATCTCATCAGTCGTTACGCCGGCGCAGCACCGGAACTGGCACCTTTGCATAAACTCGGTACCAGTCAGTGGGAAAAAGCACGTAAACGGGCTGCGGAGAAAGCGCGTGATGTCGCAGCAGAGTTACTCGACATATACGCCCGTCGGGCAGCAAACAAGAAAACACCAATGGCCACGCCGGGCGATGATTATGCCGCTTTTGCTGCGGCTTTTCCGTTTGAACCCACGCCCGATCAACAAGATGCCATTGATGCGGTCACTAAAGACATGTTGTCGGAACAGCCAATGGACAGACTGGTGTGTGGTGATGTGGGCTTTGGTAAAACTGAAGTTGCTATGCGCGCCGCTTTTCTTGCTGTTCATTCCGGTAAACAGGTTTTAGTACTGGTCCCTACTACGTTGCTCGCTCAGCAGCACTATGAAAACTTCAAAGATCGTTTTGCCGATTGGCCAGTCAGAGTGGAAGTCTTGTCTCGCTTTCGCTCCAAAAAAGAACTTGATAGAGTCAAATCAGGCATCACAGAAGGTCAGGCCGATATTATTATCGGTACGCATAAATTATTGCAGCAGGATATTGAGCCGAAACAGCTTGGCTTATTCGTACTCGATGAAGAACATCGCTTTGGTGTCACCCAAAAAGAACAGATCAAAAAATACCGTAGTCAGATTGATGTGCTGACTTTAACCGCCACACCGATTCCCCGTACATTGAATATGTCGATCTCAGGCATCCGGGATTTATCAATTATTGCGACAGCTCCTGCCAGACGTTTAGCAATTAAGACTTTTGTCATGCAATGGGATAGTGAAAAAATTCGCGAAGGCATTCTGCGAGAAATAAAACGGGGCGGACAGGTCTACTTTCTTCATAACAAAGTTGAAGATATCGAACGTGTAGCAAGAGAAATCGAAGCAATATTGCCCGAGGCGAAAGTCGCCGTTGCCCATGGCCAGATGCGTGAACGCGAACTGGAGCAGGTGATGCTCGACTTCTACCATCAACGCTTTAATGTGCTGGTTTGCACCACGATTATCGAAACCGGTATCGATGTGCCCTCTGCCAACACTATTTTTATCGACCGGGCCGACAAGCTGGGTCTGGCACAGCTTTATCAGATTCGTGGCCGTGTCGGACGCTCACATCACCGTGCCTACGCCTATCTCATAACACCACCACAAAAAGTGATGACGAAAGACGCCGTTAAACGGCTTGAGGCTATCGAATCAATTGAAGATCTGGGGGCAGGCTTTACGCTCGCTACGCATGACATGGAAATTCGTGGTGCCGGTGAATTACTGGGCGATGAACAAAGTGGTCAGATGCATGAAATTGGCTTTAATCTTTATAATGAGTTGCTGGAACGTGCAGTAAAAGCCATGAAATCCGGCAAAGAGCCGAGCTTAACCAACCAGGATCGGCACTTTGTTGAAATCGACCTGCATGTACCGGCATTAATTCCATCAGACTATCTGCCTGATGTTCACACTCGCCTGGTACTTTACAAACGCATTGCTGCTGCAGCCGATAACGATATGCTGCATGAATTACAGGTTGAAATGATCGACCGGTTTGGCTTATTGCCCGAACAAGTGAAAACCTTGTTTGCTATTCATGAGCTTCGTTTTAAAGCCAAAACTATCGGTATACGAAAAATCGATGTCTATGATGCCGGTGGTCGTTTGATATTCGAACAAGAACCGAATATCGATCCAATGACCATTATCGATCTAATCCAGAAACAGCCCAAGAAGTTCAAACTCGATGGTCAGGATAAACTACGCTTTTCTGAAGATATGCCAGAAGCTGAAGAACGTATTGTGGTGCTGGATAAACTTCTGGATGCCTTACTTGGAAAATAGTTATGGCGACTCACATTTATCCGCCATAAAGTAGAAATATGCCAGCATCCCGGCATTCATGTCTTTAATAACCTTATTGAACAGAGTACAGAAAAACAGTAACTAAGCGGGTTAATTGAGGGGACAAGCTATATTGCCGTATGTATTCCCTAGAGCAAAATACGGAAATATAATAGTCTTTTTACTTCAGCACAGCTTCACCAACAAAGATGAATCATCAGAGATATGACACAGGGCTAAAGTTCAAATCACACCACATATTTAATCTTAAACTCTCTGCTACAATAAGCAGTTGTTTTTGGGCTGTTTCATACTCTTTCATCTATAACAGGAATCACATGATTAAAACTTTTTTCCCTCTTCTGATGATATTGAGCATGCTGATAAGCGGTTGCATTAACCGAACTCCTCCCCCCCCCACTGTCAGCCCGACACAGTTAAACAATGCCCTCAATGAAACTGAAATGAGACTGGCTAAAACAATGCAGCAGCAATGTCAGGCCTGGGAGGATCAGCAGCAAAAAAATACCGAGCAATTCCAAAAACTCCAAAATAACCACCAGCAGATAGACGAAAAGCTAGGCACGATCAATCAAAAGCTGGATAAGCTGCCAACGAAACAAGTTGTGGCCGCTGCCAGTAAAACAGCGGAATGCCCGTCTATGCCGACCAGTAATAATAAGCTGGGTAATAAAATGGTTGTCGGTCAAGTCGAGTGGTTATGGATTGAGTCTTTGAACCGTGTTTATGAAGCCCGTATCGATACAGGGGCCACAACTTCATCTATCAGTGCACTGGATATTACACCCTTCGAGAAAGATGGTAAGCGCTGGGTTCGATTTCGTATGACGCCTGATGACAGTGATGACAGCTATGAAATAGAAGCCCCGCTGGTGCGATATGTCAAAATTCGCCAAGCATCGACTGATGAACTTGATCGACGGGCCGTAGCGTCATTGACCATCCGCATGGGTAACATGACTGAAATTGCAGAATTTACTTTGACCGATCGCACTCAAATGAGTTATCCGATTCTTTTGGGCCGTGAATTTCTTAAGGATATCGCCGTTGTTGATGTCGCAAAAGACAATATTCAACCAAAACCTGAAATCCTGAAAGATTTAACCCAACCAAAATCTGTCAGTAAAACGAATAAAAAATAAAGGACTCCGAGATGGTATCACGCAAACCTTTTTACCTATTGGTGGGCTTGCTTATTCTAGCCGGTGTCAGTCTCTCATTACATCGACACTACACTTATGATATTCCGTGGCTTCCTGGTGAAACACGCCAGACCTGGTCGATTGAAGCTAAAGTCGAGCTTGATGCGATGGGTGGAGAAATATTGGCATCCTTGGCTATCCCTGATACGCAACCAGGGTTTACGCAGTTAAATCAGCAAACAGCTAGTCCTGGCTATGGCTTATCGTTTTCAGAACGTGAAACAGGCGGACAACGTGCATTGTGGTCAATCCGCAAAGCCTCCGGTGAGCAAACACTTTATTACAAAGTGGATATGCTGCTTGATCCTTATGCTATTCCCCCGGAAACCAGCAAACCACCCTCACTCAAAGTCAATATCGAAAAAGAGCCTTATGCCACCGCTGCAGATCAACTACTGGATCGTGCTCAGGAGCGCTCATCCAGCCCCTATACACTGGCGCGAGAACTGATTCAGGAGTTTAAGAATCAATCACAAAATGCCCAATTGCTGGCTAAACTTAAGCCACAGTTGAATTGGATTGTACAACTCTTACACAAAGCCGGCGTTCCAGCCCGTCAGATTCATGCTTTAGAACTTGAAGACGGACGCCGTCAACAAGAGCTCGTTGATTATCTTCAGGTCTTTGAAGGTGAAGAGTACGAATTGTTCAATCCAGAAACAGGAGAGCGTGGACGCCCTGAAAATCTTCTGTTATGGGAATACCACTCCGAACCAGTTTTAGAAGTGGTTGGTGGTGTGAATTCAGATGTCACGTTCTCAATGATTGAGCAAGAACAACCCTTTGGGGTCGCGTTAAACCAAAAGTTTGCGGACAGCGAAGTACTCAATTTTTCGCTCTACACCCTGCCATTGGAAGAACAAGCCTTATTCAAAGGCATTTTATTAATTCCCGTGGGCGTATTAATGGTGGTGTTGATGCGTATTCTGGTCGGCCTAAAAACATCAGGTACATTCATGCCGGTATTGATAGCCTTGGCCTTTATTCAAACCAGTTTGGTTACTGGTTTAGTCGGCTTTTTACTCATTGTGGGTACGGGCTTGATGATCCGTTCTTATCTGTCCTATCTCAACCTTCTCCTGGTGGCACGGATATCTGCCGTCATCATTATGGTGATAGGCATTATCGCGATATTCTCAATCATCGCCTATAAACTGGGTTTAACAGAGGGCATGAAAGTCACCTTCTTCCCGATGATTATTCTGGCCTGGACGATTGAACGCATGTCGGTACTGTGGGAAGAAGAAGGTCCCCATCAGGTCTTCATACAGGGTGGAGGTTCACTATTAGTAGCTGTAATTGCGTATCTTGCAATGAATAATGAATGGATCCGTCATATCACCTTTAACTTTCTTGGTGTTCAGCTGATTTTAATGGCCCTGGTATTGATGGCGGGCAATTACACCGGTTACCGATTGTTGGAATTGAAACGCTTTAAGCCGATGGTCGAGGATAAATAATGAGTGGCCCTCTGATTAATTGGCTGCGGGAAGCCAAACAGCGTTATGTTCACCCCAGTAGACTCGCCCAAAAAGGTGTGTTGGGTATGAACCGACGGAATATTTCGTATATCAGCCGTTACAATCCACGCCATTTGTTTCCGCTGGTTGACGACAAGTTACAGACTAAAAAAATCGCCTTAGACCATGGAGTCACAACACCTGATTTGATTGGTGTTGTTCGTGAACAGCATGAAGTGGCTGATTTAATTGATTTCATTATTCATTGTCCCAGCTTTTGTATCAAACCCGCACATGGTTCGGGTGGTAAAGGCATCATGGTGATCACTCGCAATGATGAAGAGGGTTATCACAAAGCCAATGGGCAAACAGTCAGTCTAAGTAACCTGGAAAGACATGTTTCCAATATTCTGGCCGGTTTGTTTTCTCTGGGGGGCCGTGCCGATGTCGCGATCATTGAATCGCTTATTGAGTTTGATGACTGCTTCACCGGTTTCACCTACGAAGGCGTGCCAGATACACGGGTAATCGTATTCAAAGGATTCCCGGTGATGGCAATGATGCGACTATCAACATCAGACTCGAATGGCAAAGCGAATCTGCATCAGGGCGCTGTGGGTGTGGGTTTAGATATCGCTGATGGCAGAGCATTGCGTGCGGTCCAGTTTGACCGTCCGATCTTATTACATCCAGACACAGGCACAAACTTGCTGAGCCTGAAAGTGCCCCACTGGGAACAACTTCTGGACTTGGCTGTATCATGTTACGAAATGTCAGGATTGGGGTATCTGGGAACGGATATCGTTCTGGACCGACAAAAAGGCCCAATGATGTTAGAACTCAATGCACGGCCTGGCCTGAGTATTCAGGTCGCCAATGGTGAAGGGTTATTACCGCGGTTAAGACAAATTGAAGCGTTGGGCCATAAGCACAAAATGACAGTGCAGCAACGTGTAAACTTCGCCCGGGAACACTTTTCACGTAAGCTCTGATTATTGGTATAGTTTCAGGACGCCATATCGAGCCCACTTTACAGGAGCGCATCATGCAGGAAAAAGGATCTTTTAATGCGATTATACTGGGTGTTTCATTATTTCTGGGTTTGAGCAGTCTCGGTTT
>NZ_CBFHHW010000025.1:23879-28025 GCF_965655755.1 Methylophaga sp. | reverse complement strand
CTGCTCGCCAATGCGGCTATTACTTACAAACAGTATGAAAGAACAGTCACTGTTAAAGGCCTCTCAGAGCAAGAGTTCATGGCCGATATAGTCATCTGGCCGATTCAATTCACTTTGGCGGATAATAATCTGCAAACGTTGTACTCGACTATTGACACCAATAGTCAGACCATCATTGCATTTTTGACCAAAGAAGGGATTGATCGCGATGATATTTCTCTCACCTCCCCGGCCATCACCGATAAATCGGCACAACAATATGGCGGGAATCAGCGGGCCGAGTTTCGTTACACTGGCATGCAAACCGTCACCGTTTACTCTGAAGAAATCGAAAATGTCAGAAAGGTCATGAGCCGATTATCAACACTGGGGAAACAAGGGATCGTATTAACCGGCAATAATTTCCAATCACAAACGGAATACCTCTTCACCCGCCTGAATGAAGTAAAACCTGACATGATTGAGGAAGCAACCCGTAAAGCGCGAGAAGTGGCTGAAAAATTTGCTGATGATTCAGACAGTAGTCTCGGAAAGATTCGTCGCGCTTCCCAAGGCCAGTTCAGCATCAGTCCGCGTGACAACAACAACCCTCACATCAAAAAGGTTCGCGTTGTTTCAACCATTGAATACTATTTATCCGACTAACGTCACAATCCGACAGGTTAACAATCCATTCTAGAAAATACGTGTGGTCAGCAGGGCTGACCACCACCTTTATATTGCGTATCAGCTAATCTGAACAACACGCCCTTCTTTTGCTGATTGCAGAGCAGCGTTAATCGCTGCGCAGTTACCGCGAGCATCAGCCATTGATAAAAACGGTGTTTTACCGTTTAAAATACAATCAGAAAAGTGTTCAATCTCACGATTGAAGTGATTTGCTGCTGGCAATGAAACCGTTTCTGCCTCACCTGAATCAGTCCAGTAACTTATCAATGCTTCTTCATTATCCGGCTGCCAAACGGTATGACATTTAATGCCGCCCAGGGTACCTATAATTTGATATTCACTCCGGCGCGAATGCTCAAAACTCATTTCAAAATGGGCATAACGGCCATCGTCAAAATCAAAGATGCCACTAAGACTGACATCAGCGCCGTGCTCATTTAATTTTGCCATTGCCGTTGCTGCAACAGGTTCCTGATCAAACCACAGTCGCGCAGTGTGAACAGCATAAGGACCAACATCCCACATTGCGCCACCGCCGTGTTCTATATCCCGATTAATACGATATAAACGCGCTGGCTTCATCGGGAATGCAAACGCGGTTTTGACTGTGCGCACATCACCGATTTTTCCCGTATCCAGTAATTCTTTGACATAGTCATGCTGTGTGTGGAAGCGATACATAAAACCTTCCATCACTGTGACATTGTTCGCCTTGGCCGCTTTTTCAATAGCATCTATGTCCGCGACAGTCAGTGCCATCGGTTTTTCAATCAGGACATGCTTGCCATGACTGATCGCTTTCAAAGCCCATTCAGCATGTTCTTCATTAGCCATAGGAAGGTAGATAGCATCAATACCGCTGTGACTCAGTAGGGCTTCTGGATCATCCAGTGTTTCAACATCCGTTTTTTCAGGTGCATGCTCTTGCAGGGTTTCGGCGGCCGCACCGACACGACGACTGGCTATCGCAACGAGACGTGCATTCTCCGCCTCAACGATGGCAGGCAAGAGTTTATTGTTAACCCGTGCAGCACCGAGAATACCCCAACGCAATTGTTGTTCAGCCATATAAAATTCCTTGTTACTTGTAAAACAAATGTTAAGCGCCATGATAACGGCTGAGACAACTAAATCCAAACTGATAAAACCTTGTCCCGCGTGGTGTTTTTATCTTTCGTCTGATGCCTTATGCTAAGCTGATTTATCTATTCATCAGCAACAAAAGGAGTCGTCATGACTATCGAAGTTGGCCAAAACATCCCAGCTGGCAAGCTGACCGAATCAACCGAGTTTGACCCGGAAAACGGTTGTCCTATGAATCCGCAGCCATTGGACGTTGGCGAAGAAGCTAAAGACAAAACGATTGTGCTTTTTGGTGTTCCTGGTGCTTTCACACCGTTATGCTCTGCTCAGCATTTACCCGGTTTTGTTGAACATGCTGACGCGATTAAAGCGGCTGGTGCCGATGAAATATGGTGCATGGCTGTGAACGATGCGTTTGTTATGGCGTCGTGGGGCCGTGAGAATAACGCCACAGGCAAAGTTCGCATGATGGCCGATGGCAGCGCGGAATATGCCAAAGCTCTAGGCCTGGATCGGGACATGACAGGTGGCGGTATGGGTATACGTTGCTACCGGTTTGCGATGATTATCGAGAATGGAACAGTTAAATATCTGGGTGTTGAAGGATCCGGTGAATTTGGCAAATCCAAAGCAGAAACGATTTTGGAACAGCTCAAAGCTTAAAAAAAGCTGGCTAGGCAGCCGGCTAAGCCGGTTGCCTAACGCCAATGTTCTTCTACTTCCTGCTGACCACCAATAAAGACTGCCGTTGCTAAATCACTGAATATGCCATGCTCAACCACACCCGCAATGGTATCGAGCACCATGGTTAGTTCCAGACTTTCAATATGCTCGAATGTCATATCAAGAACCAAGCTACCATGGGCAGTTACAGCAACATTGTCACCTGCCGCATTCATTCTTAACTCACCATAACCGCCTTGTTGTTTTAGTTGAGCTAACACCAACTTCCAGGCCTCCGGCATCACTTCCACCGGGATTGGGAAGTTCTGACCAATGTTCTCAACCAGTTTGCTTTCATCAACCAGCACATAGAATTGATCCGCCGCAGACGCCAAGAGTTTTTCTCTGACCAAATCCTGCCCTCTTCCTTTTAGCAAAGTGAGATCCGGTGTCACCTCATCAGCACCATCAACATAGAAGTCAAGGTAGTCCAGTGAATCAATCGACACCACAGGCAAACCGGCTTCCTTTGCTTTCACTGCACTAATCGCGGAACTGCTCACGGTGGTAACATTAAGATCTTCGTCACGATTTCTTTTCGCCAGTGCATCTATGAACAAATTCGCTGTGGAACCCGTTCCCAAACCGACGATCATGTCTGCTTCTACGAGATTTGCTGCATGCACTGCCACGCGTTGTTTAGGATTCATTGTAGTTTGCGCTGTCATTGACAACCTCCTTGCGCCTGTAGGCAAAATATGGGCTAACTTTAACATTCAGGCTGGCATTGTCCAGCCGTTAAGTCTCAGACAACAGGAAAGCGGATATGGCTCAATTTGATTCGATTATTCAGGAAATAGAGACAGCAACCGGGATGGCCCTGCAACAAACAAACATCACCAGTATCGGAGGTGGCTGCATCAATGCGGCTTACCGATTGGATAGTGATGATCGATCCTTTTTTATTAAGGTGAACAGTCCCAATCTTTCAGCCATGTTTGAAGCTGAAGCTCAGGGGCTGCAGGAGATGGCTGCAATTAACGCGGTTCGCGTGCCCAAAGTGATTTGCTACGGAGTCGCCGATGGGTACAGTTATCTCGCACTGGAATATATTCCTCTTGGCAGCCTGAGAGGCAATGCAACTAAATTACTGGGACAGCAACTCGCTGAGTTGCATAAAACACAACAGCCCTACTTCGGCTGGCATATGGATAATACGATTGGCAGCACGCCCCAAATCAATGACCGTGAGCATGACTGGCTAACATTCTGGCAGCATGAAAGACTCGGAAAACAGCTTGAGTTTGCAGCAAAAAATGGTTTTGGTGGGCGACTGCAATCCCAAGGTGAAAAACTGCAGATTAATCTGGACAAAATTTTACAGGGTCATCAACCACACCCGTCTCTTTTGCACGGTGATTTATGGGGTGGCAATGCTTCTGCAGACGATGAGGGGAACCCTGTGATTTTTGATCCCGCCTGTTATTACGGTGACCGTGAAGCGGACCTGGCGATGACGGAATTATTCGGTGGCTTCGGAGGCGATTTCTTTGCCGCTTATAATGATACCTACCCGGTCGAAGACGGTTACCCAATCAGAAAAACGCTTTATAATCTGTATCACATCATCAATCATCTCAATCTATTTGGCGGCGGCTATCTGGGTCAGGCCGAATCCATGATTGATCGTTTACTGGCACAAATATAAAAGAGGTCAAATGAGTCAAATTA
>NZ_CBFHHW010000025.1:1473-23780 GCF_965655755.1 Methylophaga sp. | reverse complement strand
AAGTGTTGTTTGTTTGCATGGGGAATATTTGTCGTTCACCCACTGCAGAAGGCGTGTTTACCAAACTCGTCAATGATAAAGGTACCCGCGATCGTTTCGTGATCGATTCGGCCGGCACCCATGCCTATCACGTTGGTGAAGAACCCGACACACGTGCACAACAGACTGCCAGACAACGTGGTATCGACTTGTCATATATACGAGGCCGTAAATTTTCACGCTCCGACTTTGAGGAATTTGATTATATCCTCGCGATGGATCAGGCTAACTATCAAATCCTAATAGAAGCCTGCCCGGAAGCCTGCCTCGATAAGGTAAAGATGTTTCTGGATTACGCTCCCAACCGTGAAGAAAATGATGTTCCCGATCCCTACTACGGTGGTCAAAATGGTTTCAACCATGTTTTTGACCTGGTCGAAGACGCTTCCCAAGGGTTTTACAATAGCGTCATGAAATGAATAAGACCTTGCGAATCAAAAATGGCGGCGTATGATTACACGCTAATTTGAAATTCAGTAAGGATTTTCAGCGTGAAAGCTTCATCGAAAAGCCGGATTGGCATTGCTGCCGGTTTGTTTGGCCTTGTTCTCTCTTTTCTGCCTCAGTTGGCTGTTGCTGCTGAAAACGTCAAGTTATTGGATCTCACAGGGCACTGGGTAGGTTATACCGCCATTGCCTTGTTTATCTTTGCCTACGCATTAGTCGTAGCTGAAGAACAAATACACATGCGAAAATCCAAACCTGTGATGGTCGCTGCCGGTATCATCTGGGCTCTCATTGCCTTTGTCTATGCTCAACAACCTGACTCTGCATATCACAACACGACAGAAGTGATGATTCGTCACAACCTGCTTGAATATGCTGAATTATTCCTGTTCCTTTTAGCTGCAATGACTTATATCGCCACGATGGGCGAGCGTGGTGTATTCGATGCATTACGTTCATGGCTGATTAATAAAGGCTTTTCCTTAAGAACTATTTTCTGGTTAACCGGCTTACTGGCTTTCTTTATTTCTCCTATCGCTGATAACCTCACAACGGCCTTACTGATGGCGACGGTAGTGATGGCTGTCGGTGGAACCAACACTAAATTTGTCGCCGTAGCCTGTATTAATATCGTCGTCGCAGCCAATGCCGGTGGCGCGTTCAGCCCCTTTGGTGATATCACCACATTGATGGTATGGCAGAAAGGAGTGGTTGAGTTTCACGAGTTCTTTGCCTTATTCCTTCCCTCAGTCGTTAACTGGTTTGTGCCTGCTTTCATCATGTCACTATCAGTCAAAAACGAAACACCTGAAGGCATCCAAGACAACGTCGAATTAAAAGAGGGGGCTTTTGTAGTTATCGGTCTCTTTTTATTGACCATCACTATGGCTGTTTGTGCACACAATTTCCTTCACCTTCCTCCTGTTGTGGGCATGATGACAGGCTTGGGCTTCTTGAAAATTTACGGCTATATGCTGAAATTACGTGAGTCACGCATTTTGATGAAGTTGGAGCAAGTGGGTTCTGACAGGAAACCGTTCAATATATTTCAGCAAATCGAACGTGCCGAGTGGGATACATTAATGTTCTTCTATGGGATTATCCTCTGTGTGGGCGGCTTAGGCACGATTGGTTACCTAGCAATGGGTTCCGAATTGATGTACGGCGATTTGGGTCCTACTACAGCAAATATTCTGGTCGGTCTTATTTCTGCAGTGGTCGATAATATTCCGGTCATGTTTGCTGTGTTATCAATGATGCCGGAGATGAGTCATGGTCAATGGCTACTCGTCACACTGACAGCCGGTGTCGGCGGCTCGTTGCTCTCTGTGGGCTCAGCAGCAGGTGTGGCAGTTATGGGGCAGGCGAGAGGAATATACACCTTCTTCACTCACCTCAAATGGGTCTGGGCAATTGCACTCGGTTATGCGGCCAGCATCTGGGTACATTTATGGCTGAATGCTTCAATGTTTTAAGCAGTCTATTCCAAAGGCATACTGCTGGATGAAGTGATGTAAAGCGCCTATCTTAATCGTACAGTCTGAGTATCAGTTCAGCTATACACGCCGGTCGTTTGCTGTTTTCGATTTCTATCGTCACTTCGCGGACCAGCTCTAATCCTCTGCGTAAGGTTTTGATATCAATGATTCGACTTCTGGCCCTGATTCGCTTTCCCGCTTTTACTGGCGCCGGGAAAATCACTTTATTCATGCCGTAATTCACAACCAATCTGGCTTCCGGATAATCGTTTTTCTCTGGGTTTACGGTATCGGTAAGCAAGGGAATTAAAGACAGTGTCAGAAACCCGTGAGCGATTGTTTGCCTGAAGGGCGATTCAAGTGCGGCCTTGATAGGGTCAGTATGAATCCATTGATGATCACCTGTAACAGCAGCGAATTGATTAATTTGTTCCTGACTAACTTCCAACCATTCACCAACATAGGTTTCTTCACCTAAATGCGTTTGCAGACGTTGATGCAGTGCGACAAAGTTTTCACTCAGTGCTTTACGTTCACTAACCGGTTCAGCTTCCTCAACAGCGTCAAAGAAGTGAAAATACTGTGTCCACGGTAATGACATATTACGAAAGTCAGTGACTTTCTTATTTATGGTTTCTGGCCAGGTTTTCAGGCTCGACTCAACCCGGTTTTTAAGCTCAGTATTCATCGACTCAAGCTTTTCCTGGCCTTGTTTAAGAGATTCTACCAACCGCATCATAAGATCCTTTCTCCTTGTCAGTGACAATTTTATGACAAAATCCGTCGTCAGTAGTTAAATTCTGCATTAAATATGCCATTACTGAATGAACAGTCGTCACTCACAAGCGTTCAATACGACCCGATTACCCCACTACGTTAAGAGATAGCGCAAAACAGGTTCAGCAGGTACAATTTATTGTTTAAAATTTTCGGTTACAAACCTATCATGCTGTATAGCACTGACGATTTGCGAATCACCGGTATACAGGAAGTTATTCCACCGGCGCAACTACATGAAGAATTACCCATCACTGACCAGGCGTCGGAGACGGTATTCAATGCACGTAATTCGACGCAGAACATACTGCAAAAAGACGATGACCGTCTGATTGTTATCGTTGGTCCCTGCAGTATCCATGATCCCAATGCTGCCCGCGAGTATGCCACACGACTCAAGCCTTTAATGGATGAATTGAGTGATGAACTTCACATCGTTATGCGTGTGTACTTTGAAAAACCACGTTCGGTAGTGGGTTGGAAAGGCTTAATTAATGACCCTTATCTGGATGGTAGTTTTAAAATCAATGATGGTTTGTTGATCGCCCGCAAACTGTTGCTGGATCTTGCCGAAATGGGCATCCCTTCCGCGACGGAATACCTTGATCTGATTAGTCCGCAGTACGTGGCAGATCTTGTTTCTTGGGGTGCGATTGGTGCGCGTACCACCGAAAGTCAGGCTCACCGCGAACTGGCGTCAGGCCTTTCCTGCCCGGTAGGTTTCAAAAATGCAACAGATGGTGGTCTGCAAATCGCAGTTGACGCTTGTCTGTCTGCATCCAAACCGCATCACTTCATGTCTGTCACCAAAGAAGGTCGTTCGGCGATTTTCTCCACTACAGGCAACCCTGATTGTCACGTGATTTTACGTGGTGGCCGTGAGCCCAATTTTGATGCTGCCAGCGTCGAAGCCGCTGCAGAGGTCATCGGCCGTTCCGGACAGGATGTCAGAATGATGATTGATTGCAGCCATGCAAATAGCGGTAAGAATCATATCCAGCAGGAGACAGTCTGCCGTGACGTCGCTTCACAAGTAGCTCACGGAGATAAACGTATTATCGGACTAATGCTGGAAAGTAATCTGGTTGAAGGTCGCCAGAATGCAGAACAGGGCAAAGAACTCGTTTACGGTCAAAGTATCACTGATGCCTGTATGGCATGGGATAACACGGACATTTTACTGCGTGAGCTGGCTCAATCGGTAAAACAACGTCGACAACAAGATTAATTGCCTCTGCCGGGATAGATCTCGACATAGGGTTGTCAACACAGACCGATGGCTAAGTCCTTCTACAACAAGCGTTAATATTGATTTCAGCGCTTCGAAAACGTACCTATTTAAGCTATAATTACTTATTAACGATTTGCAGCTGAGCCATGCTCGTGCTGAAATGACAACTAATTCCTGAGAAAATCAGTAGGTTATTAAATGGCAGATTATGCCCTGATATTGATAAGCACGATTTTGGTGAACAACATAGTCCTGGTGAAATTCCTCGGGCTGTGTCCGTTCATGGGTGTCTCCCGTAAGCTCGAAACGGCTATGGGCATGGCACTCGCTACCACATTTGTGTTGACACTATCATCAATCAGCAGCTACCTCATTAACGAATATCTGTTGGCACCATTCAACATTGAATTCCTGCGGACCATCAGCTTTATTTTCGTTATCGCCGTAGTAGTGCAATTTACAGAAATGGTTGTGCACAAAACCAGTCCTCTGTTGTATCAGGTCTTGGGTATTTTCCTACCTTTGATTACGACTAACTGTGCTGTCTTGGGTGTGGCATTACTAAATGTTCAGGAACAACATGGTTTTATCGAATCGGCACTGTATGGCTTTGGTGCAGCAGTCGGTTTCTCTATGGTATTAGTGATTTTTGCGGGTATGCGTGAACGTCTTGCTGTAGCAGATGTACCTGTGCCTTTTCAGGGTGCTGCAATAGGCTTGATTACTGCCGGATTAATGTCGATGGCCTTTATGGGCTTTACCGGACTGGTCAAGGTATAAGCTCATGTTGACAGCAATAATAGCGATAACGCTACTGGCGTTAGTGATGGGATTAATACTCGGTTTTGCCTCTATCAAATTTAAGGTTGAAGGCGATCCGATCGTCGATAAGATCGATAAAATCTTACCGCAAACCCAATGTGGCCAATGTAGTTTTGCCGGTTGCCGTCCCTACGCCGAAGCCATAGCTGCAGGTGAAGTCGACATCAATCGTTGCCCTCCCGGTGGTGAATCCACTATCCAGGCATTGGCTGATTTGCTTGATGTGGAAGCAAAACCGCTTGATGAAGAATGCGGTATTGAAAAGCCGAAAACACTGGCCGTGATTGATGAAGATCGCTGTATAGGGTGCACGCTGTGCATACAGGCGTGCCCGGTTGATGCCATCTTGGGTGCAGCAAAACACATGCACACGGTTATCGCGGATGAATGTACTGGTTGCGAGCTGTGTGTCGAACCATGCCCTGTGGACTGTATTGATATGGTCGAAGTCGCTCAAAACCCGAACACCTGGCGCTGGCCGGACCCCTCTCATGTTCAGCTAGAACGTGGAGGCCATGCATGAGTAAATCACTTGGTTCATTCCCGGGTGGCCTGGTACTGAAAGGACACAAAAAACGTTCTACGCAGTCGCCGATCCGTAAAACGCCATTGGCAAAAACATTGATATTACCGCTGCAACAACACATTGGTGCTGCCGCAGTCCCTATTGTTGAAGTCGGCGATAAAGTGTTGAAAGGTCAACGGCTTGCACGCGCTGAAGGACATGTGTCAGTGTGCCTTCATGCGCCTAGCTCAGGCACCATTAAAGACATCAATGAGCAGCCTATTCCTCACCCATCGGGTCTGAGTGCACCCTGCATCACTATCGAAACTGATGGTGAAGATCAGTGGCTGGAACGGACACCGGTTAAAAACTTCCGTGAGATGTCGGCACATGAAATTCGCCAGATTATCCGTGATGCAGGCATTGTCGGACTGGGTGGCGCCGGTTTCCCTAGCTTTATCAAGCTGAATCCGGGCGTTCACCACACTGTCGAAATGCTACTGCTTAACGGTGCTGAGTGCGAACCCTATATCAGCTGTGATGACATGCTGATGCGAGAACGAGCAGAAGGTATTCTGGATGGCGTTGAAATCATGCAGCATGCCTTGCGTGCCCGTGAGGTGGTGCTGGCCATTGAAGACAACAAACCAGAAGCTATTTCGGCGATGGAGCTGGCTTTGGCGGCCCGACCAAACATACAGAAAACGCGTATTGCCGTTATTCCAACGCGCTATCCGACTGGCGGTGAAAAACAACTGATACAAGTTGTAACAGGCAAGGAAGTACCGACAAACGGTCTGCCAATTGATATTGGCATTGTCAGTCATAACATGGGAACTGCCTATGCGGTTGGGCGTGCCATCAATCATGGTGAACCTCTGATTTCACGCATAGTGACTGTCACTGGCACCGATGTGACCCATGCAGGTAATTTCGAGACGCTATTCGGCACCCCTATTTCAGAGTTGCTGGAATTTGCTGAAACCCAACGTGAACCGGATGAGGCGTTCATTTTGGGTGGCCCGATGATGGGCTTCACTATGTCAGGCGACAATCTGCCTGTCACCAAAACAGCCAACTGTGTTCTCGTTGGTGTTGACGATGCCGCACCGGCAAGCGAGCCTCTCCCCTGTATTCGTTGTGGAGATTGTGCAACCGCTTGTCCTGCCAATCTATTGCCACAACAACTTTACTGGCACTCGCGCGCCAAAGATTTTGATCAGACTCGTGATTACAATTTGTTCGATTGTATTGAGTGTGGCTGCTGTGATTACGTCTGTCCGAGCAAGATTCCGCTGGTGTCGTATTTCCGTTTTGCCAAAACTGAAATCATGAATCAGGAACGCGAACATCAGAAATCCGATTTAGCTCGTGAGCGTTTTGAAGCACGTCAAGCCAGACTGGAACGTGAAAAGCAGGAAAAAGAAGAACGTCAGCGTCAACGTAAAGCGGCTCTGGCAGCCTCAAAAGCGAAAAAAGAAAAACAGGAACAAAAACAAACATCGGCCGAAGCTGAAACGTCAGCCTCGGATGACAAGGAGAATTGAATCCATGGGAATATTCCGGATAAGCCCGCCATTTCTGGCTGGTGCTAACCGTGTAACACTTCAGATGTTGCAGGTTCTGCTGGCTATGATTCCGGCAGTTATTGCTATGGTCTATTTCTTTGGCCCGGCCGTTTTAATCAATATCTCCCTGGCATTGCTTGTCGCGCTTGCCAGTGAAGCCGTTATGCTAAAAATTCGTAAACGGCCGATTAAACCATTTATTACTGACGGCAGCGCTGCTGTTACAGCCATTCTGTTAGCTGTCGCAATCCCGCCTCTCGCGCCATGGTGGCTGACAACCATCGGGATCATGTTTGCGATCATCTTCGCCAAGCATCTCTATGGCGGTTTAGGCTATAACCCTTTTAACCCGGCAATGGTCGGTTATGTATTACTGTTAGTGTCATTTCCGCTGGAAATGACAACCTGGCTACCCGTCGTATCTTTAAGTGAAAATCCAGTTAACTTCAGCGAAGCCTTTCAACTGATTTTTTATGGTGAGACATCATCAGGAATCACCATGGATACGATCTCTGGTGCCACCCCGCTTGATGCCATGAAAACACAGATTGGCCAGGAAATTCTGCCCGAGTACATTGTGAATCAGAACCTGTTTGGCATTTTTGGTGGCGTTGGCTGGGAATGGATTAATGTCTGGTTCGCGCTGGGTGGCCTTTACCTGATATACCGGCGTGTCATTAACTGGCATGTGCCGGTCGCCATGCTCGGCACCATTTTTGTTTTCAGCAGTATCACCAACCTGTTTGCGCCTGAAATCTCTGGTTCTACACTATTTCACCTCTTCAGCGGTGGCACCATGCTGGGTGCCTTCTTTATAGCCACTGATCCTGTATCTGGCTCTACCACGGTAAAAGGTCGCCTGGTCTTTGGCGCCGGTGTCGGTGCTTTGACCTACATTATTCGTGTCTGGGGTGGTTATCCTGATGGTGTCGCCTTTGCTGTTTTATTAATGAATATGGCGGTACCGTTGATTGATTATTACACCCAACCCAGAGTCTATGGTGCGGTGAAATAATGGCGGATTTAAATAAACATATTCTTCGTGTAGGCATGTTGCTAGGACTTTTTGCGATAGTCGCAACTACTATGGTGGCGTTCACTGAAGAAAATACGCGTGGCCAGATCAAAGAAAACGAACGACAAGCCTTACTTGAGGCTATCAGTGCATTGATTCCACATGATGAATACGATAATGCGATCTTAAGTGACACACTCCTATTACCTGCAACCAAATCATTGGGGACAGAATCTCAGACCCGTGTCTTCCGCGCCCGTATGGAAGATGAACCGGTTGCCGCCGTATTTACCGTTGTTGCGCCCGATGGTTATTCTGGCAAAATCAAAATGCTGGTCGGGATATATCATGATGGCTCACTCGCTGGTGTCCGTGTTATCAATCATAAAGAGACCCCTGGCCTTGGTGATAAAATTGATGAAAAACGTTCTGACTGGATTTTACAGTTTGAAGGGTTATCACTTGAAAACCCTATCTCTGCTAAATGGAAAGTCAAAAAAGACGGTGGTGAATTCGATCAATTTACCGGAGCGACTATTACACCAAGAGCTGTTGTCAGTGCGGTAAAACGATCATTACAATATTTCCGTGCTCATCGTGACGAGCTGTTTGCCGCCACAGAGGATAAAAAATGAACGCTTATAAACAAATCATCCAAGAAGGTTTATGGAAAAATAACCCGGCATTAGTTCAGTTACTGGGTTTGTGTCCCTTATTAGCGGTAACGAATACGGTTATCAATGGCCTTGGCCTTGGCTTGGCCACTATCCTGACATTGGTTGCATCAAACGGACTGATCTCATTATTACGTAATCAGATCCCTGATGAAGCGCGTTTACCTGTTTTCGTTATGATCATTGCTTCGATCGTCACCATCATCGAGCTGTCAATGAACGCATGGTTTCATGAACTGTATCTTATTCTGGGGATCTTCATTCCTCTGATAGTGACCAACTGCTCCATCATTGCCCGCGCTGAAGCTTTTGCAGCCCGTAACCCTGTTGGCCCATCACTACTCGACGGCCTGATGATGGGGATTGGTTTTACTGCTGTATTAGTGGTGTTGGGTGGAATGCGTGAACTGATTGGTCAAGGTACCCTCTTTTCACAAGCGTATCTAATGTTTGGTGAGGCGGCACGTGGCTTCACGATTACGGTTATCGAAGATTACCGCGGATTTCTGTTGGCTTTATTGCCACCCGGCGCTTTTATTGGCCTTGGCTTAATTGTCGCATTGAAAAATGTAATTGATGTGAAGCTGGAAAATCGTAAGCCTGACACGGCTCCAGTGGAAGCTGATGCAGAGCCAGTAGCAGGCTGATTATGAATCAGGCGCAACGAGGCGAGTTTTTTGCCACTTTGCAGGCGCACAATCCGGCGCCGACTACAGAACTGAATTACGCGTCACCTTTTGAATTGTTGATTGCCGTTATCTTATCCGCTCAGGCGACAGATGTCGGTGTCAACAAAGCAACAGATAAGCTATACCCAATCGCGAACACACCCAGAACCATTCTGGATTTGGGTCTCGATGGTCTGAAGCACTATATCAAAACCATCGGCTTGTTTAATAGCAAAGCAGAAAACATCATCAAGACCTGTCAGATTCTTCTGGAGCAGCATCAAGGTGAAGTCCCCGATGATCGTGAAGCGCTGGAAGCCTTACCTGGCGTCGGCAGGAAAACGGCTAATGTCATTCTCAATACCGTATTCAAACATCCGGTTATTGCTGTTGATACACATATCTTTCGGCTTTCCAATCGGACAGGGCTGGCTAAAGGAAAAACGGTGCGGGCTGTTGAAGACAAATTGATGAAAGTGATACCGAAAGAATTTCAGTTAGACGCTCATCACTGGTTAATTCTTCATGGACGTTACGTATGTACAGCGCGTAAACCAAAGTGCGAGCAGTGCTGTGTAACGCATCTATGTGATTATTATCGCGCGCAAAGCCGCCGCCTGGCGCAAACCGCCTGATGTTTGGACAGAATAGAGAACAACTTCGTCAGTTCTACCATGATGTCTGGCTTAAAATGCAGTCATCAGAAGCCATGTCGGCTTTGGAGCAGAGTATTGCTCAGGTTATTAAAATGCATCCTGAATACCATGCTGTTTTTGAAAAAAAGGGGCACCTGGAGCAAGAATATTTTGTTGAAGCTGGTGATACCAACCCCTATCTGCATATGGGCTTGCATCTATCTTTGCATGAACAGATCAGTACCGATCGTCCTGCAGGTATTCGCGATGTCTATCAGAAATTATTAACCAAAACCGGTGATAGTCATCAAACCGAACATGACATGATGGAATGTCTGGCAGAGTCGTTATGGCAGGCACAACGTGATAATCAACCACCATCTGAAACACGTTATCTGGACGCACTAAATACACTACTTACTTAAGTCAGTCATCAGAAAATATCGCTCCGCGTGTTTTTTCCTGCACCCTCCCCTTAAAACAAACCGATCGTTTTTCTTCTGACGGATCAAAGTCGTCATATAAAGACAATCTTTATAGCTTGATATTCAGCATAGATTAAATTGAAACAACACCTTTCTGGTATTTGCCAAAACCTTTATTTATGATGGGTAACCGGTTTTTAATGTGAGATAACAATGAGCCAACAAATGACATGTCTGGGATACCAGTCTAATGACACCGAAGCAGTCAAGTTCGTTGTGCCCATTCCAGAAGTCCAAGGTCGTGACCTGCTCGTTAAAATCAATGCAATCGCGGTTAATCCCGTCGACACAAAAGTAAAAGCGGGCATCAATGGCGCGCTTAACGCACCCAAAGTTATCGGCTGGGATGCCACCGGAACAGTCATTGCTGCTGGTGATGAATGTGAATTGATCAAAGTCGGGGATAAAGTATTTTATGCCGGCGATATCAGTCGTTCAGGTTGCTATGCCAGTCATCAGGTGGTTGACGAACGCATTGTCGGGTTTGCCCCTGAAACGTTAGAACCCGTAGCCGCTGCTGCAATGCCTTTAACCAGCATTACAGCGTGGGAAGCACTGTTTTCCAGAATGCGTATTCATCCCAACCTGGATAAAGGCAAAACCATACTTATCGTTGGTGCTGCCGGGGGCGTTGGTTCTATCGCTATTCAGCTCGCCAAGAAAGTCGCAGAACTAAATGTGGTCGCAACCGCATCACGTGACGAATCAGAGGCATGGTGTCGTGAACTGGGCGCTGATTATGTGATTAATCATTATCAACTGAATGACGATTATGCCAAGCTGCCTATCGAACCGCCCGATTATATTTTATGTCTGGGTGACACGGATCCCTATTTCGAACAACTCGCCGATCTAATAGCGCCTCAGGGCCTGATTTGTTATGTCGTGACCAGTCAGAAGAATCATAATATTGATCTGCTGAAAACCAAGAGTGCTGGCGTTGTCTGGGAGTTTATGTTTACCCGGCCGATGTATCAAACGGGTGATATGACAGCGCAACATCAGCTTCTTAATCGCATCGCAGACATGCTTGACAGCGGCATGCTCCGTTGCACGATGAAACAAAACTTAGGGCCAATGTCGATAAAAACACTTGCACAGGCACATCAAATGCTTTTATCTGGCAAGACATTAGGCAAGATAAGTCTGGAAGCAATTGAAAACTGATAACCAATAGGCTGCTATCAGACGTGGCATGCACAGGTCGATAACCGTATAATTATCCGAATTCTTAAAATAGCTGAGGTTCAATAATGGACAACAATAAATCTGGTCAATTCTTTATAGGTAGTATTGTAACTTTTGCCCTTTTGTTTGGCTTGGTTTTGATCATTCTCAACAACATGGAAAATGTTGCCAAGAATGTGACCGCACCAGAAAAAATGGATGCCGAAACTGTGGCGGAACGCATTAAGCCTGTTGCTGAAGTCACGGTCGGCGAACCGCCTGCAGTACAAGCACCTGTTGAATCAGAAGCTGATGCCAGTGCCGGTGGGCCGGGTGAGAAAATCGTAACTCAAGTCTGTGCCGCCTGTCATGCTGCAGGTTTAATGCAGTCGCCTAAACTGGCTAGTGCCAGTGACTGGGCACCACGCATCGAAAAAGGTATCGAAACACTCTACAAACATGCAATTGAAGGCTTCAAAATGATGCCAGCCAAAGGCGGTCGTTCAGATCTGAGTGATGGTGAGATCAAAGCCGCTGTTGATTACATGGTTCAAGAAGCACAGTAATCGAGAACGCTTTAATGAATACGATGGCACTACTCCTGCTGTGAGTAGTGCCTGTCTTTTCAGCAGAGCGTTTAATCTTATTTAAAACTGAAAAAAGCAGATGAACTTGTTCGCCTTCAACCTACCCCTGATTGCACTAATCCCTTTTCTAGGTGCGCCGCTGGCAGCCTATGCAGCAAAATATAGCCGACAGGCTTCTGCCTGGGTAGCAGGCCTTGTGACCCTGCTTTCATTAGCATTACTGATTCCAATCATCCATCTACCGTTTGATAATCAGACATTAATTCAAAGTTGGTCTTGGCTTCCATCATTAGGCCTCGATTTCGCCTTCCGGCTTGATGGCCTTGCTTTACTATTCACTCTGTTAATTCAATTGATTGGCCTGCTGGTCATTCTATATGCCCGTTATTATCTTTCTGCAAAAGATTCCATGGGCCGTTTTTTCTCTTATTTGCTGATGTTCATGGGCTCAATGCTGGGGATCGTGTTATCAGAAAACCTTATTCAACTGGTTGTTTTCTGGGAATTAACCTCGCTCACGTCTTTCTTGCTGATTAGTTACTGGCAACATCAGCAAGATGCCAGAGATGGCGCAAGAATGGCATTGGCCATCACAGGAGCCGGCGGTTTGGCAATGCTGGCAGGTGTGTTGTTGATTGGTCACATCGTTGGGAGCTTTAATCTAACTGAGGTCCTGGCTGCTGGCGATCAAATCCGCGAGCATGATCTTTATCTCACGGTGTTGGTCTTAATTTTATTAGGTGTGTTCACCAAGTCAGCCCAATTTCCGTTTCATTTCTGGTTGCCACACGCCATGGCGGCCCCCACTCCCGTTTCGGCTTATCTCCATTCAGCCACTATGGTTAAAGCCGGCATTTTTATGCTGGCAAGATTATTTCCTGCCTTGTCAGGAACGGAAGCCTGGGGCTGGATGGTCGGTGGTGCCGGTATGTTAACCATGGTGCTCGGCGCCTATACCGCTTTATTCAAACATGATTTAAAAGGTCTGTTGGCGTATTCAACCATCAGTCACCTTGGTCTTATCACCCTGCTGTTTGGTTTTAGTACCCAATTGGCCGCCGTAGCTGCAATATTCCACATAATTAACCATGCGACATTCAAGGCCTCCTTATTTATGGTGGCCGGCATTATTGATCATGAGTGTGGCACCCGTGATATGCGTAAGGTCAACGGCTTACTGAAATATATGCCTCATACGGCTGTACTTGCCATGATTGCAGCCTCAGCGATGGCGGGCGTCCCCCTACTGAATGGTTTTTTGAGTAAAGAGATGTTCTTCGAACAGGCTGTGACGGCATCAGATGCTAACAGTCTGGCCTGGGCTATTCCGATATTAGTGACCCTGGGTGCTATCTTCTCCGTGGCCTATTCATTACGGTTTATTCACGATGTTTTCTTTAATGGCGAGCCTGTCGGTTTAACAAAAACCCCGCACGAACCACCGCGGTTTATGAAAATTCCGGTCGACATTCTGGTTTTACTTTGTCTGGGTGTGGGTATTGTGCCCATGATTCTGGTCGCTCCGATTTTGTCAGTTGCTGTCGCCGCTAGTCTGCAAACCGCACCGCCACAATTCAGTCTGGCAATGTGGCATGGCATCAACCTGCCTCTCATTATGAGCTTTATCGCGATGGGAATAGGGGCTGTGGTCTATTTCAACCGGCATAAACTCTTCCGCTGGCATGATGAGACTTTACCTCGTATTGATGCTCGTAAACTGTTCAATATTGCCCTGCACGGGTTGCTGGTAACATCAGGGAAAATAAGTCGTGTATTTGATCGGGGCTCCTTACAAAATGCAGTAAGTTGGGTATTGTTCTCTGCTGTTGCTGCCCTTGTTTACGGGTTTAGTCTATTTGATAGTCCTCTTATCGGTGATAGAACCTTAATGGGTGTTGATCTCATTACGCTGTCCATGGTCACAATATTAGCTCTAGCCAGCATTCTCACTGCTCGACTGCATAAACGTCGACTGGTGGCGTTGATCATTGTCGGCGTGATAGGCCTGATTATTTCTTTGGGGTTTGTGAAGTTCTCAGCACCGGATCTGGCCTTAACGCAACTATCTGTGGAAGTAGTCACTGTTGTGCTGTTACTTCTGGCACTCTTTTTTCTACCACAACATACGCCTCAGGAGCGGAACCGGAAACGTCTGTCACGCGACTTGTTTTTATCAGTAACAGCGGGTGTCAGTGTGATGATGCTTGCCATGGCTGTGTTGAGTCGTGATTATGCGCCTATCTCCGATTTCTTCCTTGAGAATAGTAAGCCCGGCGGCGGCGGTACCAATGTGGTTAATGTCATTCTGGTTGATTTCCGTGGGTTTGATACCTTAGGTGAAATCGTTGTGCTGGCATTGGCCGGTCTGGGTATCTTTGCTCTGCTCCAGAATCTACGGTTACCGGCACCCCTGAAAGATATTGATGGTCGTGAGTGGAACCATGATCCACATCCACCGATCATGCAGACTTTAACCCGTTTATTGTTCCCGTTGATGTTATTGGTGGCCGTATTTATATTCCTGCGAGGCCATAACCTACCGGGTGGCGGTTTCATCGCCGGTTTGATTGCTGCGGTTGCTTTAATATCACAGTATCTGGCGAATGGTATTGACTGGACCAATGCCCGCATCAATATTGATATGCATATTGTCATTGGCTTTGGCTTGTTAGCAGCAGTAGGGACCGGTATTGTCTCCATGCTAATTTCCTATCCATTTTTAACCTCCGCTTTCACCTATCTTGAATGGCCGATAGTCGGAAAATTTGAGGTTGCCAGTGCAATGGCTTTTGACCTCGGCGTTTTCCTGGTGGTCATTGGCGCCACGGTATTGATTCTGGTGGAACTCGGCAAGCTCAGTCATGCCTCACATCTCGTATTCGATCAGGAGCGTTCATAAATGGAATGGTTAGTATCACTAGCTATTGGTGTGATGACAGCCAGTGGCGTGTACCTGATTTTACGGGCAAGGACTTTTCCACTGGTTCTGGGGCTGACCCTCTTGTCCTATGCCGTTAATGTATTCCTCTTTTCAATGGGACGATTACAAATTGGTCAGGCTGCCATCATCAGTCCTGAAACATCCATCTACACCGATCCGCTTCCTCAGGCGCTGGTACTGACAGCAATCGTCATCGCATTTGGTATGACAGCCTTTCTGATTGTGCTTGCCTTAAAGGCACGCAGTGAGTTGGGTAACGACCATGTTGATGGATTGATCTACGTCGCTGAAGAACAGGTCGATACAAATAAAAAACCGCAGTCTGAGGAAAACACATGATTTCTCAGCTTCCAATTCTGCCCGTTTTATTACCGCTAATTGCTGGCTTTTCAGTACTTTTTGCTCGAGTCTCGGGGCTTAAGCTACAACGCATTTTTAGCTTAATCTTTACTCTTGGCTTACTGATATTGACCTTGTTCACGCTCAACATTGCTTCAGATGGCAATCATCAGGTTTATCTTTTGGGCAATTGGTCAGCGCCTTTCGGCATTGTGCTGGTGATGGATCAACTCGCGGCTTTAATGCTGCTGTTAACCGCTATTCTGGCGTTGTTTGCCCTTATCTATGCCATCAGCCAACGTCTGGATGAAAAAGGCCAACACTTCCATGTGCTTTATCAGTTACAGCTTTTTGGCATCAATGGCGCATTTCTGACCGGTGATCTGTTTAATCTATTTGTCTTTTTCGAAGTACTGCTGCTCGCCTCCTACGGTCTTTTATTACATGGTGGCGGACGATTCCGTACCAAAGGAGGCCTTCATTATGTGGTCATTAATCTGGTTGGCTCTGCCCTCTTTCTATTTGCTGTCGGCACGCTTTACGGCATTTTAGGTACACTTAATATTGCTGATCTGGCCAGTAAAATGGCGACTGTCGGGCCGGAGGATCAAGGTATCGTTTCAGCTGCAGCCTTATTGCTATTGGTTGTGTTTGGAATTAAAGCCGCAATTTTCCCACTCTATCTCTGGTTGCCCGGTGCTTACGCACATACATCCGCGGCCGTTGCCGCCCTGTTTGCGATAATGACTAAAGTCGGTTTGTACGCCATTATTCGTGTCCATGGCACATTATTCGGTAACGAGGCTGGCATATTGAGTGGCTTGCATATCGACATTGTGCTTGTGTTAGGCATGATTACATTGATTCTGGCAGCGCTGGGAGTGATGGCTGCCCGAGCCCTGAAAGAACAAGTCGCTTATCTTATTCTGGCATCAGTCGCGACGCTTTTAATTGGTATTGGGATCAATACTGAACAGGCTTTATCAGCCAGTTTGTATTATCTAATTCATTCAACATTGATTGGTGCAGCTTTATTCTTGCTGGCCGATGTTATTGCAGAAGCGCGTGGTAGTTATGCAGACAGACTGCGGGCAGCACCCGTTATGCGATCAGCTATTTTGCTTGGCAGTGTCTTTTTGTTTGCTGCTGTAGCGATTACCGGTATGCCGCCTTTGTCAGGCTTCTTTGGTAAAGTGTTATTACTCAATGCTGCTATTACACATAACCTGGCTATCTGGATATATATCGTCATTCTGACATCGAGTCTGTTGTTAGTGATTGCCACCGCCCGATCAGGTTCGATTTTGTTTTATCAAGTTCAAGATGAAGGTGATCATGACGGTCAGAATGTCAATAAAGTCGCGTTCAGTGCAATGGCGGTGTTGTTATTAATGAGTCCAGCGCTTGTTATTTTGGCAGACCCGGTGACGCAACTGACTGAGGCTATTGCTGCACAATTGACTGACTCATCTAGCTATATTGATGCCGTATTAAGTCAGGCTGTTAGCAAGGGAGGACACTAAGATGTTGAGATCGATCTTTCCTCATCCCCTGCTAAGCATTGTTTTATGGATTATCTGGTTATTGCTGAACAATACCATTGCTGCCGGTCATATCCTCTTGGGCGCTTTATTGGCTGTGTTCATTCCATGGTTCAGTGCCGGCTTTTGGCAGGAAAAAGTAACCATTAAACGGCCCTGGCTGATGGTGAAGTATATTTTTGTTGTGATCTATCAAATAATCGTAGCCAACATCATGGTCGCACGTTTAATTCTGACCAATCAGAATAAATTGCAGCCGGGTTTTTTGTACGTCCCACTCGAATTAACCTCTCCAATCGCTATCAGCCTACTGGCGAATACCATTTCACTAACTCCTGGGACCGTAAGCTGCGATTTAACCGACGATAAAAAAAGCTTACTCATACATGCTTTGCATATCACCGATGCCGATGCGACCGTAGCTGAAATTAAACAATCATTTGAAAAACCATTGAAGGAGATCTTCAACTGATGCTGAATGTAGCGATTAATATTTCGTTTGCAATGGTTTGCCTCGCTTTACTATTAAGTCTATACCGCTTATTACTTGGACCCGATGTGCCTGATCGTATTCTGGCACTGGATACCCTTTACATTAACTCGATTGCTTTATTAATTCTGTTGGGGATTTCATTAAAAAGCGTGCTTTATTATGAAGCGGCTTTATTGATTGCATTGATGGGCTTTATGGGAACGCTGGCGTTAAGCAAATATCTGCTTCGCGGCGATATCATGGAATAAAACAATGCTCGAAATCATTTTATCGATATTGATTATTCTCGGTGGTTTTTTCACCTTTGTAGGCTCTCTGGGCTTATTCAAGCTGCGTGATTTTTATATGCGCCTGCATGGACCGACCAAAGCCAGTACGCTCGGTGTAGGCGCCATTCTGCTTGCTTCGGCTATTCACTTCAGTGTGAAAACAGGCGATATCAGCCTTCATGAAGTTCTGGTTACCTTGTTCCTGTTTATCACCGCTCCGGTAAGTGCTCACCTTATGGCGAAAGCAGCGTTACATATCAAAGTCAGACAAGACAAGCGTACCCTAAACAAATCGGATCAGGACTAAAACCTTGCAAATTTGGGTTGATGCTGATGCCTGTCCTGTGACCATCAGAGAAATTCTATTTCGTGCTGCCCGCCGAACGGGCATTGAGCTGATTTTTATTGCCAACCACCCACTCAAAATGCCTCCTGATAGCAATATTAGTTTTATGCAGGTCGCCTCTGGTTTTGATATCGCTGACGATGAAATTGCAGAGCGAGTAAAAGCAGGTGATTTGGTGATCAGTGCTGATATCCCCCTTGCCAATGCCGTCATTGATAAAGGCGCATTATGCCTAAGCCCTCGCGGTGAGCTTCTCGATAAAAGTAATATTGCAGCGCGCCTGACTATGCGTGATTTTATGGATACACTTCGCTCAAGTGGCGTTGAAACGGGCGGTCATAAGGCCCTTCATCAGCGCGATCGCATGGAGTTTGCCAATCAACTTGATAAACTTTTGCTCGCATCTACACGTTGAGATACCAAGCTGAGAAGACAAGTAAAATCTATTTCAGACGCCTTTATATAACCTCGGCACCGACAGTAATGGATCAATCGGTCAGTGTTGGATAACTAGTCGTTATACCTTCGCTTAAAGTTCATATTCAAAGCCGATGTATGCTGATAAAGGTGCCCCCGGGTTGAGGATGGCATCGTCAGCATTAGCCTGAGATCGCACACCATGTGTTGCAATATAATCACGATCTAACAAATTCCTGACTTCGACGAAGACTTTTAATTGGTCATTAGACCAGCCACCTTTCAGACCAAAAAGCGTATACGAGCGAACCTTGTAAGTATTTGCAAAGTCTGCATAACGATCTGAGACGTAATCCATGGTGGGACCAGCATAAAAGCCATTACTGTTGCGATAAAGCAGTTCACCTTTGAATATAAATTTGGGGGCAGCCGGCAGCGTGTTGTCACCAAAGGCAGCATCGTCATCAAAGCGAAAGCGGTTCCAGGTTATACTCGCTAAGGGTGCAAGACGATGGCGCCCTGTACCATCTATCGCTAAATCAGCCGATAATAACGCTTCGATACCGGTATGTATGGTTTCATCCGCATTACTGGTTTCAAACGTACCCGGGGCCGCTGGATCTTCAACAGAGAGAATTTCATTATCGAGTTCAGCGTAATAGGCTGATACATCCCATCCCCAACTGTTTTTACCGGATAATGAGTAATGACCTCGCGTACCCACTTCAAACACATCCCCTTCCATTGCATCCAGGGAGTCTCCGGGATTAAACACATCCTCTAACTGATATGTCGTAGGTGCCTCATACAGTTGACTCAGGTTGGTATAGGTAGAGATTTTCTCACTCCATTGATAGACCAAGCCAATACGCGGGTTAATGCTGTTGTATGTTCCGTCTGTTTTCACGCTTGTGCTGGTCGCAATCGAGGTTGACTCTGTTTCCCGCTCAGCCTGAACGGCTTGAGCACCGACTACCAGACTCCAGTCATCAGATAACTGCCAACGATCCAGTAAGAACACTTCCAAGGTTTCACCGGCATTTTCTGTCTTGGTTGAGCGACCTGTTTTTTCCCCAGCAGCATGCGTGTAATTACCACCGTCAATTCGGGTTTCACCATAATTAAAGCCCATCAGCCAGTCATGGTCACCCAGTTTATGTTGATACCGCACCATGGTGCCGACATCACGCACAGTGTTATCAATCAGCAAACTAAAAAATGGTGAAAATACAATCGGGTGAAATAGTTCCTGCTCTTCAAAAGACACACCGAACTCAAGACGACGATTATTATCTATATCCCAGGTCGTTTTATTGGCTATACGGCGAATATTTACATCTTTCTGATAATGCCCGGCATCACGGCGAGAGCTGGTACTGGCCTGAGCGCGATCTTCACGCACCTCAGCCCTGCTCAATGAACCGGCTAACTCCTGATCGTCGTTCAGCAAGGTAAGGTAAAAGCGTGTTGAAATATCCTTGTTTAATTTAATACCGCTATTGGCATAGAGACCGGTCCGCGTTTGTTTATTATGATCCCGATATCCATCCCACTCTTTGTTCTCAATCGTCACCAAGGCATCGAGCTGATCATTAAACACCTGACTCGCCGTTAAGCGGCTCTGACGTTGGCCATGACTGCCTCCAGATAAGGATAAGCTTAATGGTGAGCTGTTATAGGCTGTACGAGTAATAAAGTTAACAGCCCCCCCTAAAGTACTGGCACCATATTTCATCGCATTAGCACCACGGGCAAAAACTGCATACTGCGAACTCAGCGGATCGATAATTCGGTTATGGTTGTTACCATCGGCTGAAGTCACCGACAGTCCATCCTGTAACAATTTAATACCATTCATATCGTAATCAATGGCATCCAGGTTGGAACCACGACTAGAAAAAAAGATATTATCGTTGCCGGTGTCACTTGCCGCCCACACACCGGGGACATAGCGCAAAGCATCTTCGAGACTGGAGACCTGACCTTCATATAATGTGTCCATCTCAATCACACTGACACCGCCCGGCGTCATGCGCGCTTCTTGCTTATCCGCTTCAAGTCCAAAGTTTCCTGGCGCAATAGCACTTCCAACGACTTCCAGTTGTTGCAGTTCCAACGTGCTATGTTCGGCATACACATTCGCGCTTATACCCGCAAGAAAGGCAACAGTCAGATTTTTTACTGACGTGTAAAAGATGCGTCGTGACATAAACTTTTTCCATTTTCGACAATAAAACCTGCTCATACAGGTGCAATGGAATAAGTATAAAGATGGCGAAATGAATGAAAGTGGGTGAGGCGTCAGATAAAGAGTGAAACTCAGTGGTGATTAGCGTGGGATGGCGCTTTTATGTCAAGGAATGGCGCCGGTTTTTCATAGTCATGCCACTGCTTGTCAGCCTCTGGGATTTCATGCCAGTAGTTCTCACCAGTAATGCAGGTTTGTCTGACCGGCAGGTATAAGGTTTGTGGTTCGGCAGCCACTTTGGCTTTGAACACAAATTCGTCATAAAAGTTATCTTCTAATTGACCGCCGTACCATGTAATGACACTGACATCTTCAGTCACCGTTTTGCCATGTGAATCATATGGCTTGGTTAAAGTCTTTTTGACAATATCGATTTCCCAACCCGGCTTTGCCATCGGTTTAGCGTATTGAATACCCTCGGGAATCTCAATACTAATCTGCGTTGTCGTAGCCCCTTCACAACCGTGGCCGATACCCAAAGTCGCTTTATAGTAGCTGCCACTGGTAACTTCGGGCTGTTGGAAAACGGCGTGAGCATTAGCAATGGCAGGTATTGCCAACAAAGCTACAAACATTATCTTTTTCATCGTATCTCTCCGGGAAATACCTAAACCAAAATAGAACATCATATTGATGTCAGTTTATGCAAAAAAAACGGGGTTGAAGTGTGTGAAATAACCACGCAGTGTGGCATATGGCTGAATACTTAATTTAACATCGCTCTGATGTTCGATAAGTGCGCCTTACCCCGCTCTTTTCGTTCTTCCGGATCTACCTGCGTTTTCTCAGACATCCAGATCAGGTCATCTGACGGTAATTCACGCAAGAATCGACTTTCTTCGCAGTCCATTTTTTCGCCATAGCGTTTCCGGCTATTCGCCATCGTCATAACCAGACTTCGCTGAGCACGTGTGATGCCGACATAGGTCAACCGTCTTTCTTCCTCAATCGAATCTTCTTCAATACTGTTTCGATGCGGTAGAATTTCTTCTTCCATACCAATCATGAAAACATGAGGAAACTCGAGCCCTTTGGCGGCATGTAAAGTCATCAAATGCACTGCGTCAGCCTGATTCTCATCTTCCTGACGATCCAGAATATCCATCAAGGTCAGACGTGCAGCAATGTCACCGATACTTTTTTGCTCAGTATCATTTTCGATAATACGATCAATCCAACTCAGTAGTTCCAACACATTATCCATGCGTCTTTCTGCCTTATTTGGATCGCCACTGGTTTCTTCAAGCCAGCCCCGGTATTCGATCTCTTCGATCATATCGCGGATGGCACTCATCAAATCACCACGCTTGGCTCGATCAGCGATATCCACCAGCCAGTTAGCAAAATGCTCAAGATTGAGCATGGCTTTTGCTGAAAGCTGTTCTGCCAGACCAAATTCAAAACAGGCACCGAATAAACTGGTTCTTCGTTCTGTGGCGTAGTTACCAAGCGTCTGTAGTGTGCTTGAGCCGATGCCTCTTCTTGGTGTGTTTATCACCCGCAGGAAAGCGTTGTCGTCATCCTGATTTGCGAGCAAACGCAGATACGCCATGATGTCTTTGACTTCAATCCGGGAGAAAAACGAAGTACCACCTGTCAGGAAATAGGGCACATG
>NZ_CBFHHW010000025.1:0-1374 GCF_965655755.1 Methylophaga sp. | reverse complement strand
TCTTTGAAACTCGCCTGGTGTTTGAGCTTGTGGTAAAGCAGCTCGGAGACCACTTTTTCCGACTCATGTTCATCATCACGACAACCAATCACCCGAATCGGATCGCCCTCACCCATTGCACTCCAGAGTTGTTTTTCAAACACATGGGGATTATTTCGGATAAGCGTATTAGCAACACGCAGAATACGGCCCATTGAACGGTAGTTCTGCTCCAGTTTGATTAACTTCAGACGGGGATAATCTGTCTGCAACTGGGCCAGGTTTTCTGGTCGGGCACCTCGCCATGAATAAACGGATTGGTCATCATCACCCACCACCGTCAAGGCTTCACGAATACCAACCAATTGTCTCACCAGTTCATACTGGCAACCATTCGTATCCTGATACTCATCGACCAAGAGGTAATGAATGCGCGCCTGCCATTTCTGAAGCACCTCGCGGTTTTCCCGAAACAACATCACCGGCTTTAGGATCAAATCATCAAAATCGACAGCGTTATAGGCTTTTAGGGCTTCAACATACCGCGGGTAAATCTTGGCAGCAGACATCTGGCTACCTGCCTCTGCAATCTGCATCGCCTGCTCAGGCATAATCAGCTGATTTTTCCACTCGGAAATTTGCCACTGCGCTTGCTCAGCGTGTTCACTATCGGCAGCAAAATCACGGCCCATCAGATCGCGTAATACCGCCAGACTATCGTGCGCATCAAAAATCGAAAAACCACTGCGAAAACCGAGATGTTTAAATTCACGTCGAAGAATGTTGAGACCCAACGTATGAAAGGTCGAAACCATCAAACCACGAGTCGACGCATTCTGACGACTAGCCATGAGCTCAGACACACGGGTTTTCATTTCCCGTGCAGCCTTGTTGGTGAATGTTACTGCCGCAATATTACGCGCTGGAATACCGCATTTTTCTATTAAGTAGGCGATCTTCCGCGTAATAACACGGGTCTTACCACTTCCCGCACCGGCCAGTACTAATAGAGGTCCATCAATGTGACGCACAGCTTCCTGCTGTTGTGGATTCAGATCATTCACAGGCCTTTTTGATCCATACGTCGGTACCCAATCGCCTCACTGACATGCTCGGTGCAAATATCAGCACTACCAGCCAAATCGGCGATGGTACGTGCCACTTTAAGAATACGGTGGTAGGCCCGTGCAGACAGGCTAAGGCGTGTTATTGCCTTTTCCACCAACTGATAATCACTGTCACTCAAGGGACAATAAACCTCTATTTCTCTATGCTGTAATTCATTATTCGCTTTGCCTTGTCGCTCTATTTGTACGTGACGAGCAAGGGTAACCCGGCGTCGAACCTGTTCCGATGTTTCGGCATTTTTATCCACGTTCGAGCCTCGAAGCAGCG
>NZ_CBFHHW010000024.1:31002-42206 GCF_965655755.1 Methylophaga sp. | reverse complement strand
GTCGGAAAAAGAGGCATCATCGGCTTCCCTAATTTTGGTTACTGGCAATGCCGGGCACAATTAGCTCTGGCCGGCCGTATGCCGGTATCGAAAACCCTGCCTGACGCATGGTACGAAACCCCTAACATTCATCTGTGCACGATTCAGGATTTCGAACGTCTGTGTGAAGCTCATCATCTGGATGTATTGGATCACAGTATCGTTAACCATAAACATAAGGACAGTCTGGGAATCAAGCTGTTACCGAATTTGTTCGGTCAAATTGCCGTCTATCTTGTTCAAAAACAATCCGTCTAATGAAAAAATACCAAAAAGAATTTATTGAGTTCGCTCTTGAAACCGGCGTTTTACGCTTCGGTTCTTTCACCCTCAAGTCTGGCCGTCAAAGCCCTTACTTTTTTAATAGTGGGCTTTTCAATAGTGGGGCAAGTCTGGCAAAACTGGGGCGCTTCTATGCACAAACCATTGCCGAGTCTGACGTTGATTTTGACGTACTTTTTGGCCCTGCATATAAAGGTATTCCATTAGCTTCAACCACCGTTATCGCTCTTGCTGATCAACATCAGCGTGATATCCCTTATGTGTTTAATCGTAAAGAAATCAAAGACCACGGTGAAGGTGGTCAGTTGGTCGGGGCTGACTTGAAAGGTAAGGTATTAATCATTGATGATGTCATCTCAGCCGGTACTTCAGTGCGCGAGTCTGTCGAGATTATTCGTGCGGCAGGCGCTGAACCCGCAGCCGTAATTATTGCATTGGACAGGCAAGAGCGAGGGCAGGCGGAGTTATCTGCAATTCAGGAAGTGCAGGATGAGCATAATATTCCTGTGCTGAATATCATCTCTCTGAATGACTTATTGGGCTATCTACAGAACAGCGACACCCTAAGTGAACATTTACCCGCGGTTCAGGCTTATCGTGAGCAATACGGGGTGTGAGTAGAATCAGCCCCAAATTAACTTAACAGAAATCAACAACGTAACGATTTCAAACGCACGTTTTATCCAGCGGTTACCATGTTTCAAGGCCAGATGTGAGCCAAGATACCCCCCAATCAATGAACCTAATAGTAGAGCGGGCAACCATTCCCAGCGAATATCACCAAGAATGCCTAATGTGATAGCGCCAGAACCATTCCAGAATAATCCCACCATCGTCAGCGTATACGCAACGGCTCGCTGGTAATCCATTCCAAACCAACTCACCAGCCAGATAGTGACAAATAAGCCCGTACCGGAAGTTAGCGAGCCGTTGAGAAACCCCAGAAAGAACATCACCAGACCACCAAGCCAATATCCCGCATAATCACGATGAATCGGAATGTAATGCTGACCAAGCTGTTTTTTTAAAATTGAATACACGCCCAGCCCACCCGTTAATAATCCAAGCGCAATTTCCGCCCAGCGGTCTGGCACTAATAAGATAAGACTTCCGCCTAAAATGACGCCAGGAACGCCTGCCAGCAACATCAATAAAACAAAATGTCTTTCTAACTGACTCGTTCTTAAGTAACGTAGAACAGCGCCGATACCTAAGGCAACACTGGCAACTTTATGTGTTGCGAGGGCGACACCAAAGCTGAGTCCCAGAAAAATGAGAACAGGAAATTGGATTAAACCGGCTCCGCCGCCACTCAATGCTGAAAAGGTATTGGCTACCAATGACACCAAAAACAGGATAAATTGCTCGATGAGGTTCAACTTAACTTTAACTCAATCTTTAATAAGGTCATTGATGATACGTAAATTTGTACTTGCCAGCACCTGCCTGATTGCTTTTTTCACTTTATCTTTTTCTGTTATTGCAGGCCAACTGTATCGATTTCCAGATGAGAACGGCGTCTTAACGCTGAGTCGTAGCCTGCCACCCGAAGCGGCCCAAAAAGGCTATGACATTCTTGATGATGATTCAATGAGACTGATACAACGCGTTGCACCAGCGCCTACCGCTGATGAAATAGCTGAAATGGAGACGCAGAAAGCTGTCGAAATCGAACGCCAGAAACGGATTGAACTTGAAGCTCAAGAAGCTGAAAAGCAGCGGGCAAAACAAGCCCGTATTGATCGGACGCTTTTGGTGACCTATTCAACAGAAAAAGCGCTTATCAAAGCGCGCGATAAAGAATTGAACTATAGAAAAGAACAAATTGAGACTTATAAATCTAAACTTCCAGACCTAAAAGAAAATCTCGTTGAAATTCAGAAAGAAGCGGCTGATCGAGAACTAGGCGGAGGTAAAATCACCACCAATATGCAAAAAAGACTGGATGCTGCTCATGAAGAAATCGAAGTCAGGAAAAAAGCCATTGAGCGTTTTCAGGCAGAAATTGACGTATTAGCTGAAAAATACGAGAGCGACCTCAGACGCCTTCGCTACCTGCTGGGAAAACAAGCAAATAATTAATCAGATAAGCGTATCTAAAATCGACAATAGCTGCTGATTTTCAGAGGGTGTTCCAACTGTAATGCGTAAAAACTGATCGATTCGTCTTTTATTGAAGTGGCGAACAATAATGCCCTCTTTACGCAAATTCGCTGCTATTTCTGCTGCATCATATTCGGGATGCCGTGTAAAAACGAAATTAGCCGCTGACGGTAATACCTCAAAGCCCAGTTCCTCTAGGGAAGTTGTCAGTTTGTTCCGGCTTTCAATGACCTTATCGCAGGTTTCACGAAAATACGCTCTGTCTTTCATAGCGGCGGTTCCTGCAGCACTCGCTAAAGCATCGACAGGATAAGAGTTAAAACTATCCTTTACTCTGACCAAAGCATCAATCAGATCAGGGTGGCTCACGGCAAAACCTATGCGCATTCCTGCCAAAGAACGTGATTTAGAAAAAGTCTGTGTGACCACCAGATTCGGATACTGTTTTACCAGCGAAATAGCGGTATCACCACCAAAATCGATGTATGCCTCATCAACGACAACCACAGACTCGGTATTTTGTTGCAATAAGTGTTCTATTTGCTCCAATCCTACCAAGCAGCCTGTTGGCGCGTTCGGGTTTGGAAATATAATACCGCCATTATCCAGAAGGTAATCATTGATATCGATCTGAAAGTTTTTATCCAGCGGTACCGTCTGATAATCAATCTTATATAGCTGGCAATAGACCGGATAAAAACTATAGCTTATATCCGGAAACAAGAGAGGCTGTTCATGCTGAAATAGAGCATGAAAAATGTGCCCTAGAACTTCATCTGAACCATTGCCGACAAAGACATTAGCCGTATTGACCTTATAGTAATCAGCGATTGCCTGCCTGAGTTCTTGAGATGTTGGATCCGGGTATAAACGCAATTTGTCACTGACATCAAAACTGATTGCTTCTAATACTTTTGGAGATGGGCCGTAAGGGTTCTCATTGGTATTCAGTTTAATCAGATTGGCTATCTTAGGCTGCTCACCCGGCACATAGGGTTGAAGATTATGAACGAAATCGCTCCAGTAGCGGCTCATTATTCACCCTTCAAGCGGTATTCTGCACTACGGGCATGGGCGGTCAAACTCTCACCACGAGCCAGAACAGAAGCCACTTTGCCTAAGGATTGCGCTCCCTGCTCGGAGACTTGAATCAGGCTGGAACGTTTCTGAAAATCGTACACACCCAATGGCGAGCTAAAACGTGCAGTACGTGAAGTAGGCAACACATGATTCGGACCTGCACAGTAATCGCCCAGAGCTTCAGGGGTGTGACGGCCGAGAAAAATAGCCCCGGCGTGACGAATCCGCTTCGCCATTTCCATCGGCTCATCAACCGATAACTCTAAGTGCTCTGCGGCAATAAAGTTAGCTACATCAACAGCTGTATCCATATTTTCAACATGAATCAAAGCGGCACGACTGGTTAATGATGTGGTAATAATATCTTTACGTTCCATGGTAGGTAATAAGCGTTCGATTGATGCTTTCACCTTATCCAGAAAGTCTGCATCCGGCGAGATCAATATTGATTGAGCATCTTCGTCATGTTCTGCTTGTGAAAATAAATCCATCGCAATCCAGTCAGGATCGGTTTTACCATCGCAGATGATCAAAATTTCAGATGGCCCGGCGATCATATCGATACCCACCGTTCCAAACACCATGCCTTTAGCCGTGGCAACGAAGATATTACCTGGACCGACAATTTTATCAACCTGTGGAATCGTTTCCGTGCCATAGGCTAATGCTGCTACAGCCTGAGCGCCACCGACAGCAAAAATACGGTCAACTCCGGCAACAGCAGCAGCGGCCAGAACCAATTCATTGACTTCATCATCCGGTGTTGGCACGACCATGATGAGTTCCTGAACGCCTGCCACTTTAGCAGGGATCGCGTTCATCAGAACCGACGATGGATACGCTGCTTTACCACCCGGAACATACAGACCCGCTCTGTCTAAAGGCATCACTTGCTGCCCCAGGATAGTGCCATCAGCCTCAGTGTAACTCCATGAATCCTGTTTTTGGTGTTCATGATAAATACGAACACGCTCTGCCGCAGCTTCCAACGCTTGACGCTGAACCTGAGGAATATTTTCCAACGCGGCTTTGGCTCTCTCCAAAGAAATTTCCAAATCAGCCATGGTTTCGGCTTTAACGCGATCAAAACGCTGGCTGTACTCAATAACAGCATCATCGCCACGCGTTTTCACAGCAGTCAAAATCTCTCTGACGATATTAGTTACCGCTTCATCAGATACACCTTCCCAATCCAGCAATTCTTCCAGCTGTGGCCAGAAATCAGCTTGGGCGGCATTCAACTGTTTAATTTCAATCATGACTGTTTATCTCTTACTGCATTGCGGATTTGTTCAATAAAGGTCTGAATTCGTTTGTGTTTCATTTTCATCGACGCTTTATTGACCACCAAACGTGAACTTATATCCGCGATATGTTCCATCGGTACTAAACCATTGGCACGCAAGGTATTACCGGTATCAACCACATCCACAATACGGTCAGCAAGCCCCACCAGAGGCGCTAATTCCATCGAGCCATAGAGCTTGATGATATCCACCTGTTCGCCTTTTTCAGCATAAAAACGTCGCGTACTCTCGACGAACTTAGTCGCCACTTTAAGACGACCGTTACTGACGGGCTCTTCTGGTTTCCCGGCTGTCATTAACTTACAGCAGGCGATCTTCAAATCAACCGGCTCGTAAAGTTCAGCATCGGGGTGTTCCATCAGCACATCTTTACCTGCCACACCAATATCAGCACCACCGTATTCCACATACGTAGGGACATCAGATGCACGCACAATGATCAATTTCACATCTGGCAGATTCGTGTCCAGAATCAATTTCCGACTTGTTTCCGGATCATCGACAGGTTCAATGCCAGCCGCTTTAAGCAAGGGTAGGGTTTCTTTAAAAATACGCCCTTTTGACAATGCCAGAGTTAATGAATCAGGCATTGGCTGTCCTCACTGAAGTGGGTATACGTCGTATACGTGCACCCAATTGTTGTAATTTTTCCTCTATACATTCGTAACCACGGTCGATGTGATAAATACGCTCTACTACGGTATCTCCATCAGCCACCAATGCAGCCAATACTAAACTTGCCGATGCGCGCAGATCTGTTGCCATTACCGGCGCCGCAGTCAAAGCCTCACGCCCCTGACACACGACCGTGTTGCCTTCAATCTGAAGATTCGCACCCATGCGTTGCATTTCCTGAACATGCATAAAGCGGTTTTCAAACACCGTTTCAACGATGGTAGCCTGCCCTTCGGCAACACTGTTTAAGGCCGTGAATTGGGCCTGCATATCGGTTGGAAAGGCAGGATAAGGTGCAGTACGGATATTCACTGCTTTCGGCCGTTTACCTTTCATATCAAGACTGATCCAGTCTTCACCAACCTCTATCTCTGCACCGGCTTCTTCCAGCTTCAATAATACGGCTTCTAGCTGATTAGCATCAGTATCTTTCAATTTCACTTTGCCTCGGGTTAAGGCTGCCGCCACCAGATACGTACCGGTTTCTATGCGATCGGGCAAAATTTTGTATTCTGTACCACTGAGCGATTTCACACCCTCAATGACTAACGTTGCCGTGCCAATACCACTGATTTTCGCACCCATGGTGTTGAGGTAATTAGCTAAATCAACCACTTCAGGCTCACGTGCCGCGTTCTCAATAATGGTCGTTCCCTTAGCCAGAGTTGCTGCCATCATCAGGTTTTCAGTACCTGTAACCGTTACCTGATCCATAAAGATGTGAGCACCTTTAAGGCCCTTACCATCTGTTGCTCGGATATAACCATTCTCAACTTTAATATCTGCGCCCATCTGTTCCAGACCACGCAAATGCAAATCGACCGGACGTGAACCAATGGCACAACCACCCGGCAATGAAACATCGGCTTTACCATACTTGGCTAACAATGGACCCAAAACCAAGATCGAGGCACGCATCGTTTTTACCAAATCATATGCGGCTTCAGTATCGGTGAGCGTTGTAGGGTCGATCACAACACCGGAGCGTTCATCTACTGTCAGTGTTACGCCCATTCGGCCCAGCAACTCCAGCGTAGTCGTAATATCATGTAGATGTGGCACATTGCCGATACGAACAGGTCCGTCCGCCAGTAAGGCTCCCATAAGAATAGGCAGCGCCGCATTTTTAGCACCGGAAATACGGATTTCGCCGTCTAGCGCGACACCGCCGTTGATAATGAGTTTATCCATCGCTATTTGCCGAAAAATGCCGATTACTTCGGCGCAGAGGTTTTCAAAGACAATGCGTGTAGTTCGCCACTGGTAAATTTATCACCCAGCGTTTCTTTGACCATTTTATGTTGTTGCACCAGCGTTTTTCCAGCAAATGAAGGACTAATCACGCGTGCATCAAAGTGTTGTCCATCATCCCCCAAAACTTCTACTTCGGCATCGGGCAGCCCTGCTTCTATCAATTGTTTTATATCTGTCGATTTCATGAATCTCTACTGTTTGGATACTTATTGAATGGGTAAAATTTCGTCAAGACCACTGGCCCGAGCGATTGCGTGCATTTGCTTGGGCAGGTTTCGGAAATTGATCGCTTTACCTGACTTTTTCGCTTGTCGCATCCATGTGATTAATAAGGCAAGACTTGCACTGTCGGCTCTAGTAACGTCAGTAAGATCGATATCCAACTTAGCAGGCGAGTCAAACAAAGTTTCCATCTCTGCCAGCACGTCTTTTGCAGACTCCAGCGTCAACTCCCCACTTACACGAACGGCCTGTTTTTCTTTATCAAACTTGATGGCAAATAATTCGCTCATGATTTAACTTTTGCGTTTCGCTTTGCCAGATCCTCGATCAGTTTGTCCATGCCACCAGCACGAATCTCGTTGGCAAAGCTTGAGCGGTAGTTAGTCACGAGGCTGATCCCATCGATCTTAACATCATAAACTTTCCATTCATCCTGTTTGTTTAGATACAAAGACAAAGCCATCGGAATTGCGGGACCCGCAGGTTGAACCACTTCCATCGGCACACTCACACGTTTACGACTGAGATCATCACGGAAAGGTAACAAGCGGATTTCTTCGTTTGAATACTCAAGCATTGCGGTAGAGTATGTTCTGATTAACAATAGGCGAAATTCCTCAGTAAAGCGAATACGTTGTTCCGCATCCGCCACACGCCAATTTTTACCCAGAGCCAGCTTCGACATTTTGTCGAAGTCAAAATGAGGCATCAGAATATCTTCCACTAGAGAATATATTTTCGTGGGGTCTTCTTCGAGCTCCGTGTCATGCTCTTCTAACGCCTTAAGCATGTCATCTGAAGCATTTTTTACCAATATTTCAGGCGCTGACAACGCTTCTGCTGACACAGTCAATGGACCGAGGCTCAGCATTAAAGCAGCAAAAAACAGCAAAAATTTACGTATTAATTGATTTGGCATGATCATCATTCATCACCTTCCGCTTTGCTATAAAGGAATTGCCCAATAACCTGCTCCAATACCAGTGCAGGTTGAGTCAGGTCTATGACATCCCCATTTTGTAAAAATTCGTCCTCTGCACCGGCGACCAGGCCGATATACTGCTCGCCCAACAGACCTGCAGTATAGATACTGGCAGAAGTGTCCAGAGGGATATTATCGAATTGTGGATACATGTTCAGGGTGACTTCTGCGTTATAGGTCACAGGATGCAGATTAATGTCTGCAACACGGCCAACACGAACACCAGCCATAGTCACAGCTGAACGAACTTTAAGCCCACCAATATTTTCGAACTCCGCTGTAACCTGATAACCGGTTTCATCAGTAAAGTCACCCAGATTGCTGACTTTCATCGCAAGCATAAACAAAGCAGCCAGCCCGGCGGCAACAAACATCCCGACAATAATTTCGGTACTCTTACTCTGCATCATTTTTACTCATCTCCAAACATCAACGCAGTCAGCACAAAGTCCAGCCCTAAAATAGCAAACGCTGAATGCACTACTGTGCGAGTCGTTGCTCGCCCAACCCCTTCCGAAGTAGGCATGGCATCATGCCCTTCAAATAAAGCGATCCATGTCACAACAAAACCAAAGACCACACTTTTAATCACACCATTAAGAATGTCTTCATACAAATCCGTCTTAGCCTGCATTTGAGACCAGAACGCACCATCATCAACACCCAAAAGCCCGTGTCCTACCAAAAAGCCACCCAGAATACCGACCGCACTGAATATAGCGGCTAATAACGGCATCGAGATAATGCCCGCCAGGAAACGCGGCGCAATAATTCTTCTAATAGGATCAATGGCCATCATTTCCATGCCTGATAACTGTTCTGTACTTTTCATCAAACCTATTTCTGCGGTCAGCGCCGAACCGGCGCGACCGGCAAACAATAACGCACTCACAACAGGACCAAGCTCTCTCACCAGTGATAGAGAAACCAATACACCCAAGGACTCTTCAGCACCAAAATCTACCAAGGTATTGTAACCTTGAAGGCCCAACACCATACCAACAAACAGACCTGAAATCAGAATCAATAAAACTGACAAAACACCGACAGCAAATAGCTGCTGGACTACCAGCGAAAACCGTAAAAACAGGCCCGGTATCCCCATCAGCATCTTAAACAAAAACAGGTGGGCGCGACCAAATCGCTCAAAGTAACCCAACCCCCAACGCCCAAGGCTACGAATCAGGTTAATCATGCGTTCTCCTCAGGGGTTAGCAAGTCTTCAGCATAGTCAGTACCGACGTAATGAAAAGGCACAGGTCCGTCTGGTAACCCTTGCATGAATTGCTGAACCCATTGCGATTTCGACTGTTTCAATTGCAATGGTGTGCCTTTTTCAATGATCTTGCCGTCTGACAATAAATAAATGTTATCGGCAATCTGAGCCGTTTCATCCACATCATGAGATACCACAATACTGGTCAGTCCCATGGCATCGTTCATCCGATGAATCAGATTGACCAACGTTCCCATTGAAATAGGATCCTGCCCGGTGAATGGTTCATCATACATAATCATCATCGGTTCCAAAGCGACCGCACGTGCCAGCGCGACGCGCCGGGCCATGCCTCCCGATAATTCATTTGGCGATAAGTTCCGGGCATTACGTAGCCCCACCGATTGTAGTTTCATTAATACCAGGTCCCGTATTAATGACTCGGGTAAATCCGTGTGCTCTCTCAGCGGGAATGCGACGTTATCATACACATTTAGATCGGTAAGCAAAGCGCCACTTTGAAACAACATTCCCATACGTTTACGTAACTCGTATAACTGAGAATGTGAGAGCTTATGCACGTTCTGACCATCCACCTCGATGGTCCCCTGATCTGGTCGAAGTTGACCGCCAATAAGCTTCAACAAGGTGGTTTTACCGGTACCACTCGGGCCCATAATAGCCGTGATTTTACCGCGTTCTATATCTATATTAACGCCGTTAAATATGGCACGGTTACCACGATAAAAGTGCAAGTCCCTGATCTTTATCAGTGGCACAGATCTCTCCAGCATTTAATGAGTAAAAGATTAAGCCGGTCAATTTTCGTGAATAACCCCGACTAAGTCAAATCTGCGTATGGAAAATCTAATCCAGTTCCGCTAGAGTGTCCACTCCAGTTTCTGGTGAAAGGAACTTCACGCTGCGACTTTGTTCAGATTACGTTCAGAATCGCTGTGCTAACTTCCTTTACGCACTTACTGAAAAAACGGAGAAATATAATGAAGAAGTTGTTCCAATTTTTTGCTGCTGCCATGATGGTTATGCCGATGCTGGCAAGCGCTCACGGCCCTACTCGTCAAATGGTACAGGAAACCATTTTCATCAACGCTGCTCCCGAGGAAGTTTGGGCAATGGTCGGCGATTTCAGTGGTTTAGATAAATGGCACCCAGCTGTTGCCAGCACAGAACTGAAAGATGATAAAACACGCGTGCTGACATTAAATGCTGAAGGTAACCCTACTATCACTGAAGAGCTGGATAAGCTGGACGATGAAAAAATGATGATGGTTTACAAAATCGAAGAAATGACCGTAGTCAAAACCATCGAATTTAATAGTCAGGAAACACCGTATTACACTTTGCCTGTAACCAACTACAAATCTTGGTTGTCTGTTAAAGCAAAAGACGGTGGCTCAGAAGTAAAATGGAAAGGTAAATTCTACCGTTCATTCATGGCTAATCCACCTGTGCCAGAAGGTCAATCAGATCAGGATGCAGTTGATGCCATTACCGGTGTATACACTTCAGGCCTGAATAACCTGAAAGCCATCATGGAAAAATAATGTTGGCTCAGCTTACAAAGCAATTCAAAAAGGCGATCCTTTTCAGGGTCGCCTTTTTGCTATTCGGCGCAGGTTTTTTGAGTGGCTGTTTTGGTGATGCTCCTGAATACGCGCTAATCACTAATCAACTGGCGAATAATGTCAGCGTAATCGACACGCACAGACAACAGGTGATTAAGACAATCACTGTAGGTGAAAGTCCGGCTGGTATCAGCATCAGCTCTGATAGAGAGATGGCATTTGTCAGTAATCCCGACAGCCAAACTGTTTCCTTCATCGATCTCAAAACCTTAACTGAAACGAGACAAGTGACGGTTGGTCCTGGACCTGTCGGCATTATTACTGACAAAGCAGGTAAAAATGTCTACGTGGCTGATTGGTATGACAACAATATCATGGTCATTGAGACCGACACAGGTGAGATTATTGAAACAATCACTGTAGGAAAGTCACCCGCAGGCATGGTAATGGATGAGAGC
>NZ_CBFHHW010000024.1:27961-30903 GCF_965655755.1 Methylophaga sp. | reverse complement strand
CAGCAAAGACTGTATGTTGCCAACCGCGATGACAATGCAGTGGCATTCATTGATCTGAAGAGTTACCAGGTTGTACGCAGCGTGGATACCGGTAAAGCACCTTTTGGTATGGCCATTAGTCCCGACGGTAAGTTTATATACTCGGTCAATGTTCAAAGTAGTGATGTCACCGTCATCGATACTGAAACCGCTAAAGTGGTCACAACGATTCCGGTTGGGGAATGGCCTTATTGCGCCGTGGTAAGTCCGGATGGCAAAAAACTGTACATAACCAATCAGGATGACAGCAACATTTCGGTCATTGATACTCAAACGAATCAAGTCACCAACACCATACCGGTTGAAGATACACCCGAAGGTATCGACACCACTTCGGATGGCAGCCTTATTTATGTTGCTAACTGGGGAAGCGGCAATATGACGGTGATTAATGCACAGACTGAAAAGCCTGTCAAAGTCATTGAGACGGCAAAAGGCAGTCGTGCGTTTGGCGACTTCATTACCCACATTGACTGACATAGTTGAATCCGTATCGGCTGATTCTGACGCTGCGCTACTACTCGCAAAACAGGTAGCAGCACAGCTTTCGTTACCTCTCCGCGAAAAGTCGCTAAATACGGCTCAGATTCAGGTGAGTACAGACCTAGTCTCCCTACATATTCCTGAACTGGGAAACCCGGTCAACATCGACTTTGCAACGGGCAAATATGACCATCGCAGAAAGTTTGGTGGCGGACGGGGTCAGCCATTAGCAAGGGCGGTCGGGCTAAAAAAAGGGCAAACGCCAACTATTATCGATGCCACAGCGGGCTTTGCTCGTGATGCTTTTGTCTTAGCCAGCCTCGGTTGTGACGTCTCAATGCTGGAACAAAGCGGCATAATGAGCCTGTTAATATATCAAGCAATCAACCGTGGCAATGAAAACGATGTTATCTCTGAAATCACGAAGCGCTTGTCGATTACGCATTGTAATGCGATTGACTACCTTAACGAGCTGACCTCTATGCCGGATGTCATTTATCTGGATCCGATGTATCCAAGTCGAGATAAATCCGCTTTGGTCAAAAAAGAAATGCAGCTATTGCATCAGTTAATAGGCCCGGATCTCGACAGTGAAGAACTACTGAGTATCGCACGAAAAAAGGCCCTGAAAAGAGTCGTAGTGAAACGCCCGAAAGGCGCTGATTATGTCGGTATGCAGAAACCATCGGTATCTATAACAAGCAAAAATACCCGTTACGATATTTACCCGACTTTCTAACGTAATGGAGAATCAGCGTTTAGCTTGTTTATCTATCTCTCGCAGTCGGGTCATTTTTTCACCAATTTTAATTTCCAAACCGCGATTTACTGGTTCGTAATAGATTCGTTCCCTCATTGATTCAGGGAAATATTCTTCCCCTGCCGCATAGGCTTCCGGCTCATCATGAGCATAACGATATTCCCTGCCATAACCCAACTCTTTCATAAGCTTGGTTGGCGCATTACGTAAATGAACCGGTACTTCCGCACTCCCATGTGCCTTAGCGTCATGCATTGCGGCTTTGAACGCGGTATAAACAGCATTACTTTTAGGCGCACAGGCAAGATAGACAATTGCCTGAGCGATTGCCAGCTCACCCTCTGGGCTTCCTAATTTATCAAAGCTTTCCCAGGCATCCAGAGCAATGCGTAAACCTCTGGGATCGGCATTCCCGATATCCTCAGCAGCCATGCGTACCACACGTCGCATCAAGTAAACCGGATCACAGCCACCATCAAGCATTCTGCATAACCAATAAAGTGCCGCATCAGGGGATGAGCCTCGCACTGACTTATGCAAGGCGGAGATTTGATCGTAAAAGGCTTCACCGCCCTTATCAAAGCGTCGTAATGTGCCGGATAGCACTTCCGCCAGATCCGCTTCATCGACTTTAGTCTGGCCCTTGCTGTCAGCCAGATCCACGGCTATTTCAAGCAGGTTGAGCACCCGCCTTCCATCACCGTCTGCAGTCTGCGCGAGTTGATCACGAAGCGCATCGGCAATACTGATACCGCGATCGGCTAAACCTAAATCAGCATCGGACATCGCTCTATCAATGATCTGCCTCAAATCCTCAGTTTCCAGCGATTTGAGTACATATACGCGTGCTCGTGATAACAAGGCATTATTTAATTCAAAGGAAGGATTCTCAGTGGTTGCACCGATAAAGGTAAACGTTCCATCTTCGACGTAAGGTAAAAATGCATCTTGCTGAGACTTATTAAAGCGATGCACCTCATCGACAAATAGCATGGTGCGTCGTCCCTGCTCTTGTTGCAACTGTTGTGCTCGGGCCACTGCTGCACGAACTTCTTTTACGCCTGCAAGTACCGCAGAAATCGTCATAAATTCTGAGTCGCAATAACCGGCAATTAGTTTTGCCAACGTTGTCTTACCCGTTCCGGGAGGTCCCCAGAAAATCATTGAATGAGGATGACCAGAGGCAATGGCCTGTCTTAGCGGTTTTCCCGCTCCTAGAAGATGGTTCTGACCAATGTACTGATCCAGCGTTTTGGGGCGCATGCGATCAGCCAGTGGCCGGCTGGCAATATCCTCTACCTGATCGAACAAACTCACCGCTGCACTTCACCCACGACATCAATACCCGCTGGTGGCGTGAATTTAAACATATCCTGCTTGAAGCTGGGGTTTTCTATAACCTGACTGAATGTCAGCCGTGTACGTTGATCAAAACTATCACGCATGATCATTTGTTTGAGCGTGTTGCCGTCAAAGGCTAACGTTACCGCCTGAAAGTTCGACTCGGCTTCTTTTGGGGTTAATTCAACCCACAATAGACCGTCATCGGAAGGCAGATTGTTAATGTTGTACTTATCTTCCGGCACCAATTCACCAGACAGCAATGTCGCCGGCGTTTCGGCTAATGCTTCTTGTTGTGACTTAACCGTTATTTGTTCCA
>NZ_CBFHHW010000024.1:19797-27862 GCF_965655755.1 Methylophaga sp. | reverse complement strand
GCACCAATTCACCAGACAGCAATGTCGCCGGCGTTTCGGCTAATGCTTCTTGTTGTGACTTAACCGTTATTTGTTCCAAATCAATATCGTAAAACCAGATATTTTTACCATCAGCGACAATTTTTTGTGGATAAGGTGTTTCGTAATCCCAACGAAACTTTCCGGGACGAGCAAGAAGAAACTGACCTTGCGCCTGTTCCATTATTTTACCCTCAGGATCAATCACTGTTTGCTCAAATTCAGCCTGAAAGGTATCGACCTTATCTACAAACTGATTTAATTTTTGAGCGCCTGTATTTTGAGCATGAATCAGTCCAGGAAGCATAAACAGGGATAGAAAAAGACCTGCTATTAATTTTTGCATCGTCATTCAACGACTCCGTTGTCATATCAATAGTGAACAGACTGCTGACAGGCAGTCTGGTTCCCGTCTAATCTCTTGGTGGGGGCGCTAATACTTCACGGCTTCCATTGCCTTGCATAGCCGAAACAACACCAGCCGCTTCCATCGCCTCAACTATGCGAGCGGCACGGTTATAACCAATCTTCAACCGTCGCTGAACACCGGACACTGATGCGCGGCGAGTTTCTGTGACAATTTGTACCGCCTGGTCATAGAGCGGATCCGATTCCGCATCACTGGGATCACCCAGTGCGCTACCATCGTCATCACCAGCAGGATCCTGTGTGATTTCTTCAAGATAATTGGGGGCGGCATTTTTCTTAAGATGCGCCACCACCTGATGCACTTCATGATCGTCAACAAAGGCGCCGTGTACACGTTCCGGTAAACCCGAGCCTGGTGGTAAATAGAGCATGTCACCCTGCCCCAACAATTGTTCTGCCCCCATCTGGTCCAGAATCGTTCGTGAATCAATGCGTGACGATACCTGGAAAGCCATACGGGTTGGGATATTAGCTTTAATCAAGCCGGTAATGACATCCACTGAAGGTCTTTGCGTTGCCAGAATTAGATGAATACCCGAGGCTCTCGCTTTTTGCGCCAGGCGTGCGATCAATTCTTCAACCTGTTTACCGACAACCATCATCATATCGGCCAACTCATCGATGATCACAACAATAAAGGGTAACGGCTCCAGCGTAGGTGCCACTTCGCCAGGTTCTACCTCAATGGTCGGATCGCTTATTGGCTCACCACGATCAATCGCTTCTCTAACCTTTTTGTTATAGCCAGCAACATTCCTGACACCCAAGGCAGCCATTAAAGGATAGCGGCGCTCCATTTCTGCCACACACCATCGCAGTGCATTCGCCGCCTCTTTCATGTCCGTGACGACTGGAGACAACAGATGTGGAATATCCTCATACACCGAAAGTTCTAGCATTTTCGGATCCACCATGATCATGCGCACTTGTTCCGGTGTTGCCTTGTACAACAGGCTTAAAATCATAGCGTTGACCGCAACCGACTTACCGGAACCGGTCGTACCAGCCACCAAGAGGTGCGGCATTTTTTCAAGGTTAGCAACAACAGGACGACCAGCAATATCTTTACCCAACGCTATCATCAACATTGATTTGCTGTTTTCATACTCTTCACAGGCCAGAATTTCGCGTAAACGCACGATTTCACGGGATTCATTCGGAATTTCCAGTCCGACCACCGGCTTACCGGGTATCACTTCAACGATACGCACACTGCTGACAGATAATGCACGGGCCAGATCTTTCGCCAAACCACTGATACGACTAACTTTAATGCCCGGCGCGGGTTGTAACTCAAACCGTGTGACAACCGGGCCGGGTTGCACTTCCACCACCTGCACCTGTACACCGAAATCTTTGAGCTTGAGTTCAACCTGGCGTGAGAGCGCCTGTAACACTTCTTCACTATAAGCCTGTTTACTCTCCTGAGGCATATCCAGCAATGCCAGAGCAGGCATTCCAGGGGCATCCGCAGTTTCAAATAGGGGCACCTGTTTTTCTTTTTCTTCGCGCTTGCTCGGTTCTTTTTTCTCGATTACTGGTTCAATGCGCACTTTCGCTTGATGTTGAAGTTTTTCCGTTTGTTGTCGGAAGGTTTCTTCACGCTGTTGTTTGGTTCGGCGCGCCTGCAAATTTTCCTTCATTTCACGTAGCCAACGACCAATATAGGTCGCCACAACCATCGCGACACTGCCGAGCTTGTCTATGACCATAAGCCAGGATAAACCTGTAAACAGCGTGACCCCAGTCAATAAAACCGCCAGTAAAAGGAGACTTGTCCCCGAAGCACCGAAAACAGCTTCAAAACCATGGCCAACCACTTCACCGAGCACACCACCCGCACCCAGTGGCATCAATTGCGCATGTTCATTGAGACTCAGGGCTGACAAACCACTGGCAGCGGCAAGAGCCATTATCAATCCCACACTTTTCAGCACCCAGAAATGCAAAGCATCTTCACTATCAGCGCGTTTACCCCAACTAAAAAGCAGCCAACCACTGAAACCAAGCATCAACGGTGAAAGATAAGCGGGAAAACCAAAGCCATAGAGAAGTGCATCTGCTAACCAAGCACCGACAATACCGCCACTGTTAGCAACAAAATCATCCGCTCCGGTGGTCGACCAGCCCGGATCGGTTGGCTGGTAACTCCATAAAGACAGCAACAAATAGGCTGCTAAAGCGATTGCTAAAATCAATGCAGCTTCACGCAGACGGAAACCGACTGCGCCAGAGTTGACGTCCTGTTTCTGCTTGTCATTTACTCGTGTTGCCTGTGCCACAGTAATATTTCCAACTCAGCCAATAAATTAACGCCTGATTTTAACACAGCTTTTCAACTTATATGCTTGTCCAAACTCACCGCAGTGCGTACTCTACTGCAAACACTTGATTATCCTTTCGGAGGCATTCTTTATGGCTGACAGCAAACACAGTCGTTTACTGATTCTTGGTTCTGGTCCAGCGGGTTACACTGCCGCAGTCTATGCAGCGCGTGCTGCGCTGGATCCTGTGCTGGTTACGGGCATCGAACAAGGGGGTCAATTAACCACGACCACTGATGTTGATAACTGGCCGGGTGATGATCAAGGTGTTCAGGGACCAGAGTTAATGGTTCGCATGCAAAAACATGCTGAGCGCTTTGGTACCGAAATTGTTTTTGATCATATACACACCACAGATCTGAGTCAGCGCCCGTTTAAATTGATTGGTGATGCCGGTGAATACACAGCCGACGCATTAATTATTGCTACGGGCGCTTCTGCCAAATATCTGGGTATGGAATCAGAAGAAGCCTTTAAGGGCCGTGGCGTTTCGGCTTGTGCAACCTGTGATGGATTCTTCTACAAAGGCCAGCCCGTTGCGGTGGTCGGTGGCGGTAACACCGCTGTAGAAGAGGCGCTTTACTTATCTAACATCGCATCCAAAGTCACGGTTATTCATCGTCGTGATTCATTCCGCTCAGAAAAAATTCTCAGCAATAAGCTGCTGAAAAAAGCGGAAGAAGGCAACGTTGAAATTCTCTGGGATCATACTCTGGACGAAGTACTCGGTGATGATGCTGGCGTCACGGGCGTTCGCGTGAAAAGCACTAAAGATGACAGCATGCAGGAAGTTGATGTTCAGGGTGTCTTTATTGCGATTGGTCATCAACCCAATACCGGCATTTTTAAAGGTCAGCTGGAAATGGAACACGACTACATCATTCTCAAAAAAGGCACCGAAACCAGCGTGCCCGGTGTCTTCGCTGCAGGCGATGTATCAGACCCCATCTATCGTCAGGCTGTCACCTCGGCAGGGGCGGGCTGTATGGCCGCACTGGACGCAGAGCGATTCCTGGACAACGACTAAGCAATCAGTCATACAATAAAGGGGCAGGTCACTGCCCTTTTTTATTGGGAGAATAGTCATGACTTCTGAGTATCAACACATTCTTATCGCCGCCGACTTTTCCAATCACAGCGATGAAATATGTCACAAAGCGCAGGCTTTAGCTGAACGCTATCAGTCGAAACTCAGCATTTGTCACATCGTTGAAGACTTTCCGCTTACCGATTTTGCCTATGAGCCGATGATAAGTGTCGATATTGATATGCGTGAGGCTTTGCTTGAGTCAGGAAAAAAACAACTGAGAGAACTCGCGCAAGCGTTGGCTATCCCAGAAAAGCAACAGTGGGTCGAGTGCGGCAGTCCCGGTCACGATATCGTGCGTATTGCTGAAGAAAATCAGGTTGATTTAATTGTCGTCGGCTCGCATGGCCGTCATGGCATTAAACTGTTACTCGGTTCGACAGCGAATGCGGTCTTGCACCATGCAGAATGTGACGTGTTGGCGGTGAAGTTGCGGGACTCTTAGCTAGCGTGAGTCAATCCAGCCTGCTGACCACAATAAAACTGCCTGGGTTTAAAAGCTTTTTAGCCGTTGCTTTTATCAATGCGATGGTCGACCTCGGCCATAAAATACTGATCCAGAACACGATCTTTAAAATCTATGATGATGCTGCCCAAGTGGGCCTTACCGCTATTATCAATAGCCTGATCCTGCTACCTTTTATTTTACTTTTTACCCCGGCAGGATTTCTCTCAGATCGTTTCAACAAACCCAAAATCATGCGAGTGACGGCCTTTTCCGCCATCATAATTACCCTGCTCATTACGCTGGCTTACTACCAGGGCTGGTTCGTATTTGCCTTCGCGATGACGCTGATCCTTGCCGCGCAAAGTGCTATCTATTCACCGGCAAAATACGGCTACATTCGTGAATTGGCCGGAAATGGCAGATTATCGTCGGCAAATGGCTTTATGCAGGCCACGACCATTATCGCCATTTTGAGTGGTATTTTTGTCTTTACTATCCTGTTTGAAATGACTTTAGCAGGAGAGACATATAACAACGAGGCCCAGCTTATTGAGCACATTGCTGTCGTTGGCTGGCTATTGGTCTTTTTGTCTTGTATGGAATTTTTTCTAGCATGTCGCTTACCTGTCACCCACCCTGAAACCCGGGTCGAGAAATTTAACTGGAATCAGTATCTGGGCGGTCATTTTTTACGTCAAAACTTCCGCCGAATCTATCAGAACCCTGTCATATGGTATGCCATTCTGGGGCTCTCCATGTTTTGGGGAATTTCGCAAACCTTCCTTGCCACCTTTCCGGCATTTGCCAAAATCGTTCTTGCTGAAGACAACACCATCATCATTCAGGGCTTATTGGCATGTTCAGGCATCGGTATCATTATCGGTTCTCTGATTGCAGGCTCCGGCAAACAAGGACAGATCAGGACGATATTCATTCCTGTCGGCGCGGTCGGCATGAGTGTTGTGCTTTTTGTGCTGCCACAACTCAGCACCACTGTCAGCTTTGCTTGTGCTATCACTGGGTTTGGTCTGTTCGGTGGTTTATTTATCATTCCACTGAATGCGTTGATACAGTTTCACGCACCAACTGGTCAGCTAGGCACCATTCTGGCGGGTAATAACTGGATTCAGAACCTAGTTATGCTCAGCTTTCTTTTTATCACCTTTATTGCCGCATCTGCCGCAATCGCGAGCAAAACAATGATCCTCAGCATTCCTGTAATCACGGTCATACTTGCTTTACTGATAGCTTGGCGTTCTTATCACGTCTGGAGAGCTTGATATTCCTTGAAAATTCAGTAATTCTTATTGTCAATATTGGACCATAGTGAGTGTACATCAGTGACTAAATCGTCGTCTTTCCCCCCGGTTTACGATCATGAATTTCAACAAGCCTCAGAGCATCTTCGACGCACACTACCCTTTGTTAATCAATTTAAGACGCCTGTAAATCCAGTTAATTATGCCGTCTGGTACGAATACGTTTCCGGCGACAATGAAGCCTTAACGACAGCGATTGATAATCGTCTCAGTAAAAACCAACCCATCACCAATGAAATCACACAAACTTTCTACGAAAAATATGTGCTGATGGGGATGCCAGATCGGATCGATAAAACCAACACCGGCTTGAAACTGGTAGTCGACAACACTCTTGAAAACATCAACCGCGTGGAAACTCAGGCCAGTCATTGCACAAGTGGCCTCACCCAGAGCCAGTCACAAATTGAAAACTGTCATGACGCACAGGAGCTCAAAAATCTTGTCAGTGAAATTTTACTTAACACCCAACAACTCACCTCAAGTAGCTCTGAGCTGAAAACAGAGTTAATGCGGTCGACAGAAGAAATCGTGAAGCTGCGGGAAGAACTGGAAGCTGTTAAACACTCAGCCCGCTCAGATGGCCTTACGGGCCTGCTCAACCGCGGCACATTCAATCGCGAGCTCCAAAGCTTGTGCCATCAGGAGGACAGAGTGTTTTCTCTGGCTTTATTTGATCTTGATAACTTCAAACGTCTGAATGATACCTTTGGTCATGTGCTCGGCGATCGTGTTTTGCAATTTTTTGCTTCGCTGATGAATGACCATCGCGATGATATTCATCTTGCGGCTCGTTTTGGTGGCGAAGAAATGGCGATGATTTTCCTCCACAAGAATCTTGAAGAAAGTTTTGTCATTGCCGAATCAATCCGTGAAAAATTTGCCGAGAGCCGCCTCAAGAAAAAAGGCAGTAATGAGTCGATTGGTCAGGTTACAGTGTCGGTCGGTGTAAGTAGTTATCAGCCCCAGGATACGCCGCTGACCTTATTGGAACGTGCTGACAAAGCACTCTACAAATCCAAAGATGATGGACGAAACCGAGTCAATTTTCTCTAGAACTGATAAAAACTGTTTTGTAGAAAATCCACTACCGCTTGCCGTTGTGTATTATCCCAGTTTACATCTGCAGCAAGCGCACAATGCTTAACCCGCTTTGTTAAACCCGACAGTGACTTTACCTTTCGGTCAGACCGCTGGTAGAGCTGGTATGGCTCTCCCCCACTTATTGACGCATGACACTGCAGGCAGGCTGAGTCATGTAAGCTTTTGCCCTGCGCCAACACATTGGCGCAGAACATGAAACTTACCATCAACAGAGTAAAACGCATATCACGCCGTGTTGGACTGTAAGTGAGCGATTCGCATGGCAGCCGGTGGATGCGAGTCATACACCGCTGAAACCAATGGATCAGGGGTCAGGGTACTGGCATTCTCCTGATATAAGGCCACAAGCGCCGTAATCAAATCTTCGGAGTTAGAGACTGAAGCCGCATAGTCATCGGCTTCATATTCATACTTACGTGACAGCGATGTCATCAATGGATGCAGGAAGAACAGGAAGACTGGAATCACCAACATAAATAATGCCAGCGCCATCGCGTTGGATTGTGTGCTGACCCCCAGGCCTTCATAAAACCAGGCTTCGCCGGATGCCCAACCTAATAAGGCGAGACCAACCAAGCTGATAGCAGCCATCACACACATATTTTTCACCACGTGCTTACGTCTGAAATGACCTAACTCATGCGCCAATACCGCTTCAATTTGATCCTCGTTTAGGGTGTTCAGTAAGGTATCAAAAAACACAATACGTTTATTGCTTCCCAATCCGGTGAAATAAGCATTGCCGTGGCCACTGCGACGTGAACCATCCATCACAAAGATGCCCTGACTTTTGAAACCACAACGAGCCAGTAGATCTTCAACCCGTTGCTGCAACTGCGCATCTTCCAGTGGAGTGAAATTGTTAAACAGTGGCGCAATAAACGCAGGGTAAGCCCACATCATAATAAGGGCAAACCCCATCCAGGCAGCCCAGAGATAAAGCCACCAGTATTCACCGGCACTGCCCATCATCCATAAAGCAACCCAGATCAACAGCCCGCCCATGATGATGGTCAAAAGGGTTTGCTTCAGAAAGTCAGAGATGAATAAACCCGGCGTATTGCGATTGAAGCCGAATTTATCTTCCAGCACGAAGGTTTTGTAGTATGAAAAGGGCAATTCCAACAAGGAGCCAATTACCAGAAAGCTGAGAAAAAAGGCTATGCCTCCGAGCATCGGGCTCAAGCCGGTTTGCGACCAGGCTCCTGATAACAAAGCTAAACCACCACCAAAAGTCCACACGAGTAATAACACCATACCGAAAAGACTTTCACTGCGATTAAACTTGCCTTTTGCCGCAGTATAGTCAGCAGCCTTCTGATGCGCTGCCAGACTG
>NZ_CBFHHW010000024.1:3770-19700 GCF_965655755.1 Methylophaga sp. | reverse complement strand
ACACTTTTCACGTTTTTTTAGACAAGGTACAGGAAAATTTCTTGAGCCTTGCAATGAGTCACACCAAAGCATTCTTGCCACACAAAATCTGCGTCGTTTGCGAACGCCCCTTTAGATGGCGCCGAAAATGGCAGCGCGACTGGGAGCAGGTCAAATATTGCTCGCAGCGCTGCAGACAAAATAGCGCTTCGAATCGACGTGACTGATTTATCAGCCTTCCCCCCACAGATGGTTTTGCTGGATTGCGAAACTACCGGGGGTCGCGCATCACGCGACCGCCTGACAGAAATCGCGCTTATTGAAGTGAAAGATGGCAAGGTGGTTGATCGCTGGGAAACCCTGCTCAACCCCAAATGCACCATTCCCCCCTGGATCACCAGACTGACCGGCATCACTAACCCGATGGTTGCTGAGGCCCCTTGTTTTGAAGATATCGCTGAAGAATTATTCGAAAGGCTACAGGGAAAAGTATTGGTGGCGCACAACGCCCGCTTTGATTACAGCTTTTTGAAACAATCTTTCCAGCGCTTTGGCTTAGCGATCAGCAATAAAACCCTCTGCTCCGTGAAGCTCAGTAGAAAATTATATCCGCAATATCGCCGGCATGGACTTGATCGCATTATCGAACGCTTAGCAATCAGCGTCGATGCCCGCCACCGCGCTATGGCTGATACCGAAGTGATTCTCGCTTTCATGCAGCGTATCAGCGAACAATTCGAAGTCGATGTCATCAGTTCTATCTGCCAGCAACTGCTGAAACGGCCCAGCCTGCCAAGCCATATCAATCAATCTCAGATCGATGCCTTACCCCTTGCAGCAGGCATCTATCGTTTTTTCGACGCCGAGGATGGCCTGCTTTACATCGGCAAATCTGTGAATATCCGGGATCGCGTTTTAAGTCATTTCGGTCAGGATCATAAAAGCGCCAAGGAACTCGATATCAGCAATCAGTTGCATCGTATTGAGTTTGAACAAACACCGTCCGATTTTGGCGCACAGTTGCTGGAAAATACCGAAATAAAACGCTTTTCACCGAGGTTTAATCGCCGACAAACAAAGACGAAAAAACTTTATCAATTGGCATTATCTGAAAACGCTCAGGGTTATCATCAACTTGAGACCGTCGTCGCCGAGATGACCGAAATTGATGCTATTACCCATCGTTACGGTCTGTTTCGAAGTCGTAAACAGGCTGAAAAGAAAGTCTTAGAGATAATTGAGGAACATCATTTGTGCCAAAAGCTTTGCGGTGTAGAAAAACGCCAGAAAGGCGCCTGTTTTGGGTTTCAGTTGAAAAAATGTCGTGGTGCCTGCTGTGATAAAGAAGCGCCCACGAGCTATAACCTGAGACTTCAGTTGGCACTGCAACAAATCAAAAACCAGCAATGGCCGTGGCCGGGCCCGATACTCGTCGAAGAACACCCCATTAACGACGACTGGGAGCAAGTACATTTTCATCTGCTGGATCAATGGTGCTATCTGGGGCGGGTCCGAGATAACACCGATTGCTTGCAAAAACTTTCAGTTCATCAGAACCAGCCAGCTCTATTTGATCTGGATGCCTACAAAATTCTGTTGCGGTTCTTGCTCAATCCAAGCCGACAAAAACATCATCGTCTGGCCATTAAACCCATTTCTTTGGAACAACTGGAGCATGCATTATGACTTCTTCCCAACGTTATCTCGGCTATGGCGGACTGATCCCATTTGTGTTTCTCAGTCTGGTAACTTTGGCAGGCATCGACCATGCAGCATTCTTTTTGATCACTTATGCCGCCTTAATATTCAGTTTTCTGGGCGGCATCCTTTGGGGCGTCAGCCTTGATAAACGTCTACCACAGCATGTCAGCTTAGTCGCGGTAAGTTCCATGTTGTGGGCTTGGGTATGGCTGCTGATGCCCGGCTACGACTGGTTTATTCTGGCTGCCTTATCATTTATGGCTCTATGGCTATATGAATGGCTGTTACTCAGGCGTGTTCTCGACAAATCATTTATTCAACTTCGCGGCCAATTGTCTCTTGTGGCTGCGTTCTGTCTTTTATTGGGCGGTCTATAGTGCAACAGCGGCTAAACCTGATACTGGGTGATCAACTCAACTGGGACAGTCTTATCTGGAAAGATGTTGATCTCGAGCAGGACCTGTTCTGGATGGCTGAAGTCAGTGATGAGTCAACCCAAACGCCATCCAGTAAACAACGTACGACCTTATTTCTATCAGCGATGCGGCATTTTGCCGAAGAAATCAAAAACAAGGGTTACCGCCTGAGCTATACGCGCCTTACCGCAGAGCATAGCAGTTTTGAGTCTGTACTCCATACAACATTAAAAAATCATACTTTTAGTCATGTTCGCTGTGTTTTAGCCGGTGATATGAGGGTAGTGACAAAACTGGAACATATTTTTGAGCCACATAATCTCTCTATTGAGTGGCTGGAAGATCAGCACTTCATAACTCGTCGTGGCGAATTTCAGAAATGGCTTAATGAACGTAAACAACCTCGGATGGAGCACTGGTATCGTCACTTAAGAAAAGACCGGCAGATTCTGATGACCCACAATGAAGAACCAATCGGTGGGCAATGGAATTTTGATAAGGATAACCGCCGTAGCTTTGATAAAAACGGGCCGCAACTGCCTAGTTCTGATATCAACTTCAAGACAGACGCAATAACGAAACACGTGATCAGTGATGTAGAATCTTTTTGTCCTGACTTACCGGGAATAATCGATAACTTCAACTGGCCGGTGACACGAGGGCAAGCCCTGAAACAACTGGATGCATTTATCAAGCAACGCTTGCCATTTTTTGGTGATTATCAGGATGCAATGTGGACAGACCAGGCTTTTCTCTTTCACGCCCGCCTTTCGAGCAGTCTGAATCTGAAGTTGTTACACCCCATGGAAGTGATAAAAAAAGCGGAGCAGGCTTATTCCAATAACAAGGCACCTCTAAACGCCGTTGAAGGTTTTATCCGTCAAATCCTCGGTTGGCGTGAATATATCCGTGGGCTTTACTGGAGTTATCGTAACCATTGGCTCGACTACAATGCGCTGGATAATCAACGCGTATTGCCGAGCTTTTATTGGCATGCTGACACAGAGATGCAGTGTATGCATCAATCCATTTCACAGGTATTGAAACACGGCTACGGACACCATATTCAACGGTTGATGGTGACTGGGTTATTCTCGCTTTTATGGGGTATCAAGCCGGATGAAATTCATCGCTGGTATCTGGGTATGTATGTCGATGCAGTGGCCTGGGTGGAAATTCCCAACACTATCGGAATGAGTCAGTATGCGGATGGTGGCATTGTCGGATCCAAACCTTATATCGCCAGTGGTGCGTACATTCAGCGGATGTCAAATTATTGCGAACACTGCCAGTTTAAGCCGAAACAAGCGGCCGGTGATGATGCCTGTCCTTTCACCACTTTATACTGGTATTTTATCGACCAGCATCAAAGCTGGCTGGCACGAAATCCTCGACTGGGCATGCAAGTGAAAAACTGGACGAATAAAGGCGATGACGAACAAAACAGAATCCGCCAGCGTGCAGACTGGCTGTTTTCACATTTAGACGAAAGACCCTATAAGGAACAGGCATGAAACCGACGCAACTGGTCTGGCTACGCAATGATTTGAGACTGGATGATAACCCCGCCTTAACCCGTGCCCGACAACAAGGTGCGATTCATGTTGTGTTCATTGCAACGCCCAAACAGTGGCAATTGCATGATGAGTCACTCGCTAAACAAGGCCTTAAGGCGGCTAGTCTGCGGGATATAGCTGATCAACTGGCAGCCAAAGGTATTCCGTTCACGCTGCTGGAAACTGATTATTTTGCAGGCATACCCAAGCTGCTGACCGACTTCTGCCAACAACAGCAGTTGGAAGCCCTCTGGTTTAATCAGGAAACGCCATTGGATGAACGGCGTCGTGATGAAGCAGTATCTCATGCCTTAGTTGAATCCGGCATCGCCTGCCATGCGCAGGATTTGGACTTACTCGTCTCCGCACCTGTTTTAACGCAGCAAGATGAGCCCTTTAAGGTATTCACACCGTACTACCGTCGTTGGCTTCAAATCCTTCAGGAAATGCAACAAGCGTCTTATGCAGAACCCGAACAGCAGGATAAAGCCATCACAAATGAATACATCAAGCCCGACTGGGCGAACGATTATCGTGATGATTTATGGCCAGCCAATGAAAAAGCCGTGTTAAAAAAGCTCAGTCAATTCTGCCGAAAAAAAATCAAAGTCTATCCGGAACAACGGGACTTTCCAGCGGAACCCGCCACCAGCACGTTATCGCCTTATCTGGCGATTGGCCGTATTGGTCCCCGCCGCCTGCTCGCCAGCATTCAATATCACTGCAGCGAACAAAATATGCACTGGCAGGACAATGACTGGCTGAGGGAACTTGCCTGGCGCGACTTTTACCGTCAATTACTCATTCACTTTCCACGCCTGAGTATGGAAAAACCGTTTAAACCGGAGACAGATCATGTCGTTTGGCGCGAGGATGAGCCGGGATTCAAAGCCTGGTGCGAGGGCAATACCGGGTTTCCCATTGTAGATGCCGCCATGCGCCAGCTATTACAAACCGGCTGGATGCACAATCGTTTGCGCATGATAGTGGCCAGCTTTTTAACCAAACTATTATTAATAGACTGGCGCCGCGGTGAACAATTTTTTATGCAACACCTGATTGATGGCGAATTTGCAGCCAATAATGGTGGCTGGCAATGGAGCGCGTCTACCGGGGTTGATGCTGCACCTTATTTTCGGGTGTTTAACCCCACGCGTCAGTCTGAGCGCTTTGATCCTGACGGTGACTTCATCCGTCGCTTTGTGCCTGAACTGAAACCTCTCTCTAGTAAGCAGATTCATAATCCGTCTGATCAATTAAGAACAGAAACTGATTACCCAATGCCTGTTATTGATTACAAGCCTGCGAGACAAGCCGCGATTGATGCCTTTGCAAACTTAAAAAGCTAACCAGCGATTAGTCTTTTTCTGCTTTAAGCCTTCCGACCAGTTGCTCTAGGTTTTGACTGATAGCGGTTAAACTGTCACCAGCTAGACTAATATCAGCAATATGTTGATTCACTCGTTCTGAGTCTAATTTAATCTGTTCGGTGCTGTGAGCAATTTCGTCCACTGTTGATGTTTGCTCTTGAGTTGCCGCTGCAATCGCCGCATTCATCTGTGTGATGATATTCATCGAAGTCACTACGGGCTCAATCGCCAGACCTGCATCAGCCGTCTGTTTGGCACAGTCATTTGCCGCGACACTCTGCCGTGTCACAATCTCGGTTGCCTCCGTACCAGAGGTTCGCAACTGCTCGATGATTGAACGGATTTCTTCAGTAGATTGGGTAGTGCGTGACGCCAATTGTCTGACTTCATCAGCCACCACCGCAAAACCACGACCATGCTCACCGGCTCGGGCCGCTTCAATGGCCGCATTCAACGCCAGTAAATTGGTCTGCTCAGCCACGCCTTGGATCACTTCCAATACTGCACCAATATTTTTACCGTCTTGTTCCAGCCGTCCCATGACATTTTCGACTTCCATCAAATCAGCAGCCAATTTCTCACTAGCCTGTGTTGCCATACCCAACGTTTGTCTTGCTTTTAATGTTGCTTGGTTTGCTTCAGTAGCTGAGCTGGACGCTTTTGAAGCATTACTTGCTACTTCTTTAAATGAATAAGATAGCTCTGTCACAGCGGTAGCAACATGATCGGTTGAGCTTTGTTGCTGCACAGTCAACCCCAGCGTAGCCTGGGAAATAGCTTGCATGGCTTGACTCGCATCGGTGACCTCCCTCGCCTGTATTTCAAGCTTGGTAATCAACTCAGCGAGATAGTTTTGTAAATGATTGGCTGACTTTTCAACTGATTGCGTTTCAGCAAATGGCAATTCAGACGCCAGTTGTTGTGTGTAATTACCACGTAACATGGCATTAAAGAAACGCTCCATTTTCAACAAAAAGCCAATCATCCTGTTTTGCATCAGAAATTGAGCGGTCAGCGCCAGAATAATCAATGCCACGGCAACCAGTAATGCCCAGCGGACTTGATTTGTAATAGCCGCTTTAATATCGCCTATGCGTTGCTGAAACTGACCCAAAAGCGATTCTAAAGTCTGTATTTGCTTATTTAACTGCTCGCGACTCTCCGCCATCCGTGACTGAAGTGCATTAGTATTTGAAATTTCTTTTTCGTAGCGGCGGGTCAGGCTTCTCAAAGAACTGATACTCATCTCACCGACTTCATCAGGCTGTTGGGGAATTAAGGCCTCTTCATCCACGTCGGTATAAATACCAAAACGCGGCATATCTTCCAGTTCACTGACTAACTCAGCGAAACGAGCGTTCTCTGACAACAATGCCTGCGCACGCTGCTCATCGGCACTTTCTATATACAACTGACGTTGCAATGTAATCTTGTTTAAATGCTGCCCCAGTTCAGCCAGCGTTTTCAGAAAGCGAAGTTTAACTGCGCTGTATTCGTAATCTGCCTGCTGCGTATAATCCACCAGCAGTGCCAGATCCCCACCACGTTCACGTTCGTTATTGATCAACAGCCCCTGAGGGTTTGCTGCTAGCTTACCTGCAGCTCTGACCAAACTGACTTGTTCCCGCAACTCGGCAATGGCGTCGAGGATCTGCTGATTCTCTTCTGGTGACAGCCAGTCGAACGTCTCTGCCGCCATTTTATCCAGCTTATTTTCAGCCTCCAACAATAAATTAGCTTGGCCAGATGCGAGATAGCGTTCCAGTAAAATGCGGGCATCAATATCGAACACATCGCGATATTGCTTAAATTGTTCTGAAATTTGATAAGGCTTATCCAACTGTTGCCAGCCCCAAATGCCAATCGTTGCAGACAGGCTCAGCAAAGTAATAACAGCGATAATTAAACTACGGGAGACGGTGGAAAGTTTCACTCAATCACTCTCAACAGGAAACAAGCAACCTGGAAGCCTACCCCGTGTTAATGACAAACTTATGACAATTGGTGTTGTTGTAACGCCCAATTAACGTGCTCACGCACCAAAGCAGATTCATGTTCCGCTTTTTGTTGTAATGCATTGACTACACGGGGGGAGGTTTTTGCATTGCCTAGCGCCACGGCAATATTACGTAACCAGCATTCATAGCCTATGCGACGGATTGGCGAGCCTTCCAGGCGTGTCAAAAAATCCTGCTCAGTCCAATCAAATAAATCAATCAACTGCGGCGCATCAAGTCCCGCACGTGGCAAATAGTCAGGTTCGACTGTCGATTGCGCATATTTATTCCACGGACACACCAACTGGCAATCATCACAACCATAAATCCGGTTTCCCATCATCGGTCTGAATTCTTCAGGAATTGCCCCCCGAAGCTCAATTGTCAGATAGGAAATACACCGACGTGCATCCAGTTGGTAAGGACCCACTATCGCCTGCGTCGGACATACATCGATACAGGCAGTACAGCTTCCGCAGTGTGCTGTGGTTGAATCTGTTACAGGTAATGGTAGATCGGTGTAAATCTCACCCAAGAAAAAATACGAACCATGATCCCGGTTCAATACATTGGTATGTTTACCTATCCAGCCCAGTCCGGCTTTTTCAGCAATCGCTTTTTCCATCACCGGGGCACTGTCGGTAAAGACACGAAATCCCATTGGGCCAATTTCTTTTTCAATGTGTTTGGCTAATTTTGCCAGACGCTTACGCATCAACTTGTGGTAATCGCGTCCCAGAGCATAGCGGGAAATAAAGGCTTTATCGCCATCTTCCAATACCTGCCAGGGTTCGGCTGCTTCACCCGGCCAATAGTCCATCCGCACACTGATAACGCGAACCGTACCATCTACCAGTTGTTCAGGGTGAGTACGTTTGCTGCCATGTTTCTCCATGAAACCCATTTCGCCATGAAAGCCTTTCTTCAGCCACGCCTGTAAATTGGCTTCCGCATCACTCAAATCAATATCACTGACACCCAAAGCCTGAAACCCCAGTGATCGTGCCCAGCGTTGCATGCGTGATAACAATTCTTGCCCGTCGGTGTCTGTGTAATTTTCAGCCATGCACGTTATTATAAAGATCTCCGCGATGTTAATTTGAGATTGCCTTCATGCAACACCTGCCTAACCAACTTTATACTGCTGAACAGACACGGGAATTGGATCGAATCACCAGCACCCAACACGGTATCAGTGGCGCAACACTGATGACACGAGCGGGCGGTGCAGCCGTAGAAGCAATTCGCTCCTTTTGGCCCCAGGCAAAACATATTTTAATCATCTGCGGCAGCGGTAATAATGGCGGAGATGGTTATGAAGTTGCTCGCCAGGCATTAGAAAAAAATTATCTTGTCACTGTCATTGAGCTCGGCAATGTCGACAAAATGAGCCCGGAAACATTGGCTGCCAGACAGGCTTTCCTGGCAACAGGCGCTGAACTTCAGCCATTTAATTCAACACTGCCAGAAACCGATGTCATTGTTGACGCCTTATTTGGCACCGGCGTTGATAGAGACGTTACAGGTCGCTACGCCGATGTCATAGAAGTCATTAACAACACAGAGAATACACCGGTTTTTTCGCTCGACATTCCCTCAGGCATCCATGCCAATAGCGGAAAAGCGCTGGGGATTGCGGTTAAAGCCTCCGCTACCATCAGTTTTATCGGACTGAATATTGGCCTGTTTAATGGTGATGCGCCGAATTACGTCGGCAAACTCTGCTTTGATGATTTAAATGTCCCCAACGCTGTCTTTGAAGAAATTTCATCCGCAGTTCGTCGCCTTGATTTTAATCCTGACCTTGCCTCATTTCTGGCACCGCGACAACGAACTGCCCATAAAGGCTTTTATGGTCATTTATTAATCATCGGTGGCGATATTGGTATGTCAGGTGCCCCCCGTATTGCCTCAGAGGCCGGTGCCCGGGTTGGAGCAGGTTTAATCAGTATTGCAACCCGATACTCCCATAGTGCAATGTTAAACCTGACACGACCTGAAATCATGTCCCATGGTGTTGAAGAAATATCAGAGATTGAGCCGTTAAGCCAAGCAGCCACTGTCATTACGATTGGTCCAGGACTGGGACAGGCACAATGGGGGCAGCTTTTATTGAACCAGGCCATTGAGACCCAAAAGCCTTTGGTGGTTGATGCTGATGCTTTGAACCTGCTGAGTCAACACCCCCAAAGAAAGGATCATTGGGTGTTAACGCCGCATCCCGGCGAGGCGGGACGATTGCTAGGCTGTAGCGCAAAAGAAATTCAAGCAAACCGACTGGATGCCGTTAGAGAATTACATCAACGCTACGGTGGCGTTATTGTGTTAAAAGGTGTCGGCACACTGATATACGATGGCCGTGGGACAATATACCTTTCTGATTACGGCAATCCCGGCATGGCGAGTGGTGGTATGGGAGATGCACTGGCAGGTATTATCGGTGGCTTGATAGCACAGCAGTTCAGTTTGATTGATGCAGCCTGTATCGGCGTTAGCATGCATGGCATGGCAGCTGATAAAGCAGCTGAACAGGATGGAGAACGTGGGATGCTTGCAATGGATTTAATGCCGCATTTACGGCATCTCGCTAACTTACGATTTTAAAGCAGGTCAGATTTGCAGTATTTTCTCGCTAATGAACAAGCCACACTTAAGCTGGGTAAACACCTTGCTGAAGCATGTCCGGATACTTTATGCATCATTTACCTTGAAGGTGAATTGGGCGCCGGTAAAACGACGCTAACGCGTGGCTTTCTGAGAACCCTGGGGCACGAGGGTAATGTCAAAAGTCCCACTTATACGCTGGTTGAACATTACCAGCTTGCCGATCGCGCTATCTTCCATTTCGATTTATATCGTCTTAGTGATTCCGGTGAGTTAGAATTTCTGGGACTGGATGATTATTTCCGCGACAATGCCGTCTGCATACTGGAGTGGGCACAACGAGGTAGTGAGTATTTACCTGACCCAGACATATTGGTGCAGTTGGACTACCATGATCATGCACGTAAAGCGACGATTGAAACAAAATCACGATTAGGAGAACAAATCTGTGCAAAACTTCACAAATAGTTCAACTTTTCACTCTATCTTACTTATTTAGAAAGAAAACTTGATTTTTTTATCAGGCAAAGACACAATTAGAAGCACGTTATTTTAGGGTTAATGAGATGCTCCGTCTCCTGCTGAGTTTATTTCTTTTATTAGCAAGCGGTCTCGCCTGGTCTGAGTCGATTGAGGGCATTCGCGTTTCGCACGATGATCAGAGTGCCCGCCTGGTCTTTGATCTCGACAGCAAAGCAAAATATAAAACCTTTACGCTGGATAATCCGCAGCGGCTAGTCATTGATCTTAGTGAATTCCGTCAAAGTGACAAATTAATCATTCCATCACTGATTAATACGCCGGTTCAAGCTATTCGTTATGCAGCTTATGATCGCCACACCCTGCGTATCGTCCTGGATTTGGCACATGAAGTAGAATATGAAACACAGACTTTGGGCCCAAATAAAACCTATCCACATCGGCTGGTTGTCGATCTCAGCTATACCCCACAGCAGGCCAAGCAGCCTTTAATCGCTTTACAGGAAGAAGCTGAAACCAAACAAACACCAGCTAAACAAGTTCAGGCTGATAACAACGCAAAAGCCAAAGTCGTCAAAAGCAATAAAATTCTGCCCCGTCGTGACATCGTTGTCGCCATTGACCCCGGCCATGGTGGTCAGGATTCTGGTGCTGTGGGTAAACGCGGCACCAAAGAAAAAGATATCGTTTTATCCATCGCTAAACGTCTGGCAACCCTAGTTGATAAAGAACCTGGCATGCGCGCCTACATGACGCGTGACTCAGATGTTTTCATCAGTTTACGCCAACGTATTCGCCGTGCCCGTGAAAATGGCGCTGATATGTTTATCTCTATTCATGCGGATGCGTTCCATAAAAGAAGTGCCCGTGGTTCATCGGTTTACGTACTTTCCCAACGCGGTGCCAGTAGTGAAGCCGCCCAGATACTGGCGGACCGCGAGAATGCGGCAGATCTGGCCGGCGGTATCAGTCTGGAAGACAAAGACGATTTATTGGCATCAGTATTACTCGATCTATCCCAGACGGCCAGTCTGGAAGCCAGCCTCGAAGTTGCAAGCACGGTGTTAGCAGGCTTGAAGCGAGTCGGTAATGTTCATAAGAAACAGGTTGAATCCGCCGCTTTTGTTGTACTCAAATCACCTGATATTCCTTCTGTATTGGTTGAAACAGCCTTTATTTCTAATCCGGAAGAAGAAAATAAGCTCAGAAACAGTAACCATCAATATAAATTGGCACATGCCATGATGATGGGCATACGTAACTACTTTCAGCGTAATCCACTTCCGGGAACTGGCTCACCGCAACAACACATCGTCAGCAGCGGCGATACGCTGAGCATGATCGCCCAACGTTACCAGGTCAGCATGGCTGACATTAAGAACGTCAATAACATGGGGTCAACCACCTTGCATGTTGGAGATGTGATTCGAATTCCCTAGTTTTAGCGACCACGCTTACTGTTAAACTAGAGTGATGACGTCGCAACGTATTCACGCACTTCCCTTGCATCTGGCCAACCAAATCGCCGCTGGCGAAGTGGTGGAACGTCCTGCTTCTGTATTGAAAGAACTCGTTGAAAACAGTATCGATGCCGGTGCGCGGCAGATTGATATTACAATTGAAGGCGCCGGAAGCCAGCTGATCCGGGTCAGCGATAATGGCAATGGCATTCACCCTGACGATTTGACTCTGGCTTTAAGCCGACATGCCACCAGCAAAATCCATAGTAGTGATCAGCTCAGTCATATTGATAGTCTGGGTTTTCGTGGTGAAGCGCTGCCGAGTATCGCTTCTGTGTCTCGTTTGACTATCGCTTCAAAACAAAATGATCAGGAATGTGGTTGGCAAATGACCACTGATCTCGAGGCACCGGAACCTACCGCCCATCCTGATGGCACAACAGTCAGTGTCGCCGAATTATTTTTTAATCTTCCTGCAAGACGCCGCTTCCTGCGTAGTGACAAAACAGAGCTTAATCATCTTCTCACGACGTTTAATCGTCTCGCTTTAAGCCGCTTTGATGTCGGTTTTTCTGCACAACTGGCCGACCAAACCCACATTAAATTGCCATTTATCACTGATCCAGAATTACAGTATCAACGAATTGCCCGAATCTGTGGTCAGGCGTTTGTTCGTGAAGCGCATTATCTGGAACAGCAGTTTGAAGATATTCACCTCCGAGGCTGGGTTGGTAAGGCGACCGCGCATCGCGCTCAAACCGATGTTCAATATTTCTTCATTAATGGTCGCGTGATTAAAGATCGCATCATCAATCACGCCATCCGTCTCGCTTATGGCGATGCCTTACCAGCCGGCAGGCAGGCTGCCTATGTTCTGTATCTCACACTGCCACTTGATCGCGTTGATGTGAACGTTCATCCGACCAAACACGAAGTGCGCTTTCGTGATGCCCGTCTGGTGCATGGGCTGTTAACACGTGCTGTACAGGAGGCATTGGCAGAACCTGATAACCATACTGATGTTCAATCTGAATTAGCTTTTCCTGAACCGGACCTGACTCAAGGCGTAAGAGAAAAAAGCCAGACATATTCCAATCACAATATCGGTCAGGAATTAGTCTCCGCTAAACTGAGCTCGACAGGGATAGCGTCGCAACCCGATTTTGTTTTTTTACATCAGCGCTATGCATTACTGACTGTGCCGGAACCGGCACTAATTGATCTACAGCAAGCCGCCCAAATGCTGAAACAAAAACAGTTTGTTGATGCGATAGCGAATAACAGGCTGGCATCACGGGCCATCTTAGTGCCAGTAAAAATCGAACTGGACTCAGGCGCTTTGACTGTTTTACAGCAACATAGAACCTTGTTAGAAGAACTCGCTGTAGAACTGGCTTTTGATAGTCAATCAGTTACCGTCAAGCGTATTCCTTTTTTATTATCACAGGTTGAATTGAAAACATTGGTATTAGCGCTCGTGAGGGCATTACAGCAGCAGGATGATATCCGTCAGCATCTGATTTCAAACCTCACCGAATTATTTCAGCAAACGCCGTTAACGTCGACTGAGCAGGCCCGCCAGATTCTCGCACAACATTCACTTGATGAGATAAAACAGGCCGGTGTATACCGTAAACTTGATCCGGTGACATTGACTAGCTTATTCTCGAACTAACGTTTTTGCCTCAAAGCGAATAGTTATGGCCAAATCAGCTCGTCCCGCACCATCTCTTATACCTGCCGTATTGGCATTAATCGTTCTGCTTGTACTGGGCTATATCCTATTCGCCGATCTGCAACCGTCTCGAACAGAACACACGGTCACACCCCCAATAGAGATTGAAGAACCCGAACTCGAAATTATCGAACAGGATAGCGTTGCACCTGTTGAACAGGGACAGGTTACTGAACAAGAAGCAGAGACTTTCGTAGAACAGTTAGCCTCACCCCCCGGAGAACACGATCAGAATGTAACTATTACCGAAGGACAAGGTGAGTTTGTCCGCCATGATGGTACGATTTCGATTCCGAAACTCGAACACCGCAATACTACGGTCGGTGAACTGATGCAGGATGAGAGTCTGGATGCTGATACACCCTTGACTTTGCAGTTTACTGAAACAGAAAAGCAAACCACCACATTACAAGCACTGGATGATTCAATCGAAGATAAAACGCAGGTAATCACTCTGGAACAGGCCGATGGCACGCGTCGACAAGCCCTCCTGGCTGATTTACTCAATGAAAAAGAGACGGACAAGAACGCACCTGTAACAGTCATCACAGAAACAACACGTACAGAGCAGTTCACTGCCCGTGAGTTGTCAGAATCAAACATAGCCCCTTCTCAGGAGGTAACTGCGACAATAAACCGCGGCATTCAAGAATTGTCCGTCAAAGATATTGTTCAGTCTGGTGAGCTTCCGGATAATGCTTTGTTCTATCTGCATCGAGTTTCAGAAAGTGACCGACAGGGTTTGTGGGGCATTATTCAGTCAGGCCTGATCCAGCGTTTCAGACAAGGTTTAACATTAGAGGGCATTACCAGAAATAAAGAGCTTGCCCGAGTCACAATTCCGGCCGATGCCGATGAACCGCTTCCGACTGGATTGAGTTCGTTCCTGGGTAAGGTACTCAACAGAAAAGTCGAATCAAGTTATATCTATAACTTCAGCACCGACACAATGGGACGTGACCCCAACCTGATTCATCCCGGTCAGCAAATTATCTTGATTCATTTTTCACCTGAAGAGCTCAAACAAATTTACGTATTTTTTGCTGAACAGCGAAACGAACAGGCAGAAAGCTTCGCTATCTCACCCTGATGTTAGATTTAGCTTTCCTGATTATTGTCGTTGCCATTATCGCTGCGGCGTTTCTAATGCCTTTGGATTAACTCAGCGATTAAAACGACCGTAACGTAAAATCACACTCGGTAGCACCAGCAGGTTCAATACGGTCGATGAAATCAGGCCGCCGATAATGATGCTCGCCATCGGTCCCATAATTTCTCGGCCCGGACTATCCGAATTAACCGCGATCGGAAGCATCGCCAGTGCCGTCACCAGCGCCGTAATTAAAATCGAAGGTAAGCGTTCCTGGGCACCGCGAATGGCCGTATCCAGATCCCACTTAGCACCCTCTTCAACCACGAGATACTGGTAATGTGACACCAGCATAATTGAGTTACGCAGAGTAATACCAAACAAGGTCACAAAGCCGACCAAAGAACCGATAGACAACACACCATTCGTCATCAATACCGCGATAACCCCACCCACAAGAGAGAACGGCAGGTTCATCAATACCAGTAACATGTTTCGCATGCTTTGCAGCGCCATATAAAGCAGCAGTAATACCGCTACACCAGCTAAGGTCGAATGAACGATCAAATCTTCGCGTGATTGCGCCTGCGCCACCGCAGCCCCGGTAAACTCAGGGTAGATATCGGCCGTAAATGACACTTCATCGTGAACACGTTGTTTTAATTCTTCAAAGAAAGAGGTCAAATCCCGACCTGTCACGTTGCTGGTGACCGTCTGTAATCGTTGGGCACCGCGATGCAGAATCATATAGCGTCCTGAAACCTGTTCAATCGTCGCCACGTCCTGCAGTCTGAGCATTACGCCATCCGCAGTCTGAATTGGTAAGTCTTTCACATGCTGAGGCTGTTGCCGCTGATCTTCAGGCAAAACGACGACGACATCAAACACCTGGTTACCTTCGTAAACCTGGCCTACCACCGCGCCATCAAATCCAGTTTTAACAGCCTGCATGATTTCAGCCGGGCGTAATCCCCAGCGCGCCAGTTTATCCAGATCCAGACGCACTTCCATCTGAGGTTCACCCGGTGGTGCTCGCAGTTGCACATCAGCGGCACCGTCAATATCCTGCATCACCTCTGCAATCTCTTGCACTTTCTGATCCAAGGCATCCAGGTTTTTGCCATAAACATTGACCACCACTGGTGAGGTATAACCTGAAATCGTTTCATCGATTCGCTCAGTCAAAAACGTATTCACTTCCGAATTGATACCTGGGAAAGCTTCCAGAACATCCCGAATTTCATCCAGCACTTTCTGCTGTGAAGCACCATCCATCGGGTCCAGATCCACTTCATATTCACTGTAGTGAGTACCAAAGGTATCTGCGCCCCGCTCAGCACGCCCCGCCCACTGAGAGGTTGAACGAACACCGGGGATTTCTGCTACCCGTTTTTCAATCTGCCCGCCAATACGCAGAGATTCTTCAATTGAAGTCCCCGGCACACTGGCCGTATGAATAATATAGTGGCCCTCACGAAGCTCGGGTAAAAAGCTGCCGCCCAGCAAAGGCAATATGCCCAGACCGCCCAGACAGAACACTAA
>NZ_CBFHHW010000024.1:0-3673 GCF_965655755.1 Methylophaga sp. | reverse complement strand
AATACACCAGCCAGAGTCAATCTGGGGAAGGAACTGACGCCATGCAAAATTTTGCCGTAGGCAGGTTTTATCATACGAACCAGAGGCGGTTCTTTATGACTGAGCTTGCCTCCGCGAGTCAAAAGAATGTGACATAAAGCCGGTGTCACTGTCAGCGCCACCGCCAGCGATGCAAAAATCGCTAAAATATATGCTTCACCCAAAGGCTCAAACATTCGTCCTGCTACGCCACTCAATGTCAGAAGCGGTACAAACACCAGCATTACGATAAAACTGGCATAAACCACCGAGCTGCGCACTTCCATCGAAGCTTGATAGACAACCTCCATCGTTGGCTTCGGAGTAGCCAGAGCAGCATTCTCACGTAAGCGACGGAAAATATTTTCAGTATCAATGATTGCATCATCAACCACTTCACCCAAAGCAATCGCCAAACCGCCCAGCACCATGATGTTGATATTGATGCCGAACTCAAGCAAGACGATCAGCGCAGCGAATAATGACAACGGAATCGCCGTCATCGAAATAATGGCCGTACGCAGGTTAAACAGGAATAGGAACAACACCAGCATGACCAGGCTACCGCCAACCATGAGGTGCTCTTGAATATTATGCAGGGAAGTTTCGATGTAGTTAGCAGGTCGGAATAAATCGTCATGCAACGTTATCCCTTCCGCCTCAAAGCCATCTTTGAACTCTTCCAAAGCCGCTTCAATACCTTCGGTCACCGCTAGTGTGTTGGCTTTATATTGACCAATTACCATCAACACCACACCCGGCTTACCACTGATAGCAGCACCGCCGATTGCTGGTGCGGGTGAACTTTTGACTGTAGCTATATCACCCAGACGAAGAATAGCCGTATCCGTCTTACGGACAACAACTTTTGAAAGCTGCTCGGCATTAAGTGGCTGACCACTCACCTGCAGCATCATTCGCTGATTCTTATTTTCAATAAATCCGGTGCCGAGAATACCGGTGGCTTTTCTGGCTACTTCCGTGACTTCATCAACGGAAATGCCATAACGTGCCAGTTTGCGGGGATCTATCTGAATTTGTAATTGTTTTTCATGACCGCCGAAGACGTTAATATCTGCAACACCTTCAACACTCAGTAATCTTGGTGATAAGGTCCAGTCAACCAGAGCTCTGAGCTTCATCAGATCATGTTCATCCGAGCTCAGGCCAATTGTCATAATCGTGCCGGAAGAAGATTCCAGAGGCACCATCAGTGGTGGTCCAATGCCCTCAGGCAAAGTATCTTTAAGCCCCAATAAACGTTCGGACACTAATTGCCGATCCAGATAGATATCCGTGCTGTCATAAAACGTCAGAATCAAAACAGACAGGCTGGGGATGGACTGAGACCGAATAGACTCCATTCCAACCAAACCACCCAAAGCATTTTCCAAGGGTTGTGTGACCAGCACTTCGACTTGTTCGGCGGTTAGGCCCTGCGCTTCAGTCTGAATAATGACCTGTTTGGGTGCAAACTCGGGAAAGATATCCAGACTTGAGTTGGAAAGCTTATAAATACCATAAGCCAGTAACAGCGTGGCAAGGGCAACCACAATCCCGCGAAAACGAACGGAAAAGGCGACAACTTTAGACAGCATGCGTAATCCTAACTAACTTTTTGATATCCATAACCAGCCGATTAATCATCATCCTCATCATGGATCTGCCAGCGAAATTCCTCAGACAGCAGCATTTGTGAACCTGAAATGACGAGTTCTTCGTCAACTTTAAATCCAGACTGGATAAAAATACCGCCGACAACAGTTTCACCCGCTGCCAAAGCACGACGTTCAAATGTTGCTTCATCCAGTTGAACATAGGTCCATGGTTGTCCCGCGTACCAGACAATCGCCTGTTCTGGAACATGAAAGCCTGTTTGAGGTTCATCATTCTGTGGAATCCAGGCATCCAGACGCATGCCCAGTCTGAGCTTGCCGGTATTGATACGGAAATAATAGGTTTCACCCTGAATTTGCTGATTTGCCATATAGGCAGGCGAAATATAATACGCCTTCCGAGCAGTATCCCTATCACCATCACGCGACACACGAATGACATTCACATCGGCAGGCAGACTGGCATCAACAGGCAACGTTACTAATATTAATGTGTCTTCACGGCTGACTAAGCGATCAAATTCTTTTGAAGGTTTGGACAGAATCCAATCCGCTATCGACTCACCCCAGCTTTGTCGTAACTCGGTTTTAGCATCTTCCACCTGAAAGCGTGCAGCCTGCAGATTCGCTCTGGCTTCCTGCCAGCTGGCATCCGCATAATTCACATTTTTGCTGGCCACGGTTCCTGTGCTCTTAGCTAGCTTTTGCAGCCTTTCCAGTTCTTTACGTGCTGATTGCTCCGTAACTTCAGCAACTCTCAATGACGATTGCAATTGATTAATGCGTGAACGCCACCGGATCAGTTCTCGTGTATCTACAACCGATGCATAGGCCATCAGCTCCGGGAAAAAGAGTTTTTCTTTAACAGCAAGCGTTTCCACTCCGGCATAATCAATGGCCTCATCATCGAGCACAACCGTCATGGCCTGTGTTTCGCTCGTTTCACTCTCTTCATCATCATCGTCGTCATCGCCATAACTCGCAGCACGTTCAGCGGCCTCGTTATAATCAGTCAGCAACCCATCGACCCAGTCAGACCATGAAAGCTTGGTAAAGGCCGGCACTGCAACTCCAATCACAAGGATTGCAGCAATAACCACCAACCATAGACTCCCTTTTTTACGTAACCCCATGCCTTATCCATTGAATAATCTGTAAAATCAGCAGGTCATTAGAGCATGGTGCCATAACAACAACAAGCACCCGGCATAATTTTTCGTGCTTTTTTCTTGACACATACCAACGCAAAAGGGTTTAATACGCACCCTTATCGGCTCGATAGCTCAGTTGGTAGAGCAAGGGATTGAAAATCCCTGTGTCCCTGGTTCGATTCCAGGTCGAGCCACCACGAATACGAAACCCGGCCTTCATTTTATGACTGCCGGGTTTTTTTATTGCTGAATTATTTGAATTTTGCTTTCCCCCCTCCCCCGCGACATACATTCAGATAGCAACATCTTGCTTCACCATATAGTTAGGCAATCCGAATTATCAGGACCGTTTTTTTTCGAGCAATACAAAAATATCAGCGCATTGGCAAAATTACCTTTCTTGTTCGTTCATCTGCCAAGTCCCGTTTATCAACACATAGCGCCAGAACTGTTGTAAAAAAGACACACAAAGATGAAATTTTCGTCAAAATGACAATTTTTGTTGTAAAAGTGTTGCAATGCTTTTTTATCTATGCAAAATTGTCTTTCAACCGTGATTCAGTCCGGTTACGAGAGAAATTAAAGTAATCTGTTAACAATAGAAGGTGAAACAGAATGAAAAAACTAGTATTAGCATCAATGGTCGCTGCTGCAGCTGTTGCCGCTCCGGCACAAGCAGTAACAGTCATGGCCGAAGATGGTTGGACTCTGGGCGTAAGCGGCTCAATCAACCAATTCGCAGTATTCACTGATAACGACGCTGCTGGCGGTGAAGATATTCAAGAAGTTCGTGATGGTCTTTTACCAGCATTCCTGAATTTCGATATGAAAGCACCAACCATGAATGGTCTGGATCTGGCTGCTCACATCTCTTTCAGCCCTGGTACT
>NZ_CBFHHW010000023.1:39032-43037 GCF_965655755.1 Methylophaga sp. | reverse complement strand
ATGTGCCACAAATGGCTTTCACCATCTCGGCACTGTGTTTACCTGAGATTCTGACGACACCCACGCCACCCCGCCCGGGGGCGGTGGCGACGGCTACAATGCTATCCATCACTGCGCTTACAAGGCACCCATCTTACGGGTGATGTACCACTGCTGAGCAATCGACAACAGGTTATTGACCACCCAGTACAGCACCAGACCAGCCGGGAAGAAGGCAAAGAACACGGTGAAGACTAATGGGAAAATCTTCATCATCATGGCCTGCGCCGGATCCTGAGGTGCTGGGTTAAGTTTTTGCTGGAACCACATCGACAGACCAAATAAAACCGGCAGAATGAAATATGGATCCATCGCTGTCAGATCATTGATCCACAGCATAAAGTCAGCCTGTCGCAGTTCGATACTCTCAACCAACACCCAATAGAAGGCAAGGAAGACCGGCATCTGCACCAGGATAGGCAAGCAACCACCTAAGGGATTAATCTTCTCTGTGCGATATAACTCCATCATCGCCTGATTGAATTTCTGCTTGTCATCACCGTAACGTTCTTTCAGCGTCGCCAGTTTCGGTGTCAATTTACGCATCGCAGCCATTGAACGGTAACTGGTTGCTGACAACTTAAAGAACGCCAGTTTGATCAAGACCGTCAGCAACACAATCGACCAGCCCCAGTTGCCGGTCAGTTTATGTAACCATTCCATGATCCAGAACAACGGCTCTGAGATGATGGTTAAAAGGCCGTAATCGACCGTTAATGGTAGATTTTCAGCTACATTTTCCAGACGTTCGTGCTTTTTAGGGCCTAAGTACAATTGATATTGTGCTGATGTCTGCTCACCACTTTGCGCACTGATTGCCGGCATTCGGACACCTGCGGTGTAGTTCGTACCGTTGATTGATCTACCATAAAAGCCCAGCTGCTCACCTTTTTGCTGAGGCACAATGGCCGCCACAAAATAGTGTTGAATCATTGCTGCCCAGCCATCGCTTGAGTTGCGGTTAAAAGCCTGGTCGTCCAGATCATCAAAGTCGACTTTTTCGTATTCATTGCCTTTGCTGGAAAACACCGCGCCGGTATAGGTGTAGATGAACATGGAATCATCTTCACTACGATTGCGGTTTAACTGTGCGTAAGGGTATGCCGAGAAGCTGTCACCACTGTTATTTATAACCTCATAATCGACATCAACTGTGTAGCTATCGCGTTTAAAGGTATAGGTTTTCACCACCTGTAAACCCGATTCACTCTGCCAATACAGCGGAACGGTTATTTCATCCTGACCTTCTTGTAAGAGATATTCTGTTTGCTCGGCACGATAATGTTCATAATGCGTTGGCGCTTCACCGTCAGCCCTGAGGCCAGACTGGGTAACAAAGAACTGTCCCGCGGAATCATTTAGAAATTGCACCGGCGTATTCGGTTGTTCCGAACTCACTGCATAATCAAGCAGGGCTAAATCGCGAATATCGCCACCTTGCGTCGCGATATGCAGATCGATTACATCGGTTTTGACATGAATTTTCTCTGCTGCAGGCGAGACTTGCTGTGATTGAGGCACATCAGGTATCGATTCAGCGGATGCTGAGGGCATATCGGGCAATTCTGCCTCAGAAGCCATTGGTGCTGGCGTATCTGTCCGGGTTTGGCTGGCAATGTCCGCAGCCTGTTGCGGTCTGACATAATCATTCTGCCATGCTTCCCATAACAAGAGGGAGACGATGAGCAGACCAAAAATAAATAGCGTTCTGAGATTATCCATTGTGATTCTTTGTATTTAATTCAGGGACAGGATCCAAGCCACCTTTATGCCAGGGGTGGCAGCGGGACAAACGACGTAGCCCCATCAGGGAACCACGCAGGGCACCATGACGTTCTAACGCCTCGATCATATATTGCGAACAGGTAGGATGGAACCGGCAGTGCATACCAACTAACGGGCTAAGTAAGAGTTTATAGCCTCGGACGAGACTGATTAGGATTTTTGCCATTGCGCCACCACTGCTAACCAATGTTGCTCCAATGCTGCCCATATTTTTGCACTATCACGCTGGCCTACACCCGGTCGTGACAACACGACAATGTCGATGCTGGAGAAGGCAGATTGATTCTGACGAAATGATTCTCGAATAATCCGCTTCAAGCGGTTGCGTTTATTGGCAAGCTTAATGTGCTTTTTTGCTATTGCCAGCCCCAGTCGGGGGTGACCGACCGAGTTTTCAACCGTTAATACCGTCAGGCCTCCGCCTCCGAGGCGCTTTCCCTGACGAAACACCCGAGAAAAATCTCCCGGGCGGGTCATTTTCATGGCTCGGCGAAATGTTGCCAAGTCATGTTCTCCCTGTCGTAACAGAGAGATTAAACTGACAGTTTTGCGCGGCCTTTTGAGCGACGTGCATTGATAATGCGACGACCACCAACTGTTTTCATGCGGGCGCGAAAACCGTGTGTACGTTTGCGCTTCAAATTACTAGGCTGAAAAGTTCTTTTCATTTCACCAAACTCCAAAAAATGATTGTTTTGCTGCCTACGGGTCTAACAGCAGCTAACACCGCCGAGGCAAAAGACACGGGATTATAAAGTTTTCAGCAGCATCAAGTCAAACTGTATCCCTGTTTTCATCGTTAACTTATTTTACTTGCCAAACCAAACGCATAACGATAACTTTAGAGGGCTTACGCTGAGGGTGATATCATATCACTAGCTGACGTACGGCGCGTCTTTTTTTAATCATTAACCGGTTGATAATCAAGGAGTTCATGTGTCTTCACCCCTTTGGGAAAAATGTCTATCCCATCTCGAAGGTGATCTTTCGGCGCAACAGCTGAACACATGGCTCAGACCGCTACAGGCAATTGAAACCGACGATAGTCTGCGCTTACTCGCCCCAAATCCTTATGTTAAGGCATGGGTTCAGGAGCAACTGGAAGACCAGATAAATACGCTAATCGGTGCGCTGAGTCAGGGCGCTATTAACCGTATTGCGATTGAGGTGGGCACGAAGACCACTAACGCCATTTTCTCCCGTCGCCCCAGTGATCAACTGGAACAGGAATTAACTCCTACAGCGGATGATGAAAACGTTCAGGAAGTAAAAACGGAACCGGCTATCGGTAGCCCGATGAATCCCCTGTTCAACTTCGATAACTATGTCGAGGGTAAATCGAATCAGATTGCGCGCGCAGCCTCCTTACATGTTGCAGAAGCACCCGGAACCAGTGGTTATAATCCCTTATTTCTCTACGGCGGTACCGGTTTAGGCAAAACCCACTTAATGCTCGCCGTGGGTAATAAAATCAAACAAAACAATCCCAAAGCGCGTGTTATTTATCTTTCCTCGGAGCGATTTGTACAGGACATGATCACAGCGTTGCGCAATAATGCCATTGATCAATTCAAAGCCCACTATCGAAGTGCTGATGCACTGCTGATTGATGATATTCAGTTTTTCGCCAAAAAAGAACGTTCGCAGGAAGAGTTTTTTTATACCTTTAACAGCCTGCTTGAAGGCCAACGTCAGATCATTCTGACCTGTGACCGATTTCCTAAAGAAGTAGAAAACCTCGATGAACGTCTGCAATCTCGCCTAGGTTGGGGGCTAACGGTCGCGATTGAGCCTCCTGAACTGGAGACACGCGTCGCGATCCTTATCAAGAAAGCACAGCAGAATATGATTACTCTGCCGGAAGATGTCGCCTTCTTTATTGCTAAACGCATCAAATCCAATGTCCGGGATTTAGAAGGTGCTTTACAGCGAGTTATGGCATTTTCCCGTTTCACTAATCAGCCACTATCCATTGAAATGGCCCAGGAAGCATTGAAAGATCTGCTTGCCTTGCATCAGAAGTTAGTGACGCTAGAAAGTATTCAAAAAACCGTGGCTGAATATTTCAAAGTACGCGCATCGGATCTGCTTGCTAAAAAGCGTACCCGCTCAATTGCCCGTCCCCGACAAATCGCGATGGCACTGGCCAAGGAACTGACCAGCCATAGTCTGCCAGAAATT
>NZ_CBFHHW010000023.1:37196-38933 GCF_965655755.1 Methylophaga sp. | reverse complement strand
GGCGATTCATTTGGTGGTCGGGATCACACAACTGTTCTTCATGCCTGCCGCAAAGTCGCCGAACTGAAAGAATCGGACGCACGTATTGCTGAAGACTACCGCAATCTTTTACGAACCCTGTCGAGTTAATCCGAGAGAATCATCATGCAATTCACTGTCAGCCAAGAAACCCTCGTCCGACCATTGCAACTGGTGTGCAGTATTGTAGAGCGGCGTGCCACTCTACCGATATTGTCGAATGTCTTGCTTCGCGTTCACGGCAACCAGCTTTCCATGACCAGTACCGATATGGAATTGGAAATGATTGCAACCTTACCCGTCTCGGTTGAAGAGGAAGGTAAAACCACCGTCTCAGCCCGGAAGTTTCTGGATATCGTCAGAGCCCTGCCGGGTAATGCAACGATTAGCCTCAGTGCCAAAGACAATAAAGCTGTGGTCAAAGCGGGGAAAAGCCGTTTCTCGCTGGCTACCCTCTCCAGTGATGACTTTCCGGATAGCGAAGGTGCCAATTACGTTGATGAAATCAGTCTGCCGCAATCGGCATTAAAATCCTTACTGGATGAAACCAGCTTCGCGATGGCCAGTCAGGACGTACGCTACTATCTGAATGGTTTGCTGCTGGAACGGGAAGACACAACCTTACGTGCCGTTGCTACCGATGGTCACAGACTTGCTTTAGGTAGTCTGACCACAGCGAGTGCGGTTGCTGAGAAAAACAGTGTCATCGTGCCACGCAAAGCCATTATTGAATTGGGTCGCTTGCTCAATGAAACTGATGATGACGTTAAGTTGGCCTTCAGCAATCAGCAGATCAAAGTAGAGCTGCCTGATATTCATTTCACATCAAAACTGATTGATGGCCAGTTCCCCAACTATGAGCGTGTTTTACCTTTAGGCGGTGATAAAGAAGTCTTAGCGGAGCGTGACGAGTTAAAACAGGCTTTGTCACGGGCAGCGATTTTGTCCAACGATAAACATCGCAGTGTTCGTATCAATCTGGACACGGATCAACTGAAAGCGACAGTCACGAATCAGGAACAGGAATCAGCTGAAGAAGAAATCAGTGTCGATTACAAAGGCGCCGCTTTGGAAATTGCCTTCAATAATGCCTATCTGCTGGATTTACTGAATGCCATTCCCGATGAGAAAGTGAAAATTCTGTTTTCTGATGAAACCAGTAGCGCCTTGGTAACCCCTGCTGATTCAAAATTTGAACGGCAGTATGTTGTGATGCCGATGCGACTTTAACGACTCGGTTAATGTTTCAACTCACCGAGGACCACTTTGTTCTCGGTGACTTTCTGTACTACATTTGAGTAGTAATCTTCACGGAATTCATCGATAACCCGTGACGCTTTTATTTCTTCAACACCACTTCCCAGCAAGACTTCTTCTGTCAGGCGAAGACTGGTCTCGAGTGTTTCAGATACCGTCGTCGTAGCCCCTTTCGTGATCAGATCAGCACAATGTTTACGATCTCGCGCACGTGCATGGATCGGCATCGTAGGATAGAACTGTCTGACCTGTGCTACCAGACGATCAATTTGTTCCGGAGCATCCAGAGTCACGACGATCATCTTGGCATGATCCGCACCAGCCGCCTGAAGAACTTTTACCTTACTGGCATCACCGAAAAAGACAGGAAATCCCTGAGAGCGGGCCTCTTTTACTCGGTTATGCTTCATATCCAATGCGATATAAGGTACACCTGCCGCACCCAGTAAGGTACCAACACGT
>NZ_CBFHHW010000023.1:27282-37097 GCF_965655755.1 Methylophaga sp. | reverse complement strand
ACGCCGGAAGCGGCTGCAAAGCCAAATAAAACAAAACCAAACTCCCCACTTTGAGACAACAACACACCCGTTTGCAATGAAATATCATGACGTGCGCCGGTCACCCGAGCAAGCAGATACACGACCAGTGTTTTCAATAACATCAGACCGATCGTCAATAAAACAATATCGAGCAGACGCTCCCAAAGCAGGCTGAAATCAATGCCCATCCCCACCGTCATAAAGAACAGACCCAACAAAATTCCTCTGAAAGGCAGGATATCGGCTTCTATCTGATGCCTGTAGTGTGATTCCGCCAGCATCACACCAGCCAGAAAGGCGCCAAGAGCCATTGAGAAACCTACGCTTTCCATGATCCAGGCAACCCCCAGAACCAAAAGCACAGAAACGGCAATAAAGACTTCGGGATCCTGACTAGCAACAATCCGCCCCAAAACAGGGTTTAGTAAATAACGACCGGCAAACAATAAGGCGATAATGACCAGAATCGCATAGACCGGCTTGAGGCTTGGCTCCATCATCTCCGAGCCACCACCAGCAAAATAAGAAACCAAAGCTAATAGCGGTACAACCGCGATGTCCTGTAACAGCAGTACTGAAAATGACATACGCCCCATTACTGTCGAAATACCACCCCGCTCCGCCAGTAATTTAAGGCAAAATGCCGTCGACGATAACGCCAGACCAAAACCGATTATCACGGCACTTTTGTTTGAAATACCAAGCCAGATAGCAACACCGTATATCAGACCTGCGGTAATCAAGACCTGACCCAGCCCAAGGCCGATAACCATCTTGCGCATTTGCCAGAGTTTGTCGGGTTTAAGCTCAATACCGAGCACAAAAAGTAGGAAAATGACGCCAAATTCGGCTAAATGACGAATATCTTCAACTTCGGTAATAACACCAAAGCCCCAAGGCCCCACAATGACACCCGCGGTCAGATAGCCAAGAATCGCGCCCAGACGTATCTGATGGAAAAAAGGAATAATGACAACCGTCGCCAGCAGCAATGCCAGAATATCGAGCAGGTAATGTCCGCCAGCTTCTTGCATATCAGCTCTCTATCTTCTGCTACCTGTAACCGGATGCAGCATCAGGTCCAGGCCTTTTTTGTAGGTTTCTGCGGCAGCATCACGCTGCTGCTGCGCTATCTGCACTTCTGCCAGTGCTTGATACGTTTCACCGCGAGCGCCATTCTCTATACTGGCATGTAAGTATTCTTCCGCCTTGGTCCACAAATCACAGGCTTTAGCCAGACGACCCAGCGTTAGTAACAGCCAGGGGTTATCTTTTTTACCTTTAAGCCACTTCTCGGCAATGGCAAGTCGTTTCAATAAATCACCACACGCAATATGGCCATACTGATACACCAGCTCATCACTCCAGTCTTTACGTAAGAATTGTTCTATCAACTCGACAGCCTGCGCTAACTCGCCTTGTTTAATTAAACCCGCCACATAGGGTCTTAGCATCGCTTCTGTCTGACGCATGCGGCTCGGTGATTTTTCCCATACCCGTGCCATTTTGGTCCAGTCCTGCCGACTCAGGGCTAACTCTAATTGGCCCACAGCAGCTTCCTGATCCAACGCAGTGACTTCTGACGACTCCAGAACATGACGCTTACGCAGGTCAGGTAACACCTCCTGCACTTCCTGCCATTGCTCCATATCCTGATACAAGGTTTGTAACTGCTGTAAAACATAAGGATGTTTTGGTGCAACTTCACGCAAGTGCTGCAAGGTCGCAAGTGCTTGCTCTTTTTGACCCGCAGATAACTGTAATTCTGCCTGTACAACGCCGACGGCAATATCAGCGCCTTCAGTCGTTTCATGGGCCAGACGAAGGTAATTATCTCTTCTGTCCGGTGCATTTTGTTTCTGTGCGGCACGCGCTGCAGCGAGATAATGCAGTAACGGTGTTTCACTATTGCCCGCATGCCTAACCAGAACACGCTCTGCTTCTGCCCAGCGACCTTCTTCGAGGGTGATCAAACCTCGGGTTAGAGCTTGACTTGCCCGTTTATGACGCTGCGCCTGTTTCCACGCAGACAAACGGGTAGGTGATTGTTTCACCAGAACCAGACTCCGTAACAACAGGTAACCAGCGACTAACAACAAAATAAAGGCTGCCGATAAAACCACTAGAGAGGTTTCCAGACTCCAGCTGCCGTATTGCAACAACACAAAACCGGGCTCAAAATCTGCTGCCCAGATAAACGCGGCGCCTAGCGCCAGAGCAATTGCAACGATGAGTAAAATTTTCATCGTTGATACTCCTTCAGCCAGTTCAGAGAGGCTGAGATGTCAGGAATCGCAATATTGATCTGTGTCTGCTGGAGTTGCTCAAGGGTGCCCAGCATCGCATCACGCTCATCACCGGTAAAATATCGCTCTAACCAGGCAATGGCGGTTTCCAGACTATGTTTATAGCTGGCCGTATCAGCATTCAGCAGCGCCAGACGCGCACTTTCCAGTTGCAAACGCAGGTTCTGATAGAGGAAATAGCGTTGTTCCGGCACCAAAACAGCGGATTCGCCACTTTGATCGTGTCGAATAACCACCAGAGAACGAATCTGCTGCCACACATCATTCACGGCTTGTTTCCATGTCGCATCAGCAACCGGTTCATCCATTGTCATTGCTTCGTTCGCGGTCACTTCAGGACCTTTGGCGACACGAAGTGTGTTAATACGGTTTGCAGCAGTCTGTAACTGAATTGCCATGCCGGAAATATCGACATTTGCCAGCGCATCCAAAGCCATCATATCTTCAGCGATCAATGCTCTCAAAGGATGCAGACGGTAATCAGACAGGTTTTCTAATTGCTGGTCAGCCATCTCCAATGCCTGTTGTGCACCTTGCACATCGTGTGCGAGTAGAGCGCGTTGGTTGGCTATATTGAGTAAATACTCAATCTCCTGGAGTGCCCATTTCCTGAGCATATCCGTATTGGAGAGTTGTTCGCGTGCCAACAGTTGGCTTAGTTGCTCACCCACTTGCTCCTGTTTCTGCTGAACCGTACCAAGCTGATTCTGGCTTTGTCGGAGAGAGAGTGCCAGCGCTTCAGTCTCGGCAACAAGTTCGCTTACGTTTTCCTGTTGCAGTTGTTGGCTTTTTTGTAACTGTTGATACAGCCACCAGCAACTGACGGCAGATATTAGCAACACTAAACTGATAGCCAGCCATAACCATCGGTTGGCTGAATGGTGAGAGGGTTCTCCGCTGACAATTTCAGCATCCTGAACGTTGTCATCTATCTGTTGTTTTTCGTCGTTGTTTGCCATGCTAATTATCCATTTCGGTCAACATTTGCAGTATTGCTCGATCACTTGCGTCTGCACTCACGGCAACATGACTGAACCCAACCGACTCAGCATGTGCTTTTATCCTGTCACTCACTACAATTAATGATTTTTTGAGTAAAACGTCAATGTTGTTACTCAAAATCTGAGTTAAATTATCAAGCCCTGTCACGCTGGTACAGACCAATTTGTCCGCCAGCAACGCCCGTTCCTGGCTTGTTTTATCGTGCACTGCCCGATTACGCCTGTAAACTTCCACGTACTTTATTTTAGCACCTCTGGAAATAAGGGTTTGAGCAAGCAACTCGCGGCCACCGACACCTCTGATGATAACTATTTTACAACCTTCCACATCCTGCATCTCAGGCATGGTTAACAGACCATCTGTTCCTGATGAGGTGAGCGGCTGACAATGCACGGGTATCCCTGATTCCTGCATTGCTTGCGCCGTACCGGCCCCCACCGCTGCAAACTTGATATCCCGCGGTAAATCCTGTTTCCAGCCAGCTACAAAACTGGCAACCGCATTACGACTAATAAAAATAAGCCAATTTATCTCTGACCATTCAGGCATCGCCCAGTCTGAAACCGGTAGCTTCTCGATCGTAATCACCGGGAATAAAATAGCTTCTCCACCGGATTGTTCGATTAACTGAGCCAGTTGAGCAGACTGTTGTTCCGGTCGGGTGATCAATATTCGCTGACCATTCAGCGAAGACTTAGTCACCATAGACATCAGCGAGAATTTTATCGGCGCCCTGCTTCAACAAATCTTCGGCTATCTGGATACCCAACTGTTCAGCATTGTCGGCCGCGCCGCGGACTTCAGCATAAAGTGTATTGGTTCCATCTGGTCTGCCCACCAGACCACGCAGCCAGATCTGGTCACCTTCCAGCATGGCATAACCGGCAATGGGTACCTGACAACCACCGGATAACCGTCTGTTTAATGCACGCTCAGCAGTCAACACGATCGCGGTCTGAGTACAATGAAGCGGAGCAATTAAGGCGTTCATCTCAACATCATCAATCCGGGTTTCAATACCCAATGCACCCTGCCCGATTGCTGGAAGACTCTGCTCCGGTGTCATGGCGCTACGGATGCGATCGTCAAAGCCCAATCTTTGCAAGCCGGCCATGGCAAGAATAATCGCATCAAACTGTCCTTCATCCAGTTTGCGTAACCGCGTATTGACGTTGCCACGTAAAGGCAGCACTTCCAGATCGGGTCGGTAAGTACGGGCTTGACACTCACGACGCAGACTAGAAGTACCCAGGCGTGCTCCTTGCGGTAAATCATCAATGGTCTGATAGTGATTGGAGACAAACGCATCATGTGGATCTTCGCGATTACAAATCACTGGTAAATGCAGGCCTTCCGGAAACTCAACCGGTACGTCTTTCATCGAATGCACCGCAATATCAGCACGACCATCAAGCATGCCTTGTTCTAGTTCTTTAACGAACAAACCTTTACCGCCAACTTTAGATAATGGTGTATCAAGAATGATATCGCCCTGCGTTTTCATTTTGACTAGTTCGACTTCCAAATCCGGATGCAGAGCCAGCAAACTGTCTTTGACAAACTCTGCCTGCCAGACAGCAAGAGGGCTGTTACGGGTAGCAATACGTACTGTTCTATTACTCATCGGTTGCGGTCACTTTCACTTATATAATGGAAAAACATACCTGATTCTAGCATTTTCACGCCTCATCTCTCGACTAAGCACGTTATAATAACGACTGTTTTCAACGTCCTGATCTGAAGAGCCATGACAAACAACAAAAAACTTTCATCTGCCCGACTGACACAGCCTACTGACAAATTTGTAGAGGAATTCACCGCCTCTGTGCAATTTGACCAACGCATGTTCCGTCAGGACATCCGTGGCTCAATTGCCCATGCCACGATGTTAAGTGAAGTCGGCGTGCTCACCACCGAAGAGCGCGATCAGATCCTTGACGGTTTAGAACAAATCGAAAAAGAAATCGAAAACGACGAGTTTGAATGGTCGATTGCACAGGAAGATGTGCACATGAACATCGAAGCCCGTTTAATCGCGCTGATCGGTGAGGTGGGTAAGAAATTACATACCGGTCGTTCACGCAATGATCAGGTTGCGACTGACGTTCGTCTCTATTTGCGCGATATGATCCAACCGCTTCGCGGCGAATTGAATCGTCTGCAAGAAGCCTTACTGGACGTGGCTGAACGCGAAGCCGACACCATCATGCCCGGTTTTACCCATCTGCAAACGGCACAACCCGTCACCTTTGGTCATCATATGATGGCCTGGTATGAAATGCTGGTACGTGATGCAGAACGACTCGATGATTGCGAAAAACGGGTGAACTCTCTGCCACTGGGGGCGGCAGCATTGGCGGGTACAACTTTCCCAATCAATCGTGAAATGACAGCGAATTTACTGGGGTTTGATCGGATCTGCCAGAATTCGCTGGATGCTGTCAGCGATCGTGATTTTGCGATCGAATTCAACAGTTTTGCATCCATTCTGATGATGCACTTATCCCGTTTTTCTGAAGAGCTGATTATCTGGTCGTCAGCGCAGTTTGATTATGTGGATTTGGGCGATGCCTTCTGCACAGGCTCCTCAATTATGCCGCAGAAGAAAAACCCGGATGTACCCGAATTAATCCGCGGCAAAACCAGTCGGGTATACGGCAATATGTTTAACCTGCTGACCTTAATGAAAAATCAGCCCTTGGCTTACAACAAGGACAATCAGGAAGACAAAGAACCACTGTTCGATACCATCGACACCTTGCTGGGTTCGCTCCGTGTCTATGCCGATATGATGGGTGCTATCACCGTCAAGGCTAGTAATATGCGCCAGTCCGCGCTTCGTGGCTATGCAACCGCGACCGATTTAGCCGATTATCTGGTACGCAAAGGTACACCCTTCCGCGACGCCCACGAAGTGGTCGGTTTATCTGTCGCTTACGCAATCAAGCATCAAAAAGACCTTTCTGCATTAGAATTAAGTGAATTGCAGCAATTCAGCGATCAGATCGACGAAGATGTATTTGATGTCCTGACACTGGAAGGCTCAGTGGCAGCCCGGGATCATCTGGGAGGAACAGCACCAAGGCAAGTGCGAGCGGCAATCAAGCGAGCTCGTCAGTCCCGCCTTTAGTCGTCTTTTGAATTTCGTTTCAACTTCACTGAGTATCGAGCAATACTCGACTCAGTGAAGCCACTATCCATTCTTTCATGATCAGACTTTAAACCACCCATTAATGTATTGAATTCCTATATGTTAATAGATATCATTTGCATTACTCATTAACGTATTAAGGATCGTTCCATGATCGCCGTGATTTATGGCTCAACCACGGGCAATACCTCTGATTCTGCAGAGAAAATTCAGGAAATAATCGGGGAAGAAGAAGTCGAGCTGTTTGATGTTGAGGATGTCGGTTTAGACGCAATAGCCTATTTCGATAATATTATTTTTGCGATTCCAACCTGGGATTACGGCGAAGTACAAACAGACTGGCAGGCTGTCTGGGATGAAATCGACGAGGTCGATTTCACGAACAAAACCGTCGCCTTTTTAGGCATGGGTGACCAGCATAGCTATCGAGAATGGTTCCAGGATGCAATGGGCATGTTGCACGACAAAGTCACCGCTCGGGGGGCTACTATTATTGGTCACTGGCCGGCCACAGGCTATGAATTCGACGCGTCCAAGGCTCTGACTGAGGATAAACAGTTTTTTGTCGGACTGGCGCTGGACGAGGATTGCCAACCGGAGCTGACAGAGCAACGCCTCAATGACTGGTGTGAAATGATTCAGGAAGGCTTTTTAACAGCGGCCTGAACGCATCAAATCCAAGTAACCTACCAGAAGAGTTTGACGCACATCGCACGCTATTTTTAACCGGCATCTCCTGCTATCAAGATGACTGTCTTGCCGTGCGTCTCATCAGGATTTTATCCGCCACCAGCGGAGGGCAGAGTAAACGCAGCATCACTGGCCGACGGCTCAGCACCATCGCTACCATCATCGCAGCAAACGCTTGAAACATCACCCAGACCAGTACCGCCATTGACGGATGATCCGCCTGGAAGCAAAACACCGCGGATAACAGTAGAAAACTCCAGCCAAGCATTTTCTGCCGGCGAACAGCAACGTGCTGAAGTTCCACTGGGAATACGTGCTTCCTGTGAGTCTGAGATGTCAGTGCCAGCCAGCCCATGCCTGCCAGGGCAGCGATCGCTGCGGCTATCAAGCACAATGCTTCAATCATCTGCATTCACCTGTTTACGACGCTTGCCACCTTTATTCCCCTTCGTTTGAGCGCGCTCGGCTGCCATAAGCTTGCGTGCAGCATAGGCTGCAATACCTGCTGTCGCTATCAGGCTTAAATCCACACCGGCCACAGGCCAGTATGTATCGGTGAACAGCGTTTTGAAGAGATGATCGCCGGTCGTTATCCAGTTCGACACCACCGCACTCAGACTGAGTCCCGCCAACACCCAGGCCTGTTCTCGCCAGGCTGGGTTACGGCGAGCCTGAGCCACCGGTGCACTGCGCCAGGATGCATGCAAGAAAGCAAGCCCCCAGACGGACCAGAAAACCGTTTGCTCCCACTGTCCTTTGCCTACCAGATCGGCTGGCAACAGTCGGTTGGCTACCAGCATGCCCACAGCGGCTAACACCATACCCGTCACGGTGGTCACCGCCATCGCATCAACAAGACGGCTGCCCTGACTGCCCGTTTTGGCATGTTTTGCCTTGCGTTTTTCCACAAACAGAACAAAACCGGTCGCTATACAAATGGCGCCCAGCAAGCCACCAAACACATATAGCCAACGCAGCAGCCAGTGCTCAAAGTGTTGTAAATGCAGGCCGGTCAGGAATTCATCGATAGAGGAAACCACACTGCGGGGCGGATCTTCATGTATGACGTCACCCGTACTGGCTTTGAAATGAATGCCCTCTCCCACCAGCGCAACATGATCACTACCAGCCCGGTAAATGCTGACGTAACCGTTTTTATCGCCTAGATGATTCATATACAGATAGCCGACCTCACCTGGCATATCACGCTCAGCCCAGCGGCGTTTGGCTTCTGACACCATAGCATCAACGGAGGCTATCGGTGCCGCTACGCCGGCCTCTTCATGGGGCAGACCGGTCCGCTGCGCTTCCCGTTTTTCATGTTGCTCATGCAGTGGCTCGAGAGTGGTATGTGATACCGGCAGGTAGACATTGCTGGCAAAAATCACCAGCGCGGTAAACGCAAAGAAAAAATGGAATGGCAGCGCCACAACGCCAGTAACATTGTGCAAATCAAGACTGCTGCGCAGAACATGCTTCCAAGGTCGGAAAGTAAAGAATTCGCTGAAAAGCTTACGGTGAATGATCACACCAGTAACCAGTGCTGCCAGCATCACCAATGCAGCAAGACCCACAATCCAGTACCCCAGCATCATCCAGTTAAGATGCAGATTGAAGTGCATGGGATAAAACCACTCACTACCGATTTTCAGCGCATCATCACTGAGCATTTCACCCGTTCGGGGATCGATGGTGCCCCGAGCGTGCACATGCAAATGATCATCGGCAGGGTCTTTCGGCTCGTTGGAAATGCCAAACTCGCCCCCCACCCTGAGCACCGGATCACGATGCGTGGTGTAGGCGTATAGCGATTCCAGCTCCATCTTCTCAGGCGCCGGTAAAGGCCCGATAACCCGTCGGGCCGTCGCTTCCATATCGACCGGATCCGGCTGCAATTTCTCGAAGAAAACCGGTTTAAGCACTTCGTCAAAAGACGGCATCGGCTGAGGTTCAAAACGGGTTTCCGGCACCGACCAACGATCGATTTCGCGGTCAAATACCGACAATGTGCCGAAGAAAAAACAGATCATCAATACAAAGCCCAGCACCAGACCCATCCATGTATGGACCCAACCCATCGACATGCGAAAAGAATTAAACATCAAGTGCTCCTAACCCAACAGGCTGTTTTGCAATAACTGGGCAATGGTCATCATCAGTGTCGCTCCACCAGCCAGCACCAGCCAGATCCGGATCATGCTTGCTGCAGCAAAAGTCCACAGAAATAGGACGAGGAACACCAGAAAGGCGATCAGTGACATGCCGGTTTCAGCTTCATGAAAATTGATGCCCATCGCCACCATGACCGCAATCCCCAGAGCCGTGATCGCCCAGGTGAAGGCATATCCGCCCACAATGGCCGCGATAATTCGATTGCCTGTCTGTAAAACAGTACGAGAAATCATGTTTTAATCCTGTAAGTCATGCGTTTATTACTGCATGTTTAAGCTTCATCAACCACAGCCGGGCTCGTTCAACAGCAACGTTTTTGCTACATACCCCTAACGGCCCCTGTCTCGCAGGGCGGGTTAACAAGGGATTGTCAATTGAGAGAAAGCCAACAGTGCCAAGAGACAGACTTATATATTAATGAGATACATTATCGTTTTAATTCCGTTTTGACAATATCTCGAATGGCACGAATG
>NZ_CBFHHW010000023.1:8412-27182 GCF_965655755.1 Methylophaga sp. | reverse complement strand
TACCGAGCCATTAAGTTGGCTACGGCAAAACTCTCCTGTTCAAGTTTCTCCGGGTTGCCCTGAGGGTTATCGGCAATCGTGTAATTTCGGCTTTCCCAGTTCACCCCGCCACCAACGGTCAGCTTATCTATCTGGTAAGTGGTGTAGAGATTGGCAGTACGACGTGGGAATTCGGTGTTGACTGCATCACCGTTGGCATCTTCCGCCTGAAACTGTGACCAGCCCAGCAGGATGTTCCAGTTTTTGGTCAAAGCACCGGCTAATTCTACTTCAAAGCCTTTGCTAGTTGCCCCTTCCGCTGGTTTATAGGCTTGCTGGTTCACCGAACCGGGTACCAGATTGTTGGGGTCTACCTGCCCCAGGTTATCCTGCTCGATACGGAAGACCGACACTGTGGCATTAAGGCGACCATTGAGATAGGCCGCTTTAATACCGGTTTCATAATTCTTACCGTCGATTGGATCCAGGAAGTCACCATTCTTATCCTGCAAGTTCTGTGGTTGAAATATCTCGGTATAACTCGCATAGGCTGAATAGGTGTCGTTGAAATCATAGATTAAACCGGCATAAGGCGTGACCTCATCATCATGTTCAAATTCATACAGGCTGCCATCCCAGCTCATCCCCTCAACGTTCCAGTCAGTGACGCGACTCCCCAGAATCAGGGTTAACGGATCAGAAAGTGACAGCCGTGATACTGCATACAACCCTGTCTGCTCAGTATCTCTGGTCACATAAGGGGTTTCAGGTCCCCAGCTTGGCTCCGGATAGCTGCCATCCCACTCATAAAAGTTGCCAAGGGATGTCTGAACATTACTGGCGTAGCGGCGCATGGCGATAAAATCCTGTTCACTATGCATCAGACCCAATGTGACTTCGTGATCGCGGCCAAACAGTGAAAAAGGCAGATTACCGTAAATATCGATATTGTCCTGCTCACGTTCATTATCATACCGGCTTGGACTTGCCGTCATGCCCAGACCGGTTTGTTGATCTGGCAGGCCTCTCCGCCACAGTAATTTCGAATCAGCTTCATTGACGCTTTTGCTGTAAGCCGCGTAGATGGAAGCACCAGAATCAAACTGATGTTCAATATTGGCAAAGTAGTTGGTGGCCTCAGAACCCCATTTCGTCCAATCAGCGCCAACTGTTTTGGAGCGACTCCAATCGGTTCTGGTCCCGTTGCTAAACCAGCTCGGCAGCCCGCCCCAGGTCGAGGCGGTGGGATTATGATCCTGATGACTGACGCCGACGTTAAGCAGCGTATTGTTGGTAAGGTCCACGCCCAGCGTTCCGTAAAAAACCTGACGTTCATTCTCAAGCAGATCAATATAAGAGCGACTGTCATCATAACTGCCAACCAGTCGACCACGTATCGTACCGGCTTCATTCAGCGGTGTAGAAACATCAACCGTGCCCTGATAATGATCCCAGGAACCGGCTGTCACAGTGGCGTGACCGACAAATTCCCGGCTATCAGCACGTTTACGCACCAGGTTTATCGCTGCCGACGGATCACCGGCACCGCTAATCAGGCCGGTCGCCCCGCGGACGATTTCCACCCGATCGTAAATGGCCGTATCCATCAGAGTCTCACCAGCATCGTAACCTGGCTCCCAGACAGTTGGCACGCCATCAATCTGCAGGTTATTAATATCAAACCCCCGGGCCGAAAAACGACTCCGCGAGCTATCGCTGAGCTTTGAGGAGACCCCAGTCGCAATTTTAGCGACATCATTAATGGTTTCCAGCTTGAAATCATCAATGACCTGCCGGGAAATGACGGATACCGACTGCGGCGTTTCATTAATGGATAAACCCAGACGGGTGGCGGTGTTCATCTGGGGAATGGTGTACTCACCGCTGGATTCAGTATCGCCAAGCCAGCTCCAGCTGCTGGTGACATCCATGGTCGGCAGCGAAACGGTTTTTTGAGATTTCTCTTGTGAGGAGGGTGCCGTCTCAGCATCATTATCGGCAAAAGCAGCCTGACTGAGAAGCACACCGATAGTGATGGCGAGAGATGTGGGGATAGGACGCATGCAAAGACTCCGCTGACAAACTAAAGAAGACTTTGCATATTACCAAATACAACATCTAATGCAAATGATAATGATTTGTGTTTATATATTTAACTTGTGACTTTTAACCAATGACACGTAATTTAGCGGCAATAAAATCTTTGTGAGACACATGTAATAAATTCGCCAGACGCCTAATCACATGCTGTTCCAGTTCGTGGATATGCTCATCCGCCCAAGCTAGTTTCCAGAATGACTCAATCAGATCTATTTTTTCTTCTGCATCGAAGAATTCATTGATTTCTGAGGTGAAACGAAAAAAATCCGTCGCCTCCTCATGGGCCTGCTCGGCTTTTTCAATCAAAGCGTCTGCGACCTGACTCGACACAGCAAACTGTTGTGCCAGGATTTGGCGAAGCATTTTTTTTTCGGCCTCATGCTGCTCATCATCCACAGCAATAATCTCGACCATCAGAGCAACGGCTGCCAGTTTTTTCGCCTGCTCTTTATCCGCCAGCATGGCGTCGGTATCTGCGCCGAGGGTGGTACTAAAAATTTGTTTGAGTTTTTCGATCATAAAATCTCCTGCGTTGTAAACGACCGGACTCCTTTGTGAAAAGTTCAATAGGTTTTGAGAATGACGGCGGCCTGATACCGTGGTCTGCCATAGCCCAACATACGGTTGAACTCTTTATGTGTCACCGGGATATATCCTTTATCTGTCACACTTTTATTGTCATCCCAATCCACATCCGGATCATGAAAGTACACGAAGGTATCGGAGATAGACACCACCAGCACCCAATGGGGGGATTTACTCTGATTCAGCCGATACGAGCTGATTAACACCAATGCCAATGCGCCTTGTTTTAGATAAGTGCTTAGTACACTGGCATCGATATTAGATTGGATCTGTTCAATGTTCGAGGCATCAATCTGTCTAACAAAGTCCCGATGCACGCACTCAATGACTGCTTTTTTTTCACCACTACGCACACCACTAATAAATGGAATCTCATCAGAACTACAAATCAACGTGGTATTCATGTTTCGCCGGTTTGCTGCCAGAGCAAGGCCCTGAGGGCTGCAACCACCATGGCCTGAAGTCATGAAAATAGTGGTTGCTTCCCGCCATAGCTGAAGTTCAAGCTCTCTATCTAAGCCCAATGTATCATCAACTGTTTTCATTGCCATCATCAGGCAGGCCGGACCACAGGTAAACTCCGTTGTCTGTGAATAATGGGCAACCTGTGGATGCGTGATTTCCGGCTGATGGTGTAGCACCTTCATCAACCGTAAGGCGTCCGAATGGTCTTCATAGAAATCGGTAACAATATCAAATGGCTGATAACCCAGCTTCTGGTAAAGCCGGATTGCCCCCTCGTTATCGGGCCTCACTTCTAATCTTAAAAAGCTGCGGCCATCGTCAAGTGCATGTGCTTCCGCTTGCTGCATTAATGTCGCAGCAATACCAGCCTTACGGTATCGAACATCAACGGCGAGCGAATACACCCGCCCCAACGATGTGCCCTGCGAATACAATAGCAACACATACCCCAGTAACTGTTTATCGTGGTCAGCCACCAGCAATAATGCATGACCTTTTTCAATCATCCAGCGAAAACTGCGGCGTGACAGACGGTCAGACTCAAAGCATCGTGTTTCCAGCTCACTCAACGCTGATACATCAGCCAGTGTGGCCTCACGAATGGAGAATTCAGCGTTTATGATTGACTTCACTGAGTGCGTCGAGTGCCATTTCGATCACTTGACGGCCACGAAACAAAACCAGTTCCTGCCACTGTTTTTCATCCGGACAGAAAAAGTCCTGCATGGCGTGTTTGATATCCAGTGTTTCATCATCCGACCAATCCATCTTGCCGGATTGCTGTAATTTCTGATCATCAGACAACACCTGCAGCATTTTTTGATTGCCGAACGTACCGAACTCCAGGGTCAGGTAACACACGTGTTCACCTTGAGAATGCCAGTAATAATCATGCAGGCCCAGCTTAGTACCTGAACTGGAATTGCCAAGCGAAGGCTCGGTCACTGTGGCGCCAAACAATTCAACTGCATAATCATGTCCTTTACTGTCGACGGGATGATCACAGATCAACTCACCATGCCCATAAGGCCCGAGCCCACTGTGAATATCCACCACAATGATCTGTTCCCGTTTAGCCGGTTTAATCTGCTCCACCAGTTGCTCAATCACCCTTCTCGACCAACCGGCCTCTTTGCCGCCGAAATAAGGCATATCAGCATGCTCATACTGGCCTTCCGATAACAAATCAAACTTTTGGCGGTTCTCAGCAATCGCTGCAATATCGGTTTTTCCCTGCTGGAGCTCATCCCATATCGCAGTTGCTTTTGAGACCGGTAATGTTTTGTTGAAATCAACAAAGTTACGATTAACGTCGATTCCCTGCTCATCGTTTCGGCTGGCCCAGGCAAATCCCCAAGGGTTCAGTGCATGCACCAACACCACACACACATCCGGCGGCAAGCGTCGATGGCGTGAGACAAAATCAGCCTGAATAGCCGAGCCGGCACCGCCTTCTACGCCGTGAACACCTGAAACCAGAACCAGAACTTTGTCTGCCTTAAGATTTCCCGCCCAGACCACATCACAGAATAACTTCTCATTTTTAGGGCCTCTGAGGGGGTGTGGCAGATTAGTCAACTTCTCGACAACGGAGCTGGTCTCCACATTACTGATGAAGCTGTCACGAGCACTTGCGTAGCGCTGCGAAAAAACACTTAAAACGGCATCTGCATACATGGCACCGGGCCTCCTGTGCAAAATTTTTCGCGAAGGATATGTGAGTTTTTCTATTTTGACCAGTAAATAAAAACGCACACAAAAATTTTTAACACATCATCGTTCAAATGACTTTATCATTCGCTTTTAGCTACCATGCAGGTAGAGAGGAAAGTAAAGATCAAACATGACTAAGCATCTGATAATAGTAGAAAATATTAAAGACTGGAGCCCTTACTTCCCCAGTGAGCAGGTTATTGGTGTTGATGCATACCTGCAAGGGGATCCGCAACGCGGCGACAGTCGTGCGCAAATTCTGAATCTTTGTCGCAGCCTCGATTACTTAAGTCGCGGATATTACTGCTCGATGGTCGCTGAAGCCCGGGGACATCGGGTTTTGCCCGGCCTGCGTACCATCAACGATCTGTCGCGGAAAAGTTTGTATGCCTATGACCTATCCGATCTCTCATCACAACTGGATAAGCAACTGGCAACGACCGAACAATCCGCCAGCTTTGTCTTAACCATTTTTTTTGGTCAAACGTCGGTCAGCTCACTTCAGAAACTGGCAAGACAAATCTTCGAACAGTTTTCCTGTCCGATTCTGGAAGTGCAGTTCAGTTATAAAGATCAATGGACTATCAGCCAAATCAAAGCCGGCGCAATCAACAAGCTGACAGAACAGGAACAGGACTTTTTTGCTGAAGCCCTAGATAATTTCAGTCACCGCTTATGGCGAAAACCAGCCAAGCGCCGTCAATTTCGTTATGACATGGCAATATTGCACAATCCCAAAGAAACAATGCCACCAAGTGATATGACGGCGCTGAAAAAATTTATCAGCAGTGGTCGTCGTATCGGAATTGATGTTGATTTGATCACGCCGCGAGACTATATCCGTCTGGCTGAATATGATGCGTTGTTTATTCGTGAGACCACTGCCACGCATAACCATACCTATAAGTTTGCTCGTCGTGCTGAAAGCGAAGGCTTGGTCGTTATTGATGATCCCACTTCGATTATTCGCTGCACCAATAAGATTTATCTTAAAGAACTGCTATCGGCACATGATTTGCCGATGCCGGAATCACATCTTTTGTATCGCAATGATCAAGCCGGACTGGATAAGCTTTGTGAAACCGCCACATTCCCACTGGTAATGAAGATTCCAGACGGCGCATTTTCCATCGGCGTCATCAAGGTCAAAAATGCTGAAGAATTAAGGGCACAGGCGCCTGCCTTTTTCCAGAAATCGGCCATTATTCTGTTACAGGAATTTATGTACACCGATTATGACTGGCGCATTGGCGTGTTCAATAACAAAGCCATCTATGCCTGCCAATACTTTATGAGTAAAGGTCACTGGCAAATCTATAATCACAACACGAAAAAAGGAACAGACAGCGGTAAGTCCTCAGCGATACCGGTCAGTGAAGTGCCTGACAAAGTGATTCGCATTGCCACCAAAGCAGCGAAACTGATTGGTGACGGACTCTACGGCATTGATATCAAGCAAAGCGGTAATCGCATCGTCATCATCGAAATCAATGACAACCCCAGTATTGATAGCGGTGTCGAAGATGAGTATCTGGGCATGGCTCTTTATGACGACATCATGCGTGAATTTCTTCGCCGCCTGGAAGATCGAAAAGCGTCAAGCCGGTGATTCATCACCCACAAGAAAGCCAGCCTCAGGAAACCTTTGGCTGGCTTCTATTCTTGAGTTTACTCTTTAAAAACTGTAACTCGCTCCCACCTGATAGGTTGTGCTCTGGCCGGGGAAAAAGCGATAAGAACCGAAGGCATAGTCGGCACGATCGGCGTATTCCTCATCTAAAATGTTTTTCACCTGTCCATGCAAAGTAAGGTTCTGTGTAATATTTGTTTCAACTCTCAGGTTAATTAAGTCATGGCCACCGTATTCATACTCGTTGGCCGGGTCCAGATAATAATCACCCATGTGTGCCCATTCAAGTTCTGCACGGCTCTTGTTATCAAAGTTCCAGCCGAGGCGAACATTAGCAATATGTCGTGGCGCCGTATCAATTTCATTACCTGACTCTGTGCCACTTGCAGCATTATCAAAGTCATATGTATGCTTTGCATAGGTGTAGTTAGCGGCCAGATCGAACTCCTCACCTAGCGGCAGGCTGAAAGATGCCTCGATACCTCTGTGCTTGGTACGACCATCCGTTACATTCAAACCATCTGGGTCACGGAAGAAAAAGTTTTTCTTCTTCATATAAAAAGCACTGACTTCGTACTTCACAATGCCTGCATTGCCTCGCATACCCAGCTCGATACTGTCGGCTTTCTCAGAATCTAGATCACCAACCAGCTGTTGATTTTGCAAGCGGTATAAATCCGTCGTTTGCGGTGCACGGTGTCCACGAGAATAATTTGCAAAAATACTGTGGTTGTCGTTCAACAGATAAACCAGCCCTAACTTCGGACTCCAGTCATTGAACGTGTCGTCTCTGTCTGCCGGACGAAGGTATAAACATTCAGCTGGAGCAGCAAAACATGGCCCTCCATCGGCCTCACCGGTACCTGCTGCAACTTTATTATCGTAGTCATACTCAACATGTTCAAAACGCAAACCGGTAGTTGCTCGCCACTTTTCAGCTAAAACCCATTCAGCATGGATATAGGGTGCAATCGTCACCGCTTCAACATCGTAATCGTAGTGAATGCCTTGTTGTCTATTCTTGCCAAAGAACGTGTAGCTGGCACGTTCTTGAGTCTGTTTTAGACTACCATCAGTATATTCCAGGTCGGTTCCGACAATGACCTCATGCCCGCCATCCAAATCCATGTAATAAGCGATCTGTGTGCCTAAGCTGGTGTGTTCATTTTCTTCAATTGCGCGTGATGGCAAGTAATGCTGGCGGAACTCCATGCGGTTGTTACGCAGATACGGGGTAATGCTAAGCATATTGCCGTTATCCATGATATGGTCCCAGCGGGTAGATAGCCGCACTGACCACCAGTCACGATAGGCATCGGGATCATTATTGGTTTTCATCAGAGAACTGTCTTCATACGCTTTTTTATCATCTGATTCTATAAAACCTGCTGTTTCCTGGTTCAGATTGAAAGCAGAGAAGACTGTCTGAAAGGCATCGCCATTTGGAGCGAAATAATCATGGCGTGCTGTAATTTTCTGCTGACCATAACTTTCTTCATCGCGCCAGCCACCGAAGTCTGTTCCACTCACACTGACTCTGTAACCATGAGCTCCAACAGTATCACTCACGGTTCCTTTCACTTTATATAAATCATCAGACCCAAAGGTAAAATCCAGCTCACGCTCTAAGTCTAAAGAAGGCGCTCGTGATAATACGTTTATAAGACCATGCACGGCATTGGAGCCATACAAAGCACTACCCGGTCCTCTTACAACTTCTATTCCGCCCGCCCATTCATAGTGAGCCTCTGCCAAGCCATTATTGTTAGCAAAGCCGGCAGCCCTCAATGGAATACCATCTTCCATAAATAAAAACGCGCCGGCTGCACCGGGCCCCGTCAGAACAGGTGAGCGCAATGCCACCAGTGATTCCGCACCATTACCCCTCTGGATATGAACACCACTCACTCTGGCTAGAGACTCCTCAATGTGATCAGCATTGATCAGATCGACTTCTTCCTCACTGACCTTGCCGGTATTACCAGCCAATTCTCGTAAAGCTGTTTCAGACCGTGTACCTGTCACCACCAGTTCATCAAGTGCAACGCTGTCTTCTTGGGCACCAACCTGGCCACTGGATAACAGTGCCGTTGCCAGTAAAAACGGTATTTTCCGTTTAGTAAACATTTTATCTTCTCCATAACTAAACTCTAATGGGCATAGTTTCTCACACCCCGTTATTTGGAAGCATCAGGAAAATACCTAAACCTGTTGAAAAGCAGCCATTAAGCCCCCACTTACTGATTTAGATCAATTACAGGTGTATAAGTCCGTTTATGGAATACAAAGACTATTACAAAATTCTGGGCGTCCCGCGTGATGCCTCACAAGACGATATTAAAAAGGCTTATCGTAAGCTTGCCCGTAAATACCATCCGGATGTCAGCAAAGAGCCCAATGCCGAAGATAAATTCAAAGAACTCGGCGAAGCCTACGAAGTACTGAGAGACAAGCAGAAACGGGCTCAATACAACCAGTTCGGTAGCGATTATCGTCATGGCCAGTCATTTAACCCGCCACCAGGCTGGGACGATAATATGGGCGGCTTTGGTGGTGGCAACTTCAGCAGCTTCTTCGAGAATATGTTTGGTGGTGGTATGGGCGGCGGCGCTGATGCCGGAGGCGGAGATCAGTTCTTTGCCCGTGGCGAAGACGTCAACGCCAAAATCACCGTCTCACTGGAAGATGCATTCAACGGTGCAACGAAAACCATTCGTCGACCCAGCGGTGCCACTCAGGGCGGAACTATCAACGTCAAGATTCCTGCCGGCATCGCATCCGGTAAAAAAATACGCCTCACGGGACAGGGAAAATCGGGTATGGGCAGCAAAGACGGCGACCTTTACCTGGAAGTACAAATTGCACCACATAAACATTATCGCCTGGAGGGTAAAGATATCTACCTCGATCTCCCTATCGCGCCATGGGAAGCGGCTTTAGGTGCTAAGGTAACGGTACCCACATTAGCAGGTAAAATTACACTAACGATTCCTGCCAATGCTCGAAGTGGACAAAAAATGCGTCTGAAAGGGCGTGGCCTACCTGGTAAAGAGCCTGGTGATGAGTTTGTGGTGTTGCAAATCATGACACCGCCTGCCGACTCTGACAAAGCAAAAAAACTGTATAGGGAAATGGCTGAGGAAATGGCATTCAATCCTCGTGAGATGTTGGAAAATATCGAATAGGAAATTTCTGATGACGTTAAATATCCGAACATTTATGCTCTGGCTGGTAGGGCTGATACTGGTCACTCAGGTAGCCACAGCTGCCCTGCCGCTAAACTGGTTTTCTGAAAAAGATGAGATGCCAACATTAGCCCCGATGTTGGAGCGCTCTAAGCCCGCTGTAGTGAACATTGCGACTCGCAGTGAGGTCAAGGTTCAGGATAACCCCCTACTGAACGATCCGTTTTTCCGTCACTTTTTTGATCTGCCGGAACAACCGCGTACCCGACCTAGACAAAGTCTTGGCTCAGGCGTGATTATTGATGCCAAACAAGGCCTCGTTATTACGAATAATCATGTTATCCGTGGTGCCGATGAAATCACTGTCTCATTGACTGATGGTCGTAACTTTCAGGCAGAAATCGTCGGTAGTGACCCTGCAACCGATGTAGCGCTTATAAAAATTTCATCGGATGACCTGACTGCATTGCCACTCGCTGATTCAGAATCGCTTCGAGTCGGTGATTTTGTTGTCGCCATTGGTAACCCGTTTGGTTTAGGACAAACCGTGACATCTGGTATTGTCAGTGCCTTAGGCCGGAGTGGCCTCGGTATTGAAGGTTATGAGAATTTCATTCAAACCGATGCGTCCATCAACCCGGGTAATTCCGGCGGCGCTCTGGTCAACCTGCGTGGTGAGCTGGTGGGCATTAACACCGCCATATTCTCACCAGGTGGCGCTTCTGCAGGTAATATCGGTATTGGTTTTGCTATTCCCAGCAATCTGGTCAAACAAATCAGTGATCAGCTACTGGAGCATGGTGAAGTAAAACGCGCCTACCTTGGCGTGCAGATGCAGGATATTACGCCCGAACTGGCACAGGCATTTGCGATTGATGTACAACAAGGTGCTGTTGTAACGCACGTTGTACCTGACTCTGCTGCCGATGTCGCCGGACTCCGAGTCGGGGACATCATAACGGCTGTAGATGGTGCCCAACTGATTAATGCCGATAGCTTACGTAATACCATCGGTCTGATGATGGTAGGTCAGAAAGTAAAACTGGATATCATCCGAGATGGAAAAGACAAGACGCTCATTGCGAAAGTGAAACAAACTCGCCAGACAGAGGAAAGTGGCACCGTACATCCCAAATTAGCAGGCGCCACATTTGGTGATATTGAAGAAGACTCACCCTACTTCGGCCGCGTCGAGGGTGTCATGGTGTATTCGGTAAAACGAGGCAGCCCGGCATGGAATGCGGGTTTGAGAAGCGAAGACGTGGTGACATCCGTCAATCGACGTGCAGTAAAGAACCTCGAAGAATTTAAACCGATGGTGAAAAATACCGAACAAGTATTACTCAATATTATCCGTGGCAGACGCGCCATGTTCTTATTATTGAAATAATTCAGATAAACCACGCCGGTCATTCAACTGGCGTGGTTTTATAAATCCCGTTCCAGAGACAGACGCTGACTGTAGACAAATACACCATTTGAAAACAACAACCACTCCACCGTGATCGCATCGTCATTGTGAATAGTTATTTCTGAAAACACTTCAACAAAGCGGCTGTCACCGCGAATGGCGTGAACACCACGACGCTCACGCTCATGGGCACTGGCATAACGGTCATTAATCCGAAGCGAGAACATGCTCCCTTTATTCATCAGGAAGACTTTCTCACCCTCAAAATAATCGCCGTTATATTCCTTATTCATAGAAATTAAAAACAAAGCGGTATTCGAGTCCCGCACTTCAGCTTCTACCTCGGCATCGCGGTAATAAGACTCTGGCTTATCTTCTGTACCCTCACAGATAAACTCATTTAATCGTCCTTCCCACTCGCCTTTCAGATTCTCCAGCACATCCAGCTTTTCTTCCGTGCCATTGACGACAATACGATCCGCCTCCGACGTAAAGTAACGCTCACCCAATTCAAGGTAAACGGGTGATGGTTCAAAACACTCAAAAGCTTGAACTGTAAACGACAGCGACATCATCAAAAAAGATAAAAACGAGCCACGTAACATGGCGATACTCCTATCAAGGCGTGTCATTAAGACAACACAGGTAGCTTTTTGTTAGCAGATGTATTGCTAGTTGGTATGCCAGCTTATAAGCTGAAAGGGAATAAAGCACTAAACAACCTTTGTCTGGCAATGAGGCCACCGCAATTTCGAAGAGGATGCAGCTTATTATGTCGACTCATTCAGAAATCATGTCATCTATCTATGAACAAGTCGTTAACCGCAACCCCGGCGAACCTGAATTCCATCAGGCGCTATATGAAGTTCTGGAAACACTGGGACAAGTACTGGAAAAACACCCTGAATATGCCAAAAATAAAATCATAGAAAGGTTGTGTGAGCCGGAAAGGCAGATTATATTTCGGGTGCCATGGGAAGATGACAATGGCGAAATACAGGTTAATCGTGGGTTTAGAGTCGGCTTTAATAGTGCTTTGGGGCCCTACAAAGGTGGACTTCGATTTCACCCCAGCGTGCAACTGGGGACAATGAAATTTCTGGCCTTTGAACAGACATTCAAAAATGCACTAACAGGTTTACCTATTGGCAGTGGCAAGGGCGGTTCGGATTTTGATCCCAAAGGTAAATCCGATAATGAAGTCATGCGTTTTTGCCAGAGTTTTATGACATCCTTGTATCGTCACTTAGGTGAAAACACGGATGTACCTGCTGGAGATATAGGCGTCGGCACGCGCGAAATCGGTTATTTATTTGGTCAGTACAAACGTATTACTCAGCGTTATGAGTCCGGTGTTATTACCGGTAAAAGTCCGCAGTGGGGAGGCACCTGGATCCGACAGAAAGCTACCGGTTATGGGGCCGTCTTTTTTTGTGAAGAAATGGTCCGCGCGGTTCATAACGAAGAGCTCAAAGGCAAAGTTGCCGTAGTCTCAGGCTCAGGGAATGTGGCGACTTATGCGATGGAAAAATTACGCGTTATCGGCGCTAAAGTGATCGCCTGTTCCGATTCCAGCGGCGTCATCATTGATCCAAAAGGGATCGATGTAGATGCCGTTATTCACATCAAAGAAGTCGAACGTGCCCGTCTCAAAACTTATCTCGATTTTCATCATCATGCTGAATATATTGATGGCGGAAATATCTGGGATATTCCCTGTGATCTTGCGCTACCCTGTGCAACGCAGAACGAATTACAGGCTACCGATGCCATCAAACTTGCTGATAACGGCTGTATTGCTGTGTGTGAAGGCGCCAATATGCCAAGTACACCGGAAGCTATCAAAATCTTTCAGCAAAAGGGTATTGCTTTTGGACCAGGAAAAGCGGCCAATGCAGGTGGTGTCGCATCATCAGCTCTCGAAATGCAACATAACGCCACGCATGGTTCAGACTTTGAATACAGTGAAGAGCGACTGCATCAAATTATGAACAATATTCACCGTAGCTGTTGCGAAACCGCTGAGGAATTTGGCGACCCTCATAATTACGTCTTGGGTGCCAATATTGCAGGCTTCCGCCGGGTCGCTAATGCCATGCTAGCATTTGGCATCATTTAATCAGACAACGCGTTTAATGCCGGTAAGGCCTGCTAACACCAGACTACCGGCGATGATTCCGATAATGGCATTAAATAGCATCGGCACAATGATGGTTAGAACGGTGCCCAGTGATGCCAGCAAAGGCGCCAATAAATGATGTAGAAATGGTAATCCGTGCACCAAAATACCACCGCCTACCAGAAACATCGCGATCATTCCAAGCGCCGAAAGTAGCTTCATGAATTTGGGTGCCACAAATAAAATACCATGACCTAACCGGTCTTTGAATTGACCAAAGCCGGTATTATCGGCCGACTCAATCAACGCTAAGCCGGCATCATCGAACTTTACGATGCCTGCTACCAAACCATATACACAGATTGTCACTGAAATCGCGATGACAGAAACCACCATGATCTGCGTCGTGAAGTCTGCCGCTTGAGCAACCCCCAAAGCAATAACAATGATCTCGGCGGAAAGAATGAAATCAGTGCGTATCGCACCTTTGATCTTTTCCTTTTCAAAGGTTTTGATATCAATCCGGGGATCGCTGGCTGCTTGAGCTAATTTCTGATGATGGGCAGCATCGTCTTCCTCACGATGCAGCCATTTGTGGGTGAGTTTTTCAACCCCTTCATAACAGAGATATAAACCACCCAACATCAGCAGCACCGTTACTAACCACGGCAAATAGGCGCTGATTAATAACGCCAAAGGCACTAAGATCAGTTTATTAAGGAAAGAGCCTTTGGCAACAGCCCAGACAATTGGCAATTCACGGCTTGGTTTTACACCACTTACCTGCTGTGCATTGAGAGCCAGATCATCACCCAAGACACCCGCCGTCTTTTTAGCCGCTGCTTTGGTCATCAATGACACGTCATCAAGTAGCGTTGCAATATCATCAACTAAAGCCAGTAAGCCTACGCTCGCCATCCATTCTCTCCTTGTCGTCCATTACTTAGTTTCAGTTGAGACAGACTAGGTGCTCATCAAGACGAAGTCTACTTTTTATCGTGAGTGAGCCCATAAAAACACACTCAGAGACAGGAACGAACTTCTATTTTAAATACAGTGTCCAATTTTTTAGATTGAACTCACTTAGCGAGGTGAGTATTTTGAGCAAAAGACGTCTAGCTAAACTTTTGTCCCTATTCCTGTTTGGTGCTGTTATGGCCTGTTTAAACATCAGTCAGGCTCAGGCTATAGATTTCATCACCTGTATCGGGTACGTTTTTCTTTTGTTTATCACCATGGACATCAATACAGCATTCTCTTTGGTAATTACCGCTACTCTCATGCTCACGATGTCTATCATTATTACCCACACTGTTATTCCAAATATTAAACGTTGCTAAAAAATATATAAAACAACAGGGAAGGAGAAAATCATGAGCGTTCAAAACGTCACACATTACAAAATTCCATCTCAGTTTTCGATACAACGTGTCGCGTTTCTTCGACCTTTCCGATGGCTGTTTCAGGGCTGGCAGGACTTTCTTGCTCATCCCGGCGCAAGTATTGCTCATGGGCTGATTGTAACCAGCATTTTTGCAGTGGCTTTGCTTCTCACCAGTCATCATATTTATGTCCTTGCTGCCGTTATCTCCGGTTTTATGTTGGTAGGCCCAATCATGGCTGCAGGTTTGTGTGAAATTTCCCGTCGGAAAGAAACGGGTGAAACAATCAGCTTTGATACATCACTAAACGGTCTGGGTCGTAATCAACACGCTTTAGTCCGATTTTCCAGCATCTTGCTCGGTTTCAGTGTGTTGTGGTTTGCTTTATCGGCACTGGTACTGATGGCCACTATCGGAAATGTAGCCCCCGCTTTGGATCAGGCATTCTGGGGTAATTTCTTTGATCATATGACACCCACACAACTGGTTTTATATCTGGTTGTTGGTGGTCTTCTGGCTAGTATGGTGTTTGTATTATCTGTCGTTTCCGTTCCGGCGATTATTGATAGCTCTATCAACGCATTAGATGCTCTTTTTATCAGCATGAAAGTGGTCGCAACTAATATTCCTACTATGTTGGTTTGGGCTGGTCTAATTGCGCTATTGGCGGGGCTGGGCATTGCAACCTTCCTTATCGGTATGATCGTGATATATCCCTTGTTAGGGCATGCCAGCTGGCATGCTTACCGCGACTTGGTTAGTAAGGCCAGCTAGAACGAATCTTTTGCATGGGGGCCGACGCCGACTGCTACCACCAACAGGAACAGTGTGTGTCTGATCTTAGTATCATTATCAGCGGTAATGGTGCCATTACAATACGGTCATGTAACAACATCCCGCTCGTATGGCATAGCTCATGATAATGAGCGTTGTTCCGGCAATAATAGATTAGGCTTTACCCGCTGTTACTCAGTTTTAAAGCGCAGATAAATGTGTGCTTTTAGACACTTTTTTTCTTTTTTTACATACCTTTACATTGCTTAACACAAACTTGCTTTGCATGGGGTTAGTCTTGTAACTGTGACAAAAAGACGACAGCGGAGGTAAATACCATGCGTCAATTTAAGAAATCAAAAGTGATTGCAATTGGTCTGTTTTCAGGTCTTATGCTGGCGTTATCAGCTAACCCTGCAAAAGCAGCAGATGTCCGAATTGGTATCGGTTTCGATCTGGGCGGCCATCATAGTTATCATCGTGCACCCGTGGTGACATACAGACATTACGATGATCATGATCGTCATTACCGTAAAAAGCAGTGGAAGCATTATAAAAAGCACTGGAAACATCACGGTAGACATGACCGTCATTACGGTAAACGCGCCTATTACAAGCACCGTGACTATGACCGGCATCATGATAAACGTGCCTATTACAAGTACCGTGACTATGATCGACATGATGGCTATCATGGTTACAGACATTAATGTCTGATACTGCCCTCGTCCACTCTATTGGGCGGGGGTTTCTTTTTATCTGGTTAAGCCCATGCGATTAGATAGCATCGTTTAACCAACTAAGTGCCTCGGGAAAGTTATCAAAATAGCGCACATCACCTGAAATAAACCAGTTGCCAACTTTGGCGGCCCACTGTTGCCAACGTTTATCACCGACGATCGCAATTTTGTGAAAGTCGGAGCCATGCTTCAGACCGAGCTTAAAATCATCCCAGGCGGCACGTAATTCCCACCCCTCAAATAAAGTCGCATCCAGCAAAACATTCGCTTCAGGATCCTCTACAGTATTTAATGCCGCATCTATCATGGGCACGATTCGTGCGTAATCTTCGTGTGTTAGTTTGCCGACCGCCCTGAGGGTGATGTAGAACTTATCACCTACCCGATCGATGCCTACAGAAAGGCCATGTCGTTGAATGTCCATAAGTCTTCCTCTCTATTTCGTATGACTATGGAGTAAAAGGGTTAAGCCAAACTTAAGTCTCCAGCTTATCCAGCGCTGTCTGCACTTTATCATGCCACTTGCCAGTCACTTTTTGATAACCAGAGCTGCCGGAAAAAGCGCTGGAAAAAACCACATCCGGCGTTAATGTCTGCAGCACCTTTAAACTCTCAATTAGCGCATCCCGATCACTGAATGAAAGTAGCCCCGGCTGCCAGCCTTGTTCGGTCAGATACAAGGTGTCACCGGTAAAAAGATAGGTCCTTTCATGGCCTGACTCGACCAGAAAACAGGTACTGCCTAGTGTATGTCCGGGCGTAGGGATGATCTCGACATTCTCGAGGATCCATTCACGCTCCGAAAAGGAAATATCAGGACTGCAGACTTTTGCAAAGTCTGACTTCTCGTTGATATGGGCACCAAGCGTGGCACCATATTGTTTGCGGATTTGGTTTACAGAATCGGCCACTTCATCGCGGTGACTGAGAAAATGATAGCGTACACCACCAATAGGCCGCATCTGATCAATGTCGGCCTGACGGCGAGTGTTATAAAACAAGATATTTCCCATATCCCGTGTCACCAGATAGGCGTGTGTCGTCAGCCCCGGGAACGGCTGTTCCACTCGTGTCTCCCATACATCAGCCAAAACCTGTTTCACCAGCAAACTCCTAAAGGTTGATGAACACCTAATTATCAGCTTACCGCATTTATTAAAGCTATTAACTCACAACAGGTACCCGTAATTGCCATTGAGCCGGCAATTTATCTATCAGGACACTCCGTGACTTGTGCCAAAAGCCCGAAAGCAGCAATAAAGAAAAGCCAATTACAACGCCTACATAAGCAAAACTATCCCCCACCAGACCATAGGTATCAAGTAACTCGGTTAATGCCACCAGTACATACACTAATGATGACACCATAAACGCACGACGGTCGATAACCAGCGATACTAACGTCAGTAACAGGTAAAGCCCCAATACCAGCCCTAAATCCAGCGGAGTTTGATCGCCTTCAAAGATGCCCAGATTGGAAAAGATCGGGTGCACAATTAAAGGCGCCGCTGTCAGATGTAACCAGAATGCGACATCAGACTGACCCGAAACCCGTTTTAGATCCGCCATATCCCAGCGCATGGCAATTGCAAACACCGCCAAACCACCAAAAAACATCAACGACATCCAGATCTCACGTAGGACAGGAAATAACGTCACCAACGAGGCAATCACCAAAATCACAGCAGAGGCCGCACCGGCTGCAACCGTAATCGGTACTTTAAACCGTATCCAATGCAACCAGGCCGACAAAGAAGCCGCCAAAGCAGAGAACATTAATTGCTTTTCTAATGGTAAGTCGACAAACAAATCCACTGACGCAAACACACTGCCGACAAAGGTTATCAATAAAAAGATAGCCGGTAATGCCATCTTTCGCCTCAACACAAAAAATTCAGCCAACCCCCACGACAAGCCCGCTATAACAAGCGTCGCCAGTGACTCATGAATGCCTTGAACAACCCAGCCGGCAGATATCAATAACAGAGAACAGGCAATAACGACAAAAATATCATTGAAGCTGGTGACCAGTTTAAAACCCTCTTCATCTGCAAAATGCGTGTCATTGCGCTTCAGAATAAAGGCCCGAAACTTTTCAACCGACGCTTGGCTGAAAATGTCGTTATCCACTGCCTGTTGCAGATCATCATCTGTATACATTCAAGATCCTTATTATTTGAACAGACTCAGTCAAATCAATTCTGACTGTTTTTTAACCACATCGTAACGTTTTTGTGCCGTTTGAACATCATCAATATGCCCTTCTGACCAGTGTCGAACTTCTTCTACCAACTCAACAAGCGTTTTACCCAACGCTGTCAGCGAATACTCCACTTTTGGCGGCACTGTCGGGTACACCTTTCGGTGCACGATACCATCTCGCTCTAATCCTCTCAGTGTCTGCGTCAACATTTTCTGAGAAATGCCGTCCAGTTCACGCTTTAACTGACCAAACCGTTTTGTCTCCATCGCCAAAGCACCAACGACCAGCACGGTCCACTTATCAGCAATGCGATCCAGCACTAAACGCGTTGGACAATTTTTATTGTATACATCCCAATCAGTCATAAGTCATTGTCTTTATTTATTAGTTTCTTTTTGGTGCTTATAGCACTTTCAGGTGCCTTCTTGCGAATAGATACCATGAAACATACTATTTCACTGCCCGGGCAATTTCAACCAAATAA
>NZ_CBFHHW010000023.1:0-8314 GCF_965655755.1 Methylophaga sp. | reverse complement strand
GGAATAAGGACACAACGATGAAAAACCGTTTTTTACAAAAAATCGCCATCTTGGTAGCACTATTCGTTACGGGAGGTACAACCATGGCTGACAACAACCCGAACTTAACCTTGATGAGTGACTTTGCTCAGCAGGTTTTTGTGAATAAAGATCTGAGCAATCTTAATGCGTATATGCATAAAGATTACATCCAACATAATCCGTCTGTCGCACAGGGTAGCGAAGGCTTCAAAATCTTTTTTAATGATTGGTTCACAGCCATTCCAGATTTCAACTATGAACTGAAAAACATTATCGCGAATGACGACTATATCTGGGTTTATGGCAATTATTCAGGCACACACTCAAATGAATGGCTGGGTATTCCTGCAAGCAATGCAGAATATCAATTTGATGCCATTGATATTTTCCGCGTTGAAGATGGCAAACTAGCCGAACATTGGGATGTAATGGATTTGTATAGTCTCTTTAAACAGCTTGGCACTATTCAGTGAGTCAAAAGGTGGCAGCATAGTGAGCGCTATGCTGCCATTGTGGCTAGGCTTTTTTTACAAATTCTGACTTTAATTTCATAGCACCAATGCCATCAATCTTACAGTCGATATCATGATCGCCATCAACCAGACGAATGTTTTTCACCTTCGTGCCGACTTTCACCACGGATGATGAGCCTTTTACCTTCAAGTCTTTAATCACTGTGATAGTGTCACCGTCTGCTAACACATTGCCATTTGAATCCAATACCTTTGCATCAGCCTCATCGGTATTATTTTCTCCTTCCTGCCACTCATGTGCACATTCAGGGCAAACCAGCATAGACTGATCTTGATAGGTGTATTCCGATCCACAGGCCGGGCAGTTAGGTAAATCGCTCATTTAGACTCACAAAATGTATGGAAAAGAGGGGTATTGTACCCCAGAAGCCCATTTCGGAATGAACAGGGTACATTCTAATGCCTTCGTTAAATAGATATTTGCCGTGTTGGCCGCCTTATTTGCGAACGCTCTTTTTGGCTTCTGGGTAGAAACTAAAGCCTGAGGCATATTACTGAGCCGTGCCGTGTGAGCGATTCTGTCAGGCATGTTAACTGCCACCTAGACAGCTGGTTCAGCTAACATCGCCGCCATGGTGCAATCAACCGGCTACAATGATGCCCATACCATTTCGACTGCAACAACGCCCGGCATTTGGTTGGTGTCGCGAGCTATATTGTGGGTACTCCACTCGGCTTATTGATTGCCCATTGGCAGTCATTACGGTGTTTGGGTCTTCTTAGAACCTAGGATTGCTAACGTCATCGTAGAGGTGCTCAACAAATGATTGCTGAGACACATCAAGCTGAGGCTCCTTTCGCTGAACTATAATGAGCGTTTTATTCAATGTTCCTCCTGCTACTGGCACAGCAGAAAGTGTTCCCCGAGTCACCTCCTCTGTCACTGTGGATGCTGACACCAGTGAGACACCTAGATTTTCTTTTACCGCTTGTTTGACAGCTTCTGTACTGCCCAGCTGCATAGATATCTTGGGTGCTGTTAAGTCGCCGGTAAATTTTTCACTCAGTATTCGTCCTGTTCCCGTACCCCGTTCTCCACCAATCAAACTGATGGTTTGCAGTTGTTCCAGGCTAATATCATCGAGTTGGCCTAAAGGATGTTGAGGCGATGTAATAAGTACCAGCGGCTCGACTTTCCATATCTTAGTCACAAATCCTGCCAGTGGTTGCCACCACTCCACAATGGCAATATCCAGCTCAAAATTCGCCATTTTGTTGACAATGGTTGGGTTATCATCAATCGTCAACTCAATCTGTGATGACTGGGGTTTATCTATATAACTTCGGATATGAGGCTGTAGCATGTAAATGCCAATGTTAGAGCTTGAACCGACTCTGACACAATCTGTTCGAATAGCGTTAATAGCTTGTTGACTCAAATTCAGAATTGAATCAACAAACGGCAATAAGCGCTTGGCAGCTTCTGTAGGATAACAGGCCGTTTTGTTTCTTTTGATCAGTGCTACACGCAGTTGTTGTTCCAGCTTGGAAATATGCAGAGAAACTGTCGGCTGAGCTATCCCCAAACTCTCTGCTGCAGCCTGAAAACCACGTTCGGCAACAACTGTTTTTAGCGTCCGTAACCATTGAGGATTTAACATAAAGCTGTGTGGCGTTCAACGTCGTTGATGGCATCCTGGGGAGACAGCCCACCCAATGCTTGAACAATATTCTCAGCCGCCCGAAGCTCTATCTGTAACCGAACTTTATGCACAGCAGATCCAATATGGGCAGTGAATAAGGTATTGGGATGTGACAGTAGCTCAGGCTCGAGCTGTTTGGGTCGGTCCTTGATAGCCCAATCTTCCATTTCGAATACATCGGCAGCGTAACCACCAAGGTCTCCAGATTTGAGCATTGTCAAAACCGCTTTTTCAGAGATGACAGAGCCACGGCATGGGTTAATAACAAAAGCCCCCTTCTTCATTTTTCTCAGCTGCTCCAAATCGATCAGATGGTAAGTCTTGTCATTAAGTGACAACGCCAGAATGATCACATCCGAAGCTTTAAGCAGTTGTTCAAGGTCGACAAATGAAATGCCAAGGCTGGTTTCATCAACATCCGACAAACGATGTCGATCGGTATAAAGGAGATGAGCCCCCCAACCAGATAGCCTTAATGCAGTGGCTTTACCAATAGCTCCCATACCAATGATGCCAACTGTCGATCCCGCTATACCCATGCCATAAAACAGTGGTTTCCAACCCTGAAACTCACCGCTGCGGACGTGTGAATCGGCTGCTACAATATTACGCATAACGCCTGTCATCAACGCAATAGTCAGCTCCGCAGTCGGCACAGTCAATAAATCTGGCACCACCGTAAACCAGACACCACGTCGTTGACAGGCCAGCACATCAAAGTTGTCATAACCCTTTAATGCGGCTCCGATGACCTTTAATTTCGGGCAGGCTTGTAAGAAATTTTCATCGACCTTATCAGGCATAAATGCCATCATGGCATCGGCATCACTAAGCCGACTCATCAGCTCATGCTCACTCAGCGAAGTATCGGTTTGATTACTCATGACTTCACAGTGAGCTGTAAGATAATCCAGCGTTTGCTGATGCACTCTGTGCGTAATGACGACCCGTGGTTTCATTCTTATTTCCTTACTTAAACGACTTGCGAAGATAACCGCTGAACGCATCAACCATCGTGACCATGACCAGAATCACGATCATAATCGCCATTACTTCCTGATACTGCATGATCCTGAGCGACCCCATCAATTCAAACCCGATGCCACCGGCACCGACCATACCCATCACTGTTGAAGCTCTGAAATTGTATTCCCAACGATAAATTGAAATATCAACCATTTGTGAAAGTACTTGTGGCAGGACCGCATGATAGAGCACTTGCATTCGACTAGCGCCACTGGCAATCGCGGCTTCAACGGGTGCCTCATCAACATGTTCAATCGCCTCGGCAAAGAACTTACCAACCATACCGACTGAATGAAGACCCAGCGCCAGGACCCCGGGCAAGGTGCCAAACCCAACAGCGGCCACAAAGATGATGCCCATGATCAATTCAGGAACCGACCGTAGTGTGTTTAATATGACGCGGGCCAGATGGTAGACGAGTGGATGAGGCGCTGTATTTCTGGCAGCAAAAAAGGCGATAAAAAGAGACATCACCACGGCGATCGCTGTACCCGCCACACTCATCGCTAGGGTATCTAATAGTGGTTTTAACCAACTGGAAAAGTTTGTGAAATCAGGGGGGAAAGACTCCCCCGCTAATGTCACAATTGCAGGAACACCTTTCGCCAGAGTATCGAAATCTAGTAAGTTAACGTACCAACAGGCTGCTAATACAACAACAAACAACAACAGGCTATGTTTGACCTTCTCCAGCCAGGATTGCTGATACTTTTCCAGTATGTCGATATGGCTTTGCTCTCTGACTAATGATGATTCAGTACGCATCGCTCAATCACATTTTTGCTAAATCAAGTTTCAACAGAGCGCCCATTTCGCGAATCACGTCATAATCAGCATCTGTTACCGCAGCAAACCCTTCAGCTTTAAAGCTTTTCAGTACTTCAGCATCATCCAGTTTGATAAAGGCATCTTTGATCTTTTCTTTCAGCCCATCATTGAGATCTGAACGCATTGCCCATGGATATTGAGGATAATCTTTGCTATATCCAATAACGTTGATATCGGCCTCATCAATCAAGCCTCTACTCAACAATGAGTTAAATATCACTTCAGATAAACCACCAGCATCCGCATTACCATTGGCCACATTCACCGCTACGGCATCATGTGAACCCAAGAAGTGTTCGTTATAATTCACTTTTGCCTGTAAGCCTTTCTCCTGCAAAATAGATTTTGGAATCAAATGGCTGGATGTCGAAGCACGATCACCAAAAGCCATTTTTTTACCTTCAATATCTGCAAAACTTTTGACTCCTGTTTTGGCATTAGCAATAACCACAGAACGGTATGTCGGCTTGCCGTCTTTCACTAATGCCGCAAACGGTTCGATATCACTTTTCGTTTTGGCAAGGACATAGGAAAGTGGACCAAAATAGGCCATATCAATACGACCAAACCGCATAGCTTCAATCATTGAAGAATAATCAGTTGTCACGATAAGTTCGATTTCTTTGCCAAGCTTGTCTTCAAGGTAATCTTTCAGTGGTTGATTGCGTTTGATGATTTCCGACGCATTTTCATCAGGTAATAATGCGACTTTAATCATGTCTGGATCAGCATCGGCAGCAAAGGTCGCCGTTGTCGCCGTTAGTAGCATGCTGGCAGCAAAAGCAAGTTTTTTAATCAGCTTCATTGTTCATCTCCGTTTAGGTTGAGGTGATATTGACTAGAGGACGAGGCTCATACATGGCCTCTTTGTCCGTATTTGGTTCAGGCTTTTTACTTGAATAAATCCGGGATAACTGAGACGCATCAAGCTGGGCAGGTTTGGCATCAAAAACGACTTCTGCATTCGCCAGACCGATAATCCGATCAGCAAATTGGCGGGCAAAATCCAACTGATGTAAGGACACGATGGCGGTAATATCATCTTCCTCACAGATACGCTTCAATAATTCGAGAATCTTTTGTGATGTGGCAGGATCAAGACTAGCGATGGGCTCATCTGCCAGAATAATGTCGGGTTTTTGTGCCAGCGCTCTGGCAATACCGACTCGCTGCTGCTGCCCACCTGATAACTGATCAACGCGTGTCATGGCTTTATCGGACAGCCCTACCCGTTCCAGGCTGTGAAGTGCAATGTCCAAATCCGCTTTTGGCAAAGGCAATAGACTCCGGAAAAAACTGTGGTTTGCCAGCCGCCCCATCAGAATATTTTGTAAAACAGTCTGCTTCAGAATAAGTTGATGCTGCTGAAACACCATCGCCGTAGTTTGACGATGTTTGCGCAAAACTTTGTCAGAATTCAACGGACCATGACTGGAAGAAATAACCTGTCCCGAAGTTGGTATGACAAGATGGTTCAGCGAGCGCAAAAGGGAAGATTTACCAGCACCGGAAAGCCCTAGCAAAACGACGAACTCGCCATTAAAAAACGATAATGTCGTATCCCGAAGTGCCACGACATTATTGCTATATCTCACCTTGAGGTTCTCTATTTTGAGAATGGGTGTTTTGTCACCTACTGCTTTCATCAACATTACCTTTCTCTATTTATCTTGCCGATGCATTACGGATGTTGATTGAATAATAAGCACGTCAGATGACATAGAAATGACAATCAGATGAAGGTTTTGAGTCAATATATTGGCTTCTTATCCCGTTAGCCTACGGTTGGATTTCTGGCTAAAAAGAGAACGCTCTGAAGACTCGGAGCGGCTGCGACACCACTGGATAGGAAACTACATGCATTTATCTGAATTATGAGTTCGACTTTTTCTGCATAGCTGATCGTAGCGATGAGATCAGTGTAATTCTCATACTAGAGGATGGTTGATTATCAATGGCGATTTGGTTGGTGTTACAGACTATGTGTTGAGCACAGCGCTGGGCTGATTGATCGTTGCGACTTGGTAATAATCAAAGGTTTGCTGTCGAGCTTTGCTTTCGTTTTAAAGCACAGACCAGTCGCAGCCCCATTGCGACTAAAAGCAAAATAACCAGCGACAGGTAGATGCCATTATTTAGCGATGCAAAACCGTATGTCTCGATAAAGATTAACCAGACCAGATACATACCGATAGTATGAAGCCGATGCCAGCCTTTCTCACCGATCCAGCGTCTTGGAATATCAAACGACGTTATCGTCATCAATAGAATAAACACATAGGTCAGAGTGGCCAGTATGATTTCAATAATATGCAGATTAGCGAGAGAGTCCTCGGGGAAATAAGCAATCAGCAAGATCAAAAAGAACAAATGCACAAAGTGTGACAAGGCAAACGATACGCCGATATAACGACGGTTTTGTAGCAGGTATTTTGTCCAGTTGAACTTGAACAGGCTGTAAAGACTGGATGCCGTAAAGGCGAGCACAAACAATGTCACTGAACTACGTGCCGTAGTTCGCACCATCGTTCTGATGGCTTCTTCAGTGAATCCCAGCGAGACAAAGCTAATCACTGACATCAAGGCAAGCACAGTGGCGACCAGTCCGGTAATGCGCCACTGAGAAATTGAAAGCATGTTGTGTCCCGCTGATTGAGTCTTCAAAACTATTGGAGACTAGCTTAAGAGCCGATATTGCAGATGTAAATACCTAAGAGGGCTTAGTGCTGACTTGGGTTGTATTCCGTGAGTCTAATGCTCTATTCGCTCTCAAACCTTAACCTTGTAGTTAAGATCCCTGGCTTCATCTCCGGTCATGCCACGAAAACCCCACTGATATGGCTGCTGTTCCTTGATAGTGATTTCGACATCAATGGGTGCCAAAGCAAGCTGGCTCTCCAACTCAGAGAATAACGCCTTAATTAACGCTTTCTGAGTCTCCGCTTGTCGACCCACCATCATATTGATTTCAATCACCGTATAGGCATCACTTCTACCGCCGGGATAATAGAAATCTTCTTTGTCCAGTGGAACAAAACGATGTGCCCGTTTATCTTCCGGCATACCCAGCACAGTTTGCATGCAACTATGAATCACATCTGAAAGTGACGCTTTGATAGGATTCAGTTTTTCTTTTATTCCATAAACAACAATCATGAGCTTCCCTGCTTCTCCGGCTAAAAGATAAAAGAGTCTAACACGCTCTTTTTCGCCTTAATGGCGAGTCAGCCCATGCTCGGCTCAAAGTCCGAAGCGCGACGACCTCTTTTGTTTACTCCCCGATGATCTTTACCATCAAAGACATTCTGTAAAACCTGACTACCTGAGCGTCTGTCTTCCTGGCTATGTCTACGATCTTCAAAATGAATATACTTACAACTACAACCAGCGGTGGTATCACAATCATTTAATGGAAGACTGGGCGCTTCTCTGGCAAGGAAAACCTGTGATGAACGGTCAAACGATGCGTTACAGGAAAACTCACATGCCTCAATCTTCACTGCGGCATAAGGATTGTATCTGGTGGTCGTTTCAAATGGTTTTGCGGTGAGTTTTTTACTTTTGAAAAGTGCGTAAATGAGCGCAAGAAGCATAAAAGTCAGTACTATTTCCATAAGCGCCCCCTAAGATGGCTGATAATTAAAGAAAAATTATCTTAATTAACTCTGTGTGAACTCTAATCTTTTTATCCTTTTTTTGCACCTTTTAGATGAAAATTAGCTTTTGTTTGCTGTTATTTGAGCAAACTACTGGTTTTCATTTCGCCTTATTGGCGAGTTAGGGAAATGCATGCCCATTTCCCTAACAACCCTAGGGCACCCCACCGTGCTGGCCTGCGGCTACACTCGTCATAACATTGATTCAGGCGGTCGGCTAAAACTCGCTGCGCTCAGACACTAGCCGCCCTCAGACCTGAATCAATGCCATTCCTCGTCAGCACAAACGGGGAGTTTGGAAACAGTTTTGGAACTGGAGAGTGTTTTTGAACCTCCCTTTGCGCAGCCGAGCATCGGAGATGTGACTGGAACAGCGCGAGCGCATGTTTGAGCGCAGCGAGTTCGCGAGTGCCCAGTCATATCGAGAAGCGCAGGGAACCCTTTAGGGCAAGCTGTGGGCTGCCCTTTTGTTTGGTTCGTTTATTTTTGGCAAGAAAAATAAATGAACTCGGGCTTTAGTCCGAAATAAATCTAAATCAAGTTGGCTGACCCCTTGATTCTTGATTTCCATCTTTTTATCCCTCTTTTGCACCTTTTGCACGCAAAA
>NZ_CBFHHW010000022.1:4299-44662 GCF_965655755.1 Methylophaga sp. | reverse complement strand
TGTCCAATTGTTTTTGATAATCATCCCAGATAGGTAATTGCCAGCCACGGTCAAAACTGTCGTTGCCTGCTTTGATTAAATCATCCGCCAGTTGTTGATCATTAGCCATCACGCCAGTAGTCACACTACCCAGCGCCACGATAACGGCACCTGTCAATGTGGCAATATCAATAACGATTTCAGGATTGAAACGCTCGCTGTAAGTCAGCGCATCACAGAGGATCAAACGACCTTCGGCGTCGGTATTGAGAATTTCGATAGTTTTGCCTGCCATGCTGGTAACGACGTCACCGGGTTTGTTGGCATCGCCATCAGGCATGTTTTCAGAGCTGGGAACGACACCCACTACATTGATAGGCAAACCGAGTTCAGCAATAGTTTGTATGGTACCGAGCACGCTGGCAGAACCACACATGTCATATTTCATCTCATCCATGCCTTGTGAAGGCTTCAATGAGATACCACCCGCATCGAACGTAAGACCTTTGCCAACTAGAACAACAGGACGTGCATTACCACCGGCACCGTTATATTCCATCGTAATCAGTTTGGCAGGCTGACGGCTACCACGTGAAACGGAGAGAAAAGAGCCCATGCCCAGTTCTTCCATATCTGATTCTTCCAAAATAGTCGTTTTGACGGAATCGTATTGTTGTCCAAGTTTCACGGCCTGATCAGCTAAGTAGGTCGGTGTACAGATATTTCCAGGCAGATTTCCCAGCTCTTTTGCCAAGTTCATGCCCTGACCGATGGCTGAACCCTGCGCCATTGCCTGGCCGAAAGCGGCTGAGTCAGCTTCATCTGCAGCAAAGCTGAGATATAACAACGGTTTTTCAATTGGTTTGTTGTCACTCTTGGTATGTGTGTAGTTATACAGTGTACTTTCGGTATTACAGGCTGTTTGGCGTACTTTCCATGCACTGCTGCGTCCAGCCATTTCTACTTCGGCAATAGCGCAGACAGCCGATTGTGCTCCACTCTCGTTGATAACCTGCGCCATTGCAGTGGTGGCAGTGTTGAAATCGTTTTCAGTGGTTTTGCCTTTTTTACCAAACCCAAGCAGCAAGATTCGGGCACTTTTAACGCCACTGGCGTGATGGATAAATAATGTTTGACCCGCCTTGCCCGTTACATCGCCGCTGTCAATGACGCGCTGAACAGCGCCCTGGCTGTCTTCATCAAGCTGTGCTGCTGAGGGGCTGAGTTCACCACCATCATAAACCGCGACAACAAGGCAATCAGTCTCAAGACTTGCCAGTGTGTCCGTAGTCACAAAATACTGCATGGATTTCTCCTGTATGGATGAATTGGTTTAGACTTATCGTTTTAGTGTGTCAGAAATAACCGCTTTATTGTAACCAAGACTCTTCATTGATGCGCAACGTTCCAAAACTATTTCATTCTTGGCTGGCTGTCGTTGACAGATATATGCTCAAAGAATTCAGTATCAACCTGATTGCCGTAACCGGTGTTTTGTGGCTGATCTACGTCTCGACACGCTTTGCCCGCTATCTGGCGGACGCGGCTGTAGGCAATATGCCTGCTGATGTCATTTTCAGTTTGTTAGGACTGAGTTCGCTGGGTGCGTTGTCCATTCTTTTGCCAATTGGCGCCTTTCTCGCAGTGATGCTTGGACTAGGACGGATGAGTTCAGATAACGAACTCACTGTGATGGCTGCCTGTGGTATTTCAAATTTGCGGGTTATGCGCAACGTGCTGCTGTTTGCCGGAAGCATCGCTGTGATTGTGGCCGTGTTAGCCCTGTATATTGTTCCTGGTGTGATGTCTGATCGTTATGAATTACAGCAACGCGCTAAAGTCTCTGCAAATACCACAGGTTTGATAGCAGGTAGTTTTAAAGAGAGCCGGGATGGTGATTGGACGTTTTACTCGGAAGGCCTCAGTGCCAACAAGCAGTTTATGGAAAATGTCTTTATTGAAATCCATCGTGAAGAAAAACCATTGATTTTTCGTTCTGAAACCGGTTATTTCGAAGTGGATTCAATTACGGGTAACAAATTTTTAGTGTTGGACGATGGTTATCGTTACGAGGGAAAAGCGGGTGATCAGGACTTTACTATAGCCCAATTTGGTTCACATAGTTTGCTGGTTGAAAAAGGTGACGACGGTGAGGTGAGGGAGCGGCACAAAGCAATGCCCACCAAGCAGCTTCTTGAACGCGGGGAAGCTCAGGACATCGCTGAAGTGCAATGGCGCACCTCAGCCGCATTAATGACGTTATTACTTTGTTTGATGGCTATACCACTCGCAAACGCTGGGCCACGACAAGGACGCTACGCTGGCTTTGTCCCTGCTGTTTTACTTTACATTGTCTACAGCAACCTGCTCGGTGTTAATCGTGCATGGGTAGCGAAAGGGGATATCCCTCTCTGGTTAGGCGGGGTATGGGTACATTTACTTATGCTGGGTTTATTGCTGGTGCTGCTCAATCGCCAAAAGTTGCGCCGGATTCTGGACCAATACAGACAGAGAATCAGTAGCTGAATGAAAATTCTCCAACAATATATCGCTAAAAATATTATCGCCAGCACGCTACTCGTGCTTCTGGTATTGCTTGGTCTTTATACTTTCATGGACTTCATCGCTGAGTTGGATGACCTTGGTAAAGGCAATTATCAGCTGTTGGATATTCTGACTTACATCGCACTGACAATGCCCAAGCGGATTTATGAACTGTTACCGGTTGCCGCCCTAATGGGCAGCGTGATTGGTTTAGGGAATCTAGCAAGCCAAAGCGAACTGGTCGCGATGCGAGCTGCCGGTGTTTCAATCAAAGACATCAATAAGTCGGTCTTATTCGTGGCAGGCGTATTGATGCTGGTTGCTCTTGTAGTGGGTGAGATTCTTCGACCTGTTGCCGAGCAACAAGCACGTGAATTGCAGTCGGTATCTCAAACCGGTACCGAAGGGGTACGCTCCGAACATGGTTTCTGGACCCGTGATGGTAATCACTTTAATCATATTGAGCGGATTAATAGTGATGGCAGTTTCGCTAACATTGCAATTTATGAGTTTGATGATAACAACAGGCTCCGTGTTTTAACGCAGGCTGCGGAAGCAGAATATCAGCAAGATAGCTGGATTTTATCTGATGTCGTACAAAGCACTATCGACATAAGCGGTGTTAAAGTACGTTCGGTTTCACACGCCCGATGGAAGTCTCAGTTAAATCCGGGCATGCTCAATATCGTTGTGGTGCCACCGGAGTTTCTACCGATTTGGGATTTGCTCGAATACGTTCAATATCTGGAACAAAACCATCAATCAGTGGCACAGTATGAATTGGCGTTCTGGAGCAAAATGATGATGCCATTGAGTACGGCGGTAATGGTGCTTCTGGCGGTTCCTTTTGTATTCGGGCCCTTACGTACAACGCCGATCGGCGGACGCATTCTGGTGGGGACTTTAGTCGGAATAGGCTTTCACTTATTTAACCAAAGCTTCCAGCACATGGGCTTGGTCTTTGGCTTATTCCCCTCGATGGCCGCAGCATTCCCAACAATGGTGTTTGCTGGGCTAGCCTGGTATATGAACAGTCGGGTGAGATAGATAAAAAAATAGCGCTATAAAAGCGCTATTGGTATAGATGGCGTCCCCAGGGGGGTTCGAACCCCCGTTACCGCCGTGAAAGGGCGGTGTCCTAGGCCTCTAGACGATGGGGACCCAGTGACTTCTAATGCTGTAAATTTATTCTTGTTCTAAACTAAAACGGGCCTGTTGTCAGACCCGTTCTGTATATGGCGTCCCCAGGGGGGTTCGAACCCCCGTTACCGCCGTGAAAGGGCGGTGTCCTAGGCCTCTAGACGATGGGGACCTAAAACTTTTTCTTTCGGTATTATGGTGGAGCTAGGCGGGATCGAACCGCCGACCTCTTGCATGCCATGCAAGCGCTCTCCCAGCTGAGCTATAGCCCCCCGAAAGGAAGCGCATATCATAGGGACTGGTGCTCTTAGTGTCAACATATCTTAGCAAATAAATTTCAGCCCTTGCGAGTGTTGAACGGAAACTGACGCAAGCATTATCAGAGGATTCTCGTTACTGGTATTGCTAAACTATTGAAGCAGCATTGATAACGTGTCTTTTTCTATGCGTTGGATAACAGCTGATTTGCCGATTGCGCTTATATATGCGATAAATTGGTAGTTATTTTTTTCGGTCAGGATATCGATTATGGCTGGGGCAGCAGCTTGAGGTTGAACATGCGCAGAGTAAAGGTTTTATCAACAATAATAATGGCCTGCTTGGCGGGGACTGCTTTAGCTGAACAGGAGGGCGGTCTTACCTGTCACTTTGGTTACGAAAATCTTTTCTTACCCGCTACCACAGTTGACCCTGAACAAAGCCAAGTCGATGTTAAAGCCGATAGTGTGCAACTTATACAGACAGGCACGTCTGTTTTTACGGGGGATGTGGATATTACCCGTGCTGGCCGACAAATGACCTCTGAACGGGCAACCTACAACCGGAATAGTGGTGACGTGACCGCAACTGGGGGCGTTAGACTGCGTGACAGTGATGTTATTATCGATGCGGAACAGGCAGAGTGGTCTTTGAATAAAGATGAAGGCCGTATGCTCGATGCCAAGTATCGCATTCGGCAAATGCATGCACGTGGTGAATCTTCACATATCCTGCGCAAGGGAAAAGCCACGACGGATCTTAAAGAAGCGACCTATACTACTTGTCCGGAAGGCAGTAATTTCTGGGAATTAAAAGCCAACAAAGTCCACCTAAATCATGAAACGGCTGTCGGTGAAGCCACCAACGTCGTTCTCCGTATGGGCGGTTGGCCAGTATTCTACACACCGTACATTAACTTTCCCCTCAATGATGAACGCAAGTCTGGCTTTTTGGCGCCCACCATTGGCACCAGTGACGAAACCGGTTTTGATCTGGCCACCCCATATTACTGGAATATTGCACCCAATCAGGATGCGACCATAACGCCGCGCTACATGTCCGATCGTGGCTTTATGTTGAGCGGACAATACCGCTACTTAACGGAATACAGTGAAGGTGAACTGGAAGCATCATTTTTGAGCTCGGATGACCTGAGAACGGATGGCGATGATACAAATCCATATTATCAGGAAGATAGAGAGCTGTTTACATGGCAGAACAGAACCTACTACAACAGATGGCATGGCATAGTTGATTATGGCTATGTATCTGACGAAAACTATTTTGAAGATTTTGGTTCCAGTCTAAGCTTATCCAGTCAGACCCATCTCAATCAATTAGCCCAGGCTGGTTATAGTGGCGACTTTTGGAATTTAACCGCCCGTGTTCAGGGATATCAAACCTTGGGAGATGTTCAGGAGCCATACAAACGTCTGCCACAACTGCTGTTTCGATCTAATTTACCCGATCAGGCTTTCGGGCTGACCTACCAAATGGATGCTGAGTATGTCGAGTTTGATCACGACGAAAGGATTGAAGGCCAGCGTATTGATTTTGAACCGGCTGTCAGTTTGCCGATGGGAACAGCTGGTTTCTACGCTACACCAAGAGTGGCACTGAGGCATACACAGTATGATCTCAAAAACGACCAAACGAACAGTTTTGATGATAGTGCCAGCCGAACTTTGCCCGTCACCAGCTTTGATACAGGCTTGTTCTTCGATCGTGACATTAATTTCTGGGGTGATAGCTATACTCAGACACTGGAACCTAGAGCTTTCTATCTCTACATCCCTCGACGTGAACAATCTGATATTCCTAGTTTTGATACGGCGCTTTCGACGTTCAATATGATTCGATTGTTTTCTTACGACCGCTTTATTGGGCGTGATCGTGTAGGGGATGCGAATCAGCTTTCATTGGCATTGACGTCCCGTGTTCTCGATCAACAAACAGGAAAGGAGAAGTTTCGTTTTACGCTTGGTCAAATCCAATATTTCAGTGATCGTGAAGTCTTTCTCCCTGGTGGAACCGTCGAAGAAGATAGAGAGTCAGACATGATTGCAGAAGCTGTCGCTTATATTAACGATGAGTGGTCAGTTAACGGTGAAATACAGTGGGATCCGGATGTCAATCAATCCAACCTGTCGTCAGTAGGAATGCGCTATCGTAATGATAATGGGGTTATTTTTAATATTTCTCATCGTTATCGTCGTGAAAATGCGGCAACCAACGTTCAGGAAGGTTTAGAACATCTCGATGTTTCTGCGCACGTGCCTATCAATGATGTGTGGAGCGTATTTGGTCGATATTATCGTTCACTAAATACCGGAACAACTCTGGAAGGGTTGTTTGGTGTTGAATACGACAGTTGTTGTTGGGCAACAAGATTGGCCATTCGCAATTATGTGAACGAAGGTGGCATTTTCAACAACGTCAACACAGAACAACAAGATCGAAACTTGTCTATTTATCTACAAATAGAATTAAAAGGTCTGGGCGCATTCGGTAAAAAATCTGACAGTCTGCTGGAGCAGAGTATCAGGGGTTATCAGGCGGACTAAACGCAACCATGATGGGATTTTATGATTATGCTGCGCGCAGCTAGAGCGTTGTTGCTTTATAATGCCTGCGTGAAATTTGGAGTAAAACGTTTCAATGATTAAGTATCTTATTGCAGCTATGCTGCTTGTCACCAATGTTTGGGCTGAACCACTGGATCGCATTATTGCTGTCGTCAACGACGAAGTGATTCTGGAAAGCGAGTTGATGGATATGCAACAAACGGTACGGCAGCAATTAAGACAAAGAGACGCCGCCATTCCTCCCGGTGATGTATTGAGTAAGCAGGTTCTTGAAAGACTTATCATGCAACGTCTTCAGCTACAGCGTGCAGACAAGGTAGGTGTGAGGGTAGGTGATGATGCTCTCAATGCGGCCTTGAAACAGATTGCTGCGAACAACAATATGGATCTTCGCCAGTTTCGGGATGTGTTAGAAGATGATGGCTATAACTTCAGCCGCTTCCGTGACACGATTCGCGAAGAAATGATTATTTCCCGATTACGGAAAAGTCAGGTCGAAGATCGTGTCGTGGTATCGGACCGTGAAGTTGATAACTTCCTTGCAACGCAGAGCATTCAGGGCGATGGTGAGATTGAATATCAACTCCAACACATTCTGGTCAGTATGCCAGAGGCCGCTTCACCTGAGCAGGTGCAGGAAGCGCAACAACAACTCAAAAAAATACAGTCTTTATTAGATGAGGGGGGTGACTTTTCAGAAGTCGCTGCTGGCTATTCGGATGGGCAGAATGCACTTGAGGGTGGTGAGTTGGGCTGGCGTAAGCAAGGTGAGCTACCTTCATTGTTTGCTGGTGTTGTGCCTGAACTGGCTGTGGGTGAGGTCAGTGAACCTTTGCGCAGCGGAAGTGGCTTTCATCTTGTCCGTGTGAAAGACAAAAAGAGTCAGGAAGTGCATTTAGTCAAGCAAACGCTGGCTAGTCATATTTTGATTAGAACCAATGAGCTGACGTCTGATGAACAGGCTGAAAAACGTCTTCAACAATTACGTACACGTATCGAAAAAGGTGAAGATTTTGCTGAATTGGCGCGGTCACACTCCGAAGATACAGGTTCAGCTATTGACGGTGGTAGCCTCGGTTGGACCAGCCCCGGTGTGATGGTGCCAGAGTTTGAAGAAAAAATGGAAAGCCTGGCTATTGGTGAAATGAGTGATGTGTTTAAAAGTCGTTTTGGCTGGCACTTAGTTAAAGTGATGGATAGACGCGAACAAAATATGGCCGACGAATTCAAACGAAACAAAGCACGTGAACAAATTCGCCAACGTAAAATTGATGAAGAGCTGGAAAGCTGGTTAAGAGCAATGCGTGATGAAGCGTATGTGGAGTATCGCTAACTTTGACATCCATAAAGCGCATTGCGCTAACGGCTGGCGAGCCGGCTGGTATTGGCCCCGATCTTTGTCTGCAGATTGCACAGCAAAAACAATCGGCTCAGTTAATTGCTATTGTGGATCCGGACTTACTGGAACAAAGAGCGAAGCAACTTAACTTACCCATAGAGTTAAGCAAAGCAGACCTCACTGAGCCTGCCAAGGTTGCGGGAGTAGGTCAACTTTATTATTTACCCATTTCATTGGCTTCATCAGTCACAGCCGGGCGTTTAAATTCAAGTAATAGCAGTTATGTCATTGAAACACTTCAACTGGCTCTGGATGGCTGCATGGATGGACGATTTGATGCGATAGTCACGGCACCTGTACACAAAGGTGTGATTAACGATGCCGGGGTCGACTTTAGTGGTCATACTGAGTTTTTTGCTGACGGTGCCGGTGTCGAAAAAGTTGTTATGATGCTTGCCACAGAACAACTCAGAGTAGCTCTGGCGACGACACATTTACCCTTGCGCGCTGTGGCTGATGCTATAAGTAAAGATTCCCTACGTCAGGTGCTTACGATTACAGTCAATAGTCTCAAACAACAGTTTGGACTTAAGAATCCCCGCATCGCAGTCTGTGGCCTGAATCCGCATGCCGGTGAGGGGGGCCATCTTGGTCGTGAAGAAATCGACGTGATTCAACCAGTCATAGATGAAATGCAGTCCACAGAAGCCACCATTACTGGGGCATGGCCAGCGGATACCATTTTTAATCAGGATAAATTACAGCATTACGATGCGGTGTTGGCAATGTTTCATGATCAGGGCTTACCCGTGTTGAAACATCATGGCTTTGGTAAAGCCGTTAATATAACGCTAGGCCTACCATTTATCAGGACCTCGGTGGATCACGGAACGGCCTTGGATTTAGCAGGAAAAGGCACGGCTCAGGCGACAAGTCTGCAGACTGCGATCGATATGGCATTGATGATGGCAAATAGCCGGGACACAGAATGACAAAAAGCCAGTACCCCAGAGCACGAAAACGTTTTGGTCAGAATTTTCTTCATGATGAGGGGGTTGTCGAATCTATCTTGGCGGCGATAAGCCCAGAGAAAGGTCAACATTTAGTTGAGATTGGCCCGGGACGTGCAGCATTGACCAAACCGCTTTTATCACACTGCGATTGGCTGGATGTGATCGAGCTGGATCGTGATCTAGTCCCATTATTACAAAAGCAATTACGCCACCCACACCTAACGATTCATGAAGCGGATGCATTGCGCTTTGACTACCGTAGCTTACAAAAAAACGATGAATTACTTCGGATAATTGGCAATCTTCCTTACAACATTACGACACCATTGTTATTTCACTTGTTGGAGCAGGGCGATTGTATTGAAGATATGTGTTTTATGTTACAGCGAGAGGTTGTTGAGCGCATTTGCGCGCAGCCCGGCAACAAGCAATACGGTCGCTTGAGTATTATGATCCAGCACCAATGCGACGCGGAGTTGTTATTTATTGTTCCACCCGAAGCATTTGAGCCGGCACCCAAGGTTGAATCCGCGATTATATATCTGCAACCACGCAAGCATCGAGTCGGTGGTAGTGTCGACCTCGATATCATGGGTAAAGTGGTCACGGCAGCATTCAGTCAGCGTAGAAAAACGATCGCTAACACACTGAAAAATATGGTAACTATTGAGGATTTTGAACGTGTAGGAATTGACCCGGCGCAAAGACCGGAAACGGTTTCTGTGTCAGCCTTTGTCGCGCTTACAAAAGCCTATATTGAGAAACAGTAAACAGAACAATATTCATGTCACAGACTGGATTGTCAACTTCATACTGATTGGCTATTTGTATGAACATAGAAAATCTTTCGAACAACTCAAATTATCCGTCTTGACACGTCCAATTTGCTGTAGTTAGATACACAAGACCAATAAAGCCAGTGTCTGGAAACTATGTGGCTATTGGGACTTGGACGATATAACTATTTATAATGATATGAGGAATTAAGCTGTGAATAAATCTGAACTAATTGATGCAGTTGCTGCAGCTGCAGATATTTCAAAAGCAAAAGCCGCACAAGCTGTTGATGGTGTAACATCAGCTGTAACAAAAGCCCTGAGCAAAGGTGATCAAGTCACTCTGGTAGGGTTTGGAACATTCTCTGTTCGCGATCGTGCTGCACGCACTGGTCGTAACCCACGCACAGGCGAAGAAATCAAAATCGCTGCTGCAAAAATTCCTGCATTTAAGGCTGGTAAAGCACTTAAAGATTCTGTAAACTAGTCTGTTTTCTGGGGTGCTTAGCTCAGCTGGGAGAGCATCGCCCTTACAAGGCGAGGGTCGGGGGTTCGATCCCCTCAGCACCCACCAGGAATACAGGAGCGGTAGTTCAGCTGGTTAGAATGCTGGCCTGTCACGCCGGAGGTCGCGGGTTCGAGTCCCGTCCGCTCCGCCAAATATGAAAAAAGGCGCATTCAATGCGCCTTTTTTTTTGCCTAATATATTACACTAGCTATTTTAATAAGATTATCCTGAAGGTTCTCTTCTATGTTGCATTTCATTCGTGATCGTGCCCAAGGCTGGATTGCCTGGCTTATTGTAGGTCTAATTAGTATTCCTTTCGCCCTGTGGGGTGTGAACTCTTACCTGACAGGTCCATCAGATGTGCCTGTAGCTGAAGTGAACGGTATAGAGATTAATCAGGCGGAACTTCAGCAGTCAGTACAACAATATCGTGATCAGATGCGAAACATGCTGGGCGAACAATTCGATCCAGCTATGTTTGAAGGCGCGATGGTCAAACGAAATGTATTAGATAGCTTGATTGAACAACAACTACTCCGTGATGCCAATGAGAAACTTGGGCAACAGATCAGTGATGCTGAAATCTCACAGGTCATTCGAACTACACCCGCATTTCAACGTGACGGTGAGTTCGATTCTGAATACTATGCCATGGTCCTGGCTAGAGTGGGCTATACACCTACTCGTTATGAGGCACAGTTACGCACAGACCTGATGGCTCAGCAGCTTACGCAAAACATTCAAACCACCGTATTGGTAACAGAGAAAGATGTGCGTAAGACATTGAGATTGCAAGAGCAAAAGCGTGAAATTGCTTACGGCGTGGTACCTGTTCAGGATTATGTTGAGCAAGTGACTGTGACTGAGGATGAAGTTAAACAATTCTACGAACAAAATCAGTCTAATTATCAGGCACCGGCACAACTCAAACTCAACTATATCGAGTTATCAGTGGATACCATTGCCGCTGATCTTGAGGTCACTGAAGACGAGCTGAAGCAGTTCTATGCTGACAATCAACAACAATTTGTGGGGCCAGAACAGCGCCGGGCCAGTCATATCCTGATTGAAGGTGATAACAGTGAGTCGCTTGCTGCAATCGAATCTATCCAAGCTCGCCTTGAAAATGGCGAAGACTTTGCGGCACTGGCTGAGGAGTTGTCACAAGATCCCGGTTCAGCAACGCAAGGCGGCGATCTCGGCTTTTTCGAACGTGATGTTATGGATCCCGCATTCGAAGAGGCTGCATACGCGCTTGAAGAAGAGGGGGATGTCAGTGAACCTGTCAAAACCGAGTTTGGCTATCACTTGATCAAACTTACTGGTATTAAACAGCCAGCGGGTAAAGACTTTGCAGAAGCACGTGACGAGATTGAAAAACTTTACCGTCGCCAACAAGCTGAAACGATCTTTTTTGATCAGGCTGAACAATTGGCGAATCTGAGTTACGAAAATCCGGATAATCTGGATGTCCCAGCGGAGGCGCTTGAATTGCCAATCAAAACGACAGAAAGCTTCAGCCGTAACGGAACTGAGTCTGGCATTGCCAGCGAACAAAAAGTTATCAATGCAGCGTTTGGTGAAGATGTTTTGCAAAATGACTTAAACAGCGCAGCTATTGAACTCTCAGACACGCATCTGGTTGTGATTCATAAAAATAGTTTTACACCTTCAAAAGTACTGCCATTCGAATCTGTGTCTCCGGCTATAGAGCAACAATTAACGTTTGAGCGGGCGAGTGACAAAGCGCGTGAGCATGGTGAAGAAGTGTTGGCTAGGCTCAAGCAAGGCGATGATGTCCGCGATGTGCTGGAAAACTGGCAGGATGCTGCGTTTTATGGCCGCGAAACAGAGAACGTTAGTATTCAGATCTTACAGCGGGCTTTTGCGATGCCAAAACCTGATAATAGCGCTAAGTTTGCTGGATTCACTGCCAACAACGGTAATTATGTTGTTATCAAACTTACCGCTGTGGAAGAGGGTAAGCCGGCTGATGTGGTGCCAGAGGATCAACAAGCTCTGAAACAGCAAATTCAACAGGTTCTGGCGAATGCTGAGGTTCAGGCATTTATAGAAACGTTGCGAGCTGATGCGGACATCGAGATTTTGGACAAAGCGTTACGTTAAGCTGTGACGCGACCAGACAAAAAAGCGCCTTTGGGCGCTTTTTTTATGTCAGTCGATCGATAACGGCGGCACCTACACTATCGCCCCAGACATTGATCGTGGTACGGAATCGATCAAGAAACCAGTCTACGGATAATAATAAAGCGATGCCATCCAGTGGCAATCCCACAGCAGTTAAAACGATGACCATGGTGACCAGGCCGGCCTCAGGAATTCCGGCTGCGCCAATAGCTGCGAGCGTAGCAGTGATAAACACGATAGCTTGTTGCGTCATCGTCAAGTCGATCCCATATGCTTGAGCAATGAATAGGACAGCTGCTGCTTCGTATAGCGCTGTGCCATCCATATTGATGGTTGCACCTAATGGCAACACAAATTTGACAGCTTTGGGATCAACCTTATTTTCGGTGGCACATTCCATTGTTAATGGAAGCGTGGCCGAAGAGCTGGCTGTACCAAAGGCGGTCACCAGTGCTCTCGCCATACCCAGTAAGTAGTCAAAGCCACGACGAGCCACAAACAGCATGATCAGTACTAACACGACACCGTGAATAAGCAGGCCGGTGAGCACAGTTACAACATGAAGACCAACGGCTTTGATTTCAGCTAAAAATTGTTCACCGCCCCCGGCACTACCTAAACGTGCTGCAATTAAAGCAAAGATGCCAATCGGTGCAAGATGCATGACCCAGATAACCAATTTCATCATTGCTTCATTGATGCCATCAAAAACCGCGAATACGGGCTTTGATTTATCCCCCAGTGTTGTGAGGGCCATAGCAAACAAAATGGCAAAGACAATTAAAGGTAAAAGCTGTGTTTCATTGGCTGCTGAGATGAGGTTGGGCGAAATTAGAGATAAGAAAATATCACTGATGCCTGTGTCCTGTTTTGCCAGAATATGTTCAGGGACCGCCGCTTGAGTCAGTTGTATACCAGCGCCCGGTTGTATCCAGTTTACGACGAGTAAGCCAGTGAGTACTGCCAGACCTGTGGTTACAGTATAGTAAAGGACGGTATAGCCACCGAAGCGTCCCAGACGACGAATATCACCCAGGGATCCAATGCCGCTGATAATAGATGCAACGATGAGGGGAATAATTGTCATCTTCAACGCATTCAGAAATAACGTTCCCAACCAGCTTATTTGTGTCGCTGTTTCACCGCCATACCAGCCAAAAATGACGCCACCGATGGCGCCTGAAATGATAAAGGCCAGCAAAACCATGGCATGAGTTTGAGACATTGCAATTTCCTTTCCTGTGGCCAGAAACAAAACAGGGCATTAAAAAATGCCCTGTGAGTTATATTAGCAGATTGATGTAGGCTTACTTATCGCCGATACCTACGATGTTATAACCAGCATCTACATAAGTAATTTCACCGGTGACACCAGATGCGAGATCAGAACAAAGGAAGGCGGCAACATTACCTACTTCGTCAATCGTTACGTTGCGGCGTAACGGTGAGTTACGTTCGCCATAGGCCAGCATTTTGTTAAAATCACCAATACCAGCGGCTGCCAGAGTTTTGATTGGTCCCGCCGATACAGCATTAACACGAATGCCTTCCTCACCGAGAGAGTAGGCCATATAACGAACAGTCGCCTCCAGCGCTGCCTTGGCGACGCCCATGACGTTATAGTTATCAATTGCACGTTCCGCACCGAGGTAACTCAGGGTCATAAATGAACCGTTACGCCCAGCCATCATTGATTTTCCCGCTTTTGCCAAAGCAGCAAAGCTGTAGGCACTGATATCATTAGCCATTGCAAAGCCATCACGTGTGACACTGTCGACGAAACTGCCTTGGAGTTGTTCTCGTGGCGCAAAAGCAACCGAATGAACGATCGTATCCAGGCCATCCCAGTGTTTACCAAGAGAATCGAATACCGCCTCAATTTGGGCATCGTCGCTCACATCGCAAGGAAAGACCATCTTTGGATCAGCACCGCACTCCTGAGCGATTTTTTCGACACGGGATTTTAGCTTGTCATTTTGATAGGTAAAAGCCAGCTCCGCGCCCTGTTTTGCCATGGCGTGAGCAACGCCTGATGCTATTGAGCGTGGGCTGGCAACGCCCACAATTAACGCACGTTTGCCTTCCAGAAAACCCATGTGTCTCTCCTAAACTTGGGGTAAAGGCGGATAACTTACCTGATTTTCAAGATGACGGGAAGGGCAGCTATGCAGTAATCTCGTTATAATCTTGGTCACAAAGCTGCTTAGACTTAACTGATTAGGGATTGTATGCCTCTGAAACATCTGCTGGTTTATTTGATGCTGTTCGTGATTACAGCGTGTGATCCACAAGCTATAAACTCACCTTACCCTGATCAAGACAGCGAGGCTGCTGTTCTTTATTCTTCATTTTCACTTCGACCTAAGCACCTGGATCCGGCGCGCTCATACAGTGCCAATGAGATTGCCATAACGGGCCAAATCTACGAGCCACCCTATCAATATCATTACCTTAAAAGGCCCTACGAGCTAGAGCCTTTAGCGGCTAAAGCGATGCCTGAGGTGAAATACCTCGATGCACAGGGAGACGTCATAAACAATCCTCAACCGGAAAGCGAGGTCGCCCAAACGGTTTATACCATTCCGATTCAATCTGAAATTTTCTATCAACCACACCCAGCCTTTGTTAAAGATGAAAACGGAACCTTTCTTTATCATCAATTGGAAGAGTCGGAACTGGAAAATATCCAGAATATTGCCGATTTTGAGCAGACAGGTACCCGTGAACTGGTTGCAGAGGACTATGTTTATCAGATCAAACGATTAGCGCATCCAGAGATTCACTCTCCGATCCTTGGATTGATGGGTGAATATATCGTCGGTTTAACCGATTATGCAAAGAAGCTGCGTGAGCTAAGACGGGAAGGTAAGGCTGTTGATCTGCGTGCACATGAGATTCAAGGTGTAAAAGTCCTCGATGATCAACATTATCAAATCACCGTTAATGGAAAATACCCACAATTACGGTTTTGGCTTGCGATGCCTTTTTTTGCTCCCATACCATGGGAAGCAGAACAGTTTTACAGTCAGCCAGGTTTAATTGAAAAAAACATCACCATAGATTGGTATCCGGTTGGTACCGGACCTTTTTATATGACTGAAAATGATCCCAATCAGCGAATGGTATTAACCAAAAACCCACACTTCCATGGAGAATATTATCCCAGTGAAGGTGAACCTGAAGATGCCAGAAATGGCCTGCTTGTTGATGCCGGCAAGCCGTTACCGATGATAGATAAAATCGTGTTTACACTTGAGAAAGAAAACACGTCTTACTGGGGTAAATTCATTCAGGGCTATTATGATGCCAGTGGCATAAGCTCTGATAGCTTCGATCAGGCTGTACAGGTTTCATCATCCGGTGAATTCGGCTTAAGCGAAGGCATGAAAGAAAAAGGTATCCAGTTAGAAACAGCGGTGGGTACATCTACCTTCTATATTGGTTTCAATATGCTGGACCCATTGGTGGGCGGTGATTCCGAGAGTGCCAAAAAATTACGTCGCGCAATTTCCATAGCCATTGATCATGAGGAATACATTTCTATATTTGCTAACGGCCGAGGTATTCCGGCTCAGGGTCCTGTCCCTCCGGGTATATTCGGCTATGTAGATGGCGAGGAGGGAATAAACCCCTATATTTATAAGTGGGAAAATAACGAACCGGTGCGGCGTTCTCTGGACGAAGCCAAAAAACTCCTTGCTGAGGCTGGATATCCTAAAGGCCGTAATGCGGAAACAGGCGAGCCATTAGTATTGTATTTTGATGTCCCGGCCAGTGGGCCAGATAGTAAGGCGCAGCTTGACTGGTTACGTAAACAATTCCGTAAGTTGAATGTGCAACTGGTGATTCGTAGTACCGATTACAATCGTTTTCAGGACAAAATGCGCCGTGGCCAGGCTCAGATATTTCAGTGGGGCTGGAATGCCGATTATCCCGATCCGGAAAACTTTCTATTTTTACTGTACGGGCCTAATGGTAAAGTCGATACGGGTGGTGAAAATGCAGCCAACTATCACAATTCGGAGTTCGATAAATTATTTGAAAAAATGCGTGTCATGCCGAACAACGTAAAACGACAGCAAATTATTGAGGAAATGGTCGACCTTGCCCGCGAGGATGCTCCCTGGGTATGGGGCTTTCACCCAAAACAGTTTACCTTGTTTCATGAGTGGAATCACAACGTTAAGTCTAACCTGATGGCTAACAACACACTCAAGTACCGGCGTTTAGACACGGATTTACGACAGGCAAAACAGAGTAAATGGAATCAGCCACTATTATGGCCTTTGTTACTGGTTATCTTGGTTTTGGTAGTGATGTTATTGCCAGCGGCAGTACTTTATCGACGGAAAAAACATAAAAAACACCATTTAAACAGCTGATATTCGAGATTTATTGGCCTTTATTCGGTAGAATTAGCGCTTAGATTTTTGGTGTGCTCAGGCACAGATATAGGGAGTTAATTAGTGGATCTTGCTACGCTACTCGGCTTGGTTGTTGCTTGGGGCCTGATTATTGCGACCATTGCTTTAGGTGCTGCGGCCAGTACCTTCGTCAATATGCCCTCATTTGCCATTGTTATCGGCGGTACATTCGCCGTTGTATTGATGCGATTTAGTTTGGGTCAGTTTATTGGTTCCATAAAAACGGCCACAAAAGCATTTTTGAATAAATCTGAATCTCCCGAGGAAATTATTGAATCGGTTGTGGAACTTGCCGGTATCGCTCGTAAAGAGGGCTTGCTCTCATTAGAAAAACAAGAAATAACCAATCCTTTACTTGAAAAAGGCATCAACATGCTGGTTGATGGTCATGAGCCCGCCGTGGTTAAAAAAGCTCTGCTGACAGAGATGAATGAAACGCTGAATCGGCACAGCGTCGGTCAGCAAATTTTTAAAGCTATCGGTGATGCTGCACCGGCCATGGGCATGATTGGGACACTGATAGGCTTGGTTCAAATGTTGACCAATATGTCCGATCCAAAATCAATCGGTCCCGCAATGGCGGTGGCGTTATTAACGACCCTGTATGGTGCCATGCTGGCTAATATGTTTGCTTTACCTATTGCCGACAAGTTGTCACTGCGAAGCACCGAAGAGTTAATGACTAAGAGCATTATTATTGAAAGTGTGTTGGGCATTCAGGAAGGACAAAATCCGAAAGTATTGGGTGAAATTTTGCGTAACTTCCTGCCTGCTTCAAAACGTGACCCTGAAGAAGAACCGGCTGCTTGATTGAACCGGATCTATCGCAATGAGTGAAAACGGACAGAGAACCAAGAAAGAAGACGAGGGTTTGCCTGCTTATATGGCTACCTTTGCCGATCTGATGTCTTTGCTGATGTGCTTTTTTGTATTATTGCTTTCTTTTGCTGAGATGGATGCACTGAAATACAAAATGGTGGTCAAGTCTCTGGAAAATGCCTTTGGTGTTCAGCGAGAGGTAGCAGCAAACGAAATTCCCAAGGGTACCAGCATCATTGCCCAGGAATTTAGTCCGGGTGAACCCAAGCCGACACCTCTCAAAGTGGTGACTCAGGACACCATGGACGAAACGCGTGAAGAATTAAAAGTCACGATGGATGCTGAAAAAGTAGCGGAGCAACAAGCGCAGGAAGTCGCAGAAGAAACACAGAAGTTTAAAGAAGCATTAGAAAAAGAGATTGAGGAAGGCTTAATTGTTGTGGAAAGCGAGTTCAGCCGTATTGTGATCCGGATTCGTGAGAAGGGGTCTTTTACTTCAGGTGACGCCCGACTCAACAATAGTTTCATCCCCATTCTTAAAAAAATACATGATGTATTATTGAAAACGGATGGTCGCATTGCTGTAGCGGGGCATACCGATAATGTTCCCATTAATACCAGACGTTATCGCTCAAATTGGGAGCTTTCTACTTCGCGGGCGACATCCGTAGTGCATGAGTTATTAGCACCCGGTGATATGCAACCGGAGCGTTTTGTACTGGAGGGATATGCAGACACGAAACCGTTAGTGCCCAACGATACAGCAGACAACAGGGCTAAAAACCGGCGTGTTGAAATTATCGTGCTCAAATCGCCAGTGGAAGAAGAATTAACACGCTCCATTGATGAGTTGATGCTAGATCATGAGTCTGTTGATAGTGTCGTGACACCTTTTTATGAATAGGGAATGAGAAATGATTAAAATCCTTCCAATACTGGCAGTGATGATGTTCAGCCTGTCTGCTCAGGCGGCAGATTGGCAAATTGATAATGCACAGTCACGAGTTTCCTTTATATCAACTAAAAAGGTGAATGTTTCTGAAGTCCATTCATTTGGTCAGCTATCAGGTGGTTTAGATGCGTCGGGTAACTTCTTAGTGAAGATTGATTTGAGCTCTGTGGACACCAATATTGATATTCGTGATAGCCGAATGAAAGAATTCTTGTTTGACGTCGTGGATTTTCCATCAGCTCAGATAACAGGCAATATCACTTCTGAACAGCTGAATACAATCAAGGTCGGGCAACAAATGCGTGTTTCCGTACCTGTTAAACTAGCGTTACATGGCCGCCAACAGGCGCTGACTTTTGACGTTGTGATTAGCAAATTAGCGGATGACACATTATTCCTTGTTTCAGCAGAGCCGGTCATCCTTAATGTATCGGATTATGACCTGGTAGGTGGTGTTGAGAAGCTGCGCGAACTCGCAGGTTTATCCAGCATAAGTCATGCTGTACCAGTCAGTTTTTATTTAACTTTAACCGCTGCTAATTAAGAGGTCACAGCGCGTAATGCAAAAAATTTCAGTTGAAACCGGCATTGTCATCCCGATGGATCGGCCCAATGTCGATACCGATGCCATTATTCCAAAGCAATTTCTAAAGTCGATTAAACGAACAGGCTTCGGTCCCAATCTCTTTGACGAATGGCGTTACCTGGATCACGGTGAGCCGGGACAAGATTGTAGCGACCGACCGCTTAATCCGGATTTTGAACTCAACCAAGACCGCTATAAAAATGGCAGCATTTTGCTGGCACGTGAGAATTTTGGTTGTGGTTCAAGCCGTGAGCACGCTGTATGGGCATTAGATGATTTTGGTATACGTGTCATTATCGCCCCGAGCTTTGCTGACATTTTTTTCAGCAACACCAGTAAGAACGGTATTTTAGCCATTACGCTGGAAGAGGCATTAATTGATAAATTATTTGAGCAGGTTGTAGCAACGCCTGGGTATCAATTAACAGTTGATTTACCCGAGCAGACTATTACACTGCCCGATGGTGAAAATATCGTATTTGAGATTGGTGGTTTTAAAAAACATTGTTTGCTGGAAGGGTTGGACGATATCGGTCTGACATTGCAACACACAGCAGATATCGAAGCATACGAAGAAAAACGAAAACAGGATGCACCCTGGTTGTTTTCCTGAACCAAAATTAGTTAACGAAAGAATAAAAGATGACAAAAAAAATTGCAGTCCTGCCAGGCGATGGCATTGGTCCTGAAATCGTCGCCGAAGCGGTCAAGGTATTAGATAAATTACGCACTGAAGGACTGGATATCAGTCTGGATTATGGTCTTATTGGCGGTGCGGCCTATGATGAGACGGGTACCCCTCTTCCTGAAGAAACGGTGACATTATCCAAGCAAGCTGATGCTATTTTGCTGGGTGCCGTGGGTGGCTATAAATGGGAATCGCTGGATATCAGTGTCAGACCAGAAAAGGGCTTGCTGGGCATCCGTTCTCAATTAAACTTATTTGCAAATCTGCGTCCAGCCATTCTGTATCCGCAACTGGCAGATGCCTCTACATTGAAAGCTGAGGTGGTCTCTGGACTCGACCTAATGATCGTTCGTGAGCTTACCGGCGGTATTTATTTCGGCCAGCCTCGAGGTATTCGTACGCTTGAAAATGGTGAAAAGCAGGGCTTCAACACCTTGGTTTACCGGGAAAGTGAAATCAATCGTATCGGTAAAGTAGCATTTGATATTGCGGCTAAAAGGCAGGGGCGTGTTTGTTCAGTCGATAAGGCTAATGTGCTGGAAAGTACAGAGCTTTGGCGTGAAACAATGACTGATCTGGCAAAATCTTATCCTGATGTTGAACTCAGCCATATGTACGTCGATAACGCTGCAATGCAATTGGTGCGTGCACCTAAGCAGTTTGATGTGATGGTAACAACCAATATGTTTGGTGACATCTTGTCTGATTGTGCATCCATGCTAACAGGCTCGATTGGTATGTTGCCGTCAGCTTCGCTGGATGAAAACAGCAAAGGTATGTACGAGCCAATCCATGGTAGTGCCCCCGATATCGCAGGACAGAATATTGCTAATCCTTTAGCGACCATTCTGTCAGCTGCTATGATGTTACGTTACACACTTGATGAGGCTGAAATGGCTGATCGAGTTGAAAACGCTGTGAGTAAAGTGCTGGATAATGGTTTAAGAACCGTTGATATCCATTCAGAAGGCACGACTAAAGTATCTACTTCAGAGATGGGTGATGCTGTTGTCGCAGCGCTTTAAACCCAACTATAAAAGGTGAAATGTGAGTAAAAAAATTGATGTTGCAGTCGTAGGCGCTACTGGTGCAGTTGGTGAAACAATGCTGGAGATTTTGCACCAGCGTCAATTCCCTGTGGGTAAAGTATATGCTTTAGCCAGTGAGCGCAGCGCGGGCAGTACAGTCAGTTTTGGTAACAAATCTCTGATCGTTGAAGACCTGGCCGAATTTGATTTTTCAAAAGTACAAATCGGGCTGTTTTCACCGGGCGCCAGCGTATCCGCTATTTATGCGCCGAAAGCCGCCGCTGCAGGTTGCGTGGTTATCGATAATACATCGCAATTCCGTTATGACGATGAAATTCCTCTGGTTGTGCCAGAGGTAAATCCGGAAGCTGTGGCGGGTTATACCAAGCACGGTATTATTGCGAATCCTAACTGTTCAACCATTCAGATGATGGTGGCTCTGAAGCCTATTTACGATGCCGTGGGTATCACCCGTATCAATGTGTGTACCTATCAGGCAGTTTCCGGTTCAGGTAAACCCGCCATGGATGAGCTAGCAAAACAGACTGCGGCGTTGCTCAACGGTCGCCCGGTGGAAGCAGAAGCATACCCCAAACAGATCGCGTTCAACGTTTTACCTCAGATTGATGTCTTCCAGGAAAATGGTTACACCAAGGAAGAAATGAAAATGGTCTGGGAAACACGCAAAATCATGGGTGATGAGTCCATTCAGGTGAACCCTACAGCCGTTCGTGTCCCGGTCTTCTTTGGTCACTCTGAAGCGATTCACATCGAAACACGTGACAAAATGACAGCCCAGCAGTGTAAAGATGTGCTTGCACAATTCGAAGGTATTGTCTTGCTTGATGAGCATGAAGATGGCGGTTATCCGACCGCGGTTACCGAAGCATCTGGCACAGACCCAGTCTATGTTGGTCGTGTACGTGAAGATATTTCACATCCTAAAGGTTTGAATTTATGGGTGGTTGCGGATAATGTACGTAAAGGCGCTGCATTAAACAGTATTCAAATTGCAGAAGTGCTGGCCGATAAATATCTCTAAGTAGGAAAAGGATCAGGGGATGAAAATGAAGAAAAGTTTGTTAGCCAGTCTGGCCGTTGCTTCAACGATAGGCTTTTTCACTCCCCTGACCAGTCAGGCCTTTGGTCTGGGCAAGCTTGAGCTGATGTCAGCGCTCAATGAGCCATTCAAGGCTGAAATCGATGTCACAGCCCTCCGGTCTGAAGAAAAAGAGAATCTTCAGGTTCGACTTGCTTCCAACGACGAGTTTTCAAAAGCAGGCTTGGATCGAAGTATGCTGTTGAGTCAACTGCAGTTCGATATTGTTAATAGACAAGGCCAGACCAAAATTCTGGTTACGACAAAACAAGCCGTTAAAGAACCCTTCCTGGATTTCCTGCTTACTGCTACTGCAGGTTCTGGCCGTTTGATTCGTGAATATACGGTGTTGCTTGATCCCCCAGCCTATGTAATGGCTGAGTCACGCTCAACCGCCAGTGCTGCTCCTAGTTCTCAAACTACTACCGATACATCAAGCTCCTCAACAACAACCCGTTACCAATATGCAGAAAGCAGCTATGCGGGCACAAGTTATGATGTTAAACGAAGTGACACGCTGTGGAATGTCGCTTTAAAAACACGACCTGATAAGTCTGTCAGTGTGCATCAGATGATGATGGCATTACTGAAAGAAAATCCCAGTGCTTTCCGCAATGGCAATGTTAACGACCTAATGGCCGGTGTTACCTTACAAATTCCATCTAAAAGTCAGGCGACCGCCTTATCAAAATCCGCAGCAGCAGCAGCGTTTGCTGAGCAAAGTCAAGCCTGGAAAAATCGTAATACATCACCTGCGTCGACGACTACCGTAACGGAAACAGAACTCGACGAGCAATCAACGTCTGAAATGGCGTCAGATTCCACTACAGAAACGGCGTCTGACTTCGAAGATACAACATCACAAGTATTGTCTGAGACAGAGACTGAAACTGAGTTAACAGAGTCTGCTGTAAGCTCTGAAAATGATGGCCGCCTGCAGTTGGTTGCACCGGAAGATGATGTCACCAGTGAGGATGATGCGGCACTGAATGTCGCGGGCGATGATCAGATAACTAAGTTAACCGAGCAGCTTACCTTGGCTCAAGAAACCATCGAAATGCAACAGCAGGAAAATGTTGATTTCGAAGCGCGCATGGATGCAATGGAAGAACAACTAGAAACGATGCGTCGTTTAATCTCCATTAAAGATGCTGATTTAGCCAGATTACAAAGCACCCTTGAAGAGGAAGATCCTAACCTTGCTGCTGAACTTAGTGCTGAGTTGCAGTCAGATGACTCGGATTCCACAACGATGCCTGCAGACATCGCACTTAATAACGCTGATATGGAGAGCGCAGACAATGTAACTGAAGTGGCTGAAGAGCCTACCGATGTTGCAGAGCAAACCAGCACTTCTGAAATCGAGGAAGATAATCTAATCAGTGATGCAACACAGGCACTGAACCTGGATGAAGAAAAGGTTCAGTCACTTATTGATAAAGTGAAACAATTTGTTAACGAGAACAAATTACAGACAGCACTCGGCTTATTATTAATTCTGTTCCTTCTGTTGTTAATCGCTCGTCGCAGTAAGCGTGAAGTGACATGGGATGAAGCCGTTCAAAAATTGGATAAAGACCAACCCGATGACACGGGACCTGTGGTCGTTGCTCCGATCTCTTCTAAGGAAGATTCAGTAACAGATGCGCCACTGGAAGATGAAACCGATACGAAAACAGTAGGTGCACTGGTTGAACAGGCCGATATGTTTGTTGGCTATGCTGATTATGTACAGGCAAAAAATGCTCTGGAACAGGCCAGACTGCAAGAGCCAGAAAATACGCTAGTCGCATATAAATTGCTGTTTGTTCTATATAAACAGCAATCATCGGACGAGTTTATTGCTGTAGCTGAAGAGGCGAATTTCGAGCAAGACAGCTTTGAATGGAATGAAATCAAACAGTGGGGACAAGAACTCGCCCCGAACCATGAATTGTTCGTAACAGAACCTCCACAATCAGAGGTTCCTGAAAATGAGTTTGAAGCCGATCTTGAAGCGGACCCAGGCTCGTTTGATGATGAGGATAAAGTTGATAATGAAACAACGCTCAATGTTGATGATTCTGCTCCAAACAGTCAGTCGGATGAACACATAGAGTTTGATTTGAATGACTTTACTGATACACCAGAGCAGGAAGCTTCAAAAGATGATGCCGAGTCAGTTGAAACAGACACTAACACAGATGATGATTTACTCTCCTTCGACACTAATCTTGATCCGGATGAAAAAGTCGATAATGACGAAGCGCTGGAGTTAGACGCTGCATCAGATGACGAACACCTGTCTTTTGATTTGGATGATGAAAGTCCTGTTGAAGAACCTGACATGAGTGAGTTGGACCTTGGGTCTGATTCTGAAGATGACACTGAGATCGAGTTTGACGTCGGTGATTTGGATGATATTGATGAAGCAGAGACCAAACTTGATTTGGCGGCTGCATACATTGATATGGATGATGCGGCAGGTGCAGAGAGTATTCTCAATGAGGTGTTACAGGAAGGTAACGAAGAACAAAAAAATCGTGCACGTAGCCTGCTCGACTCCTTGTCATAGATAGGCTTGTTGCATGAGGATTGCGCTCGGCATTGAGTATGCTGGTTCCGAATTTTGTGGCTGGCAAAATCAGCCAAATGTAAGAACGGTTCAGGGAGAACTTGAAAAAGCGGTTTCCGTTGTTGCCAATCACGCTGTTGAAGTCTTTGCTGCAGGACGAACGGATACCGGCGTGCATGCGCTTAATCAAGTGGTGCATTTTGATACTGCCTCAGAGCGAGAGCAGCGTGGCTGGTTATTGGGTATTAATGCCAACCTTCCCAAAGATATCAATGTCTCGTGGGTTAATCCTGTCAGAGATGATTTTAATGCGCGATTCAGTGCTGTTAAACGACGTTATCGCTATCTTATATTAAACAGACTTAGCCGTTCGGCTGTGCACCACAATCGTATGTGGTGGCATCATCATTCGCTCGATATTGACCGTATGCAGGCTGCGGCTGATCAGTTAATAGGGAAGCACGATTTCTCCGCTTTTCGCGCAAGTGAATGCCAAGCTCACAGTCCGATTAAAACCTTAGATAAAATTGTGGTGCGACAACAGCAAGACTGTATCGCTGTTGATGTCGAAGCCAAGTCATTTTTGCATCATATGGTACGCAATTTAGTTGGCGTCATGGCAGCGATTGGAGATGGCAGTAAACCGGTTGAATGGGCAGGAGATGTGCTACGAAGCGTTGACCGCAGCCAAGGTGGTATCACAGCACCGCCTCAAGGTTTGTACCTTGTTGATGTAGAGTATCCCGTAGAATATTCTCTGCCAAAAGTGTCCGGTTTCCCGGTGCTCTGGTAAAGTATCAGGTCGATTAGCTTTATTGTTCCTAAAAACATGAGAACACGAGTCAAAATATGTGGCATAACGCGCCGCCAAGATGCTGATTTTGCAGCTGATTCAGGTGTGGATGCGATAGGCCTGGTTTTTTACCCACCCAGTCCGCGTGCTATTTCGATAGCGCAGGCGCAGAATATCACTAGCAGGCTGGCGCCTTTTGTTTCGACAGTGGCGCTTTTTGTGGACCCTGATCCCACTGAGGTTTCACGCTGCCTTGACGCTGTATCAATTGATATAATTCAGTTTCATGGCGATGAGAGCCCGGAATTTTGTAGCCAGTTTGATACGCCTTACATCAAGGCCATCAGAATGAAACCAGATACCGATCTGGCAAAGCTGGCGACCGAATATGAGTCTGCCAGTGCATTACTACTGGATACGTATCAGCCGGGCTTACCTGGTGGCACTGGAACAACATTTGACTGGAATTTAATCAGTCAGATTGGTAAACCAATTATTCTTGCCGGCGGTCTGAATACCGGTAATGTGGCAGATGCGATTAAACAAGTGCGACCTTTTGCTGTTGATGTCAGTGGTGGCGTTGAGAGAGAAAAGGGAATAAAAAGTCATGACAAGATCAGCGCTTTTATGAATGAGGTAGAAAATGCTTGAACAATCAGTACATGATTACTACAAAACGTTCCCTGACGAACGTGGTCATTTCGGCCCTTACGGCGGCCGTTTTGTCGGTGAGACACTCATGGGGGCCATTTTTGAATTAGAACAGGCCTACGAACAATATCGTAACGACCCTGACTTTCTGGCAGAGATGGATAAAGATCTCAGTACCTTTGTCGGTAGACCATCACCTCTCTATCTGGCTGAAAATTGGACCGCTAAATTGGGCGGCGCTCAGATCTACCTTAAACGGGAAGACTTAAATCACACCGGTGCCCATAAGGTTAACAACACAATTGGTCAGGCTTTGCTGGCCAAACGCATGGGTAAAACACGCATCATTGCTGAAACCGGAGCTGGTCAGCATGGTGTTGCTACTGCAACTGTTGCAGCACGTCTGGGTATGGAGTGTGTCGTTTACATGGGTGCTGAAGATGTGGAACGTCAGGCACAAAATGTGTATCGGATGAAACTGCTGGGTGCTCAGGTCGTTCCTGTAGAATCAGGCTCACGTACGCTGAAAGACGCGTTGAATGAAGCATTGCGTGACTGGGTTACCAATGTTGACGATACCTTTTATATTATTGGTACCGTTGCGGGCCCCCATCCTTATCCTGCGATGGTACGTGATTTTCAATCGATTATCGGACGTGAGACCAAGCAGCAGATGGAAGCTATAAACGGGAAGCTGCCTGACGCGCTAGTGGCCTGTATTGGCGGTGGTTCCAATGCTATCGGTTTGTTTTACCCTTTCATCGAAGATGAGTCAGTGGCCATGTATGGTGTTGAAGGGGCAGGGCACGGTATCGAAACCGGTCAGCATTCTGCACCTCTTGCAGCGGGCAGACCGGGTGTTTTACATGGTAACCGAACCTATCTTATGCAGGACGACAACGGCGAAATCGTTGAAACGCACTCCATATCAGCCGGACTGGATTATCCGGGTGTAGGCCCGGAGCATGCATGGTTGAAAGATATCGGCCGTGCTAATTATGTATCGGTGAAAGATGATGAGGCCTTATCGGCATTCCACGAACTGACTCGTACCGAAGGCATTATTCCTGCTCTGGAGACAAGCCATGCATTGGCGTATGTCAACAAACTTGCGCCGACTATGTCCCCTGAGCAAACGATCGTTGTGAATCTGTCAGGACGTGGAGATAAAGATATGCATACTGTCGCAGCGATGGCTGGTCTGGATTTTTAAGGAATTAATAATGAGTCGAATTAGCCAGTGTTTTGAAAGCTTAAAAGTCGATGGTCAGACTGCTCTGATACCCTATGTCACAGCCGGTGACCCCGAACCATGGGTCACAGTACCGTTATTGCATGCGTTAGTGGATGCTGGGGCAGATATCATTGAATTAGGCATTCCATTCTCCGATCCAATGTGTGATGGCCCGGTTATTCAAAAAGCATGTGAACGTGCTTTGAAAAATGATGTAAGCATCACCAACGTGCTGGAAATGGTAAAAAAATTCCGCGAAAAAAATACGCAGACACCTATTGTACTGATGGGCTATGCCAATCCGATAGAGGCGATGGGCTACCCTAGGTTTGCTGAACTTGCCAAAGCAGCAGGCGTTGATGGTGTTTTGACGGTGGATGTGCCACCTGAAGAGTCAGCCGAATTCCGTTCTGTGATGGATGAGAATGGCATAGACACGATTTATCTGGTGGCACCGACCACTTCAGCAGAACGAATGGCAACCATTGCTAGTTTTGCACGTGGCTTTATTTATTATGTGTCAATCAAAGGCGTCACGGGTGCAGCAGCTTTAGATGTTGAAGAGGTGTCTAATAAATTAAGCCAGTTACGCGAGTATTCCAATCTACCGTTGGGTGTAGGATTTGGTATTCGTGATGGCAAGTCAGCCGCATCAGTGTCTGAAATCGCAGACGCCGTGGTTGTTGGTAGCACGTTAGTTCGTTGTATTGAAGAGCATGCTGACCGTCTGGATGAATTACCTGCTGCTGTTGCCGGACTGTTGGCGGAAATGCGCCATGCAATAAATGCCCGTGATTTGGCCAGTGCCTGATCCGAAAATTAAGGTGACAAGATGAGTTGGTTTGAAAGATTAATACCGTCAAAAATTCGCACAGTTCGAAGCCGTTCTGTTCCTGAGGGCGTTTGGTGTAAATGCCCAAGCTGTGACAACGTTCTTTACCGTGCTGAGCTTGAACGCAATTTGATGGTGTGCCCTAAATGTGAGCATCATCAGCGTATCAATGCCAGAAAACGTCTGGAAACCTTCCTTGATGAAGGCGAGCAGGTTGAAATTGCGGTTGACGTTAAACCCGTTGACACGCTCCGGTTTAAAGATAGTAAACGTTATCGTGATCGTATTACACAAGCACAACGTAATACGGGTGAAAATGATGCATTGCTTGCCATGCAGGGTAAAGTCAATGACTTGCCATTAGTTGCTGTAGCCTTTGATTTCTCTTTCATGGGCGGGTCAATGGGCTCGGTGGTAGGCGAAAAATTTGTTCGTGCGGCACAAGTCGCTTTGAAACATAACATTCCATTGGTGTGTTTTTCTGCCAGCGGTGGTGCACGTATGCAGGAAGGCCTCTTCTCATTGATGCAAATGGCAAAAACAAGTGCCATTTTGACGCAACTCAGTGATGCCGGTATCCCATTTGTTTCTGTGATGACTGATCCAACAATGGGCGGCGTATCAGCCAGTCTGGCAATGCTGGGTGATATTAATGTTGCAGAACCAAAAGCACTTATTGGCTTTGCCGGACCGCGAGTCATTGAACAGACTGTCCGTGAAAAGTTACCGGAAGGTTTTCAGCGTGCTGAATTCTTGCTGGAACACGGCGCCGTTGACATGATTGTCGACAGACGTGATATGCGTGAACGCCTCAGCAACATTCTGACTATGTTGCAAAAACGTCCAGCAATGTGATTAAGGGCGCCAATGCGTTTCTCATCGTTGTCGCAATGGTTACAGTGGCAGGAAAATTTACACTTCACTGAAATCGATCCCGGTTTAGACCGGGTCGGTGAGGTCTGGCAGCGTATGGGAGGCCAGACCAAGTTGCCTTTCAAGACCGTTACCGTAGCAGGTACTAATGGCAAAGGATCTTCCGTTGCTATCACAGCCTCGATCTTACTGGCTGCCGGTTATCGCACAGCAACCTATACATCTCCTCATTTACTTCGTTATAACGAACGGATGGCTATTAACGGTCAGCCCTGTGATGACGATGCTATCTGCGCGGCATTCGAGCGTATTGACCAGGCGAGAGAAGATGTTTCACTAACTTACTTTGAGTTTGCAACGCTTGCCGCAGCCGATCTTTTTTGTCGTCAGGATGTTGATATAGCGATTTTAGAAGTCGGCATGGGCGGTAGGCTGGATGCTGTTAATCTGTTTGATACCGATGTCGCATTAATTACGCCGATTGGGCTGGATCATACGACATGGTTGGGGGATAACCGGGAAGCGATCGGTCGCGAAAAAGCCGGTATTATCCGTGCGGCGACACCGGTTGTTTGCTCAGAAGTCAGCCCGCCCCACACGGTACTGGATTATGCCAGTCGACTGAATAGTCCCTGCTTTGTTTCAGGGAAAGATTTCAACTATGAAACCGATTCCTCACACTGGTCATGGCGTAATGCAGATACCAGCTATGAATCGCTCCCGTTACCAGCATTAATGGGGACATATCAACTACAGAATGCGGCTGCGGTATTACAGGTTTGTGATTTATTATCTCAACAAGGTTTGCATATCGATCAAAATGCTGTTGAAACTGGGCTCAAACAGGTCAAATTGTGTGGCCGTTTTCAGGTTGTTCCCGGTGCGATCACACGCATTCTGGATGTGACACACAATCAGCAGGGTGCCGATAACTTACGTGAGCTGTTAGCCCAAACGTCGGGACAAGGTAAAACCTATGCGATTCTGGCGATGCTGAAAGATAAAGACAGCCAAGCGGTTGCCGAAGCATTGGTGAATGTGATTGATTTTTGGTATCTGGCTGGACTTGATGGCATCAGAGGCCTCAGTGCTGAAGCGTTATCAGAGACTCTGGCGCCTATAGTTGGTGATAAGAAAGTGGGGTGCTACACCCATGTTGCTGAGGCATACCACGCAGCGATGGCGGCTGCGGCGACTGACGATAGAATTCTGATTTTTGGTTCTTTTCATACGGTTGAAGCGGCCATGAAACTTATGCCAGAACTAGCGCAACCGATCTCAGAAGCAAGTTAATTCAGCTATACATCTTATCGATATCAGCTTGGTGGTGGGCTGCGACCTCACCGCGTTTGATTTTCATTGTTGGCGTCATCATACCGTTTTCAATTGTCCACGGCTCTAATGTCAGGCTGACACGACGAATCTTGGCATAAGCTGGAAAATCATGAAGCAGCTTGCGTAATCGCTGAATGACATATTGCTGTAAATTTTTGCTATTCAGACTGTCGTTATCCATCGCATTCAGGTTTAATTCTTTTGCGAGGCTAAACCATTTATCTGAGTTTAAAACAAGCAGAGCCGATAAATAAGATTCACCTTCACCCACAATCATTACCTGCTCAAAGTGTTCATCCGATTGAATAGCTGATTCCAGGTCACTGGGGGGTACTTTTTCACCGTTACTGAGAACAAGAATGTCCTTAATACGACCTGTAATATAGATGTGGCCACTGTCTGAAATGCGCGCCTGATCACCCGTGTGCAGCCAACCTTCGGCATTGATTGTTTGTGATGTGGCTTTGTGGTTGTTCCAATAACCCAGCATGTTACCAGGACCACGAACCAATAACTCATCATTGTCACCGATCTTGACCGCAACACCGGGTATCGCACGCCCGACACTATTAGGATCATTATTATCAGGCTCATTAACACTGATAACGGGACTGGTTTCTGTCAGTCCATAACCCTGTAACAGGTTTAAGCCTAAACCAATAAAGAGCTTAGCAGCCTGAATCGGAAGTGGGGCACCGCCACTCACTGCTATGCGAACATTCCCACCCATGCGTTCATGCACTTTTTTAGCGACCAGTTTATTCAGCATTGGCAGACCCAAAAAACTAGCTCGCCATCCCTGTTTACCTTGTTGATACTTAAATCGGGACCAGCCAATAGAACTCGTTGTATGAAACAGAAAGCGGGCCAGGGACGATTTCTGATTGAGTTGTGCCTGCAAACGGCTATAGATTCGTTCAAAAATACGTGGCACGGCAATCAAAATGGTCGGTTTTACCATCAGCATATCGTCAGCTAATTGTGGAATGCCACGCGAATAAGCAACGGCCGCACCCGCCATAATAGGCAGATAATACCCAGCTGTTCGTTCTAAGGTGTGCGATAGCGGTAGAAAAGAGAGAAACAGATCATCCGGTAAAACTTCAAAGTACTGTAATGAGCCAGCCGCTACAGATAACATATTATGATGACTGAGCATGACCCCTTTGGGCTTGCCAGTTGTGCCTGAGGTATAAATAATTGATGCCAGCTGATGTGGATCGGCATCCCAATCCAGTAATGGATTCGTTTTTTCCGGTAACCAGTTCTGAGCAAATAAAGCGGGGGCGCTTAAAGTTTCATCGTCGGCATAGTTGGCAATGATTACACGACTGAGATTGTGCTCTTCTGTGATAGAGGGTTGTAAACGTTTCCATTGTGCTGTGTTCTGCAAGAAAAGTAATTTGACGTCCGCATCCTGCAAAATATAGGCAACGTTATCAGGGCGGTCGTCCGGATAGAGGGGAACAACAATCAAACCCAACCCCATCGCAGCCTGATCAAAAAATACCCATTCCTTTGCATTGCGTAAATTCAGCGCAACTCGGTCACCAGGTTCGAGGTTCTCTTTACTCAGGGCTGTCTGCCAACGAGCGACTTCGACGGCGACTTCACGCCAGGTGGTGTCATACCAACTGTTTGTCTCGTTGGAATAACTACGGTAAGCAACGTGCTCAGGTGAACGACTCAATCGCTCCAGGAATAGACCATATAAGGTACCGGCTTGTTCTGCGGAAATGTTATCCGTTTTGGTTGTGGTCATAATGCGAGCCCCGTTGCTTACATTAACCAGCGTAACTGAACCCCCAGCAGGTCAACACTGGCATCGTATTCGCCGTTAAGGTTATAACCATCATCATCTGTTTCATTGATTTTCGGATCATCAATAAATAAATGGGTATAACCGGCATCTAAAATAATATTTTCAGAATAATGATAAGTCGCACCGAGAGAAACCCATTTACGATCATTATCCGGTATTCTTGCCGTCCTTCTTTCAGCACTAGGCACCGGTGTTTCGTCGTATGCAATACCCGCCCTGAATGTCCATTTATTGCTGTGTTTGTAATCCACACCCAAGCCGTAACGCATCGTGTTTTCCCAATCTTCCGGTTTAATCGAGGATAACTGACCGCCATCAGATTGGATGTTGAGCTCTTTGAATCGACTCCAACGGGTGAAAGTTGCATCAGCAGAAACAGACCATTTGGTATTGATTCGGTGATGAATAGCTAATGAAAGTGATTCCGGCAGGTCGACGTCAGCCTGGACATTATCCTCGACTTGAGTATTTCCTGATGCATCTTTTAGCGTACCGTCCCCTTTCAGTGTGTGTGATATTTTTGAACGGAATGCTAAGCCAACACGAGTATCCTCAGTTGCTTGGTAGAGAAGTCCGAGGTTATAGCCATAGCCCCAGTCATCTGCTCCCAGTTTGACCTTTCCATCAGCAGCCTGCGGAGCACCTCCGAGTGCCCCCAAATCAGCCATCTGTGTAAGTTTCACATCAATATACTGGGCACTGACACCAAAGCCTAATGAAAGCTTATCGGTGGCCTGAATCGCGATGGTTGGATTAAAGTTAGCTGTCAGCATTTCTGATTTGACCGCAAAATAACGACCGACCCAATCATCGCGATATTCGGTAACTAGGCCGAAAGGCGCTGTTACCCCCAGTCCGATGGTGACTTTATCGTTAACCGGATGGCTCAGATAAAAGTTTGGTACGAAAGCTTCATGGCCGGCATCACCGCCATCACCACCTGTCAGCGCTTGTCCAGAAAAACCACCGGCTCCACCCAAGTCGGGGACGGCTGAACCATCGTTACGAAACTCAGATTTTGGCTTGATGTAATTAAGTCCCACATCCATTTCAGTCTTCTTGAGATATGTCATTCCGGCGGGATTGAAGAAGATAGTGCTGGCGTCTTCAGCAACAGCGGCACTGCCGGCAAAGGCTCTACCAAGACCGGTAACACTCTGTTCCTGGATAGCGTAGCCAGCAGACCAGGCTGCTGAACTGGCGGAGGAAAGCAATAAAATTGCTGATAGCTTTTGAATATTCAATTTCATGTCAACCACTTGCAGTTCAAAGTTAATTCACTGCCTAAGCTATCGCAAGCGATCTCGTGACGCAAGTATTATCTGATTTTGTTACAAACGCTTAAATAATAAATCCCATACGCCGTGACCTAATCGATGACCGCGTTGTTCGAACTTTGTGAGTGGTCGATAGTCAGGGCGTTCTATAAAGTCACCAGTCTGACTTGTATTTTTGAAGCGGTCGTTGTCAGAAAGATCGACCAGCATTTGTTCAGCATAATCCTGCCAGTCAGTCGCCAAGTGTAAGAGACCGCCATGCTTGAGTTTGTTAGCCAGAATATTGACGAATTTTGGCTGAATAATGCGCCGTTTATGATGTCGTTTCTTGTGCCATGGGTCCGGGAAATAAATTTGCACACGGTCAAGTGACTTATCAGGAATACGATTTTTAATGAGCTCTACGGCATCGGTACAGGCAACGCGTACATTGGTGAGAGCTTCTGTTTCAATGGCTTTCAGCAGTTGTCCAACCCCGGGCCGATGAACTTCAATCCCGATATAGTTATGGTCAGGTTGCTGTTTCGCCATTTCAGCCAAAGAGGCCCCATTGCCAAAGCCAATTTCCAGCACTACCGGTGAACTGCGGCCAAACAATGTTTCGAGATCGAGCGTTTCTGTACTCTCATCAATACCAAATTCAGGCCAGAGTTTATCCAGCGCTCTTTCTTGCCCAGGAGTGAGTCTGCCTTCTCGGCGTACGAAGCTGCGTATCGTTCGCATCGTTTTATTTTCAGTCATGATGATTCAGATGAGGTTATTAAAATTACTAAGCGCCCGATCATACCTTAATCGATGGTCTAAAGCGTAAGTGGCCAATTGAACCAAATATCAACCGGTCTACATTGATATCGTTTTTTAAGCACCCTAGTATGTGAATTATTGCGGAGTATTAGCGAGCGGGTTTCAATCAAGAAACCCTGTCTGTATGGGCTCAGTAGTTATGTCACGCAATGAAAAGTAACTTCATGCTGTGCTAAAAGGGTGCATTCAAGGTATAATTCAGGATCTTAATATGAAATCTTCTGGGCATTTCCAGCCCGGCAATACCCTTTGCAATTAATCACGCAAAGCATTAAAGAGAGAAAGAAAATATGGTTCATCCAGTATTAGAATCCGTCACCAATGACGTAATCGAAAGAAGCAAAAAATCACGCGCTGTCTATCTGGCTCGTATTGATGAGGCAATGGCTCAAGGCCCTCATCGTGCTGTATTGGGATGCGGTAATCTGGCTCACGGGTTTGCTGCCTGCTCGATGACAGATAAATCAGATTTGGCGGGTGATAAAAAAGCCAATATTGCGATTATTTCTTCTTACAACGATATGTTGTCGGCGCACGAGCCGTTTAAAGACTTTCCCTCCATCATAAAAGAAGCAGCCCAGGAAGCGGGTGGCGTTGCGCAGTTTGCTGGCGGTGTTCCTGCAATGTGTGATGGTATTACCCAAGGTCAACCGGGTATGGAACTGTCATTATTTAGCCGTGACGTTATTGCCATGGCAACCGCTGTAGGCCTAAGCCATAACATGTTTGACGCAGCACTTTACCTTGGTGTGTGTGACAAAATCGTACCGGGCTTATTGATTGGTGCGCTCAGCTTTGGTCACTTGCCGGCAATCTTCGTCCCTGCGGGACCGATGCCAAGTGGTCTGCCAAATAAAGAAAAAGTTCGTATCCGTCAGTTGTATGCTGAAGGCAAGGTCGGCCGTGATGAACTGCTCAAAGCAGAGTCTGAGTCTTACCATAGTCCGGGTACTTGTACTTTCTATGGTACTGCTAACAGTAACCAGATGATGGTTGAAATGATGGGGCTGCACCTTCCGGGTAGTTCATTCATCAACCCGAACACACCACTGCGTGATGCGTTGACGCAAAAAGCGACTGAACAAGTCCTGAGCTTCACCGCTTTAGGCAATGACTTCCGTCCGATTGGTCATATGATCAACGAAAAGGCAATTATTAACGCCTTGGTTGGTTTGCTTGCTACTGGCGGTTCAACTAACCATACAATGCACTTGGTCGCGATTGCTCGCGCAGCCGGTATTATCATTAACTGGGATGATTTCGATAATCTGTCCAAGATCATTCCATCCCTCACACGTATCTACCCGAACGGTGAAGCGGATATTAATCACTTCCAGGCCGCGGGTGGTATGGGCGTGTTGATTCGTGAGCTGTCTGAAAATGGCCTGATGCATACAGATGTCATTACTGTTGGTGATGAAAAAGGCATGGCTCAGTACACACAAGAACCTACCCTCAAAGAAGGTAAATTGACTTGGGTAGAAGGTGCCAAAGAGTCACTGGATAAAGAAGTTATCGGTAGTGTGGCTAAACCATTCGCAACCGGTGGTGGTCTGCATTTGATCAAAGGTAACTTAGGTCGCGGCATGTCTAAGATTTCTGCTGTGGATCCTGAGCATCAGGTTGTTGAAGCACCCGCGATGGTTTTTGATAATCAGGACCACGTGGTTGAGGCTTTCAAACGCGGTGAAATGAATAAAGACGTGATTGTTGTTCTGCGCTTCCAGGGCCCGAAAGCCAATGGTATGCCGGAACTGCACAAACTCACGCCGCCGCTGGGTGTATTGCAGGATAAAGGCTTTAAAGTTGCTCTGGTGACGGATGGTCGTATGTCAGGCGCATCTGGCAAGGTTCCTTCTGCGATTCACCTGTGGCCTGAATGCGCTGACGGTAATCTGATGACAAAAGTACGTGATGGCGACATGGTCCGTCTGGATACACAGACAGGCGAACTGAACGTGCTGGTCGATGAAGCAGAACTGAATTCGCGTATGGCTTGCGTAATGGCTAACACGGAACATCACTACGGTATGGGTCGTGAGTTGTTTGATAGTTTCCGTCAGGGTGTTTCAACCGCTGAAACCGGTGCTATCAACATGTTTAACGTCGAATAATTTTTTAAAATCTGGAATAACATAAACAATGTCAAAAACAATTCATGAAATCATGCAGGTCTCACCGATTGTTCCGGTGATGGTTATCAACAATGCAGATCATGCTGTGCCTCTGGCAAAAGCGCTGGTTAAAGGTGGTTTGAAAGTACTCGAAATTACCTTACGTACTGATGCGGCTCTGGAATCTATCCGTCGCATTAAAGCGGAAGTTCCTGATGCGATTGTCGGTGCAGGCACAATTATTAACATTGAAACCCTGAATGCCGCGATCGATGCCGGTGCCGAGTTTATTGTCAGTCCGGGTACTACTGAAAAATTGATTGATGCTGCACTGGCCACCGGTGTACCTCTGCTTCCGGGCATTGCGGATCCAAGCCAGGCAATGGCATTGCTTGAAAAAGGCATCACTGCGATGAAGTTCTTCCCGGCAGAAGCCGCGGGTGGCGTTCCTATGTTGAAGTCAATCGGTGCACCGATTCCTCAGATCACCTTTTGCCCAACAGGCGGCGTGAGTCAGAAAAATGTTAAAGACTATTTCAGCCTGCCTAACGTAGGTTGTGTGGGTGGTTCATGGATGTGTGCGGCTAACCTGGTTGATGCAGAAAACTGGGACGAAATTACACGTCTTTCTGCTGAAGCGATTGAGCTTGCAACCGCCTGATTGAAAGACAAAAAAGAAACGAAAAAGCCGGGCATTGCCCGGCTTTTTTATGCGTGTTGTTTCAGTAAAATCCCTCGATTCACCCAGTCATCAATCATCTGTCGCGCGCCCTGAGTCACAACTTCCGGATTGGGATGCTGCATGGCTTCTGCTATTTCCGTGACTGCTTCGTAGCCTGATTTACCCTGATCCAGCAGCTCCAATAAACGGGCACTGACAGGATTAAGTTCAATAAACTTCACCTCGTCATTGGCATTCCGATGAACCAGCAAACAGACCGGTGGTTCCATGGCTTGTTCGGGTTGGTTATCAGGGCTGATTTGATGCACCGGGAAGCGATAAACTAAAAGCCACGCTAATGGTGATTGCGTGAATGATAAAGCCAGCCTGTCTTCCGTCTCTACTAAAGGGGTGACATAAAAATCGGGCTCAGCAATTTTAAGGGCAAGCTCGACCCACTCGTAATGTGCAAGCTCGGTCAAAAAAGGCGGATCATCTTGTGCAGATCGCTCTGCTTCAAGATACGCAATGAACTCACGGGCAATTTCCACGAATAAGGGTGTTCTGCACTGATGCTTAATCATAAAATCACGCACCATTGCGAGCCATTTTTCTTCCGTGAATAAGGTTCTGATAACCGGGAAAGCGTTTTTCAGCGTGCCATTGATATTATTGAAAAAGAGGTCGCGATAAATTGCCATTCGGCGTGATTCAATATTGTCAGGCGCTTTTTGATTTTCCGGATCCCGGATATGGGCAGCAAATGCATATTGCGTTTGCTTGAATGATTCAGCCGTGTGAGACATCTTTGACCTTATGTTGCTGCTGATAGTCATGAATCATCTCAACTTCACTTAACAAATGCGCCACAGACGGAATGTTAAAGTCACGTTCCAAGAGCGTGGGCACAACACCATGTGAGGTATAGGTTTTTTCGAGTAGCTGCCAGACAGGATCAATCACATCTGCACCATGGGTATCCACAATCAGATCGTCAGCCTCGTTATAATGGCCCGCGATATGTAAATAGGCAATACGATCGCTGGGCATCGCATTGATGTAATCCATCGGGTCGTATTGATGGTTTACGCTGTTTACGAAGACGTTATTCACATCAAGCAATAAATCGCAGTCTGCTTCTTCCAGAATGGCGGTGATGAATTCCACTTCGCTCATTTGTTGACCGGGTGCGGCGTAGTAAGACACGTTTTCAATCACCAATCGACGCTCCAGAATAGTCTGAATACGTTTAATCCGATCTGACACATAGCGCACAGCTTCCTCAGTGAACGGTATAGGCATTAAGTCATATAAGTGACCATCATCACTGCAATAACTGAGATGTTCGCTGTAAGTGCGAATATTATGTTTATCAAAGAATTTTTTGAGACGTTGCAGAAAATGCTCATCCAAGGGAGCAGGGCTACCCAATGACAATGACAAGCCATGGCAGAGCATAGGATAACGCTCTGCTATAGCGGAGAACTTTCTGCCAAAAGCGCCGCCCATTTCCATCCAGTTTTCGGGCGCGACTTCCAGAAAGTCGACATTGGTTTCAGGCAATGCCGCGAACTCATCCATAAAACTTCGGCGGAAACCAAGACCGGCACCCTTAACCGGACATGACTTACTATTCATAATGACTCCTGCAATCTCTCATACTCCATAGACGCCTGGAAGCACTGAATGTTACAGCCTCAGTCGAGGTTAACCTGAAACATAGTGCGATCAACACCCACATTGCCGGTGGTTTGATCGATTAAGTAAACAATAGCTTTATAGTGACCTGATTGTTTGATTTCAGTCTTTGCAGAAAACAGTCCCACTGGTCCGGTAAAGTCCAGCGTGACTTCATCAATCTTTTTTTCATCCTGCATGATGATGGCTTTGGCTTCGTAATTGTCCGGTTTCCACAAGCCGTCTTTAGTGATGGGGCACCCGCAAAGCAGCGATGCTTTAGTATAAAACTCTACTTTTCCGCCTTCTAAAACCTGAGTCCATGCATCAACGATGAAGCCTGGCATGGTTAACGTTATGCCATCTCCGAGAATGTCTTTACCGGGGATAACCCAGGATGTGACAGACGCTTCCTGTAGAGATTGACGATAACCATAAGGGCCGATCAATTTGAAGCGAAGCAATTGCGGTGTATTAATATCAACCTTAGCCAGAAATCCTGCAGTTGTCTCAGTAGCCAGCGTTTGACCACGCTTAATCGGGTTCTTTATCAAAACATCCGTGTCACCCGTGTCGCCGTTTATCCAGCCTTGATTCAAAATCTCGCCGGTTTCAGCATCCTCCACCACAACACGAACACCCCCGACACTCGTACCAATATACTTGGCATCAGCCGCTTTTGCCCGGATCATGATTTTGGTTTCTTCAGCGTTGACAGGAAAGCCCAGACTCACGAATAGGCTCAACATAAATGCGATGGATAATATTTTCATGGTGATTCTCTCAATGGGTCATAAGGATGCTGTTGTGACTGAAAAATAAACGCTTTGTTCATATTTATTATGGTCTGATATGCGAAACATTCAAGCAGCGCCATCAATTGCAGCAACTGATACAATAGCAAATTTGAAACTTGAAGCACCCAAAACGGGTCATTAAGCTGAACCGAAACGGAATCACAGGTAGCCCCTTTCCATGCTCGCATACATCATAAGACGAATTCTTTATGCTTTTCCTATATTACTGGGGGTTAACGCACTGACATTTGTCTTATTTTTCATGGTTAACACACCCGATGATATGGCCCGCATGCATCTTGGTAACAAGCACGTTACCGAACAGGCCATTGAAACCTGGAAAGAAGAGCGTGGTTACAATAAGGCGTTGATTTGGAACGACGAGGCAGCGGGCCTGGGCAAAGCCACTGATACCATCTTTTTTGACAAGTCACTCAGTCTGTTTGTGTTTGAATTTGGTCAGGCCGACGACGGCCGTGATATCGGGCAGGATATTCAGACACGCATGTGGCCTAGTCTGGCCATTGCGATACCCATCTTTATTATTGGCATTATGGTCAACATTACCTTTGCTTTGTTAATGGTGTTTTTCCGGGCTACCTATGTCGATTTAAGTGGCGTCATATTGTGTGTTGTATTGATGTCGATATCCGGGCTTTTCTATATTATTGGTGGTCAGTTTCTGGTCGGAAAAATCATGCAGCTTGTGCCTATTTCCGGTTATTCGCAGGGCTTTGATGCCGCTAAATTTCTTATCCTGCCGGTCGCAATAGGCATTGTCTCGGGAATAGGCAGCGGCTCACGCTGGTATCGGACATTGTTCCTGGAGGAAGTCTCAAAAGATTATGTTCGCACCGCCCGGGCAAAAGGGCTATCCGAAGTGAAAGTCTTATTTTCGCATGTGCTTAAAAATGCGATGATCCCGATTCTGACAGGTGCCGTTGTCGTATTGCCTACCTTGTTTATGGGCAGTCTGATTCTTGAGTCATTCTTTGGTATCCCCGGCCTGGGTAGTTACACCATTGATGCCATTCATGCTCAGGACTTCGCGAT
>NZ_CBFHHW010000022.1:0-4201 GCF_965655755.1 Methylophaga sp. | reverse complement strand
TAGTCAGGGCCATGGTTTTCCTGGGGTCGGTGCTTTACATCGTCGGACTGTTATTGACCGATATTTCCTACACGTTGGTGGATCCAAGAGTCCGGTTAGATGGGTAAAGCTATATCCATTCGGGAAGAGGCACTGGCCTGCTTATTAATAGCTGATCCCTGGCAAAAAGCGCAGGCGACCCAAGCATTACATAACGCAGCCAAAACGCAGGGTATTTCGCTCAGCCGACAGCAATTGGATGTACCCGATGTACCAGGCAGACCTGAACGGCCTCAACTAGTCTCACCACGAGATTTGCCGCGGCGACGAAATAACCAACAAACGGGTCATGCAACGCTGATCCATGCGATATGCCATATTGAGTTCAATGCGATTAATCTGGGGCTGGATGCACTTGCCCGCTTTGCTGATATGCCTGAAGCGTATTATCACGACTGGTTACAGGTCGCCTATGAAGAATCAACCCATTTTGAAATGCTGGATACGCATTTAAAAACGATGGGGTTTAGTTATGGTGATTTTCCGGCCCATGACGGCATGTGGGAAATGGCGCAGAAAACGCATCATGATCCACTCACACGGATGGCATTAGTGCCTCGAGTGCTCGAAGCGCGGGGTCTTGATGTGACACCCTCAATGATGAACAAGCTGCGTAAGTCGGGTGATTTTCGCGCTGTTGAGATTCTGGAGCTGATTCTGCGTGAAGAAGTCGGGCATGTAAAAGTCGGTACAGACTGGTTTAACTTTCTCTGTAAACAGCGAGATAGGGACCCGTTTACCACGTTTAAAGAATTGCTTGAAACCTACTTTAACGGCGAAATACGAGGCCCATTTCACACCGAAGCCCGCCTTGAAGCCGGTTTTACCAATGATGAAATGACATTACTTGAATCTCAAGCGGTGTATAAACGCAGAGCTTAGTCCTTAGCGGCTTTGTTTTTCTTCGCCATTTCCGCTTTCTGACGACGTGATTCTTTTGGATCGGCAATCAAAGGCCGGTAAATCTCTATCCGATCTTTATTTTTAAGGTTGGCATTCAATTTACACATTTTGCCAAAGATACCGACTTTGTCGGTTGCCAGATCAATCTGTGGGTAACGTTCAAGAATGCCTGAGCGTTTAATAGCGTCTTCGACAGTGCTGTCTGAGGGAACTTCAACTTCCAGAATGAGTTGTTCATCAGGCAAGGCATACGCTACCTCAATCAGCATATGTTCATTGTTTTCCATAGATTTCCTGAGCACGTTTACAAAAGGCGTCGACAAGAGAGCCGGATATTTGAGTAAAGACCGGACCTAAAGCCAGATCCAACAGACGGGTAGAGAATTCAAAGTCCATATCAAGCTGTACCCGACAGCCTTGATTGTCTCCGATAGGTTTGAATTGCCAATGCCCTTCGAGGTGACGGAAAGGGCCATCAATCAACTCAATACGAATAGCGTTGCCGTGGTCAAGCACATTGCGGGTAGAAAACTCATGGTGAATCCCCCCTTTAGCAATATCGAGAGACGCACAGATAACATCTTCGTTTTTACTCAGGATGCGACTGTTACGGCACCAGGGTAAAAAACGGGGATAGGCTTCTACATCGTTGACCAGATCAAACATCTGATCCGGTGTGTACATCACCAGAGAACTTCGAGTTATGGTTGTCATTGAGTCAGGTTAGCTTCCCAGTTTATCCAAACAGACCAATCAGGTTGGCAAATATGATGATGATCGCGGTCGGCGTGACATAACGAATCAGCATAAGCCAGAACTTAAAGGCAAGACCATTGCCCATGGCCAGCTCGTCTGCTGCACTGTTCGGTTTCATTATCCAGCCAGCAAATAAGGCTATCAAAAGGCCGCCCAAAGGCAACATGATATTCGCTGTCAGATAGTCAAGCAAGCCAAATGCAGTCTGCCCGAAAAGTGTCCAGTTTTCACCGATATTGAATGAGAACACAGTGAGCAAGCCAAACAACCAAATTGTGGCGCCGGAGAAAAGGGCAGCATTCAATCGTTTCATTCCTTTATTTTCCACCAGCCATGCCACGATGGGTTCTACCAGAGAGATCGCCGAACTCCATGCTGCAAAGACCAGTAACAGGAAGAAAATGCCCCCAAAGAACTGACCGCCCGGCATATGGCCAAAGGCGATAGGTAAAGTCTGGAAAATCAAACTGGAACCTTGTCCCGGCTCCATCCCATTCGCAAATACCAGCGGGAAGATAGCGAGTCCTGCTAACAGCGCCACACTGGTATCCATAATCGAAATAGTCACAGAGACTTTAAAGATAGAAGTGTTTTTTGGAAGATAAGAGCCATAAACCATAATGGCACCCATACCCAGACTCAACGTAAAAAAGGCATGGCCCATGGCGATGAGAATGCTGTTGGCGGTGAGTTTTGAAAAGTCGGGGTCAAACAGAAAATGCACACTACGAGTGAACGCCTCACCTGTGTTGGCGGCATAGCCAACCAACATCACCAAAATGATGAACAAAGCCGGCATCATGATGCGTACTGACTTTTCCAGCCCTCGTTGAACACCACGTGTAACGACGAACACGGTAAAAAGCATAAAGATGGTATGCCAGGCTAACAGGCGTTCTGGATCAGAAACCAAAGCACTGTGAATACTTGCCGCACCATCGGGGGTCACACCCTCAAAAATGCCGAAAAAGGTTCGCGGAATGTAAGCCATAGCCTGACCCGCGATAACACTGTAATAAGAAAGAATAAAAAAGCCGGCCAAAATACCCATGGCACCAAGCCATTGCCAGTGTGTAGACTTTCCTTCCTCTTCAGCCAGTGATCGCAGACTGTTCATCGGGTTTTGTCGACCACGACGGCCTATCAAAACCTCAGCCATCATGAGCGGGATACCGATAACGGCAATGCAGGCCAAATAGACAAGAACAAAGGCGCCACCACCATTCTCACCTGTGATGTAGGGGAATTTCCATATATTGCCAAGCCCTACCGCTGAACCTGTAGCAGCTAGAATAAATGCCCAGCGTGTCGTCCATTCGCCATGTATCGACGTTGAAGGTCTTGCCATGTTGACGTCCTGATTAATGCAAATTGCTTTGATTGTAACCAGAACTCTGCTAAATCAACAAACTAGAGTTCGATCACAGTTTAAAAAATAGAGAAATAAATGAAGATACAGGCTAAAGGCTTTATAATATGGGGATGGCAGTTAAAAAGAATAAAAAGAAATCAGACGATAATACGATTGCGGTGAACCGCAAAGTGCGTCACGACTTTTTTATCGAAGATCGATTCGAGGCGGGACTGGTTCTGGAAGGTTGGGAAGTCAAAAGTCTCCGCGACGGCAAGATTCAGCTTAATGAAAGCTACATACACGTCCGTAACGGCGAAGCCTGGCTGGCAAATGCCTTGATTACCGCGCTTAAAACAGCATCAACGCATATCAGACCCGAAGCGCAGCGGGACAGAAAGCTACTCCTGCATCGCAAAGAGCTGAGTAAGTTAATTGGCTCGGTTGATCGCAAGGGCTACACCTTAGTGCCATTAAACATGTATTGGAAAAAAGGCATGGCGAAAGTACAAATCGCTCTGGCCAAAGGTAAACAATTACATGACAAGCGGGCAACAGAAAAAGAGCGCGATTGGAATCGTGATAAAGCCCGTATTCTGAAAATGAAATAAACAACGCTGGCTGAGAAACTCACACTTCTTTATAATGTCAGATGTTATAACGCTTTAGGGGGCGACCTGGTTTCGACGGGGATGACAAAACCTAAGGTGCATGCCGAGTATTCCAGTTCTCTCGTAAAAAAGATTGGAAAAAATTTAGTTGCTAACGATAACAACTACGCACTAGCTGCTTAAGAACCAGTGAATGCCGTTCGACCAGATCCGTGCTTGTGCGTCTGGTATCGAGCGTCGACTCTCACAAGATCGTCCTGACGTATGCTTGGTACAGATGGATTAAAACTTTATCAAGATCGCTCTTTGTTTTCCCTGTTCATCGGGTAGCATTGAGTTAAATTAATAGATGAAATAAGCATGTAGATCCGAGGGCGGAGTATCTGCGGACGCGGGTTCGATTCCCGCCGCCTCATGGGACACCATGTGGTTAAGGTCAGCCAAGCATTCTCAATACTACTGCCAATTTAATATGGTCTTTGGTGTAACACCCTTAGGTCAGAGAAGGTCCGAGCTTCAAGTCCAAACTCAGTGTGACGTC
>NZ_CBFHHW010000021.1:0-45194 GCF_965655755.1 Methylophaga sp. | reverse complement strand
GCCATCAGCTCTTGTAACTCCAGCGCCTGGCTACTCATTTCTTCTGCGGTTGAGGCAAGTTCTTCTGAAGCTGATGCACTTTGCTGTGTAATCGTGCTCAGTTGTTCCATTGCCGAGTTAATCTGAGTAGCTCCGGTGGTTTGTTCAGCTGAAGCAGCGGTGATTTCCTGAACCAATGCCGATGTCTTTTCAATCGAAGGCACCATCTCTTCCAGTAACTTACCAGCCTGCTCTGCAATAGCGACACTGCCCTGTGCCACTTCACCAATTTCCTGCGATGCCACCTGACTTCTCTCGGCGAGTTTTCTCACCTCAGCTGCTACAACCGCGAAACCTTTTCCATGTTCACCAGCTCGGGCGGCCTCAATGGCAGCGTTCAAAGCCAAAAGATTAGTCTGATAGGCAATGTCATCAATAATGCTGATCTTCTCGGCGATGGATTTCATGGCCAACACGGTTTTAGCAACCGCTTCACCACTCTCTATGGCTTCTTTGGCAGCCTTGCTGGACATGACATCGGTGTTTTTGGCGTTTTCAGTGTTTTGCTCAATTGAAGCCGACATCTGTTCGACTGAAGCTGTTGTTTCCTCAACGCTGGCAGCTTGCTCAGTTGCGCCTTGGCTGAGGTTTTGAGATGTAGAAGACACTTGCTCTGACGCCGAAGCCAATGAACCACTGGCGGTATTCACATCACCAACCACTTGGGAAAGCTTGCGAACCATCTCCTGCATAGCTGACATTAACTGACCCACTTCATCGCGGCCATCAACGGTGAGCGACACGCCCAGATTACCTTCCGATATTTCTTGGGCAACACCTACAGCCTGATTCAGCGGTCTACTGATGGAACGGGCAATTACGTAACCCAAAATCAGACCTGAAATCACACCTATTGCCACCAGCGTCAACATCAATGTGCTGCTGTTTTGATACAACTCTGTCGTGTAATCTGCCGCATCCTGTGCATTTTCAACCTTGATTTCAGACAAAGCTGTCATTGTAGTGTCAAGGCTATCTGCCACTGTGCGTAACTCATTCCTGATGAAGTCAACAGACTTTCTTCTCTCCATGAGAGACTCATCACTGACTAGGGCTTTCGCCTGCTCAATTCCCTGTTCATATTGAGCAACATCATTATTCAGTTGGTTGAACAGCTCTTTGGCTTGCAGGCTTTGAAAAAGTGGCTGAGCCTGGGCAACATTGATTTTCAGTTTTTTGAAATGCTGGTCAATGTTTTCAAGGGTAGTGATCCTTTCGGATGCTTCACTTGCCAGCACCGCATTTCGTAGGGAGCGCCCCAGACTAAGTAAGTTGACATTGGCTTCCTTGATAAAACTGACTCCTCGAAGCTCGTTTTGGTACAACACGTCGGCCGCATCATTAAGCTTTTTCATGTTGGACAGGCCTAAGTAACCGACAGCAGCCGTAATGGCACAGATAATCAGGAAGGCACCGACAAGTTTCACACTGATTTTGATATTTTTTAGCATGTTATTTCTCTGCAAATATTGAAATTGGTATGTAGGAATACTGTTGTTAACTTTCAGACGAAGTGAGCTGTGAGCCCATCTACATCAAGGATTAGCGCGAGTTGACCATCAGCCATGATGGTTGAGCCACTGATGCCAGCAAGCTTCTTGAAAAGGTTGCCCATTGGTTTTATGACGGTTTGGAACTCACCCAGAAGGCGGTCAACAATCAAACCGAACCGTTGACTGCCGGCATTGACTACAATCACGCTTTGTCGACGTGATGCCCTCCCCACCAGTTCGAACATCTGACGTAAGTCCAGTATCGGTAGGACTTCATTTCTAAGCATCATATAAGCCCCTTTTTTACCTTGTTTCAGTTCGGAAGGACTTAATGCAACGCACTCCTCTACGGAATCCAGAGGCAGCACGAACCTGTCTTCAGCAACGGCAATAAGAAAACCATCAATAATGGCCAGTGTCAGTGGCATAAAAATTCGAAAAGTGGTGCCGCGATCGCTTTCACTATCAACTTCTATACGGCCGCGAAGCTCGGTGATATTTCTTCTGACAACATCCATACCAACACCGCGGCCTGAAAGATCAGTCACCTCATCCTTGGTAGAAAAGCCAGGCTCGAAAATCAACTGAAAAGCCTCTTCCTTGGTCAGGTTCTGGTCATCACTGATTAAGCCTCTTTCCAGAGCACGATCTGTGATGAATGCCGGGTCGAGCCCTTTACCGTCATCGCTGATCTCCAACACAATCGAACCTGACTCGTGATAGGCAGAAAGCCTTAGCACACCCTCTGGCGGCTTCCCCTTAGCCAGACGCTCTGCAGGCATTTCAATACCATGATCAATAGCATTTCTGACCAAATGCATCAGCGGGTCCGCTATATGCTCAATCACCGATTTATCCAGCTCTGTGTCTTCGCCAGACATTATCAACGTGGCTTCCTTACCCAGCGCCTTTGAGGTATCCCTGACTACCCTGTTAAATCGCTTGAATGTCCCGGCCACCGGCACCATTCTGAGCTTGAGGGCAGCATCACGAATTTCCTCGACCAAGCCATTGAGGTTAGAGACTGATTCACTCATATCAGGATTAGCCTGAGCAATCAGAGCTACTCCCGCGCCCGTTGTAACTAACTCACCAATCAGGTTAATGAGCGTATCAAGTTTGTCTGAATCGACTCTGAGAGAGGCACTTTTAGAGTTTTCCTGTGCCTCTGGAGAAATCGTATTAGCCGTCACTGTGCCGGCATGTTCAACAGCGTCATCACCCTTTTTATCCAGCATAAGCAACATGTCTGTCGTCAGAGCACCGCTGTCTGCGAGAAGCTGCTTTATCTCATCAGCGTCTTGTCTACGGATTTCAAGAAGCTGCTGATATTTGTCGATAGGACTGCCCGGCTCGATAACGACAACGGCCCGATCCGAGCTAACAAATTCGAACGTGTCAATAACTGTTTCATAGGTAACATCGGCTTCGAGAACGACTTCGAGTGCCAGATAACAATTTTCTGGGTCAAACATTTCAGGCTCTGGAAAGTTTTTTTCCAAAACCCGGACCTCGATTAGCCTTCCCAGCTTTGCGAGATAGCCAATAAAGGGCAATGGGTCCATACCATCTTTGAAACTGTTTTTATCAAAGCGTAGAGATAGGTGCCAGTAAGGGTTTGATGATCCGTTTTTGACAGCGCGTGTTTCACTATCCCATTGAGAAACAGGGCCTGCCATCAAGCCGTCGCAAATATGCTGAATTTGCTGAGAGAGTCTCGAGCTCTCTGCATCGCAGGAATCATCAGGTACATTACCTGCGATATAGAATGCCAGCTGGTTTGCAATATGATCTCGTGAAGAAAACAATAAGCTACTTTGCTCGGGTTCCGGTCTCAAAGCCTGGCTTCGCAACTCTTGCAGCATGTTTTCAAGACCATGGGTAAAACTCACAATCTTGTCAAAACCAAATAATCCAGCTGAACCTTTAATGGTATGAACAGCCCGGAATAAAGCATTAAGCTCTTCACCCGGATCTGAATCCGTGTGCTTCTCAAGGCTCAGCAAATACTGCTCCATCAGATCGAGATTCTCCGATGCCTCCTCAAAAAATGTACTCATTGCTGCTTCAAACATGGTACTGGCCTAGCGTGTTCTCTGGAGCAGCAACATTGACTGAGAATGAAGCTTGTTGAAGTGTTAACTCAAGACCTGCCCTGGCTAAGTAAGAATTAACATCATCATGGATATTCCTGAATTCTGTTTGTCTATCCATTTTTCTTCGAATATGTCTGAGGAAAAGCATAATTTGAAGTCCGCTTCCATCAATTGCCGTCACCTGTTCCAGATTCAAAACCAGCTTGGCTTGCTCCAGAAGCCAGTCAGACACATTCTCTGAAAATCGTTCCATAGCATAGATATTGAGTTCGCCAATGAACTCAACTGTAAGCCCCTCATCATTTCTATTGACTGTGATTTCCATAGTTATCACATCAACAGTTTGTGAACTGCTGCTACTATCTGGTCTGGTTGAAACGGTTTTACAACCCACGCTTTGGCACCAGCCTGACGCCCCTCTTCCTTCTTATCGGCAACAGTCTCGGTTGTCAGCATAATGACAGGGGTGAACTTGGTATCTGGTCGCTTCTTAACTTCTTTCAGGAAGGTCAGCCCATCCATATTCGGCATATTCACATCGCTGATTATCAGGTTAACCCGCTGTTGATCGAGTTTTGTCAGTGCGTCAACACCATCGACCGCCTGCAAGGTACCGAAACCGACACTTTCCAGTGTTCCGGCCACGACTTGACGCATCGATGCTGAATCATCCACTACAAGCACAGTTTTAGACATAACGACTCCCTACTAAAAAAATACAACGCTCTGGTTCTGGTCTTCTGCTATGACCTTGTCACCGTGATTTTTGTACTGCTCAGACATGCTGTATGTCTTTTTCATCTCTGACAGCCACTGACTGACATTGAAGTGTTTTTCCAGCTCTTCTTCTGAAAAATTCGCCGAATCATTTATCATGGTTTCCAGATGATTAAGACTGTTACTCACCTGGGTCAGCATCTGACTGATTCGATCCTGAAATTGCAGGGACACAATGACATTGTTAATTTCTTGCTGAACACTGGCGGTATTGTCCTTAAGTGCTTCAGACGAATGCTGTAGGCGCTCCATGATGATCTGAAAGTCATCGATCACTGAGTCGACCTTTTTCTCTGTCTGTACCAAAAGCTCGCCCTCATGCGCCATCATGCTTTTTGCATGTGATGAAGTGTTGTGAATGGCAGTATCAATTTTTGATACTTTATCTACTATCATTCCAGCCATTTCTCGTGATTGCGTAGACAGTGCTCTTACTTCATTAGCAACGACAGAAAAGCCCCGGCCATAATCACCTGCTCTGGCTGCCTCAATGGCTGCATTTAATGCCAGTAAATTTGTTTTTTCGGCAATGGCAATGACACTGGAGGACATCTCATGCAGTTCATCAATATAGGACTCTAATTGATGTATCTCGGAAAGCACCGAATCCTTGTTTTGTTGGGCATCACGCAGCGCATCGGTGGCAGCATGCAAGCGGTCATGTCCCTGAGACAAGGTGACGATGATGGGCTCACCTAAGCCACCCTGCTCACTTTCGGACAGGGCATGGCTCAAACGCTTTGATAACTCGGTAAATTGTGCTGACAGATCGCCAATTCCTTTTTCAGTGATGTTTTCTGCAGTGGCTATATTCTTCTGCCATATAGGCAAAGCCTCTAGGACAAGTCTGCTCAATTCGGTGTTTGGTTTCTGGCAAATTGCAGTAATCTGCTCATGGTGATCAGTAACCATCGAATCATGGTATCTGGCTATGGTTTTCTGAAATAAGGAATGCTGCTGGATTGTAACGGCAATAATAACCAACAAGGGGATCATGCCGGTTAAAAATGACTGGTGAGTCAATAAAACTAAAAAGGTAATAACCGCGGATATGATGCCCAGAACAAAGATTTGTTTTTGGGCGGTTACTACAAAAGAACTCTTATCTGATTTGTTATGCATGTCTGCGCATCGCTCCCAATAGGTGATACCGACATAGCGTTATCACTAAACAGGTAGGACTGTATCACAAAATAATGACAGTTGTGATACCTAGCAGATCTTTTATGTGAACTTCGTCACATTTTTTGACTCTGTCTTAAAGAATATTATTGTATTTCTTTTTGTATATTTCTGATGCAATCCTATGTAGTTGAGCATAGGAAACCGGTTTTTCAAAGATTGCTACATCTGCTGGTAATTCATAGTTTTCACGAAGTTCGGTGCTAGTAAGACTCGTTACCACAGCAATGCGGGGGGCTTCATCACCACTGTTTTGTCGTATAATTTTTATCATCCGAGCACCATCGATATTTGGCATTTTTATATCAGTGATAATCAAATCAAATGCCGCCTTACCCACCTCGATCAATGCCTGATAACCATCATTTGCAGTAATTACACGAACTGGCGGTGATTGCCATTCTGAAATCACGCTTTCATAAAGTGAAAGCATATACGTATCATCTTCAACGAGGAGAATTCGCAGGTGGTTATTTGTATCAAAATCAATATTCCCCGAAGATGAGACTGATGAGGGCTCTTGATGAAGATGATCTCTAATTTTGCTTAACTCTTCTTTGGCAATTCGTCTGTGGCCACCTGGTGTTCTGGATACAGTAATCACACCTTTATCCGCCCATAACTGAACTGCTCGGATAGTAACATTGAACAAATCAGCCACTTGTTTTGTAGTTAGGCTATTGTTTTTTTCCATAATTTATCCCTGAAACTCGTTTCATTATATTGCCATCCAAAAGCAGATGGGAGTTAATCAATGACTTGATCCAGTCTGTATATGCGCCATAGTGACCTTGATAGAGCTTAGTTATCACTAAGGCAGTAGCTATCCAAGTCGCATGAAAAATAAACATAAACTAATTTATTTTAATGTATGCTTGCGCGCCACACTTTGATACAAGTATCATTATTATACTAGTTTCTTAATTATAATAGTTTCTTATCGGCAAAGGGAGTGTAATCAGGCTCATTATTTGTTAGGGTGATAATTGGAGTACTTGATTCGATGAGCCTCGCCAAGATAGCAATCTTAGTAACAATACTTACCGCGCTTTTGGCTATTACTGCCTGTGATCAAAAAGCCGGTAACGATACCCCTTTACGCATCGGTTATGCCATAGAGAAGCCTTACTCATACATCAATAATGATGGCTTTCTCACAGGACAATCCATTGAAACAGCCAGAGTGATTGCCAAAAAACTGGGCTATACAGACATCACTTGGGTGCAAATGAACTTTTCCAGCCTGATAGACAGACTGAAAAATAAAAGGATTGATATTATCGCTGCAGGGATGTTTGTTCGCCCTGACAGGGAAGCTATCATTGATTTTTCCACTCCTTTTATCAAGGTGAAATCGGGCTTTCTTGTGGCTCGCAATTATGCTGAAAAACTCCGGCAGTTTAATATCAATACAGAAGTAATCAGAATTATAGTTCTGGCTGGTTCGGTCGAATATGAAAGACTATCAAGAATCAGTAGTACTACCATTCATATCATTCAGGCACCAGACATAGCCTCAGCAAAAGCCGCATTCTCTTCTGGTATTGGCGATGCGCTTTTTTTATCAGTGCCTTCAGTTAAGGCCATCCTCGCCGATTACTCCAATAAGCATGAAATCGTCTCTGCCAAAGCGGTGCTTGGTAGCGAAGTCATCGAGAACGTTGGGTTCGCCTTTCATCCTGACGCAAAGTCACTCAGGGCTGACTGGGATAAAGCGGCAACCCCCTGGATTAAAAGCCAGGAGCATCTCGACCTTATCAAGCAGTTCGGTTTTTCTGCCGAAAACACATTATGAAAATCATCAACATAAAATCTCAATTCAAGAACATATTCGGTTGCTTTAATAACTTTATCGGTCAACGCGGCTGGATTCTGGCTGGCCTGTTCATCTTATGGTTAGTGATGACCATTAATATTCTTCAGGTTATTAACCAGCGTGAGACCATCTCCCGCTCTCGCGACTTGGCAGTTGAGATTGGTCAGTCGATCGATGACATTAGTAATGGTGTAATGCATATTACACTTGATACTGGCACAGCCTCAGCCTGGGATCGTCAGCAAGGAATAGCCCTTCTCAGACAGGCGCAGGGTTCTTTTCAGCGAGCTGAGACTTTACTTCCTTTTCATGACAAAGCACTTGAGTTTCAGGATAAGCTGAATTTGCTAATCGGTCAGGCGGAATCTTTGCTTTACTCTCCTTCAGAACAGGCTCAAACAAATCTCAGACTATATAGCTATCAGGTATCAGCACTGGCCAACGAGGTTGATCAACTGATGCAAAAAGAGTTGTATGCCATTGCTGATACGGCAGAGTTTTATAGAAGAGCCACTGTCGGGCTATCGCTTTTATTCCTACTCTTTAGTGTCTATTGCTTTTATCGAGGTATCAGGGAGGACATCCGACATCAGACATCCGAGCAAAAAACCAGAGAGAGCGAGCAACGTCTCAGGAATGTGTTGGAGTCAGCTCCCGATCCCATTGTCGTCACTGATGAGAAAGCAAAAATCATTATCGTCAACAAACTGGCCGAGCAGATATTTGGATATGATCGCAGTGAATTAATTGGTCACTCGATAGAGATTCTTGTACCGCGGCGATTCCAACACTCACATGTTCGATTGCGAGATAAATATTACGAAGAGCCTAAGGTCAGGCCCCTCAAAGCAAGAACGGACAATGAGCTTTATGCGCTTGGCAAAGGTGGTAGAGAGTTTCCGGTTGAGATCAGTCTCAGCCCCATCGAGACAGATCAAGGCACTATAATCGCCAGTTCAATCAGGGATATTTCTGATAGGAAAAGGATTGAACAAGCCCTTGATCAAGAACGACAGCAACTGGAAATGGTGATGGCCACCAGCCCGGTTGCTGTTGGTATTATCAATAATGGGGTATTTCGCTATGTAAATAAGCGTATGACACGCATGATGGGGGTTCATGAAGGGGGGGACTTCAAGAGTCTTTTTCCAGACCCGCAGGAAGCGGTTGATATAAAAGCCGAGCTTGAAATTAATCCGGTAATTAGCGATTACGAAATGACTGCCATCACCTCTAATGGTGAAAAACTGGATGTCTTGGCTAACTTTTTCAGACATTACTATAACGACCAGAAAACCACATTATGCTGGTTTTTTGATATTACCAGCCAGAAACATATTCAGCGGGAGCTGGAATCGGCCAAGCTCAAAGCAGAGTCAGCCACCCAAGCAAAATCAGAGTTTCTGGCAAACATGTCGCATGAGATTCGAACACCGATGAATGCCATCATTGGCATGACTTATCTAACACTAAATTCCAGCCTGGAGCCCAAACAACGTAAATACGTTGAAAGGGTCAATATCTCAGCAAAAAGCCTTTTGACCATCCTTGATGATATTCTCGATTTTTCCAAAATCGAGGCGAATAAACTCAAGTTGGAAAAGAGTGCATTTTCACTTAATCAACTCCTCACCAGCGTAGTCTCTCAAATTGCATTTCTCGCCCAGGAAAAACGATTAGAACTTATCCTCAATTGTCCATTGGACATTCCCGACTCTCTGATCGGTGATCCGGTTCGTATTAGCCAGGTGCTGCTTAACCTCACTAATAACGCTATTAAATTTACTGAGCGAGGAGAGGTCATTATTCATTGTGCTGCTGATCAACAAAATGAAACAAGTATCACGCTGAAGATAACGATTAAAGATACCGGTATCGGGATGACAGAAAATCATTTATCAAAGCTTTTTGAATCATTCTCTCAAGCCGATACCTCAATGACCCGCAAGTACGGGGGAACAGGTTTAGGACTGGCTATCTCTAGACGTCTTACCAGAATGATGGGCGGAGACATTAGCGTAACTAGTGAGTATGAGGTTGGTAGTGAATTTACCGTAACGTTGCCACTTGAACTCGGCACACCTAAAACCATCAAAGAATTCATCTCCACAGACATCAAAGATAGATTCATCAATAAATTGGCACTGATTGTGGAGGACAACTCCAATAGCGCACAATCACTGGCTTCGCTGCTATCACACATGGGTATGGAATCAACCATTGCTCAAACTGGTAGAAAAGGGCTTGAAATCCTGGGTAGCCATAATAAGCCGGATTTTGTCTTTATAGATTGGTCACTCCCTGATCTCTCCGGCTTACAGTTTTGCAAACAAGTCGTGGATAACGAGCTCGTAGAAGCTGAAAAACTCATTCTGATGACGCCGATCAAGGACGAAGAGCTGGTGTCTATTGCCAGAGATATTGGGATCAACTCATACATCACTAAGCCACTGACCCCCAGTGTCCTAATGGACACATTTTCTAATTTCACTGGGGGTGACACTGTCAGGGAGGCCCAAGCCTTGAATGAAGACAAGCTATTGACTGAATACGCCTGGCTTGAAAATAAACGTATCCTCGTGGTTGAGGACAATGAAATCAATATGGAGCTGATTGAAGAGCTGCTGTTACACACTGGCGCTGCTGTAACAAAGGCCAATGATGGCAAAGAGGCGATCGATGCGCTTCAGGAAAATTATTTCGATGCTGTTTTGATGGACTGTCAGATGCCGGTTATGAACGGTTACGAAGCAACTAATGTAATACGCAATGAGATGATGCTGCGTGATTTACCCATCATTGCACTTACAGCAAACACGATGGCCGGCGATAGGCAGGCAGCGCTCGATTCAGGTATGAATGATCATGTCGGCAAGCCTCTCGATGTTGAGTTACTGTTCAATGTGTTATCACGCTGGATCGATCACAGCCCATCAAAAACCATAGCAAGTAATGCCAGTCAGACGAATGACAAGATACCGCTTGAGTCACTCACAACAGTTGATATTCATCGTGGTTTGACAGTCACTGCAAATAATAGGCAGCTTCTCAAAAAAATACTTCTGAAGTTTGCAGAAACCTACAAGGATGTTTCCTCAGATCTCTCAACCATGTATCAGTTAGGCAAACATGAAGAAATGGAGAGACTGGCCCATTCACTGAAAGGGGCATCTGCATCGATTGGCGCCACGAAAGTGCAAAATCTGGCTCAGCAACTCGAGCTTGATTTGAAGTCAGGAAAGCAAACTTTAGATGTCGAAAATCAAATAAAGCTGGTAGCTGAACATTGTGAAGAGGTGATTAAAGAAATCAGTCACCTGCTTATTGACTTCAGTAACTCAGAAAACTCTGTTAATGAACATAATCATGGCATAAAAACTGATAGCACCAGCAAAACAACGCTACAGCGCCTGGAAAAACTTAAGAACCTGATAGTCAGTAATGACACGGGTGCTGAAGACGAAGCGCTTCTACTTCTCTCTTCCGATGATATGAGGCTAGAGCAAGCATTACTGAAATCATTGCTCAACCAAGTGCGCATTTATGACTTTGAGGCAGCTGAGCAAATACTTCAACGTCTGACTGATAATTACTCTAAGGCTAAATCATGACACAAAGACAATCAGTGCTAATCGTAGATGACCATCCGGAAAATATTGATGTCCTTAAAAACACCCTAGAACCGGACTACAAAATTAAAGCTGCCTTGAATGGTCATAGGGCTTTGAGTATTGCCAGGCAAAAACCCAAGCCTGATCTGATATTACTCGATGTGATGATGCCTGAGATGGATGGTTTAACCGTTTGCAAAAAACTCAAACTGGATCCGATCACCTCTGATATTCCAGTCATATTTATTACAGCAAAGTCTGATCCTGAAGATGAACAGACTGGGATTGAGTCCGGCGCCGTAGATTATATTTCCAAGCCGATTAGTCCGCCGGTAGTGAAAGCAAGAGTTAGAACTCACCTCGCGCTACATCAGCAGCATCAAGAGCTGGAATCTTTAGTCAAAGTGAGGACTAACGAACTTGAGGAAACTCGCCTCCAAATCATTCGTAACCTGGGGCGTGCTGCAGAATTCAAGGATAACGAGACAGGCCTTCATGTGATTCGCATGAGCCACTACACTCGGCTTCTTGCCAAAAGCCTCGGTGCAAATAAAGAATGGGTCGAGCTGCTTTATAATGCTGCTCCAATGCACGACATTGGTAAAATTGGCATACCCGATAATATTCTGCTAAAACCAGGAAAGCTGGACCAGCATGAGTGGGAAATTATGAAGAGTCACCCACAAATTGGTGCGGACATAATTGGACAACACCAATCGCCACTGCTCAGGCTGGCCAGAGAAGTTTCACTGTGCCACCATGAAAAATGGGACGGTTCTGGCTACCCAAATGGTCTTAAAGGCGTTGAAATACCTCTGAGCGCAAGGGTTCTCTGTATTGCGGATGTATTCGATGCATTGACAACGGAGAGACCTTACAAAAAGGCCTGGAAAACTGATGATGCATTTGATTTTATTCAGGACCAGGCAGGCAAACACTTTGATCCTGAATTGGTGAGATGCTACCTGAGCATAAAGTCTGAAATCTTAGCGATAAAAGATGAATACCCTGAGACTCACTAGCCAGCTCAGGCAAACCAGTATACAACTAAAACATTAAAGTAAGGTTTCAACCAAACTTTTATGCGGCTAATGCGGAATCTTTTTTCAATGATGATATTTTACTTGTGAACAATTTCATTACTCATTCTTTGCGGCAGATTTTACTAAAAACCCGGAGAGATCCCCAGACACAAGTCACCACCAAAGTACCGCATTCATTGGCTCTTTTTTTGTTGTTCATGATAGGAGCGATAACTTCTGTTGGCGTTGCAGTCATCGACTATCAGGAGAAAAAGACTCATGTTTTTGAGTTGAGTCATGAAACCCTGACAGGCGTCACTTCCAAAGTTGAAAGCATTATTCAACAGAAACTCTCTGTTATACCTGCACTTATCGCTCTGGTTAAAGCCGAGCAATATACAGACCCCTCTGACCCTGAGCAATTTCAAAATTTCAAGCCGGTTTTTACAAAGTTCGCCAAGGAATTGAATATACAGCTCAAAGGTATACTGAGCATCCAGCTTGCTCCGGACGGGGTTGTATCTCTGATCACAAATGAGCGCAGAAATAGTGCGGCGCTGAATCATGATTTACTCGTTGATGATACTCGTCGTCTGCAGGTTCTCAGTGCTATCGCCAATAGAAATCAACTTACAGCTGGCCCCTTGGAACTAATTCAGGGTGGAGAAGCGATTATTTCAAGAAAAGCCGTTTTTTCGGCACGGCCAACATTTCCTAGTGATAGATATGTGAGCTCTGGGAGGGTTAAAGCTGATACTCCCTGGTTGAAAGAGATTCCGAATGATTTTTGGGGATTAGCCACAGTTATCGTCGACACCAATACCATTTATGAAGAAGCCGGTTTGTCAGAACTCAGCTCGAACTACAATTTAGCTATTCGAGGTCGCCATGGCTTAGGTGAGGATGGAGAAATATTCTGGGGAGATGAAACTGTTTTTCAGAACCCTACAGTGAAACAATTCATTAGTGTGCCGGGAGGTCAGTGGGTATTTGCGATCAAAGCTGAGCATCATGCGCTGACCAGCACCTATATCATTGCTCTTTTAGGAATTATTTTTACCTTTTTGTTGGTTTTTGCATACCATTCTCAGCGCGCAAGGGTAATGCAATTTATTCAAACAAGAGCAAAATCAGACTTTTTAACAAAAATGAGTCATGAGCTTAGGACCCCCTTGAATGCAATCATTGGATTCGGAGACATGATGCATCACAGACAGGCGGATCTGAGCGAAAAAAATAAGCGCAGCCTCGAACAAATAAGGAGTTCGAGCCGTTATCTTTTGAGCTTGATTAATGATTTACTTGATTTATCACTCATAGAATCAGGCAAATTCAAGCTCAACTTAACTGAGTTTAATCTGGAAAACTTAGTTGATGACTGCTTAACACTTCTAAAAAACGAAGCTGAGGTTAAGCATGTACACATGGAGAGACACAGCTTGGCCAATGCTGATTTTCATTTAAAAAGCGACCATGACAGGCTCAAACAGATAATCATTAATTTGCTCTCGAACGCAATCAAATATAACCGTTCCGGTGGAACTGTAAAAATTTACCTAAGGAAGCAGGACGACCATAATATCTCAATTGAAATTAAAGACACTGGCAGCGGCATTCCTGAAGATAAATTAGCTGAACTGTTTGATATGTTTGTAAGGCTCGATCAACACCGTCACATTCAGGGTAGCGGTATTGGGCTGGTGATTACTAAACACCTTGTTGAACTTCTTGAGGGTAAGATTGAAGTTGAAAGCTCTGTTGACACGGGTACAAGCTTTATCATTACAATACCTTCACATCTACGAATACAGCATTGACGGTGTAAAGAGAAATAAATACCTTATCAATCATGGCCGCTAGGCTTGGCCAAATCTCACACAGATAACTTTATATAATAGAGCTCTAATTCCAGCTTATGGAGAAAACTCAAAGTCATTGTCATTCAAATGACAATGATATTTCAACGCGTCTGTTAATGGCTCTCCCTGCTGAGGTTGAGTTATCTGCTAAAGGAAGATTGCTGGAATGCGCTTTTACGACAATTCTTTCTTCAATTCCAGGTTGTGCATTAGTTAGGTACTCAGAAACTTCCGCAGCTCTCGCCGCACTGAGCAACCAATTAGAACTGAAATGCTCTGTCTCTATTGGTATGTTGTCAGTATGTCCAGAAACCTCTATTTTTCCTTCAGTCCTAGCGATGGTCGCTGAAATTCGAGTCAATGCCTGCTCTGACTCAGGCCTGAGTACCGCGCTACCAGACTCAAAAGCAAACTGATCACGTAACCTGAAGATCAGGTGACTATCGGTTGTAATAATTTCAATGTTTTTATCATTGATGGCAGCCCTGACTTCGCCACTCATATTAGAAAGCTTTTGCAGTATTGCTTGTTTTCTTTGTTCAGGCTTCGTTAACTGATATTTTTGTTTATTTTCTCTATTCGCCATGTCGCTGGAGAATGATTCGTTGATGAATTTGCTGAGTTCCGCATATTTTCGGGCGTCAATGGAGGATAAAGAAAACAATAAAACGAAGAATGCCAACAATAGCATCATCAGATCGGCAAAGGTGAGTAACCAATCATTCTCATCCTCTGGCTGTTTATTCGATTGGATATGAGCAGAATTCATTTTTTTTCATTTCTTACCAAATGAGAATGAAGAATCTCCTCTAACACGATAGAACTTGTATTGTTTTGTATTGCTTTGAGACCCGCTAAGACTAGAGCTTGTTGGGCTATCTCTTCCTCAATACGGTAGCCAAGCTTCACCGCTACAGGAAGCGCAAATGCATGGGCAAAAACCGCTCCATATAAGGTTGTCAGTAATGCAACAGCCATAGCCGGCCCCAGGCTCGATGGCTCCTGTAGGTTGGACAACATTTGTATTAAACCTACAAGGGTTCCGATCATTCCCATCGCTGGAGCAACCCGGCCAATCGCTTTAAATAGCTCCCTACCGATGTTCTGTTCATAGATTTCAATCGCCAGATCACGCTCCAAAACAAGCTCGACTTCACCTTGCTTGAAACCGTCATTGATTAACTGTATCCCTTTCCTGAGCGCACTATTATTGATTTTGCTCAGTTGAGTTTTCAACAAATCACCACTTCTACCAAGCTTTGAGAGTCTCAATATTTCTTGAATCAAATCAATATTCGAGCTTGACCTGTGGTAAAAAGCTTTCCCGGCAGATTTAAATCCTGACACAAAACGACTCAGTGGAAATTTCATCAGCGTGATGGTGAGCGTACCCATAAATACAATCAAAGCTGACGAGCTGTTTATAAACTCAGCAGAAGACTGTCCAAGATATATTGACAGCAGAATGGTGGATAGTGACGCAATGAAACCTACTGTAGTTGCTATATCCATAATTGTTATTTTTCGTTAATTTTGGTGAGGGATACGCAGTAATTGTCAGTCTGACATTACTTGTTCCGGAAAACTTAATAAAATTAATAGCCCTCAATATTATTATCAGAAATGTATCAAATCAATACGCCATCAGAAATTTGATCACTGCTGTTTATTCTGCGGGTGCAGGTATTTCCAGCCTCTCTGACAAGGACTCCCACATCCATCCAAGCAGTCTTGACTAGGAACCTTGCCAATTATTTCGAATTTTTGAAATAAGCGTTGAATTTAATCTTTACAGTTGTGCCGACACCGACTTGCGACTCCAGACCAATTTCCGCGCCCATCAACTCAACTAGTCGCTTGCAAATAGAAAGCCCTAACCCTACACCCTCATTATTTCCGTTTTGATTGAGGCGATTGAAAAGTTCAAATGGATCGTTCTGGTTGTTAATTTCCATACCCACTCCATTGTCCCTCAAAGTTAATTCGATATGAGAAGCAGTAGGCCTGTCTAAAAAGATTCTGACATCGTGTGTTTTTGAGTCATTGGCCTTGTATTTAATACTGTTTGTAAGAATGTTATTGATAACTTCTAGTAACCGAACCTTGTCTCCAATAATGAAATACGCGTCTGATGAGCTCTGATAATGAATTTCAACTTCTCTTTCTATGGCATAGTTGCTGTGCATGGAAATTGATGCCTTAATCACCTCATCGAGTGAGACTGGCTCAAATTTCATATCCAGTGTCCCTGACTCTATTTTTGCCAAGTCCAAGACATCATTGACTAAATCCAAAAGATAATGGCCTGAATCATTAATATGCTGTAAATATTCACGACCTTTGCTAGTTACCAGGTTCTTAATTTTGAGTAACTCGGTAAAACCCAGAATGCTGTTTATTGGGGTCCTCAGCTCATGACTGACTCTGGCCAAAAACTGGGTCTTAACAGCACTGGCCTGCTCGGCTTCAGAGATAGCTTTATCTCTTGCTGATTCCATTTTTTTACGTGCCGTCACATCATTGATAACGACTAAGAAGCCCCGATGCATTGAATCCTCATCCCTTATCAATACCATCGATACATCAATTACGATCTCACCCTTAAGTGAAACAGTTTCCTTTTCATACTTTAGAAGGTCTGTTTCACCGTTTTGTAGTGACGACAATGAAGATATTATTTCATCTCTATCACTAAAGCACGGGACAAAAGCGTTGTCATCACTATCCTCTTGCACTGGGAAACCGAAAAGATTTTTATACTCAGCATTTGCGCCGGTGAAGCGACCAGCACTGTCAAGCCAGCACACAGCGCTTGGGATCGAGTCAATTAAAGCGATGAGTCTTGCATTCGTCTCATCCAGCTGATTTTGCTTATCGATTAAGAGTTTTTCACTTCTCAAACGGTTTTGATTTTCTTTTTTTAATTCCGAGTTGATCTCCGTCAACTCATCAATGTCAGGCAGTTCCATCAGTAAAGGAACTCTTGGAATTAGATAGACTGCTGTGACAACCGACACAATTGCAGTTAATGCTTTTGCGGTTCCAGAAACAAGGTAAATTGGACTCCATAAGGTAATGATGCCTAGCATGTGGGTTACCCCACACGCCAAAATGAAAGCGGCAAAAAGATAATAATAAGTGGCAAGTCCGCTGCTTCTGCGTTTAGATGCAAAATAGACTATTGTGATTGGAATCGAAGAATAAGCCAATGCAATCAATAAGTCCGAAGCCACATGAAGAAAAAGTAGCTCTAGGTTCCAATTAAAACAGACCCCATGAGGCATTAAAGAATCGTGATCCATTGTTTACTCTGATTATTGACAGTGTTACAGATTAGCCTGCGACCGGGATGTTTGAAAGTGACAACAAAGTCGAGCGTCAGAGAAGCTAGTGAGTTTGAGTGAGTCGTTATCAATCAAACGCGCACTTTTTAATCGTTCTATAAGTTTTCGTAGTCACTAATACCCTATTAGGTTTCCCATCTTTAATATACAGACATGCTGGATACGCAGAGGCTAACCCTGAGTGATAGCCATCCTGACACTCAGTTTGTGTTGTTCGAACGCTGGCTGGCCATCGTTTGTTACTTACTCTGAATGGCCTCGGAGATAGGAAGGTTTAACAGTCATTGAGCTTCTGCTAGATAATGACTTGTAATAAAGCTCTTGTTCGCTCCGATGATTACTCAATTCATACTGCTAGATAAGTATCAATCAATCCATTGGTATTATGAGCATGAAAATTTACAAGATTACTGACCTTTCAAAGCCTTCGAAATCACATCTAGGCCTAGAGGTCAGTAATTTGGTTTTACGTTAGGGAATGAATAGGACAAAGATAGTATTAGCAAGGAATAAGTTAGTGTGAATGGATTAGGACTATGGAACTATGTGTATGTATTCAGAGCTAACCGAAGCCCCGTAACAACTATAATTACAGTGGGAATCTCCAAACATCATGCTCTTCACTATGAGGCTTGTAATGGAATTTATAGAGCTTTTCCAAGCCTTTGAGCCAGACTAAATGTTCTTGGGGAAACCCCTGTCTCTCTCCATTTCTGGTATCAGTGAACAACTCATGAAAGTATGCTCCGCACGCCTCTGAACCCCAAACCTGTTTCAGCTTGATAGCGATATGAGGGTAACGTAATCCAAGTTCTTTAAATCTCGTCGACTCTAGAAGCTCTTTCATATAAACTCCACTTATTCTTTACTTTTATACCAAAATACAACAAACTAATGAAGAACTCAAGCCACTGAAATAAAGAGGCTTTCCTGGGTCTTCCAGGCTGAGATACAGACGATTTTCAGCGTGAAAAATGTGAGTTGTACATTATTGTACTTTAACAATGTGATTATGGAATGATGTCAACCGTCCAATTTATTCCATCCTTGTCAGACACTTTGCAGCATTAACAGCCAGAATAAGACTGAAGAGACCACTTCGGTCAACCGGCTTGCAAATAACGGTTGTGTTTTCGGGCACGCAATAAAACCTGGACACATCATCTTGGCTGAGGGCAGTCATCGCAGCCAGTGCCAGCCTCTCATTTGCACTGTTGTCTAATGCATACCTCAAAAGCTCATCGCCTGGACAATCTGGCATGTTCAAATCACAGATCAGTAAGTCATAACTGTTGGATTGAACTTTTACTTGGGCCTCAGCAGCGTGCTGGCAACAGTCTACCTGCAAAGTGGGTGAGGAATCGTCTCAAGCTGTGCACTCAGAAGTTTAAGCGTCGGCATGTCATCATCAACTACGAGCACATTCACCGTGTTTTCGCTCATCTTCACTCCTGAATTTCATCAATTTATTGCTGCGTTTTTTAGCAATTGTGGCGTTACAAAAAGACATGTGATTGCTCAGTAAGTTATTGAAGCGTGGAGACTCCATATTTCAGCGCATGTATTTGCACTCGCCTTAGTGCACAGTGCTTAGCAAAAAGCCACAGACTACAGAAACCCTTCTGCTTACCTGAGGATACAGTCCTAAATTACTTTCACAAAACTGCTACAAATAATATCATTCGTTTATTAATAAACGAAATTATGGAGACGTTTGTGTGTACTTCACCTTCTCACTTTCCCATCAAGGCTGCACTTTTTCTGTTACTTGGGTTTATCAACACAAATAGTTTTGCTGACATTAATTTAAAATTTGGCGTCTACACAGCAGACAAACCAACATCAGTAGTCAATCAATTCAGACCGATTCTGAATGACATTGAGAAAGCGCTGTCCATAGAAATGAGACAGCCCGTCACGATAAGCATGTCTGTGGCAAAAGACTATGAGACGGGTATCAATGATCTCGTTCAGGGAAAAGTTGATTTTGCCAGGTTTGGTCCCGCATCTTACACACTCGCGCATACTCAGAATTCTGATTTAGAAATACTTGCCGTAGAGAAAGTTGAGGACAAGACAGTTTTTTATGGCGTGATATGCGTACACAGTGATAGCGACATACATAATGTCAGTGACCTGGTCGGCAGAACTTTTGCTTTTGGTGATTCGCAATCAACTATCGGCCGCTATCTGGCACAAAAATATCTTTCTGAACATAAAGTTTACAGTCATAGCCTGTCACACTATGACTACTTGGAGCGCCATGATCGCGTTGGCAACGCCGTTGCGATGGGTAAATTTGACGCTGGTGCACTCAAAGAAAGCACATTTGAAAAGTTAGTAAAGCAGGGAAAACCTATCAGGGAGATAGCCAGGTTCGAAAATGTAACTAAACCGTGGATTGCCAGAAGTGGGCTATCTGTTATTACCATTGAGAAACTTAGAAAAGCTCTCCTGTCACAAGAAAACACAAGCTCGCTAAATAAACTGGGGGCAACGGGCTTCACCGAGGCGGATCAACTTGCTTTTGAGAAGATCAAAGAGGCAATAGCCAACAACAATCTTTTCTTCGCAAATTCGACACAACAGTAAAACACAACTGATGTCTCTCAAGAAAAAGTTCTTTCTGTTTTTTGCTGTAATCTTTTCTGTAAATGCTTTGTTTGCGGTTCTCTATTTTAAGCAATCACTGGAAGAACAGTTAAAAAATATCACTTCTGATTCAATGGAGCGGTCCTTGAGAGGGTTCAGTAGCGGCATCGTAGATGATCTGATTGTTGAAGATGTTGCTAAGTTGGAGACTTTTGTAAAAAAAGCTGCAGCTCTGGACTCCAATATCATCAACATCACAGTCACTGAAGAGTCTGGTAAGGCCCTTGCCTCTTGGGACAAACCGATTTCCCATACAGAAGCTAGCAGGTTTGAGAAACATCAATATGAAGTTGTTCATCAAGGTGAGCTTTTTGGTAGGGTCATCATCACTTATGACCTGACGACACCTCAAAAAAGTATCTCAAATCGGATAACTACATGGACTTTAGCTTTAATTACACTATTAATTTTTACCACTCTTTTGATGTGGGTAGTATTTGAAAATTACCTGCTTAAGCCCTTGCTACATATCAATCAGTGCATTAAAGATTTATCGAGCAATAAAAAGCTGGATTTCAGTAGATTTGGAAACCAAACAGATGAATTGAGATCGATCATGGGGAGTCTTCTTAGACACCAAGAACTATTGCATGAAAAATCAACTTACCAAAAGCGGTTAATTATAGAAAGAGATAAGTTTGAGTCGGCTAGCCAGGCAAAAACAGAATTTGTATCAAGCATAAGCCATGAATTGAGGACACCGCTTAACGCCATTACCGGTTTTTCAGAACTGATCTCGATGAAAACTGAAACACAATCTAAAGTTCACAGATATGCCAACGAGATATACATTTCTGCAAAACATCTCACCTCTCTGATAAATGATGTGTTGGACTTGGCAAAAGTCGAGTCTGGCAAGCTAGAAATAAATTATGAAAAAATCGACTTCGATCAACAGCTACAAGCCTCTATATCAATACTTCAACCTCTGGCCAGTGAAAAATCAATTCGTATCGTCACCAGTAGTTTTAACACAAAGACAGAGGTTTTGGCCGATAGCCTGAAATTACGTCAGGTTCTCATCAACCTGATAGGAAACGCTATCAAGTTTAGCCCTCCTAAAAGCCCAGTACATATTCTCACGACTTCAGATGCGGGACTACTGAGAGTGGAAATACATGATCAGGGTATCGGTATCAGTGACCAAGACCAAAAGCGCGTTTTTGAGAGCTTCACGAAGGTAGGTGATTCTGAGTTACATCAGGGTACCGGACTTGGTCTTGCGCTGTCGAAAGCGCTGGTTACAAAAATGGGGGGAGAGATTGGCGTTATCAGTGCTCTGGCTGAAGGCTCTACTTTCTGGTTTAACATTCCACTTTGTGAATACAACTCTAATGGAGCAGAACTGACCTCTGAGCTGCCCGACGACCTCTAGTTAAATTGTATTTTTGTTTTATCCACTAGTTATTTGATATATATTTAATACATCTCAGTCAAAATACTCCGTTGTGGAGACCGAAGTTAAACTCAGCCTAGGATTATTCAATTGCAACTCTTTCAACTAATTTACAAAAGCAAAAAGAGAGAAAACTTTCCTTCTGAGTTTATCCCGAAATTTACTCAAAAATTATGCTCTAGGAATGAAGCTAAAGGCATAACAGGAATACTACTCTTTGATGGGGAGTATTTCTTACAGGTACTAGAAGGCGACCAGAAACAGGTTATGTCCTTAATGTCTCAGATCGAAGCTGACGAGCGTCATAACGAAATCACGGTCATTCTGAAAGAGCCAATTCCCAAAAGAGAGCATCGAGACTGGGGAATGAAGCTTATTTTAACAAGTAAGAATCTAATCAACCCCCTTACTCAAGAGATAATCAAGATTACAGATTACTTAAGAACTGACAGGTCAGTTGATACCAGTAAAGCCTCTAAAATCATTCAAGCATTTACCAATGGTTTATGGACAAACTCGAATAGTAGTGAAGAGAGACAATCAGATAAACTTCTGGACAGTCAAATTATAGCATTACCAACAAAATTAGCTGCTGAAAAGCATTGTTTTGCATTTCAACCCATTTATGACGCATACAACGAACAGATTTGTTGCCTTGAGGGCTTAATTAGAGGAGATAATGGTGAGTCTCCAGCAGAAATCTTTTCAGGCCTGACAAAATCAGAAGTTTATACGCTGGATATGGAATCAAAATTTTCTGCCATCAACCATTTTTGCCGACAAGAATTTAATGGAATGCTTTCGCTTAATCTATTACCGGGCACACTTTTTGAAAATCAAAACGCAGTTTATAAATTAGTTGAGCACTGCCAGGGCCGTGGACTGGCTCCAGAAAGGCTTATCTTTGAAATAACTGAACAAGAGGCTTTCATTAACCTCGGTGATTTCATGCTCATAGTAGACCAGATACGTGCAACTGGTATCAAAGTCGCTATTGATGACTTTGGTTCAGGCTACGCAGGCCTCTCACTTTTATCAAAAATACAGCCACACATACTAAAAATCGATCGAAGTATAATAAGCAAGATTCATCTCTCAGGGCCGCAGCAGGCTATTGTTGAGGCTATGAAACACATTTCGGACAGGTTAGGTATTGAAGTAGTCGCAGAAGGAGTGGAAACCCTGAATGAGTTTGATTGGTTATTACAAAGGGGGATTCAATATTATCAAGGCTATTACTTTGCAAGCCCCATGAGTGGTAACTTTTCGGTCGTCGATAAAAACTAAGTCTTACCATTTCAAACAATCTTAGTGACTCAAAATGATTGGAGTTCTTTGAAACTCAGAGGTTGCGATAACGCATACCCTTGAAAACATTCCACCCCTATTGAGTTAAACCACTCTATTTCTTTTTGACTCTCAACAAATTGAACCACTGGAACAATCCTGAAGTCCCTACATAACCCCACCACAGCTTTAATGATCATTTCTGAGCGATGATCATGTAGCGAAAAGTCTGATAGACTCCGGTCGATTTTCACCAGGTCTACTGGGAGGTTTTGGAGCAAACTAAGTCCAACATTAGTGCAACCAAAGTCATCTAAGATAACCATAACTCCTAGAGCTCTGACCCTCTCTATAGCCATCAGAAGCTCTTCCCCCATATGACTCAATGAGTTTTCTTTCAACTCAACAAAAAGGCGGTTATCTTCACAAAGAAGCTTGGAACCATCACTAACCAGCTGTAAAAACTCTTTACTAAGCAGCGAGTGAACAGAGATATTGATCGAGCACTCTAGGGTTTTTCCAACTGAATTAAGTTGCCTCAAATATTTCATAACAAGCTCGAGTGCTCTTATATCTAATGCCTTAACTAAATTGACATCTACTGCATTGGTAATAAACTCTGACGCGTTCAGCTGCCCTTTCTCTCTATTATTCCAGCGTAGTAGAACTTCATAGGCAATGTGTTCACTATCTGTTGAAGACTCATTAAAAGGTTGAAAGACAACATCAAGCTCATCATTGGAGAGCGCAGACCTTATGTCATCATTAAGTTTTTCACTTGTTTGCCAGCGTTCTGCAATCTCATCATCATATATGACATAGTTACGGTTTTCTGACTCCTTGGCAGCATACATCGCACGGTCCGCGAACTTAATCAGTTCTTGTGCAGAATTAGCATCAGATGGATAGAATGCGGCCCCGATACTCGCATCAGGAATTACAGTTTTGCCATCAAGTTCCAGTGGCGTTCTAATAGCACCAATAATTTTGTTTAACAGTGCCTCTACTCTGTCGTGTGGACCTAAGCCAGGTAGCATGACAGTAAATTCGTCACCACCTAATCTTGCTACTGTATCTGCCTCCCTAACTGTATTCCTCAAGCAACTCGCGACATGTTTAAGATACACATCCCCCTGTTCATGACCCATTGAATCGTTAATGAGCTTGAACTTATCCAAGTCAACAAACAGCAAACACAAACTTTTGCTTTCACGATGGCAAATTTTGATTTGCTCACTGATGCGGTCATAAAACAGAGCTCTATTAGGCAGCCCTGTCAACTTGTCATAGTTTGCCCTCAGCAGCAGAGTATTCTGGACTTTCTTCAGTTCGGTTATATCAGAAAAAACAACAACAAAATAATCCTCTAACTCACGGACAAGTCTAATGCTCGCAAGTATAGGTATGCTTTGCCCGTTAAATGCTTTTATACTCAGCTCACCTCGCCATTTTCTGTGGCTAGGTAATGCTTTTAGTATCTGCTCCGACTTGTTTTTTTCACCTATTATTTCAAATAAATGATGTATATACATCGACTGATGATCTGAAAGGCCGGTCAGCTCGTGGAACCTATGATTACTTAAAATCACATTGCCAGAGGACGATAGCACCAGCATGGCTTCACTGGCACTTTCAAATGCAACCTTCGAGAGCCGCAATTGCTTTTCTGCCTTTATCTTTTTTTGCAATAATTTTTGAGTTTCTTTCTCTGAATCAATTGCCTTTGAGGCACTATGCTCAAGCTCTTTAGTCCTGAGCTTGAGCTCTTCTTCAAATCGCTCTCTAGAGTTGTTGATTAACCAAAAAACACTAAAAAGCATGAATAAAAGACTTGATTTGAGTATCAGACCATTTGATTGCTCAATGACATGGTTGGAATCAATAGCTTCAAACTTGGGGTACAGTTCTAATTTAAGCAAGCGACCCAGAGCCTTCAAGTCCCGAGATAACTTAGCGCCTGACTCAGAGAAGCCAAGTTCAGGAGAGTAGTAGATCTGACCAGAATTAACATCAATGAGCCTAAAATCAAACGACTTCAGCAGCATGTGTTTTGATGCCTGGTTGAAAACTTTTTGCGGTTTGACTGCAATCAAAACTAATCCTCTGAGTTGGTTTAAATTTTTTGAGTCAAACACCGCCTCGTATGCGACCATAACAGGAAGAGTTTGACCATCTTTTAACCTCATATTAAGTGGTTTTCTGAAAACTGCCTTTCTACTATTTACTGCTTCTAATATCGCTTCATTGGAAGACCGTGAGGAACTGGGGTCAAATGCATATGAGTCTTTATTGATCCATTCAGGGTGAATATACGTGACGGGGAAATAATACCTTCTTCTCAAAGCGACCCTATGTTGCCCTTCTTCTGCTAAATCTGATATTTGGATGGGCATACCAAGTCTTAGACTCATCTCATACTCGTATCGCTCTCTATTCTCCAGAGAAATTTTAGGTAACCATTCTGTTACAACAAAATCATCCTTTATGTCGGAGTAAGATAGAACAAAGTTCTTAAATTCTTCTTCCGATAGCCCTGGTTGTGTTGAAAGATAATTTGTAACTGACCTCTGATAGATCTCAAGCTCGTTGAAAAAGCTCACTAGCATCGCTTCCATCTCAACAGCTGCTAATTCCAGGGAGGTGTCGTATTCAGATTTAAAAACTTTATTATTCTGCCTTACACCGTTGCTGAGGAAGTACAGGCCTGAGACAGCAATAAGCACACTAGCGATTCTGACTTGAGTCGTTTTGTGACTATCTAAAAAAAATAAATAAGTAAGCGGAAAGCCTATTGCTATGCCAGCAAAGTTAGCTGCGAATGAAGACCACCAATGAGTTAAGGCAAACTCGTCACCCGCTCCAGAAAGAAAATTTGTGAGAGCTGGAGTCAAGCTGACCGTGATAAGAACAGTAATCAAGCCTACAGTCATGAAAAGAAAAGGCCTGATATGTGTCAGGTCAGTAGCTCTTTGATAAATGGGCTTGAGCATGAAATGTACCGCGAGAACCAATAAAAAAGGCTCTAAAGTTAATACCAGCGTATCTCCAGATAAAACAGGATCTGGACCGGCATACAGCACATAGGATAATGACGAAATAAACCACACCAGCAAGGTGAACCACACACCGCGGCTGAGAATAACTGCCAGCAATATGCCCGAATGGACGTTAATAGACGTTTGCACCCATTCAGAAGTCAAATGCTCACGACCAGCCAAGCTCATAATTAGTAGCGCAACAGCTAGTAAAGCTCTCCAGCACCAACTCCTCTCATTCGGTGTTGGCTTCCAGAATCTCAGGTTACGAACAACTACATCGTCCATACGAACAACAACGCCAGCTTGAAGTGATAGATATTTAATACCTTATTTCAACAAAAGATTCAAAAAAACAATTCTTTGATTGATTAAGATAACTGCTTTCATAACTTTCTGGCAAAGCAGGTGTTGCTGATAAACACTTTTATATCAGCGAATTAGAAATAACAAATTCCTGTTTGAAGACTTCTGTGAATAACCTTCCTCCCAAAATTTGCCTGTGTAATTTATTCCCTCCCTCAGAAAAAGCGCATAGAAATACGAATTAATGTATTGTTATTTGTAACTAATATAGACTAGAAATGAAGTAATTCTGATAATAAACTTATGAAGTGGTAACTTTTAATCATAAAATCGTATTTTTCCTGTGCTCAATAGCATTATTCCCGACTCTGGCAGGTGCAAACGAAAAAGTTACTGTCCAGTTGGAGTGGAAATTTCAGTTCCAATACGCTGGATTCATCGCTGCCAAAGAGAAGGGACTTTATAGCGCAGCTGGCCTTGACGTTGAGCTGCTTGAATATAAGGAAGGAGATAACACTCTCGATAAAATACTATCGGGTGAAGTCAACTATGGCATTCACAACTCAAGCCTAGTTGTCAGAGACGGAAAGATAGTACCGATCGTTTTGCTGGCAACATATCTTCAACAGTCACCATTAATATTCGTCACAAAGCCAGACATCAAAAACCCTGCTGAATTGATAGGAAAAAAGGTTATGGCCACTTCAGATGAGCTCTTGCACAGCTCATTGGCCTTGATGCTAAACCACTTTTTCATAACCAGCGAAAACACCCGTTTTTTAGAACACAGTTTTGATGCTTCCTCATTCATATCTGGAGAGGTCGATGCAATGTCGGCCTTTAGCACCAACCAACTCTTCGAACTTGAAAGAAAAAACATTCCTTTCAATATCCTTGATCCCGTCGAATATGGTTTTTTCATGGGCGCTGTCAACCTTTTCACATCACTAGAAGAGGCGAAAAACCACCCCAAAAGAGCAAGTAAATTCGTCAATGCAACCAATGAAGGTTGGCGCTATGCGTTAGCCAACAAAGAAGAAATAATCCAAATAATTCATGAAAAGTACTCTGACAGAAAATCAATCGAAGCCCTGAGCTACGAAGCGATAAAAACAGAATCGATGATGCTGACTGGTTTCTATCAGATTGGTGAAGTCAGTGAGGAGTTGGCAGTAAGAGCTTTTAGAAACCTGCAGAGAACTAATATCGTTTCAGATTCCGAAACTTATGAATTTCAGGCACTTGATGACATTCTCGATCAATCAGCAACGAATATAAAACTGACAACTGAGCAAAGACAGTACCTCTATGAAAAAGGTAGCCTCAGGTTGTGAATTGATCCAGACTGGATGCCTTACGAGAAGTTGAAAGATGGAAATCATATCGGTGTGACTGGAGAGATATTCCAGAAATTGATAATGCCTCAGATTCCAATTCCAATTGAGCTACATCCAACTGAAACATGGCTCGATTCTCTGCAGGCAGTTCAATGAAGAGAGTGTGATTTAGTATCTCTAATCGCTCCTACTGAGTCCCGTAAGAAATATCTTAGCTTCACCCCACCCTACATAAGCGTTCCAATTGTTATTGCAACCAGGAATGATGAACTATTTATCGAAGATCTATCCTCAGTCAAACAAAAACAACTTGGGGTCGTTGCCGGTTATGCCATCGTTGACGAATTATTGGAAAATTACCCTGGCATCAACCTCGTACAGGTAGAGTCAGTTTATGAAGGGTTAAAACAAGTTTATGAAGGAGAAATATTTGGATTCATAGATAACTTGGCGACTATTGCGTATCAAATTCGTGATAGCTTTACCGGTCAACTAAAAATCTCAGGTCAACTTGAAGAGAAAATTAGTTTGAGTATTGGAACGAGGAGCGACTCTCAAGAGCTGGGACAGATTTTCTCTAACGTAATTGACTTCATCAACCACAAACCTGAAAAACAGAAAATAATAAATGAGTGGATTTCAGTTAGAAATGAAATTGGTGTCGACTATCAAATGGTGAAGAATGTTTTACTGATATGCATAATCGTCTTTGTTGCATTTGCTTACCATTACAAAAAATTACACAGCATGAACACTAAACTTCATGCAAAGTCTATAACCGACCCTTTGACAGGCATTTTCAATCGTCTCCATGTTGAGACCGAACTCCACAATGCGCTCCAACAGCTACAACGATACCAGCGTAATACAGGAATAATAATCATCGATATTGATCACTTCAAAAGTATCAACGATAAATACGGCCACAACACAGGTGCTCAGGTACTTGTGACCTTTGCAAAGATACTACTTGAGAACTCACGCTCTACTGATATGGTTTGCCGCTGGGGCGGTGAGGAGTTTCTCATAATTTGTCCAGGCTTGGACGTGTCGGATTCACGCACATATGCTGATAAATTAATGAGTAAAGTAAGAGAAAGTTCATACCCAATTACTGAACCAGTGACAGCAAGCATGGGAGTAGCCTTGTTAAAACCGACTCAATCTGTATTTGATGCTGTTCATGAGGCTGACAAGGCTCTCTATCTTGCCAAAGCGAGTGGTCGCGATCAGATTTTTACTGCGGAAGATACCGCGAGCATGGCCAGTCCAAATCACAAAACTGAAATAATATGACCAATCAACGATTACATCTTAGGGGTCGGTCACCAAATACCTCTGTGTCGAGATAAATGATGACATGTTGGTTAAACACCTAACCGTGGTTTCATTCTTACTGGTTTTGACACCTGATGAGGTCAAATCCGAAAATTACATCCATGATTTGAGCTATACAATCTTGAGTGGTCAAAATGAAAAGCTGTCAGAAGGGAATAGCGTCATCGGCACTTTCGAATATTTCACCGCTTGCCCGTGGGGTGATTTATTTTTTTCCATGACACAAGACTTACCGAGAAAAATGGTGACGGCTATTACCTGGAATTACAACCAAGGCTTAGGTTGTTAAATCTTGCATCCTCCTCTACAACCTCCAACATATACTTGGCAGCACAGCTGGAAAAGTCCAAACATTCTCAGAATTATCTTGCTGGCCTCGGGCTCGACCTAAACATCAGCCATTTTGATTACTTCCAACTCAACTTCTATCATCGGGAAAATGAGAACTTATCCAGCAACTTCCAATTGACGCCTGTATGGTCTTTACCATTCATCATCGGTCAACAAAAATTACTTTTTGATGGTTTTATTGACTGGAGCTCGTCTTCATCTGATGCAGAATACAGTATCAACTTCACACCTCAGTTGAAATGGGATATCGGGCCTGCTATGGGCGTCAGCAAGCGACTGTATCTTGGGATTGAATATACCTACTGGAAAAATACATATAACTTGAACAACACTACGGAGAGTAATATCAAGTTTTTAATAAAGTTTCATAATTAAGCGCTCAGTTATCAGCTCAAGCGTTGCTGATGTTAACTTCAAGAAATGATTGAGTACACGGTGAAATCGACATATTCTCAGAAAACTTTAACATCCATTTCAAATAGCTTTTTTCTCAACTAATTTGCTAATCGAATCTCTTAGTGCAACAAATGAGATGGGCTTTTCAAAGATGTCCACTTTATCAGGGAGGATATATTGGTTCGCAACTTCATCAGCCCTCAGCGAGCTAACTACTAACACTTGCATATCTGGATCCAACTTGGATCTTATTTTCTGAAGCATTTGTGCGCCATCGATTCCTGGCATCAGAATGTCAGTAATTAATAAATCAAACCTTCTTCTCCCCATCAGAAGCAGAGCTTCAAATGGGTCACTGGAACATGTCACATCTACTTTAAGATCCCAACTTTCAATCTGAGCTTTGTACAAGGTAAGTATGTTTGTATCGTCGTCAACAATCAGTACTCTGACTTCGTCTCTTGGACTCGACTCAGGTAGTATCAGATGATGGTCTGTTGTTACTTCTCTTCCTTCCTCTGAGTGCTGTTTCTTCCTTCTGATTAGAGCTTTAAGATCAGCAGTTGGAATACGACGATGACCTCCATTGGTCTTGGTAAAATGAAGAATGCCTTCGTCACACCAAGTCTGAACTGTTTTCGTTGAAACTCCCATCAACTTTGCTACTTGAGATGTGGTGTAATTGTCTCTGAAGTCATTTATTGTTGTCATGTGAGTTTCTGCTCTGCTTTTGTATCAAATGAGTCATAAATGATAATTAGTTCTATTATCAAATACAAATTTGGCTACCGTCGCTCGAATTTTTGCAAACTCCACAGGCTTAGTGAGGTAGTCATCCATTCCCAGTTGCATTGCTTCTTCTATATCATGCTTCATCGCCTGTGCTGAAACTGCAGCGATTGGAATAGTTTTGAGTTCATCAATCCCTCGAATAATCTGCAATGCTTTCAACCCACTAATACCTGGCAGATTTATGTCCATCAGAATTAATGCCGGTTTATTTTTCTTCACCAGTGCGATGCCATCGTGAGCATTATCTGCAAGCAGTAATTCTACCCCAGAAATCTCGTCGAAAAACTCGGTCATCACAAGTCTATTAACGGCATTGTCTTCGATATATAAAACGAGGGAGTTAGACGAGGGTGGAGTTTTATTTTCTGTTTCACTTAGCGCCAATGTTGAGGTGGAGTTTGATTGTGGGAAACTCTCTAAGCGGCATAAATTAAACCAGAACTTACTCCCGCGCCCCAAGTCACTTTCCACTCCTATTTGCCCTCCCATTGCTTCTACAAACATTTTCGAAATCGTTAAACCGACACCGGTTCCTTCAATGTTTGTACTGTACGAGCTGAGTCTTCTGAATGGCTCAAATATCAAACTCTGCTTATCTTCGGGGATACCCAGCCCGGTGTCTGATACAGTAATCTGAGTCTGCTCACCTTGAAAAACATCAACATCTACCCTACCTGAAGGTCTATTGTATTTAATCGCATTGGAAACTAAATTTACTAAAACTTGTTTTATTCTTGTCCTGTCACCTAAACACCAAATTTCTTGCCCCACGTTGTTAAAAACAAGTTTGATAGCGTTTTCCTCAGCGAGTTGGGCTAGCTCACCCAAGCTCGCCTGTATCAGTGCCGAAACTTCGACCTCTTCTGACACTACTTCGCTTTGTCCCAACTCTAACTTTGAGATGTCAACCACTTTATCGATCAGGCTCATTAAGTGCCTGGCGGAGGATAAGACTATCTCCAGGTATTCCTGATTTTTTGGACTACGGTCAGAACCATTCGCTATCAAAAGATCTGTAAAACCGATGATTGAATTGAGCGGTGTTCTGAGTTCATGACTCATCAAAGACATGAACTCCGCCTTGAGCCTGCTAGCTTCATTATCATTAAGGAAGTCACCCTGCTTGACGCCCAGCGCAGCTTCCACTTCTGTATCGTTTTTGTCGATCTTTTCTTTCATTTAATCTATAGTTTATGGTAACAATTGATAGGGTATAGCTTAATCAAGATCTTATCACCTTCTAGAAAGATAAACATTCGATGTTCGGAATTATGAAAAAAATCAAATCAGAGCTTGATTATATTAGCTCCAGCCCGTCTCTGCATAAACACACGCTTCTGGATTCCTCCGGGAACATCAGTGCCAGGCTAATAGAGTTAGACATTTATCAGCTTATAGAGTCAGGTAAACACCATGAAACGCTGGTTGACTTTGTCAACTTTTTGTTCCAAGAGACTGAAAAAGCATCCACACTGAATTTCATTAGTGTCTCTGCTACAACATATGAATGGTTGGCTAGTAATCAGCTAGACACTCGAGCATCATCTTGGTTGTTAGACGCAAATGACCTCAAACAGGCGTTTCAGAACAAACTCTTAACGCCGGGGGAGATTCGAAATCTGAGTCTAATTTGTGGCATTGATGAACTCGAATTTGCCCTCTCATTAATACCTTACTACATTTTCGTCGATAACTCTGATTCAGAAGCTCTTATGACCACATTAACGTCATATGGGCAGCATGCCGGAGAGACTAGTCTGGCTTTATTAAATGCAAAAGACACGGATGATAAGCTCAAAGACTATTTTAATCTTTATCATTTCAGTACCAATAAACCTTATTCAGCCGAAAAAGAAAAAGGTCATTTTTCCAACCTGGCGAATATAGCTCAAGTTATAAGAAGCAATAACCTGGCGGCTGAAGAGATACGCAATAGAATTGCAAGCGAGCCTGGACTGGTCATCAAAATACTCAAAATCGCTAACTCCGCATACTACGTCAAGAACCTCAAAATAACTGGGCTATTAGATGCTATTGTGAGGATGGGATCAAAAAAGATTCTCAATCTTATATACCTCACTATGCTCCAGGAATTAGAGCCAGCATCTAAAAACTTGATATTTGAGTCATTAATTAAAGCATTCATGACTGAAGCTCTGTTTAAGAAAATTAATTCTGGGGGTGACAGCGAAACTGCTTTCTTAGTCGGCCTGCTGTCTCAACTTCATCTAATGCTTGGTATTCCTAAAACTGATGCTCTAAGAGAATTGCAACTAAATGATGAGATAACTGGTTCCATTCTGCACATGGATGGCCCTTACGGCGAGTCATTAAAAACCATTGAGTTGTTCCTTAGCGGGGATTGGGAGTCTCATCTCGATGAGGTAACACTAAGACACTGCATAAAGGCATACTCTAATGCCATCGATAATGCTTCGGAATTGCAGCTCAGTTAGAGCTCTTTGATGAAGGCTCATTTCTCAAAATTAGACTATAAACAAGCATCCCAGCCGGATACACAAAAACCTTATTTGCGAGAAATTTCATTTAAGTCAATTCCCGAGCAGGCTCAATGCCTGTTTGTTCAGGACAACAATGGAGACGTTTTCGCTGCATTGGTAGAACAGACTGTATCGGAGTATGAGACAGCAATCCAGATCATTAGGGACTTTCATTCAAAGCTGTCATTGAAAAACCATAGGGCGACTAACTTAATCATTAAGGTCTCACTAATTACACTGCTCCAGCTTGAGACCGATAAACTTGAATACCCATGGCTATGGCTTTGTATTGATGATGAGACTTTTGAACACTCAAGCTTAGTAAGGGCAATCAAGTCAACTCAGAGGCGCTACAAAATAGGGGGTTGCTTGGGACGCGGGGTTAGCAGTAATACACGTCATTTTGACCGTTCCAATAAGCTGGATTTTGTGCTTTGTGAAGCTGACTATATCCCCCCCATGTCTTTTCACTTTTTTTTAGAGAGAAACTTCATTTATCAGATTTTATCGACCGAGTCGACGGAAGTCCTTAGTAGGGGATCGGGGCTGAGACTAAGACTGCTGGATAGCGGCAAAAAACACTCTCTCCATGAAACAGCTTCTCTTGAAAACCAATCGGTCCTGACGATACTTGAAAAAATTCATGAATCAGAGTTGAACACAGATGCACTTGATCATGTTCTTCCGCTTCTGCGATTAAGGCCAAAACTAATAAGCCTCTTGCTCAGAAAAAGTGCTACATCTCTCAATTATCAAAAAAAAATCCGAACACTTTATGAGCTGGTTTTGTTCACAGGCTTCTTGAGATTGAAGCAGATAATCAGAGACTCTCTCAAATAGTCACTAGGTTCTGCACTGCGTTTGTAATGAGGAAGTCTAAGAATGAATAAATATCCTTAAGCAACAATTTGAATTGATAGAACCTGTTCTAGTCCATTTTCTGGAGACTGCGTGGAAGCTTATAGGTGGCAGAAGCGAGCTGATGTCAGGCGAAGGAAATGAAGTTTCAAGTTGAAGTTAGAGGATGCCAAACAATCTGAAAGCTGGGTATCAACTTCTGGGACGAATTTATGCCACACTGACGCTACTCATCATGCATAGAGAGAGTCTCAAGACTGAGTGTTTGGTTGGAACTGACAAACCACATTAGCTCAAAAACGCGCTGTGCCATTTAGGAAAACAAAATTCCTGAGCTTACTCATTTTATGAATATCCATGTGCATCTATTGGTATGTAACCTTAGATAAAAGGTGCATTACTCATTGTAAATTCTGCTCAATACCTCCCAATCCCCCCGCTCTCCTGTATCAAAGTTAGTCTTATATCTTTTTCAACTCAAAACTCACTTCAAACGACAAAATGCAGACTGCTCAATAAGTTTGTATGTTGACAAGCCAAAAAAACTTCTGAATAATTATCAAATATTTATACTATAACCCGCATAATATGGAAGTCTTACATGATGTCGAAAAGCTCGGGGTTTACTTTCATTGAACTCATGACAACTCTAGCAGTGGTAGCAGTTTTGGCTGCTATATCTGCACCCAGTTTTAGTGAAATGCTGAGAAGCCACAGGCTGACAACACAAGCAAATCTCTTTTTGAGCCAAATGCACTTGGCAAGATCTGAAGCTGTCCGTCGAGGTCAGCCAGTGATGATTCTCAGTAACTCTGCTTCACAAGACTGGGCTGATGGTTGGATTATTTTCACAGACTCCGCCTTCGACGGTGAGTACGACCAGAATACCGACACTGTTCTCTACGAGCAAAGCCCACTGCTGAACCATATAACGGTTCAGAGTGATAGCAATATAGACGATTGGATTGCCTATCTACCGACTGGTTATCCGACTGCATCGGGTAATATTGCAGGAAGCGGGGAATTCCAACTGTGCAATACCGACTCAGGTAGTACCAGGGTACTCAGAGTCAATACTACTGGCAGACCGGAAATAACAACCTCAAGTAACCCATGCTAAAAAAAATCAACACAGGTTTCACTTTGATAGAAGTCTTGGTAGCTCTGCTTGTTCTAGCAATCGGGCTCTTGGGCCTGGCTTATTTGCACATCACTTCACTCAAGATAAATCAGAGTGCTGAACTTAGGACATTAGCTACCAATCACGTTGCTGATGTGTTTGAGATCATGAGAGCCGATCTGAATAACGCAAGAGCAGGCTCCTACGACCTGGAGATCAGTGATGATAGCCCAAGCGGTAACAGCATCATCCAAAGACAATTATCCTCATGGATGAATCGAGTCTCTGAAACTTTACCAGGAGGTGATGCAGCCATTGATTGCACTAGCTTTGGTAGTCTCTCAGGTACTCTTTGCGACGTGCGGATAATCTGGAGAGAAATACAGGATGACGGCACGCTCGGTATCACATCGTTCAGCTACTCGGCAGCACTGTGATAGCTCACAACAAGACTGAAAATGGTTTCTCACTGATAGAGCTGATGATTGCTCTACTTATCAGCACTATCATCGCTGCAGCAGTCATTCAATTATTCCTCTCAAGCCGCCAGGTTTACCGTGTTCAAGATGCAAAAGCCCATATTCAAGAAAATGGTCGCCTGGCGATGCAGGTACTCACCGATAGCATTCTTAACGTTGGCTACAGAGGCTGCGGAACATTCAACATAGCTGATGCAGACATCAACAATACGTTGAATAACCCGGATGCTTTTGGCTGGGCCTATGCCACCCCCATCGAGGGCTTTGAGGCAAGTGCCAGTGGGTGGTCACCTTCTGCTGATACCTCACTCTCTCTGGCCAGTTCAGGTACCGACATCATCACGCTTAGGCTGGCCAATGACCCAATAGTAAAAGTTACTAAACATCCCGGCGGCACTCCGCCTGGGTCAGCTAACCTTCAGGTGACAACCGGGAACCAGCTTAAGCCTGGTGACATTGTCATGGTTCACGATTGTGAGTCAACAGCAGTATTTCAGATCAGCAGTGGTAATCCTGATACGTCAGGCTCCATACCTCACAACACTGGTGGTAACTTCACTCCTGGTAATGCAACCCAGGCACTTGGCAAAAACTATGAGGGGGCCTGGTTGACGAGGTTATCAACACGATCTTTCTATGTCTCCCAAGGCAGCAATGGCCGATCATCACTGGTACAGCATGACTCTCTCTCAGGGAGTACAGCCATTGCTTCAGACATTGAAAATATGCAGATTCAATACGCAATCGACACCAATGATGACAAGTTAATTGACAACATGGTGACTGCTGACGCCGTGACAGACTGGGGTCAAGTTATTGCGGTTAATGTTGAAATTGTCGCGGTGAGTGCCAGTGACAACTTAACTGTAGACGGACCTCAACCATACCTACTTGCAGGGAATCTGTTGCAACCAGATGATCGTCGGCTTAGACAGGTATTCAGTAAGACGATCACTCTAAGAAACAGGGTACGGTGAGCCTAATATGAAAAGTCAACAATCTGGGGTAGCACTCATAATTACACTTATGATGTTGGTTTTGATGACTCTGCTGGGTTTATCAAGTATTCGCAGTGGTGCCATGGAACAAAAAATGGCTGTTAATTTCCGAGATGCGGACATGGCATTTCAGGCTGCTGAGGCTGGTTTGAGATCTGCTGAAAACGACATCCACGCTGCAACAAATGAAATTTTACCGAGTAGTGATGGAGCCACCGGCATCTGGTCACTTGGCATCATGGACACAAACGGCAATGACACAACCAGTTGGTGGAACGAGAAAGATAGCGCATGGTGGGAGTCGAAAGCAGCAAAACAAGACATGGACTTGTTAGGCATAGCAAAACAGCCAAGAGTCATTGTTGAGTATCAATATTTTGTCCCAGATGAGCTGGTCGTTGGGGATGGCAGCACTGAAACCGGGCTTGTCTATTACAGAATCACTTCCAGGGGCACAGGTGGCAGTGATAAATCACAAACGCTCCTACAAAGCACATTTGCAAGGAGATACTAAGTTGCTGTCTAATTTGAGAATCTTTTTTATATCAAGCCTCGTAAGCGGGCTTTTGGGCACGACGCTGCAAGCCGCCAGCCTCAATATCAGTAACGTTCCACTCTATCTCGGTGGAGGTATTGCACCTAACGTTATCTTCACTCTAGATGATTCTGGCTCCATGCAGTGGGAATTTATGCCAGATGATAACTACACCTACTACCTCTATCCCGTTCCTGAAGATGTGTATGGAGCAGATACCTTTAGCAATTTTATTCCTGCTTTTGAAGACACCTCATACAGCTCAAGAGTGAGGAGCAGTGACATCAATGCTATTTACTACAATCCTGCGATTACATACATCCCCTGGGCCCGAGCGGATGGCAGTTCAATGGGGCCTGTTTCCCCATCCTGTGCACCTCACAACCCATATCAACCCGGGCTGGGTTGTCGTGATTTAACTGAAGAAAATAGAGAGAGAGCCAACTGGGAAAGCTACAACGGCGGTCAGCATAGTTTCCCGGATGATCTGACAGTCAGTTGGAATGATAGGCAATCTTTCTGGCCGGCTGTTTACTACAGGTTTGATGGTGGCAACAGTTGGAACGCAGCGAATTACACTAAGTTCGAAATCAGACCGGGAAACAACTATCCTCGAGCGGCTAATCGCTCTGACTGCCTCAGTCAGTCTTATTGCACTTATCAAGAAGAAATACAGAACTTCGCTAATTGGTACAGCTATTATCGGTCGAGGATACTAGCTGCGCGGGCTGGAATCGGGCTTGCTTTCTCAAGACAGGGTTCAGGACTTCGCGTCGGCTTTGCCAGAATAAACCAAGACGACGCAGAAATAGATGATGTAGACAGTAACGGCACTATGGTGAGAGGTGTGCGCGCGTTCACAGGCAGTGACCGGGATCAGTTCTTTAGTTTGCTATACGGTACAGAAATCGACTTACGTGGGACCCCGCTTCGACGTTCAATCAAGCAGGTGGGTGAATACCTTCAACGCGATGATCAGTTTGGACCTTGGTCGGAAATACCCGGCACAAACGATGATCAGCCGCAGCTTACCTGCCGACAGAACTATAACATTCTCATGACTGACGGATACTGGAATGGTAGTTCACCCTCAGAGGGTAACGCTGACAATCAGACAGGAACTCGACACACCAACACAGATGGGACCAGCTATCAGTATACACCGTCCAATCCATACAGAGATCAGTGGTCCGACACGCTGGCGGATGTGGCTATGGAATTCTGGAAAGAAGACCTGCGCCCGGACATGCGAAATAACGTCCCTGCTAATGATGAAGACCCAGCTTTCTGGCAGCATCTTGTCAACTACACCATTGGACTCGGAGTAAATGGCAGGTTAAATCCGGCTACAGACCTATCGGTACTGTCTTCAGGCTCACTGAATTGGCCTGAGCCCGGTGACGATAAGATAGAAAATATTGATGATTTGTGGCATGCAGCAATCAACAGCCGTGGCCGCTATTTCAACGCCACTGAACCCGGCGCGTTTACTTCAGCGCTGGATGGCATTCTCACAAATATCAGTAGTCGAAGCGGTTCATCATCAAGTGTTGCGATCAATTCCAGTACCGTCTCAAGTCAGAGTCGCATCTATCAGGCACGATATGAGAGTGGCGACTGGACTGGTGATTTGATTGCTTTTGGATTGTCATCAAACAATTTCCCAGTAGAACAATGGCGAGCTTCAGATTTAATCTCAGGCCCGGATAAACGCAACATCTTCACCTTCGATGGCAATGAGGGCCAACCCTTTTTGTGGGATTCGTTATCCAGCCAACAACAATCTTTGCTGGGTTCAGAGCCCGTTCTGGAATACCTTCGTGGCGAAATTTCAAATGAACAACGCAATGGTGGTAGCTTCAGAAACAGAGGCTCACTACTTGGCGACATCATTAACTCCAGCCCTATCTTCTATGCCGGTCCCTCACAGCGTTATCCTGATAGTTGGGGAGCTGATTCACCTGAAAACACATCGCCCTATTCCAGCTTTGTCAGTCGCTATTTCAACCGGCAGCCGGTGATATATGTCGGTGCTAACGATGGCATGCTGCATGCGTTCAATGCGGATACAGGTCAAGAGTTATTTGCGTATGTTCCAGAATCAATTTTCCCGCAATTGCCACTGCTTGCCGATCCAAGCTATGGTCATCGCTTTTATGTCGATGGTACGCCAACTATTGTAGATGCATTTATTAATGGGCAATGGCGAAGTATTCTATTATCAGGTCTCAGGAGTGGGGGACAGGGAATCTTCGCACTCGATGTCACCGAGCCAGAGAGCTTTGATAGCGACAATATACTGTGGGAATTTACAGATTCAGATGATCGCGATCTTGGCTTTACCTTTGGTAAACCAAGTATTGCCAGATTGCATAACGGCGACTGGGCGGCGATTTTTTCTGGCGGCTACAACAATACGGTCGATAATGGTCTCGATGGTGGCTCAGAAGACAGCAATACCGGCAATGCCGTGCTGTACATTGTGAACCTTGCTGACGGACAGTTGATCAAGAAGATTGATACCGGTGTGGGGAGTGATGAGGACCCGACAGGACAGAATCGGCCAAATGGCCTCTCAACACCGGCTGTTGTAGATTACAACAGTGATGGCATTGCTGACATAATCTATGCTGGCGACCTGTTTGGCAATCTGTGGAAAGTCGACATCACCAGCGAAAATAATAACCAGTGGGATATTAGTCTGAAGCAGGGCAACACCCCTCTTCCGCTATTTCAGGCCTGTTCTGCAGATTCGGCTTCTCCGCCTGTCAACCCACCCTCTCCAGCACCTCCCTCGATTACAGTTGATGATCCCGGCACATGGAATGACAGTGGAAGAGATGTACGCACTTTTGATGATGATACACGTGTGCGTCTCACGCCAGACGAAAGGGAGCGTGTCACTACAACATCAGCAGAGTTCACACTGAATGACAGTTGCGATGTTTCAATCACAATAAACTTCGATGATGCCCGCGATGATGACCGTGTCAATGTGACATTGGACAACAATCACTATGCAGAAATACGACGCGATGACGGTGATTGGGAGCTGAGATCCCGGGACACTCAGAACGCAAGTTGGGATGAGGATACGGGTTTGTTGACCTTTACCAATGTGTCTGCGGGTAGCTATGAGATGTCTGTGTCAGCTTATGCCAGAAATAACAGTGATGACTTCGAAGCAACATTCTCTGATCTGTTTGCAAGCTGTCTCGGTACGGGGTCAACAGAAGAATCCTCTTCTGATATTAATTGGCAAGATACCGGCCGTGATGTGGATGTTTCAAATGATGGTTCTGAAGTCACTTTAACTCCTGACGAGGATGAAGCAGTTGATACCGAGTCAAATACATTCACGATAGCTAGTGAATGCAGTGTCGTCCTAAATACAGAGTTCTCAGGCAGTGAGCGAGGAGATCGCCTCATTATCAGGCTGGATGGTGATCACTTCGCAGAGTTGGAGAAACAGTGGCAGCGCATCCGAGGTGACTGGACCCTAGACTGGTTCGTTGAAGACAGCGAGGGCGCTGACTGGGACCGTGACTCTGGAACACTGAGTTTCAATGCTGTTACACCCGGTAGCTATCGACTCGAGGTCGAGGCCATTGCAGATGATGATAATGATGGTGGCTTCGATGTCTCCATCAGTGGCTCGCCAACAAATTGCAGTGATGACAACGATAACGACAACGGCGGTGGTAATGGCGGCATTGGCAGTGATGATGACGCAGCGTGTGCTGCTAATAACAGACAACCGATTACCACTCAACCACAGGTGACCAGACATCCTACCGGACTCGGCTTCATGGTACTTTTTGGAACAGGTAAGTATTTTGAAGTTGGTGACAACACACCTGATAATCAGCTGACACAATCTTTCTATGGTTTATGGGATAACACAGCCGACGATGCCACATTGACTCGGTCCGATTTACTCCAGCAATCGATTTTGAGCGAGACAGTTCAGAGTAGTTATGAAGTCCGGGTCACCAGTGATAACAATATTGACTGGACACAACATAAGGGCTGGTTTATGGATTTGTTCAGTCCTGCCAGTGATAACAATGAAGGGGAACGACAGGTATCGAAAGCACTGATACGAAATGGCAGGATTATATTCACGACACTATTGCCATCTGAAGATCAATGTGAATACGGAGGCTCTGGCTGGTTAATGGAACTCAATGCCTATTCTGGCTCACGCCTCCCATACTCTCCTTTTGATCTCAACGGTGACCGTGTTTTTGATACCAGTGATTATGCAACTTTGACCCAAACCAATGATCAAGGCGAATCAGAGACCTCAGAAGTGCCTGTCAGCGGCAAAAAATCCAAAGTCGGTATTATTCCCACCCCGGCTGTCGTGACAACCGAGGACGGTACAGCAGAGCTGAAATATACCAGTGGCTCCACTGGAAACATTGAAGTAACGACAGAAAATCCTGGTCCGGGCATTACCGGTCGACAGTCATGGCGCAAGTTACAGTTACTTCCCAGGAGAAACTAAATGAACACAAAATCCATTGCCGCTTTCCTGACAATAAGCGGCTTTTGCGTTGGTGCGCAGGCAAACGGTTATGACTACAGTGGTGCAGTGATCGTACATAGTTACAATGACAACAGAATTGAGATTGATTATCAGCTCTATAGCATTAACCTTGATACTGTAATTCAGGGTAATACACTGCGGGGTGAATATGGTGCTAAATTAAGAGCTGGACAGCAGGTTGAGTTCAATACCGTACCTTCAACAGATGGACCGCCTCTGATAACACAGCTCCGGATAATTAATGACACTGGTGACTCATGATCAGGATTCGCTCAGGGGGCTTTAGCCTGATCGAACTGATGATTACCGTGGTAATTATTGGTGTCATTGCCGCAATTGCTTTACCGTCTTACGCTCAGTATGTGCAAAAAACACGACGCACCAACGCACAGTCTGACTTACTTGAGCTAGCTGCCTACATGGAGCGTCTTTATGGCGAGCGTTTTAGCTATGCCGGTGCTAATTTGCCCTTTATTCAATCGCCGAAAGATGGCGGCAGCAAGTACTATGACCTCGCCATTGTTGCCAGTGACTCTGACAGTTTCACCCTTTCAGCCACCCCTAAAAATTCACAAGTCGGTGATCGATGTGGCACCATGACCATCAATCAAACAGGAAGCCATACTGCCGCAAAGTCTGACTGCTGGTGACATTACCTTCCAGCTAACACTGCAAACAAAGTCTGCTGTTAATTTCATCTTTTGCAATCAATAGCCAGTCATCATCCAGTGCTGTTCTGATGGGTCAATAAACATCGACCACCCCGGATTGGCTTACTTTTATTAATCCCACGTCCATCAGTTCATAGAACCAATAAACCAGGCTCTGCTCCGGGATGTTGGCGTTTTTAGTCAGACTTATCATGAGTTTGTTCAAAGTACAAACCGTTCAGCACAATCTCTGATTACAGTCCAGACAAGAAGCGAATGCTTTTGATGTATCTGCATAATGTGAGAAAAATACTAAAAAAAAGGCCGGCACAAGGCCGGCCAAAGTTGGCAACAGGATATGCCAATTCTGAATTAGCTCTGATCGACGTTCAGTTGCCCGTTGCTAATCAGCGTATTGATAATGTCGGCTTGAGACAGCCCACTAGCATCGACACCTGCCAGTGCATCAATCGAAGTGTCTTCAAGCGTAATCACCTGGCTAATATCGCCCTTGCCGGCAGGAGTAACCTCAATAACAACATCACTGCCACTCTCGGTCACACTGATGTAATCGGTGATGTCGTTTGATTCTTCATTATGTAACAAATCAGCGAGGTTGAGAGAATCGCCCTCGCTCGCATTAAAGTCACTAACAATATCGCTTGCAGGCGAGACTTTCGTGCCTTCATCACCACTCTCCCATTTGAAGCTATCAGCACCATCACCACCGATAAGAATATCGTTACCACTACCACCTATCAGGATGTCGTTACCTTCAGCCCCCTCCAGGTGATCGTTACCGGCAGCACCATCAAGCATATCATCGCTGATGCCACCCAGCATCAGATCACCCTCACTGGTAGCTGTGGTGACAGCCGTCTCGGCCACAAAAGCACTATCCGCGATATTGATAACCAAATCGGCACTGTCACTATCGCCATCAGGCTGCGTGAGGGTATAACTGAATACTTCCTGCTCACCGACATTAGCCAGCTCAGTATCAGGAACATAGGCATAATCACCATCATTGTTGATAAACAGATCACCATAACTACCAGTAATCGCTTTATAACCGTCCACAGTAGCATAGTCAGCATTGCTGGAATCGGTCAGGTTATCCCAAAGAGTGCCATTAACAGCAGCTAATACCGCGCCTTCAGCACCCAGGTCATCACTGGCACCCCACTTACCACTGCTTGATAGCGAAGTGTTAGAGTCAGCTAAAACATTACCTGTTGCAGCCGTAATAGTAACTGCTGCAGTAGCTGACATCGTAGTTGTCAGCTTAATATCATCAAGTTCGACCTCAAGATCATCTTTGTACGAGCCTTTACCTGAGTCATTAAGTGATAATTTCAGAGTATAACTACCTGCGGAAAGGTTCTCAATTGCAATACCTTCACGATCTGAATCATCAGTATAGAGCTTGCTATCAATGCTCACAGCGCCTTTGTATAACTCCCAGGAAAATTGATCTCCTGATTGGAACTCTCCGGAGTCAACCTCAATATCAAAGACCAGTTTTCCAGTTTCCCCCTCATTGATAGTGAACGATCTTGAGCCATTCGTTGATGTATCACCATCGCCATAATCATCGGCCTTCAGTTCTAAGGATTCAATATCACGTGTACTGCTGCTGCCCGGGACTGTAACTTCCTGAACTAGAGCATTGTTGACATTATCAACAGCCACCACTTCACTGCTATCATTCAGACTCACGGTCAGTTGTGCGGTTGAGGTATCACCGTCGCTATCTTTGATGGTGTAGTTGATGGCTGCACTGCGGTCTTCTGCGACATCCAGACCCGCTGTCGGCGTGAAGGTGTAGTCGCCATTGGCGAGGATTTCAACACTACCAAACACACCCTGAGCGTCACTGACATTAAAGCTAACAGTGTTGCCATCATCAGCGAAAGTATGAGGTTGACCTTGATAAACTAACGACACCAAGGAAATCGGAGCATCGGCACCACTGATGTCATTGGCCAGCAAATTGCCTTGAGCAGTGCTGGCCACTTCACCAATGGTCGCTCCCAGTGTCTGTGCCAGCGTGTCGAGTTCTGAAACAATAATGACATTACTATCGTCATCTCCATCCGTAATGTCACGCCGAGCTTCACCCTCACGCCATGCAACAGGCTCAAGTTGATCTTTGTCATCGTCACTCAGGCCACCGAAACCGACCGCGTAGGCGTTAGTGAAGCCCTGCTGTGTTAGAAATGCGTACCAGTCTTCTTCCGTATCACGATCCACTTCATAAGAGTCTTTGCTGGGTTCACCATCGGACAGGAAGAAACTGATGAGGTCATTACCTCCTGCTGGTGGCGCGACATAATCGTCCATCACCGTTTCCAGTGCTGCTTTATAGTTGGTACCGCCATCGCCTTCTAGTTCATTGATTACAGACAAGGCATCGTCTAGATCGGTAAACCAGAAGCCACCCTGATCATTGGTGTACACCTTTCCTGAGACAGAAAAGGTCGCAAGGAACACGGAATGAATGTCAGCCTCACCAAATAGATTGGTGACTGCTTGCTTGATTTTATCCATGATGGAGACATCATCTTTTCCTGGTGCATCATCTTCCATGCTGCCGGATGTATCGATGATTAACACCACATCAGCGCCTCGAGCAGTAGTGGGCTCTTCAACGACCTCAATATCGTTGACCGCGGTTGGAACACTATCGATAGTGACGCTAAAGTTAGCCGCAGTGGTTTGATCATCATCACCGTCCCCTGCAACCGCACTGAAGTTTAACGTCAAATCATCAGGCACCACCTTGGAGGTGAGACTGAAGTTTTGAATGCGAACACCGTCATTGGCGTCGGGCATATCAAAACGCAATTGCAGACTGCTGAAATCGACATCAGATTGCACATCAACAGTGACTTTGTCGACATTTTGCAAGTTGCTATAACTCAGAACGCCTGAATCCACAACCTGGTTATTGTCATTCAAAGCTGCCCAATGAATATCGGTGCTATCGACTGAACCGGTTTGTGCGTCCATCTCAAAGCTCAGACCACTTGCCGGTGAGTCCACAGACATCACAAAACCTTCATTATCATTCAGGTTACCGTTAGCGATACCAAAACCGAGACCATTTGGGTTCAGATAATCGTCATGCTCTCTATCATCGTCATGATCTATGTTCAGATCGATCGCTTCATAATTGTTGTCCGAATCGAATAGCAAACCATCAAATGTCACGTTGGTTGAGCCTGCATTCAGATTGATGGTCTCAACTGGCTGACCGGCACCAAATTGATTACCAATCGCGGTCGTCATAGTAGGCTGTGGCGTCACCAACTCGAAAGTGTAAGTATTGTTAGTATTGAGTGTGAGCTCGTAAAACACCTCACCTGTATC
>NZ_CBFHHW010000020.1:33101-45631 GCF_965655755.1 Methylophaga sp. | reverse complement strand
CTTTGGTCAGCGCCGCTGTCAGTGTGGTTTTACCATGGTCAACGTGACCAATGGTACCCACGTTGACGTGGGGTTTTAAACGTTCAAATTTTGCTTTAGACATGACCAGTCTCCCCGCCAAATTTTTTAATAAGCTAAAAATCAAAACAGACAGGACAATCCTGTCTAAACAAATTTATGGAGCCCGCAATCAGAATCGAACTGATGACCTCATCCTTACCATGGATGCGCTCTACCGACTGAGCTATGCGGGCCTTTTTACACTTCCAAACAAATTGGAGCGGGTGATGGGAATCGAACCCACGTAGTCAGCTTGGAAGGCTGGAGTTCTACCATTGAACTACACCCGCATAACAGTAAACTCAATATTAATGGTGGAGGGGGGAGGATTCGAACCTCCGAAGGCTGAGCCGTCAGATTTACAGTCTGATCCCTTTGGCCACTCGGGAACCCCTCCACTAAAGACGTGGCATTTTCCGTAAAAGCCCGACTAATGTCAACACTTAAAATCAGCTATTCAGCTTTGATCTCGAGGATTCGGCTGGCTGATACGGTTTTCCGCTTGCGTGACTGCAGTGCTAAACAGACAATAGTATACTACGTAGCTAAATATTTCAGCTTTAAATTCACAGGAGATTTCTATGGAACAGTACCGTGGTACGACGATACTTTCGTATCGACGTAACGGCCAGGTCGTTATTGGCGGTGATGGTCAGGTCAGCCTGGGTAATACCATTATGAAAGGTAATGCCCGCAAGGTTCGCCGCTTATATCACGGCAAAGTCATTGCAGGATTTGCCGGTGGCACTGCTGATGCATTTACCTTGTTTGAACGATTTGAGGGCAAACTCGAAAAACATCAGGGTAATCTCACTCGAAGTGCTCTCGAGCTGGCTAAGGACTGGCGCACAGATCGGATGATGCGCAGATTAGAAGCTTTACTGGCTGTTGCCGATGAAGAGGTATCATTAATTATTTCAGGTAATGGTGATGTCATTGAACCGGAACAGGGTCTGATCGCCATCGGCTCTGGCGGCCCATTTGCACAGGCTGCGGCCACTGCTCTGGTACAAAATACCGAGCTCACTGCAAAAGAAATTGTGGAAAAAGGCTTGAATATTGCCGCTGATATCTGCATCTACACTAATCACAACCTCACAATTGAAACCTTGGATACCGATTCATAACTTACTATGCATTCATTGACTCCCAAACAAATCGTCCAGGAACTGGATAAACGTATCGTCGGCCAGCATGCCGCTAAAAAAGCCGTAGCTATCGCACTAAGAAACCGCTGGCGCCGCAAACAACTTGAGCCCACCCTTCAACAGGAAGTAACGCCAAAAAACATTCTGATGATCGGCCCGACGGGTGTCGGTAAAACCGAAATCGCTCGCAGACTGGCAGCCTTAGCGAATGCCCCGTTTATTAAAGTTGAAGCCACCAAATTCACAGAAGTCGGCTATGTCGGTCGCGATGTTGAATCTATCATTCGTGATTTGGCTGAAACAGCAATGAAAATGCTACGGGAAAAAGCCATTCAATCTGTAAAATCCAAAGCTGAAGATGCTGCTGAAGATCGCATTCTTGATGCCCTTCTCCGCCCGGCTCGTGATGTGGAAACTGAAGATGATTCCACCACACGTCAGCGTTTTCGCAAAATGCTGCGTGAAGGCAAGTTGGATGATCGTGAAGTGGAACTGGAACTTAATGCGCCCAACGTTGGTGTAGAAATCATGTCTCCTCCTGGCATGGAAGAAATGACCAATCAGTTGCAAGACATGTTTCAGAATATGGGCTCACAGCGAAAGACCACGCGTAAATTAACGGTGAATAATGCTTTGCGTCAGTTAGCCGAAGAAGAAGCAATGAAACTCATCAACGAAGATGAGTTAAAGACTGAGGTAGTTGATAGCGTGGAACAGAACGGTATCGTCTTCCTGGATGAGATCGATAAGATTACAGGTCGTGGTGAGGGAAACAGTGCTGATGTCTCTCGTGCCGGCGTCCAACGTGATCTTCTGCCCCTTGTTGAAGGCAGTACTGTCTCAACAAAATACGGCATGATTAAGACCGATCACATTCTGTTCATTGCTTCAGGTGCATTCCATCTGAGCAAGCCCTCAGATTTGATTCCTGAGTTACAAGGTCGTCTGCCGATTAGGGTCGAGTTAGAAGCCCTATCTTCTCACGATTTTGTTCGCATTCTGACCGAACCGGACGCCTCACTCACAGAACAATATGTCGCGCTGTTGCAGACCGAAGGTGTTGAACTCGAATTTACTGAAGATGGTATTCAACGCATCGCCGAACTGGCGTGGGAAGTGAATGAAAAAACCGAGAATATCGGTGCCCGTCGTCTACATACAATGCTGGAAAGATTGTTGGAAGATATTTCTTACAATGCCGGTAGCGAACTCAACTTCAAGGTGACTGTCGATAAAAGCTATGTTGAACAACAACTGGCTGAACTGTCACAAGATGAAGACCTGTCACGTTATATTCTATAGGTAACAGCAAACATGGCTGAACAACACATTCCGACTGAAATTACGCTTCACAAACAGTCAAAAAGCCTGGGACTGGCCTATGGTGAAACTTCCTATCTTCTGAGTGCGGAGTACCTGAGAGTGTACTCGCCTTCGGCAGAAGTGCGTGGCCATGGGCCGGGACAGGAAGTATTACAAACGCATAAAGAGAACGTTGGCATTAGCCAGATAGAACCTGTGGGTCATTATGCGATTAAAATCTACTACGATGACGGTCATGACAGTGGCCTGTATTCATGGGATTATCTGTATGACCTTGCGACCAATCAAGACGATTTGTGGCAGGATTACCTGAATCGCTTGCAACAAGCTGGCTATCAAAGACAACCTCAATAGGCAGAGCATGGAACAAAAAAACACCACGCATTTCGGTTATAAAGAAGTTCCTGTCACAGAAAAAGCACGGCATGTAGCTGATGTGTTTCACTCTGTCGCCAGTAAGTACGATCTGATGAATGACTTAATGTCGCTTGGTATTCATCGTTTCTGGAAATTTTTCACCCTACAGAGTAGTGGTGTCAGACGCGGCGCCAAAGTCCTGGATATAGCTGGCGGCACTGGAGATTTAACCCGTAAATTCTCCAAAATGGTCGGTGAGAGCGGCAAGGTCGTTCTGGCTGATATCAATGCTTCCATGCTCAATGTCGGCCGTGATCGTCTGACTGATGATGGAATTGTCGGTAATATCGAGTATGTTCAGGCCAATGCCGAGTCTTTGCCTTTCCCGGATAACAGTTTTGATTGCATCACCATTGCCTTTGGCCTGCGTAACGTCACCGATAAAGATAAAGCACTGGCGTCCATGTTCCGAGTATTGAAACCCGGTGGTCAACTGATGGTGCTGGAGTTCTCAAAACCCGCTGACTGGTTAGGTGGCATTTACGATACCTATTCCTTTAACGTGCTACCGCAATTGGGTAAATTATTCACCGGCGATGCAGAAAGCTATCGCTATCTGGCTGAATCGATACGAATGCATCCGGATCAGGAAACTCTGAAACAAATGATGACTGATGTCGGCTTTGAACGGTGCGATTATCACAATATGTCTGCAGGCATTGTTGCGTTGCATCGTGGTTACAAGTTCTGACTACCAATGACCTCTTTGCTTAAACCTCTTGAAGTCGCCCTTAATGCGGCACTCCGACAAGACCCTGATACCTGCGCTAAGCTCACCGCTTTTGAACAGCGCAGTATTGTGGTCAATATTGATGACCTCAACCAGTTTGTACATATCACTTTCCATCAGCAGAGGCTGCAACTCAGCCACAATGATGAAGAAAACACCGACTTACTGATTAGCGGTAAGGCTTTTGACTTGCTGAAACTAAGCGAACATCCGGATAACCTGTTCTCTTCGGATATTCGCATTCATGGCGATGTACAGTTTGCCAAACAGTTACAGGATATCCTCGATAGTTTTGATTTTGACTGGGAACATCAGCTTTCACGTCTCACCGGTGATGTGATTGCTCAACCCCTTTCCTATGGCATCAAACAAAGCCTCTCCTGGTTGCGAGATAGCAGTCGCTCTCTTCAAATGACCACCTCGGAATACCTGAGAGAAGAAGCGCAATTGTTGCCCGATAAAATTCAAATTGAAGACTATATGCAGGCAATCGATCGATTAAGCGCTGATTGTGACCGGCTGGAAGCACGTATTAAACGTTTGGATAAAAAAACATGATCTGTCTTCGTTTCGATAGTACAAGGAGCGCTCAATGAAGCCCAGTCAGATCATCCGACTGATACAAATCAATCATGTCCTTGCCAAGCATCGTCTTGATGAGGTGATCAAAGCCATACACCTGCTGCGTCCCTTACGATATATCAGTTTTTTATCGCCCAACCGCTGGCGCAAACAAAGTGACTTACCCAGAGGAGAAAGACTTCGCCTCGCCTTGCAGGATCTCGGTCCTATCTTTGTTAAATTCGGCCAGGTATTATCGACCCGCCGGGATTTACTGCCTCTGGACGTTGCTGAATCGCTGGCCAAACTGCAGGATCGGGTTACCCCTTTCCCTGCCGAAGAGGCACGCGAATTAATAGAACAAGCCTTTGATGAACCATTGACTAATATCTTCGCTCATATTGAACATGAGCCATTAGCTTCCGCTTCCATCGCTCAAGTGCATGCCGCCAAGCTGATTGATGGTGATGATGTGGTTATCAAACTGGTTCGTCCCGGCATTGAGCCTCTAATCAAACGTGATATTGATTTGCTTTACACCCTGGCAAGCTTCGCGGAACGCTACTGGTCAGAAGGTAAACGCCTCAGACCGCGTGAAATTGTTGCCGAACTGGAAAAGAACCTGTTTGATGAACTCGATATGTTGCGTGAAGCTTCTTCTGCCTCGCAGCTTCATCGTAACTTTGAAGGCACCAGTCTGCTTTATGTGCCAAAAGTATACTGGAACCTCACCAAACCCAACCTGCTGGTGCAGGAGCGTATCTACGGTACACCCATCAGTGATATCGAAGGGCTCAAAGCAAAGAATGTCAATATGGCCAGATTGGCAGAAACCGGCGTGGAGATCTTTTTCACGCAGGTCTTCAAACACAGTTTCTTTCACGCCGATATGCATCCCGGTAATATCATGGTTGATATTGATGATCCGGAAAACCCTCGATATGTGGCGGTTGATTTCGGCATTATGGGAACCTTGTCCCCGGATGACCAGCGTTACCTGGCAGAAAACTTCCTGGCCTTTTTCAACCATGATTATCGTCGTGTTGCCGAACTGCATATTCAGTCAGGATGGGTACCGGCGAATACTCGGCTTGATGAATTCGAGGCAGCCATTCGCAGTGTCTGTGAGCCAATCTTCGCCCGCCCCCTAAAAGATATTTCTTTCGGACAGTTATTGCTGCGATTATTTCAGACAGCACGCCGCTTTAATATGGAAGTTCAGCCGCAACTGGTACTGTTACAAAAAACCTTACTGAATATCGAGGGATTGGGTCGCGATCTCTACCCTGATCTCGATTTATGGCAGAGCGCCAAACCCATTCTCGAAAACTGGATGAAAGAGAAACTGGGATTCAAAGCGGCCATGAAAACCCTTCAACAAGAAGCGCCGCATTGGGCTGAAACATTGCCGCAAATGCCTCGCATGCTGCATGATCTGAGTAAACAGGCGCAGGAAGGCAAATTGCATATGAACCTGTCATCAAACGATCTGCATCGTTTACAGAACGAGATTCGCAATGCCAGTTATCGCAGTGCAGCCGCTACCAGCGGCGCTGCCTTTCTAATTGGTGCGGCAGTAATCAAAGGGCTTGATGGTTATGCGCCCACAATGCTGGCAGGCTTGCCGATCCTCAGCTGGGTATTTGGTATCTGGGGTGTCGCCCTGCTCTATTTTAGTCTTTCAACAAGAAACTAGGTCTTATGTTTAAGTGGATTGGCCTCATTGTAGGCTTTTTTGGATTGGGTATTATCGGTGGCCTGTTAGGTCTGTTTATCGGCAGTGTAATTGATCGTGTTCGTGCACTGGGCATGGGCGGAGCCAATCCGTTAACAGCCGGACAAAGACAAGCCGTCTTTGTGGAGACCGTGTTTGTTCTAATGGGCAAACTGGCCAAAGCGGACGGTCGTATTTCTCAGGATGAAGTCGATCATGTTGAGGCGTTCATCAAAAAACTCGGCATGTCAGGTGACCATCGCCAAGAAGCCATACGACAATTCAAACTGGGCGCCGAACCTGACTTTGATATTCAGCCTACACTCCAGAAATTCATGCATCACTGCGGTCATACCTTCAACCTGCGACAGGTGTTACTGGTTTATCTGACAGTAATGGCCCTGGCTGATGGCAAACTGGATCCGGCAGAAAAAAATATTCTGCAGGACGTTGCTGCTCAATTAGGTTATTCAGCCGCTGATTTTAATCGCATACTTGATATGGTGTTGGGACAGGCACATTTTTCCGGTCAGGGAGGTGGCGGCTCGCAACAGCGTTCCTCCGCCTCTGATATTGCGGATGCCTATAAAGCCTTGGGGGTCACGGCTGACAATAGTAACCAGGAAATCAAACGGGCTTATCGAAAACTAATGAGCCAATATCATCCTGATAAACTGACCGGTCAAGGCGTACCAGAAGATATGATTGCTGTCGCCACCGAGCAGGCGAAAGAAATTCAGGTTGCTTATGATCTCATCAAGAAACAGCGCGACATCAAATAAAACTAAAACAACCCGGTGATGGTGCCATTGTCATCGATATCAATACGCTCTGCAGCCGGCCGTTTTGGCAGACCGGGCATGGTCATCACATCACCACATAGCACCACGACAAACCCGGCGCCGTGCGATAAGCGGACATCACGTACCGTCAAAGTGTGATTTGAAGCGGCGCCACGCAAGGCAGGATCACTACTAAATGAGTACGGTGTCTTCGCCATGCATACCGGCATATCGCCGTGCTTTTCATTCAGCATGGCAATCTTATCCATAATTTTTTTCTCGGCGACAACCTTCTCCGCGCCATACAGGCGCATAGCGACCTCACCAATTTTGTCCCATATGCCTATTTCGTCAGGGTAAAGAAAGTCACAGGCCGGGCTTTCCTGTTCAAGCATGGCAACAACTTTATGGGCTAGGGTTTCTGCACCTGCGCCACCCTGAGCCCAATGTCTGGCTAATATAGCTTCGGCGCCCATTTCTTTGACAGCATTTTCAATCAACGCCACTTCCTGATCACTATCCTGTACAAAATGGTTAATAGCCACAACGCATCGCAGACCGAACTCCTGCTGCATATTGTGCAGGTGCTTCTGTAAATTGGCTAAGCCGATTTCAAGTGCATCTAAATTTTCTTCCGCCAACTCTTTCAGTGCGAGGCCACCATGGTATTTAAGTGCTTTCACCGTAGCGACAACGACAGCCATATCAGGTTTGATACCGGCTTTTCGGCATTTGATGTTAATAAATTTCTCGGCACCCAAATCCGCACCAAATCCGGCCTCCGTAACCACATAATCACTCAGCTTAAGCGCCATCTTGGTGGAGACAACCGAGTTACAGCCATGCGCGATATTGGCAAACGGTCCTCCATGGACAAAGGCAGGATTATTTTCCAATGTCTGTACTAAATTCGGTTTGAGCGCTTCTTTTAACAATGCCGCCATAGCACCATGCGCTTTAATCTCATGGGCATAGCGGGGCGTGCCGTCTGTCGAGTAGCCAATCAGAATATTACCCAAACGCTGTTTGAGTTCATGCAGCGTATTGGATAAGCAGAAAATGGCCATAACTTCAGAGGCGACAACAATATCAAAGCGATCCTGACGCAAATAACCATTTGCCGTACCACCCATGCCTACTACGATGTCTCGCAGGGCACGATCATTCATATCCACCACTCGTTGCCAAGCGATTTTACGTGCATCAAGTTGTAGTTCATTTCCGTGATGGATATGATTATCGATCATGGCGGCGAGAAGATTATGGGCAGAGGCGATAGCATGAAAATCACCGGTAAAATGCAGATTAATATCTTCCATTGGCACAACCTGCGCATAACCGCCGCCTGCGGCACCACCTTTTAAGCCAAAGCACGGTCCCATGGAAGGTTCACGCACGCAGACCAGGGATTTTTTGCCAATTCGGTTTAATGCATCACTCAAACCAATCGTCGTGGTTGTTTTACCTTCACCAGCTGGTGTTGGACTGATCGCAGTGACTAAAATCAACTTGCCATCGGGCCTCCCGGCCATGTCATCCATCACATCCAGCGACACTTTGGCCTTATAACGGCCATAAGGATCGAGATGTTGAGGGGACAATCCCAGACGCTGTTCGGCGAGCTGCGTGACATCCTGCATGGTCGCCTGCTGTGCAATTTCAATATCTGACATGATTTTCCTGAAACGGCTTTAATTTACCCGTGCATTATACGCGAGTTAAAAAGTAATCTGCGTCACGCTTTACTCACCCCATCGAGGAGTCAGTTGATGGTCAATACCGGCTTGATCCAGTATACGTGCCACCACAAAATCCACTATCTGTCCGATTTCGGTTGGGTTGAAATAAAATCCGGGATTAGGCGGTAAAATACACACCCCTAAACGAGCCAGCTTCAGCATATTTTCCAGATGAATAGCTGAAAACGGGGCTTCTCTGGGCACCAGAATCAACTTGCGTCCTTCTTTCATCATCACATCGGCAGCACGGTTAATCAGATTATCACTCTGACCGCAGGCTATCGCTGATAAGGAGCCCATGGTACAAGGACAGACAATCATCGTCTGTACGCGGTGTGACCCACTTGCCAGAGGCGCAGACCATTGCTGTTCGCCATAAACCTGCAATTGCTCAGGTCGACACTGAAATTCTTCGCTTAACATCGCATGAATATCACTCGACCGGGCCGGCAGTTTCCAGTTGAGTTCATCTGCCAACACAATACGACCAGCCGCTGAGACCATGAGATGAACAGTCATATCGGCTTTTAATAAAACCTCTATCAGGCGTTTTGCATAAGGCGCACCAGATGCGCCAGTAATGGCTAAAGCGATTTGTTTTGGATCCATCATCTTTGTTCCAGCGCATTAAGAATAAGCTGATGAATACCACCAAAGCCGCCATTACTCATCACCAGAATTTCATTTCCTTGCTGTGCTTCTTTTTGCAGGGTGGTAACAATTGCCTCAACCGAGTCGAACACAGATACATGCTGACCCAATTCATCCGTGACCTGTTTAAGCGACCATTTCAAATCACTGTCTTGAAGCAGCAGAACACGATCCGCCTGAATTAATGACTGCGCCAGTGAATCTTGATGGACGCCCATTTTCATCGTGTTGGAACGCGGCTCCAAAACCGCTATCAGTTTTCGATTACCCACTTTCGCTCTAAGTCCAGCGATAGTCGTGGCAATCGCAGTGGGATGATGGGCAAAATCATCATAGACACGAATATCATCGACTTCTCCCCGCAGTTCCAGGCGCCGTTTAACACCGGCAAACTCTGATAAGGCATTGCAGGCATGTTCCACTGTTACGCCAACATGATGAGCGGCGGCAATCGCAGCCAGAGCATTACTGACATTGTGTTGTCCCAACATTGACCAGTTCACTGTGCCGGTTTTATCTGCAAAACTGACTTCAAACTGACTACCATCATTTTTCAACAATTTAGCCTGCCAATCAGAATCTTTGCCCAGCGTTTGTCTGGGTGTCCAGCATCCCATTGAAAAAACATGCTCTATCGCTTTTTCCTGAGGCGAAATAATCAAACCTTCGGTGGGCACAGTCCGGATAAGATGATGGAACTGTTTTTGAATCGCCGCTAAATCCTCGAAAATATCAGCATGGTCAAATTCAAGATTATTAATGACCAAAGTACGCGGCAGATAATGGACAAACTTTGAGCGTTTATCAAAAAACGCCGTGTCGTATTCATCTGCCTCAATCACAAAAAAAGGGGTATCTCCCAAGCGAGCCGTCTCACCAAAATTATCCGGTACGCCACCAATCAAAAAGCCGGGCGACATACCTGCATGTTCCAGAATCCAGGCTAACAGACTGCTTGTTGTCGTTTTACCATGAGTACCGGCAACCGCTAATACCCAGCGCCCCTGGAGAACATGTTGCGATAACCACTGCGGACCCGATACATACGGAAGCCCTTTATTCAACACATACTCAACCGCTGGGTTACCACGGGTCATGGCATTCCCCATCACCACTAAATCCGGTTCTGGTTGTAAATGAGCGGGGTCATAACCTTCTGATAATGCAATACCGGCGGTAGCCAGCTGATCACTCATTGGCGGATACACATTGGCATCCGAACCACTGACGGTCATACCCAATTCTCTGGCCAGCAGAGCAAGACCGCCCATGAATGTGCCACAAATCCCTAGAATATGAATGTGCATCTATGCCACTCCCGACAATGCAAGTCCCACCACGATGAGGGAAATAATTGTGTAAAACACGGTGATAAGCGCAGCCGTGCCGGGTTTGATTTCAAGTGCACTTCGAAAAATATGTGCCGTAATAAACAAGCTCCAGATAATCAGTACCAATACCAGCAACAAAACCAGACTGGTCAGTTGTCCCTGCCCCTCTACCTGGCGAAACAGCCAGAAAAGAGGCAGCCCAACAATCCCGACAATACTGCCCGTACCGGCCATGGCAGTTGCTGTTTGCGTAAACCGGCCAGTAAAACCTCTGTACAAAAGCAACAACCAGCACACTACCAAAAGTAAAATAGTGTCAGCCAGGCTCCCCGCTAGACTGAGTGGCCAGTTATGATCCACACGGCTTACAAGCACACCGACTGCAAAATAAATCAGACACACAGATTTAAGAAACCAGTGCGAAGTGGGAAGGTCGGCGGGGCCAGCTTTAAACAGGCAAATCTGGAAGAAACGTTGCAATAGAATCATGCAGGCATAATACCGTGTCCTAGACGCTGAACAAAGTATTAATCCAAGTTTTCGATGCAATAAAAAACCCGGTCACGTTGCCATGTCCGGGCTTAATTTCAATAATGACTGTTGTTAATCATCAATCACAACGCCCCAGGGAAATTCACCTACATCAATGGTTTTTATGGTTTTTAGCGTCGTTGTGTTAACTACTGAGACCGTACCGCTCACACCATCCGCTGTGTAGAGATATTTACCATCACGGGTAATATCAACACCCCATACCCGTTTGCCAACAGGGACATTGGCTTTCAACTCGAGTGTTTTTGCATCCATCACAGCCACCGAATTACCGCGACCGGTTGTTACATAAATGGTTTTGTCATCGGGGCTGACGGCAATATCCATCGGTTTGGAGTTAGGCACATCCACTTCAGCGTGTTTGATAATCGACAAGGTTTTGGTGTTAATGATAGCGACTTCATTACCTACTTCACTGCTAGCATAGGCCAATGAGCCGTCACTGCTGAATGCAAGACCACGTGGACGCGCTGCCACCAGGATATTTTTGATCACTTTATGCTTGGCTGTATCAATAACATGAACCATATTGGTTGATTCGCTGGTGACCAGTACTAGGCTACCATCAGGAGAAACCGCGACCCCTTCGGGTTCAATGCCAACAGAAATGACTTCAACAATCTCACCGGTTGCGGTATCGAGCACACTCGCCTCGGCATCGTCTTCATTGGATAAATAGATATGGCCATTGGGCGCCACATCAAAGGTTTCAGGGTCATCGCCAGATTGAAGCTTTTTAATCAGCTTAAGTGTTGCGACATCAACAACAGCAATCGCATCTTCTTCACTGATAGCGACATAAAGCAACGTATTATCGGGCGATAAACCAATACCACGCGGTCTTTCACCGATATCAATAGTCTCCACAACATCATTGGTTGTTAGGTCAATAACACTGACCGTGTCATCTTTTTCATTACTCACAAAAACTCTGTTTGTAGGCTCTGCTAATAATGAGGTGCTAGCTACCAGTAAGCTGGTCATTAATATATGTTTTAGTTTCATCGTAACGCTCAACTCCGTTGTCTATAGACAGCCCGGCATACCAAGGCTGTCCAGTCCGCCTTTTACTCCTCTCAACGGAGCTTCGGCAACAATATTATTGTCTTCATCAATCAGTAAAACAATTTGTCGTAATTGGCCTGTTTCACGAAACGTTGCTGTGTCGCCTTTTTGGCCGTCAAATGACAAATCGTTTTTCAAAAATGTCAGTATTGCGGCTGAATCAGTACTCTGTGTTCTGGCAACCGTATCTGAAAGCATCTTTACTGCCGCCCATCCCGCCCAGGCATCATCATCCATGTTGGCCTGATGATTACGAGTGAAACGTGTGTTGAGCTGCGAGGCAGCAAATTTCACAAAATCCTCATGCCAGCCCTGCGCCTCGACCAACATGTCAGGATTTTTTGCCTGCCATTGGGCAATGGCATCCTGTTTCATTTTCTGGCTGATAGGTATATTCAGGAGATTGTTTAAACAGGCTCCCCTCAATTCATCCGCCGCTGAGCTTAGATTCAACATG
>NZ_CBFHHW010000020.1:23134-33002 GCF_965655755.1 Methylophaga sp. | reverse complement strand
CGCCTAATATGCTTTTCACGTTTTTTCATTGCTAGCTGACACCCAAAAATGGTTGTTATCAACCAGCATTTTAATCTGCTGTTTGGACTCAAGTACCGCGGTTCTATGCCGATACGTTATTTAACAAAGCAGGTATCAATCAAATTATGGATAAACAACAGGAACTCGATTGTCAGCAAATTCTCGAAGGTGTGGAAGAGTTCGCTACCTTTATGAGTTACCGCAGTGATTGCAGCGGGCTGAGAATATTGAGTATTGAAACGGTTGAAGAGGCACATATGCGAGAGCTCGCAGAACAAAATGCGAAAGTCGTATCTATTGAACGCAAGCGTTCTACAAAAAATCGGCCAGTCACGATCAGTAAAGAACTCCGCTTTAACGGCCTAACCTTTCATTCATAAAAAAGCCCGCTTGAGGCGGGCTTTTTTTGACTTACACCTGACTCCCGTCAGCATTCGCATTCTCATCATCGTCTTTAACGGGTGGCATCAGATCTTCTTTGCTGATTCCCATCGCCAGTATGGTATTACTCGCTATATAAATAGATGAATAAGTACCAATGATGATACCTAGCAGTAATGCAATTGAGAAAGCATGAATCACCTCTCCTCCGAATACAAATAAGGCAAGCACCACCAGTAAGGTGGTCATGGATGTCATCAAAGTTCGGCTCAGCGTATCGTTAAGCGCCCGATTTACAATTTCTTCAGAACCACCTTTTCGCATCTTCAAAAATGTTTCGCGAATACGGTCAAACACGACAATCGTATCGTTAAGCGAATAACCGATAATGGCCAGGATTGCTGCTAGTACCGTCAGGTCAAACTCAACCCGTGTTAAAGAGAAAAAGCCCAATGTGAGTACGACGTCGTGGATCAAAGCCACAACCGAACCAATGGCAAAACGATATTCAAAGCGTAGGGAGACGTATATCAGGATACCGATTAAGGCGTACAACATTGCCAGACCACCCTGCTCCGTCAATTCTTCACCCACCTGAGGCCCCACAAACTCAACCCGACGCACATCAATTTCGGTCTCATTCTTTGCTTGTAACATCGACACAACTTCATTGCTAAGCTGTGCCATATTCTGTGTTTCGATCACCGGCAAACGAATCAATACGTCATGTATTGAACCAAAGTTTTGTACCGTCGCATCGGCATAGCCACCCTCGGACAAATCACTGCGCAACTGATTAAGATCGACCTGTTCCTGGTAACCCAGCTCAATCATCGTACCGCCGGTAAAGTCGATACCAAAATTAAGTCCCTGCAATGTCAATGACGTTATTGAAGCAAGAATCAGTATCGCCGAAAAAATCGCCGCCAGACGACGCTTCGCCATGAACGGGATATTCGTTTCACTCTTTAAAAACTGCATGTTTGTGTATCCTAAATTGACAGCTTAGGTTTGTGCTGACGACCGTAAATCAAATTAACCACGGCACGTGTGCCCATGATTGCGGTAAACATTGAAGTGATAATGCCCAGCGTCAATGTAACGGCAAAGCCTTTAATCGAACCGGTACCAAAACCGAAGAGAACGATAGCCGCAATCAAGGTTGTGATATTCGCATCAGCAATGGTCGAGAAGGCTTTGCCATACCCGGCATTAATACTGGATTGAGGACTATTACCGATCCGCAGTTCTTCACGGATACGTTCAAATATCAATACGTTGGCATCAACTGCCATACCGACGGTCAGAACAATACCGGCAATACCTGGCAATGTTAATGTTGCCTGTAACATTGACAGCAACGCGACGATGAACACCAGATTAGCTGCAAGAGCAATGTTTGCGACAAGCCCGAATACGCGATACCAGACCACCATAAATACCAAAACAAATGCAAAGCCAATCATCACCGAAGCAAAGCCTTGGTCGATATTATCCTGACCAAGGCTTGGGCCAACAGTCCGTTCTTCAACAATATCAATGGGTGCAGCCAGCGCCCCAGCTCGCAGTAACAGAGACAGATCACGTGCTTCGGTGGTGCTGTCTAAGCCTGTAATTTGGAATTTTTTACTCAGTTGGTCACGGATTGTCGCAACATTAATTATCTCAGGAACCTGACGACGCACTTTGACTAGTTCGCCATCAATTTCTCTGGTTTCTGACTTTGATTCGATAAAGACTACAGCCATCGGATTGCCAATGTTATCGCGAGTCACATTACTGAATGCGCGTGCCCCCTTGCCATCCAATGTCACCGAAACGGCCGGTGAACCCGATTGTGAATCCAGCGTAGATCGTGCGTTGATCACGTGCTCACCCGTCAACATAACGCGTTTTTTCAGTAGATAAGGGCGTCCGTCGCGATGATAGTACAACTCTGAATTCGCCGGAACACGGCCATTCAGTGCATCTTTAACATCATTCTCGAAATCGACCAGCCTGAATTCAAGTGTGGCTGTTGCACCCAGAATTTTCTTAGCCTGAGCCGTATCCTGCACACCCGGTAATTGCACTACAATACGGTTATCACCCTGCTGTTGAACGGTTGGTTCAGCAACACCAAGCTCGTTAATACGATTACGCAAGGTAGTGATATTTTGCTGCAGTGCAAGCGTTTTGGTTTCACGCAAGGTTACTTCAGTCAGTTTCAAGCTCAAGGTTGGAGATGCAGCACTGTCTTCAACAGCCACCTGCAACGCGTCCATTTCGCGACTAATCAGGGTTTCCGCCTGATCGCGATCGGAAGGACTGCGAAATATCACAATCAAATCATCATTATCAATCTTGATCTGCTTATAGCGGATTTTCTCATCGCGCAAAGTCAGTCTGATATCACTGGCATAACCGTCAAGCGCCTGTTTAACCGCAGCGTTCATATCCACTTCCATCAGAAAATGCACGCCACCGCGTAAATCCAGTCCCAGATTCATCGGTTCGGCACCTAATGAAGAAAGCCAATCCGGTGTGTTCGGAGCCAGATTCAAGGCGATGATGAAATCATCCTGCAACGTCTGGTTCAACACATCCTTGGCTTGAAGCTGACTGTCAGCTGACATCAGTCGGATCAGCAGCTTTTCATCTTCCAGAGCCACACCTTTATATTCAATGCCGGCCTCTTTCAATGCTGTTTCTGCTTTATCAACCAGTGCTAAATCTACCGTAGAAGTCCTGCCGGCTGAGATTTGCACTGCTGGATCATCGCCAAACAAATTCGGCATCGCATATATGCCGGCAAACAGTAAGACAATCAGGACCAGGAGGTTCTTCCACAGTGGATATCGGTTCATTTGTAATTCCTGAGGGTTATTTCAAGCCATCTCACGACGGTAGTAAACGCGATTAAAGTTGTTTCAGTGTGCCTTTAGGCAGGACAGAGTTGATTGACTCACGGCGTACTTTCACCTCAACACTGTCAGCGATTTGTACGGTGATAGCGTTATCCGTGATATTGAGAATTTTTCCCATCAAGCCGCCATCCGTCACGACTTCATCGCCTTTTGCCAATGCCGATTGCATAGAACGATGTTCTTTGGCGCGTTTTTGTTGGGGTCTAATCAGCATCACATAAAATAAGACCAACAAAATAATTGGAAAGGCAAAATCTAACAATCCAGGTGAGCCAGAAGAAGCAGCTTGTGTTTCAGCAGCACCTGCATAGGCAGCAGAAATGAAAAAGTCCATCGTCAATCCTCATTTATAAGAACAAAAAAGAAACCGATTATGCCACAGCCATAAGGGTTACCGATAGCAATGGACACTAATCAAACCAGTGGTGTTTCCCGTAACGCATAAAATTCTTTTCTAAACTCGGTCAGCGATTGATTTTCAATCGCTTGTCTAAGGCCCTGCATCAGCGTTTGGTAATAATGCAGATTGTGGATAGTATTTAAACGTGGGCCCAACATTTCGCCAGTTCTATCCAGATGATGTAGATAAGCGCGGCTATAATTTCGACAGGTATAGCATTCACAATAAGGATCTAACGGGCCAGTGTCCTGTTTGAACCGGCTATTACGTATTTTGATGACACCTTGATGCACAAACAGATGACCGTTTCGGGCATTTCGTGTCGGCATCACACAATCAAACATATCCACGCCCAGCATGACTGCTTCTACCAAATCCTCCGGTCGTCCGACGCCCATCAGATAATGCGGTTTATCTTGCGGCATTCGTGTGGCGAGGTAGTCAAGAATGCGCAGCATATCTTCTTTGGGTTCACCCACCGATAAACCGCCTATGGCATAGCCATCAAAACCAATCTCCGTCAAACCCGCCAGTGATTCATCACGTAAGGTTTCATGCATGCCACCCTGCACAATACCAAACAATGCGGAGGGGTTATCACCATGCGCTTGTTTGCTACGTTCAGCCCAGCGTAGCGACAACTGCATTGATTTAGCTGCGGTTATTTCATCGGCAGGATATGGCGTACATTCATCAAAAATCATAACGATATCACTGCCCAAATCACGTTGAACGGCCATTGATTCTTCAGGACCTAAAAAAACCTTATTACCGTTAACGGGTGAGCGGAAATGCACGCCCTCTTCAGTGATTTTGCGTAAATCACCCAGACTAAATACTTGAAAACCACCCGAGTCGGTCAAAATAGGGCCTTGCCACTTCATAAAATCATGCAGATCACCATGGGCAGAAATAATATCCGTGCCCGGGCGGAGCATAAGGTGAAACGTATTACCCAGAATAATTTCTGCGCCAGTATTGGTCACTTCTTCCGGTGTCATCGATTTGACCGAACCATAGGTGCCAACCGGCATGAAAGCCGGCGTTTCTATTGTTCCGCGGTCAAATGTCAGGCGGCCACGTCGGGCATGCCCCTCTTGCGCAAGCAAATCAAACTTCATTCATTTATTCTCATAAAAATCGCCGCACAGGATACCATTTTCTGTCGATTTTCTGCGAAAACGACGCATCATCGACGACGTTACGGTAGGATCATGCCTGTTTTATCTGTGTTGGAGTGTTGAATGTCTGATCCAAAAATCATTGTTGCTCTCGATTATGCGACAGCCAATGCTGCTTTGAGCATGGCTGATCAAATCGATCCCAATCGTGCTCGTGTCAAAGTCGGTAAAGAATTATTCACGCGTTCAGGGCCTCAAGTTGTCAACGCCTTAGTGCAACGCGGGTTTGATGTGTTTCTGGATCTTAAGTACCACGATATTCCGAATACCGTAGCCAAAGCGTGTTCTGCCGCTGCAGATCTGGGCGTATGGATGCTTAATGTGCACACCCTGGGTGGTGGAGCGATGATGACGGCTGCCAAAGAGGCGGTCGGAGACACAAAAGATAGTCCGATCCTCATTGGCGTGACCCTACTGACCAGTATGGATCAACACACCTTCGACCAGATAGGTTTACAAGGCACAATGACTGATACCGTTACTCGCCTGGCGACACTGGCTAAAGAGAGCGGGCTTGATGGTGTCGTGTGCTCAGCACAGGAAGCCACAGCGCTTCGAGATCAGTTAGGTAAAGACTTTCAGCTGATCACACCGGGTATTCGCCCAGCGGGTAGTGCTCAGGGGGATCAACACCGTACTATGACGCCTAAACAAGCGCTCGATGCCGGTAGTCACCATTTGGTTATTGGTCGCCCGATTACAGCGGCAAACGATCCCATGCAGGCTTTATCAGAGATCGAATCTAGCCTAACAAGCGATTAGGCCTATTTCATTAACTCATTAAAAAAGGCCATCGTAATGATGGCCTTTATGTTTTTATTAGGTTCGCCACGGTATTAGTTGATACCAATATTCTCATCACTTTCTATTTCGTTAAAACTCAACACAGGCGAATCGCTGTCACATGCTGACTCAATCTGAAAGTTGCGTGTCACATCGACTGGTCCCAAGTGCTGAATCGTGCGTCGGCCCAGCAGAATCGGGTACAACATATTCTCCCGGTTGCGTAAGCTGAATTGCTCCTCATAGATCGTGTCACCAATACATACCTTCATTAACACGACGGAACGCTTATCCGTACCGCCAGCGCCTCTGACTCTAAAATTTCGCAGCAGTGGTCGTTCAATGCGCTGATTAATACGCTTATCGTTCTCCTCATCGCCCAATGCAACGGTAAACCTGACCCATTCTTCACCTTCACGTTCAAAGCGTTCAATATCCTCAGCATGCATTGACGAGGTCAAGGCACCCGTATCAAGTTTCGCCTTTGCTACCACTCCCCAGGGCTGTACTTTTATCTTCTCGATCCAACCATAGGTAGTCTCGGCCTGCACTACGTTGCTAAAGACAGCCAGTCCGATCACGATGCTATACAGACTCAAAAGCCTCTGGACCATCAGTTCTCTCCTTCTTGTTCTACAAGTAGGGTTAGTATGGATTTTGTGTCTCAGGTTCCGGCCGCTAAGCTGATGTGTCACTTTTAAAGAAATTGGCCGCTTCTTTGCTCGCCGGTAAAAATCAACAGTCTCCAAATCAATAGAAAAACGTTACTACATTGTGCGCCAGGTCACTGTTATCTTCAATAAAAAAGCCCGTTTTATACGGGCTTTTTTATTGTTCAAAACGTCTATACTTCTATCAGACTTTAAACTTACCAGCTGCCTCTTGTAGTTGTGAGGACAAGCTGCTGAGGGTATCAACTGCCACAGAGGATTCCCGCGCTCCTTCAGCCGTGTGTTCTGCCACTTGACTGATATTGACAATACCGCGGTTAATATCTTCAGCCACAGAAGACTGTTCATTAGCAGCGCTAGAGATTTGGGCGCTCATTTCATCCATCGTTGAAATCATTGCTGTGATGGTATCCAATGCTGCTCCCGCACTGGATGCTTTTTCAACACTATCTTTGGCACGCTCACGGCCTTCGTTCATCACTTGAACCGCTGACTGGGCACCGAGTTGTAGACGCTCAACCATTTCTTCGATTTCATGGGTGGATGATTGAGTTCGCGCCGCCAGCGTTCTCACTTCATCAGCAACCACCGCAAAGCCTCGACCATGTTCACCCGCTCGTGCCGCTTCAATGGCGGCATTAAGTGCCAATAAATTGGTTTGTTCCGTGATGCCCCGGATAACATCAACAATGGCACCGATATTTCCGATATCGGCTTCCAGGCTGCTTAGTTGATCCGCTGCTTTTTCTACTTCACTTGCGAGAGAATCAATGGCTTCCATTGTTTCCAAAACGACTTGTTTCCCGGCCTTAGCTTCACTATCCGCATTCCGAGCCGCATCTGCAGCACTGGACGCTGTTCTGGCTACTTCCTGTACTGAGGCCGCCATTTCATTCATGGCCGTTGCGACTTGAGTGGTTTCGGTTTGTTGTTTTAACACACCATCCACCGTTGATTTGCTGATAGCCTCCATATTCTGAGTAGCCGTATCAAGCTGAGACACGCCTCCCACCATGGTGTGCACTAGATTCGCTACATTTTTACGTGCGCTATCAAGCTCAAAGGCCATCCAACTAAAGTCACTTTTCCCGGGGATAGCCACTTTATGCGTTAGATCACCTTTCTTAATATTCTGAATGGCTTCAACCAAATTCGTTGCGCGGCGGTCACCAAATCGTCCGATAACGTGTGCCATGTACATAATAAAAGCACTACCCAAAATGACGAAGACTGCGACAGCTACCAATTGGTTTTCCGGCGATACACCACTATGGAACATATACCATTCCAGAAGAGCCAATGTAACCAGGCCGATAATGCCAAACCCTGCAACGATGTACATTCTTTTTCTTAAAGAGAAGTTTTCTAATTTAAACACGTCCGTCTCTCCCGGCTTTCATTTATTGTTTTATTCGTTATGCATATATGCTCAGCCCACTAGTGGCTTCGCTTAATGGTTGTTCTATTTCCTGTTCACTCTCTATATCGTCACTTGAAGCGCTGGCTTGAGTAAAAATATGCGAATCATCTGCGTGTTCAGTTTCGCTATCCTGCTGCTGTTGTTGCTGTTGTTCAGCAACTTCCGCATGCCCCAACTCAATCCCGGCCTCAGAAAAACTCTCGCGTAAACGCGGCAACGCCTGCTCAAGCGCATCACGTGTTGCCGAATGTTGTGCCAGAAATGTCACGCTGGCTTGATCGTTTTGTATCTGCAATCGTACTTCAACCGGCCCGAGATTCGCTGGTGTCATTTTGAGTTCAGCCTGATGCACGCCCTCTTTTGCCATCCACACCACGCGACTACTCATAACTTGTGACCAGGCAGGGTTTTGCATATTGGGTTGCACCGGCAAACTCAATCCTTGCGCAGAGGCTGCAGTCGAGATTGTACCTGAAGTTGTAGCCGATGCAGCAGAAACTGTTGAAAAGGCTTGGCCCGATGCCAGCGCTTTGGCCTGATTATCACCACGATCAGCGGTCAGCAATGCTTTGGTAATATCCGGTTTATCCGATTGCTCCTGCAATTGAGCGGCAATCGCATTCCTGAGGGTCATCGAAATCTCTTTATCCCCGTTTTTGCGTTGCAATGCGTCTAAAATATCGGCCCGAATGCTGATAGGTTTACCGTCTGATTTATCTTTTGCTTCAAAAACGGCGGCAAGATTTGGTTGCCCCGTCTTTGCAGTCGTATTTTCTTCAAACAAGAGTTTATCGACTTTAGCCGGCAGCACTGGGATCGCCTTTTCTGCCTGCGTACTTGTCTGCTTTAATTCAGTTTTAGCCGGTTTATCTGCTGCTATTACCTGCTCTGCCAACTTCGCACCTGATTTTTGTGAAGCTGTATCCGGACTGGTTGAAGTTTCAGACTTACCTTTTGTTGTCATATCAACGGGAGCAGCCTTGGCATTGTCCACGGCGTTCTGACTTACTTCCACCTGTGCACGTATTGGCTTTTCTGAAGACGAGGATGCCCCAGCATGCTGCACGTGTTCATTAACACTAGCATCCGAAGATTGCGCAGTCTCTTCAGCAGTCTCACTAGTTTTGGGATCATCAGAGGCCACTGAGTCTTGATCGTCTGCCTGAGTTGACTTGCTGGTCTTTTCAGCTGATTTTTCCGGCGGCAATTTATTGCCGTCATTGACACTATTTTCTTCCGGTTTTGTCGCTGCTGCCTTTTCTGCTTGTTGCTCTCTTCGCGATGACTCACTAGCCCTTGAGGACGCCTTTCGCTCAGCCTGCGAGACTTTATCTAACTCAGAAGAGAATGCCTCAGCACTCGATTTATCATGGGCTGCAGCGGATTTTTTGACGCTACCGGAAGCCACTGGAGCATCTGTTTGAATAAAAACATGTTGTGGCATGTTGCCTCCTGCTTAAAGTCACTATGACTCTTTTCACTGGAGTGTTTGCAAACGCTATGCCAGACAAGCTAAAAGTTAAAACAATTCGACATCCCCCGTGTCGAGGCTCTTCTGAGTTACCGATCGATGTTGGGTTGATTCTATTTTTGGACGAAGCTCGGCTAGGGAATGGTGGATCTGTTCCAGCATTTCTTTACACTGCGCCAGATTACCCGGCTCTAATTGTGCTTCATTAAGAGAGCGCATCAGCCGATTGAGATCTTCCACCGCAGCTAGGCGTTTGCCAATATGCTGACTGAGTTGAGTGCACATATCTTCAAACTGCAGTGACGTCACAGCCTGGTTGACCAAAGATGACATCGTTTGACCTATAACGCCGATTTCTGAAACAACAGAGACAGACTTTTGATTGAGGCTGCCCATAGTCGTCGTCATATCGGCCACTTTTTCCTTACTATCCAGTGCCAAATTAGTGTCTGATGTCACTGCTTCTGCCACTACGCTTCGAGCATCTTCCAGCGTCGTTTTCACGGTGGTTGTGATTTCACTGATCTCATCACTGAAAGCATCCGATTTCTGCGAGAGCTTACGTACTTCATCCGCGACAACAGCAAATCCTCTTCCGGCATCACCAGCCCGTGCGGCTTCAATAGCTGCATTC
>NZ_CBFHHW010000020.1:0-23036 GCF_965655755.1 Methylophaga sp. | reverse complement strand
ATGACCATTTTCATCTTCATCGATCAAACTGTGTATCAACTGCTCCTTAGCGTCCATTTGTGTGTTCAGCCCCTGAAAACTCTCAGAGAGTTGAGCGATAGCCCCATGAATCAGACTGGCGATTTGATTATTCTCTTCGTGGATACTGGCGATTTGTTCCCGTATGTTTTCCGCGGTATCAGCGTTGAGCGAGAGAATTTCTGCATGTGTAGTATCAATATCATCATTAACTTCTTCAATGACTGTTGCTTCATGCCCCCTATTGGCGAATAGGTACATGATTGCGGCTGCAAACAAAATCATCACTGTTGTTAACCAATTCTGTAACACGCCACCAGCAACTGCCGTTATTAGGACAAGAATCCATGCAAGTATTTTATTTTTATTCATATTTTATCCAAGCTGCAATAATCAGCAGTAAGTTTTCATCAATATCTAAGTTATCGGCTCCGTTGTAGCATTTCTTCAGCAATTCTTTCTAATGGTACGGTTATTTCTGCGGCACCTAATTTAAATGCTGCTCCCGGCATGCCCCAAACCACACTGGTTTTCTCGTCCTGAACCAAGTTACTCGCGCCCGCCTGCTTCATTTCCAGCATGCCGTGAGCGCCATCATCACCCATGCCTGTAAGCATGACACCTATCGCGTTGAGACCCACATTCTGTGCGACGGAACGGAACAGCACATCAACTGAAGGCTTGTGCCGCGATACGGGTGGACCATCATTGAGACGACAGTAGTAGCGAGCGCCGCTCCGCTCCACCAGCAAATGCTTATCACCCGGTGCAATATAGGCATGCCCTGGTAAAACCTGCTCACCATCTTCAGCCTGTTTCACACTGATCGCAGCATACTTATTCACTCTCTCGGCAAAAGCAGCACTGAATGTGGCAGGAATATGCTGGGTAACAACAATGCCGGGGCAATTCGGCGGGAGTGCACACAAAACATCTTTAATCGCTTCTGTTCCGCCAGTCGACGCACCAATAGCAATAATTTTTTCAGTTGTCTTTAAATGAGGTCTGGTTGATTCCTGCTTGGCTATCACGGCATCAGCAGTGAATTTTTCATCTACTTTTTTAGAAAGCACTCTGGGTGTCAATGTGGACAGTGGTGCACGAGCTGCAGCCTTGACCTTTTGTGTTATTTCAGCCGTGTAATCAGCCAGAGTATTAGAAAGGTCGAGTTTAGGTTTTTCCACAAAATCAAACGCGCCTAGCTCCAGTGCTTCTAAGGTGACTTGTGCGCCTTTTTCAGTCAGCGTCGAGACCATCACAACCGGCATCGGTCGAAGGCGCATCAGATTACGGAGAAATGTCACCCCATCCATCTTGGGCATTTCCACATCCAACGTCAGCACATCAGGATTCAGTTGCTTGATTTTTTCTCTGGCCTGGTAGGGATCGGCCGCCGCACCGACGACTTCAATTTCTGGATCGCTATTAAGCAGCTCCGTCAGTAATTGCCTGACCAGTGCTGAATCATCTACAACCAGAACAGTAATTTTTTTCATTTCCACATCCGTATCAGAAAAGCTCAACATCCCCGGCAGCAGGCTGCACCTCAAGTTCATTTTCATAATGTTCTTCACGCTGTAACAACGTGTCATTGTGCAAAGATTTCAACCGTTTGACGCGTAAACGACCACTGGACGGATAATACATAACTTTACGCGGATAGATATCACCCAAATCCTGAGACAATACAGCTATCCCTTCCAGCTCGGAATACTCGAGAATAAAATCAATATTTCGTTGCCCTACTCTGTTGGCCATGTTCTGGATCACATGTCCACCACCGGTCAATTTCATTTCCAGATTTTCTCGACGCCCCCCTGCTTTCATGATCTCATTGATAAGGCGCTCCATCGCATAGCTACCATACCGTGTTGCTTGATCATTCCAGACCCCATCACTCGGATCTTCAGTCGTCGGCAGCATGAAATGATTCATTCCGCCAATACCTGAAATTTTGTCCCGAATACAGGCAGAAACACAGGATCCCAGAACTGTAACCACAACCTCATCTGGATCCTTGGTCACGTATAACTGGCCGGGTAAAAGCTTAGCTGCCCAGATACCGTGTTTTGCGTCCCAGTATCGATTTATGTTTTCAAAACCAGTGAGAGCCACAGGTTGTTGTGGTCGTAAAGACATCATTTAGGAAGTTGCTTGTAGACGGTATGCCCCAGTGAAGCATAGCGATCACTGACTTTGTATAAAGACTCAGAATGACCAATAAACAAATGGCCTCCCGGTGTCAGGATATTGGCATAACGCTCAAAAAGCATCGCTTGGGTTTTTTTGTCAAAGTAGATAACCACATTGCGACAAAAAATGACATCAAAAGTCCCTGTCATCGGCCATTCATGAAGAAGGTTAAGGCGCTTAAAACGGATCATTTCGCGCAGCAGAGGTTTCACGCGAACCAGCCCTTGATTATCGTCTTTGCCAAGCTGAAACCATTTCCGTTGGCGCTGTTTATCCAGTCCATTAATACGTTCAAGCGCGTACACACCCTCACTACCATGCGCGACGACATTCGCATCCAGGTCGGTAGCAAGAATCTTAATATCCCAATCACCAATATGTGGAATCGCCTCCTGAAGCGTGATGGCAATACTGTACGGTTCTTCACCAGTAGAGCAACCTGCTGACCAGATGCGGATTTTTCTTTCTTTTTGTTTTTGCCTCAGTAACGCCGGTATAACACGGTCGCGCAGATACTCAAAATGATGATTTTCGCGGAAAAATGCCGTCAGATTGGTAGTGATGGCATTGATCAGGAAATCCTGTTCATCAAGATCGCCCTCGTGAATCGCACTACAGAAATCATCAAAACTACCGCCAAATTCTTTACGAACCCTCTTCGAGAGTCGGCCATAGACCATGTCTTTTTTCGCATCGGCAAGGACAATACCGGTTTGTGCGGTAACGAACTGTCTGATTCGACTGAAATGCTTATCCGTAAAGGTAAATTCTCTTCCTACTGCACCAGTCACATCAACATCCTTTTTAGATAGGGCCAGGCACGGTTACTCTGCGCCCTTACCCCTCGTTCTTGCTAGAACTCATCCCATTCTTCAGTGTCCTGCTGTTTTGCGGCAGGACCGGGACGACGAGGGGACGATTGAGCTGGTTCAGGTCTGCCACGACTTGGTCGTGGTCGTTCAACATTCATATGCCGTGTTGGTTTAACAACGGCTGACTCGATAGCTTGCCCTGTATTAAAGAAGGCCATCATATCTTGCAGCGCCTTGCCCTGTTCATCCAGCGATTCACTCGCTGCAGCGGCTTCTTCAACTAAAGCAGCATTTTGCTGAGTCATTTCATCCATCTGGGTTACAGCTTTGTTAACTTGCTCGATACCAGAAGTCTGTTCTGCACCTGCAGCCGCGATTTCAGAGATAATATCCCCGACCTTTTTCGCCCCATCAACAATTTCTTCCAGCGTTCTACCTGACTCATCTACTAGACTAGAGCCTTCACGTACTTTCTCACCGCTGTCGTTAATCAATTCTTTGATTTCTTTAGCTGCTGCCGCAGAACGTTGAGCCAGATTGCGTACTTCAGAAGCCACGACGGCAAAACCACGGCCCTGTTCACCGGCGCGGGCTGCCTCTACAGCGGCATTTAATGCCAGCAAATTAGTCTGGAAAGCAATCTCATCAATCACACCGATAATATCCGCGACTTTCTTACTCGACTGGCTGATAGCTGCCATGGCTTCAATGGCATTTTGAATCACCGAACCACCTTTTTCTGCTTTTTCACGTGCATCCGAGGCCAGTTGATTTGCCTGACGTGCGCTATCAGAGTTCTGACGGACAGTACTGGTTAATTCTTCCATACTGGAGGCAGTTTCTTCCAGAGAAGATGCCTGTTCTTCGGTACGTTGACTCAAATCCACATTGCCTTCAGAAATTTCACTGGCAGACGTAGAAATATTAATTGATGCTTCAATAATATCCGTAACGGTCACCGACATTTTCTCAACAGAATTGTTTAAAGCCGTTGCGAGATCAGCAAACATGCCCTGATAGTCACCCTCGAGGTATTGGGTTAAATCACCCTGAGCTAAAGCCTGAGCAACGCGTATCGTTTCTTCTGTTGGCGCTAAAACCACATCCATCAAACTATTCACACCACCCGCAACCGATCCCATAAATCCAGTATATTGTTGTGCATCCAAGCGCTCTTTAAGCTCTCCTCGTTTGGCCGACTCGATTAATCCAGCAATTTCAGCTTCGCCACGTTTTTGTTCTGTAATGTCATTCCACTCAACCATGTTTCCTATCATATTGCCATCGTGATCAAGAATCGCTGTAGCATTCAGTGCAAAATGCAAATCCAATACTTGAATTTCCGCTTTATATGGCAACTTGGAAGGATCACCCAGGATGTTTGCTTGATGCGTAGGGTCCTTATGAAAACTGTCAATTTTAGTACCGACTAAGTTATCAAGATTGAGTGCAGGAAATAATTTACGCAAATCGTCTATTCGATTACGTAGCAGCGAGACAACTGCAGGATTACAGTAGGTAATCACTCTATGCTCATCGCACATCATCAATGCCGTTTGAGAACCCGCTATTGCCGATTGCAACCGGCTGACTTCCAAAGATTTCGCTTTTGCTTCTGTAATATCAGACCATTCAAGCGTGTTACCTATATAAGCGCCGTGGTCGTCTATCATAGCAGTGACATTGAGTCTGAATTGCAGTGGCCCAACAGCAATGTCTGTTGAATAAGGAAGATTGTTTGGATCACTCAACAATTTTCTCTGATGTGCCGGATTTTTATGAAAGGTATCTATGTTGCTGCCAACAAGATCAGCTACCTTAAAGCCCGGGAAAACTTGTCTTATAGTATGCTCATGTTCTGATAGCATCTGAAGCGTAGCTTCATTGGCGTAGGTAATATTGAAGTCTCTGTCGACCATCATAATCGCGGTCATTGCCCCATCGACAGCAGAGCGCATTCTTACTAGCTCTTCATCACTACCACTTTGTTCTGACAAATTCACAGTCATTTTCTGTTCCTCCACAGACTCATATGCACTTAGCATGGTTTGTGCGACCGCATTCAGTGTATTGCTCCATGCTTTTTCAGCTTCGGGGGTCCAAATTGGACCACCATGCTGCTCCAAAACAGCCAGTAAACTGGTTGCCACTTTGCCGTAATCTTCGACGTTTACACCGTACTCCTGATGTCGCGTTCCCAAGCCTTTTAAATAAGTCTCTAAAATATCTGGCTTTCGTAAACTTTTAACCAACAATGTCAGCGCAGCCAGTAATTTCTTTTGCTGTCCGGCCTTTGATATGCCTTCAAAAAGCGGAACTACTTCCGGGTAGTGCTCGAACAGATAGTCATAAAAATCAGCGACTATTTGCTGTCCTTTATCGGCCAGAGCAAAAAAGCTTTCTTCAACATATTCTGTATCGGTCATAGCCGATGCTTCTTTAGCTGTGAGCGCCGTTTTACGGGTTTTGGACTTTTCTTTGGTCGCTTCCATTTTTTCTTCACTATCGACAGAAGTCTCTTCAGCCAGCCAGGCAAGAGGATCATTTCCCATTGCTGTTTTTTTCTCAGCCATCTGCTGTTCTCCTGCTTATAAGATCCAGTGCGAGTGACTGATAGTCCTCAGCGCCAGCACTGTTCTTTTTATAATCGAATATGGTTTTTCCAAAGCTCGGGCATTCAGCCAGTGAGACGTTTTCTCTGATAGGTGTGTAAAAAACACGACCAGGAAAATATTTCAAAATACGATTACGCACTTCTTCAGTCAGTTTACGTCGCATTTGCATACGCGTTGAAACCAGCCAAAGTCGAATGCGATGGTCTGCAAGCTCTTCTGCTCTTTTGAGAATTTGCATCATACGAGACAGGCCTTGCAGAGAGAGATAGTCACCCGATACCGGGATTAACAATTCATCTGCGGCAAACATAGCGTTGACGCCTAACAAACCGGAAGATGGGGGACAATCAATTAAGACAAAATCGTATTTACTGAGTGATGATGATTGCAGCGCTTTTTGTAATTTATGCCCTCGCTGAATACCACCGGTACTGAGATGTTCGAACTCATTGAGACGCGATCCGGCCACAATTAAGTCAAGGTTCTCGCGCGCCGGAATTTTAATGTCATCAATGGCTTTATCATCCAGTAGCACCTCATCCAGCCCGGGCAGATTATTGTCAAACCCTAGACTGGTGGCGACTTGACCCTGAGGGTCCATATCCATCAAAGCGACACGATGACCTGTCTTAGCCAGAGCATGTCCCAGGTTAACGGTAGTTGTGGTTTTACCCACGCCACCTTTCTGATTCATGATGGCAATAATGCGCGTTTTAGCTGAGCCCATCGATCAGCCTATTTGTTCACTGCTGAGGAGTGTATCGACATCCAGCAACATCAACATATTGTCATCCACCTTAGCAATGCCACTGATAAAGTCCGTCACGACAACCGCACCAAAATCCGGGGCCTCTTTCATATTGTCAGGATGAATCATATGCGCATCAGAAACAGCATCAACAACAATACCGACTGTACGTGAAGACGCGCCATGTACTTTGAGCACAATCACCACTGTGGTCTTGCTATAAGGGGCAAAAGGCATATCAAAAAACAGTCGGAGATCAACTATGGGCACAATAGCGCCACGTAAATTCATTACACCACACAGGTGAGAAGGCGTATTAGGAATAGGAGTCACATGGTCCCAGCCTTTTATTTCCTCAACCCGAAGAATGTCGACACCGTAATGTTCGTTATTCAACTCAAAGGTCAGGTACTGCAACATGCCTTCTTCGACACTGCCCATAAAATCAAGCACATCCAGTATTTCCGTCATTTGATCTTCAGCCATGAGTCTTATCCTAAGCAGCCTGAATGGTGTGTTTGATCTTGGTCAGTGAAGGATCGCGGTACATAGACAGCAACCCGGCAATATCCAGAATAAGTGCGACGGTACCGTCACCCAGAATCGTGGCTCCGGCAACCCCCATCACTTTGCGATAATTGGTTTCCATACTCTTAATGACCACTTGCTGTTGCGCCAAAAGCTCATCAACAAATAAGCCCACTTTGCGATCTTCTGTTTCCACGACGACAAGCAAACCTTGCTCCAAGGTTTCAGCATTCGCTTCTAAATTGAACACATCCCCCATTCTGATCACGGGTACGTATTCATCACGTAGAGTATAGACTTCACCTTTACCCGTAATATTTTTGACGGTGCCCGGTTTAATCTCAACGGATTCGATAATTGAAATAAGTGGAATGATGTATTTCTGATCACCTACCTGAATCGTCTGACCATCCATAATGGCTAAAGTCAGTGGTAATCTGATAGTGAAGGTCGACCCAACACCCTGTTCAGAGTTGACCTCGACACTGCCACCCAAGCTGTTGATATTCTTTCTGACCACATCCATACCAACGCCGCGACCGGAGACATCACTGACCACATCAGCAGTTGAAAAGCCGGGTAAGAAAATCAAATCGTGGATTTTGTCTGGGGTCAGTTGCTCGTTTTCGCTAACTAAACCGCGCTCGACCGCTTTATGAAATATCTTGTCTTCATTCAGACCTGCGCCATCATCGCTGATTTCGATAACAATATTGCCACCCTGATGATAGGCATTAAGGTGCAATAAGCCGACCTCAGATTTACCGGCAGCAACACGGCGCTCTGGTGTTTCCAATCCATGATCCAGAGAGTTACGTACTAAATGCACTAAGGGATCACCAATTTTTTCCATCACCGTTTTATCAAGCTCAGTCTGTTCACCGGTCAATTTAAGCTCGACCTGTTTACTCATTTTGGCACTCAGGTCGTGAACTAATCTTGGGAAGCGGTTGAACGCAAAGCTGATTGGCAACATACGAATGCGCATGATGCCTTCCTGTAATTCGCGTGTATTTCGTTCCAGCTGTTCTAAACCATCAATCAATTGAGGTAAACGGCTGAGGTCAAAGTCTTCTCCGAGTTGACTCAGCATAGACTGGGTAATCACCAATTCACCGACAAGGTTAATTAACGAATCGACTTTGTCGGTACCAACCCGAATTGATGACGGCGCCGTTTCAGTAACCACATTCTTCGTCGTTTTTACAGCTGGTGCTGTCACGGGTTCTGGAGCAGTAGTCTGAGCCACTTCCTCAGGCTCATTAACTACCTGATTATCGACTTGGTTTTCAGCTTCAATCGCTTCAATGGTGAGATCACAATCACCCTCCACCCATTCAAAAATTTCATCCAACGCTTCTCGGCTGATATCACCCCGTAATTCGATTTTCCAGCCAAAATAACTCTCTTCAGGTGCCAAATCACTGAATGCCGGTAGCGCTTTATCATCGACGATGACGTTCATCTCACCAAGCTCAGCCAGTTCTCTGAACATGCGAACTGGATCATTACCTGTCTGTAACAAATGTGGGTGAGGCTTAAAATCGATCCTCCACCCTCTAGAGAGATCCTTTTGGGTAGCTGTTTCTATTGTTTCTGGTTCAGCTGTTGGTGTGTGTGAATCGGTGCCTTTTTCTAGCAATGCGTGTAAATGCCCGGCCACCTCTGCGATCCGGTCATCATCCGGCTCAGCCTCTTGTTGCACAGCATTAAGCATATTGCGGATAACATCCACCGCTTCCAGCATGACATTGACCGACTCAGTGGTGATGTCACGCTCACCATTACGCATTTCATCTAATAAGGTTTCAAGGCCATGGGTAAACTCAGAAACAGCGGTGAAACCGAAAGTGCCTGCCCCTCCTTTTATCGAATGGGCAGCACGGAAAATAGTATTGATAGTCTCAATATCAGGTTCGCCCTCGCTGAGGCTGAGTAATCCCATTTCCATGACATCCAGTCCCTCGAAGCTTTCTTCAAAGAACACCTGATGAAACTGCGAGACATCAATACTCATTTGTCATTCCACCTTCACCGAGGGTAAAGAACTAACCCAGGACCTTTTTTACCGTTGCAAGTAATTGTTCCGGATTAAAAGGTTTAACCAACCAACCCGTTGCACCCGCTGCCCGTCCTTCTTGTTTTTTTTCAGGACCCGCTTCGGTTGTCAGCACCAAAATAGGTGTAAAACGATAAGGTTGTAATTGTCTGAGCTCTCTGGTCAGACTCAATCCATCCATGACAGGCATGTTGACATCCGTGAGTACCAGATCAAACGACTGCTTTCTGGCAATGTCTAAAGCCTGCTTCCCATCTTCAGCGTCAGTAACATCATGCCCGGCCCCTTTTAATGTGAACGCAACCATTTGCCTCATTGATGCAGAATCATCTACTGCAAGAATATTTGCCATGACTTGAAGTACTCCTTATATCTCGTTCACGTTTTATGTTTCTTGATAAAACGCGGGTATACCCAATATATCGACTGCTTCACAAAAATCCTTACTTGGATTTGACCATATAACAACGATTCCTTGTGCACAAGCATCTCGCTGAAAGCAATAGAGTAGTTGAATCGCTGCTGTATCCACTCTTTCTATACGGCTCAAATCGAAGTTCACCGCACGCTCTTGCTCAAAAGAGGAAAGAAGTTGTTTGTGCAGATCACTCACCTGAGCAATGCTCAGGCTCTCGCCTAAATTGATATCAGAAATCATGTCATCCATATGCTTCGGCCTGATTAATAGCGGATAAACAATCACAACATAAATCGAACCATTCAGGCCAATCCTGTAACCAGGATGATGTCAGTTGTAAAGAAGTCATGCTGAGGAGGTAAGGCGATTTCAAAATAGCATCACCACTCTGATAGTGGCTGCCTGTCTTCCAATATTGTTTCAAGGTTTTCATTTGCTGTCCCCCCCTTCTCACTGATAAGCATACAGTAAGGCTGCTCATAATTTCGATATCGGCAGTGGTAGCAAAAATCTTATGGGTGTATTTAAAAAAACTGGAATAACGGGTGGTCGAACGATTGTTCTGTTTTTTTATTAACTTTTGTGTCTGCGCAGCCACATCGCGTTGGTATGTTCATCATTTTCACGTTGCTCATGACGTTGCTGCTGATGCAGTTCATCACTTTTATAACGCTCCATCAGCGTATCAATCGCTTGTTCTTTGTTTTTGGCTTCCATCCAGTTTTTTTGCTGATGCTGTACTCTAGTCTCGCTCTGGGTTACCTGGTTTTGCTGCGCTTGAATGGCCTGATCCAGTTGCGCAAGAAAAGCCCGTAAGTCGAGCGCTTTCTTAGCTGACATTAACGTTGGATCTCCCTGGCGGAAACGATTGAGATAATCCTGTCGATAGTTGATTAAATCATCCAACTGACCTTGCTCTTGTTGCAACAGCGCATTGGTTTCACCAAGCTTTATAAGTTCATCTTCGGTAGTTTTCCGAGCCATTTCTATAACAGGGTTGAGTTTACGACTTCGGCTCATTATTCACTCCATGATTCCCTTTTAATAACCTAAAAACCTCTATTGTTAGCATCCATCACAGCAGGTGCTTGAACGTTATTTTGTCCAGCTTGCCCCTGCAATTGCTGGCGCATATTAATAACCTGTTTAAGACTATTTTCGCTTTGCTGCCAATTGACAGCTTGATCCATGCCCTGCCGCAATACTTGCTGCAAAGCTGGAAACATCGCGATAGCTTCATCAATTAACGGATCACTACCACGACTATACGCCCCCACGTTGATCAAGTCCTGATTCTGACGGAAGGTGGCATAAATCTGTTTGAATTGTTGGGCACGTTGTAAATGTTCAGCACTGATAATCTGGGGCATTACACGACTGATCGACGCTTCGACATCCACGGCTGGATAATGACCTGATTCCGCCAGTCTCCGAGACAACACGATATGACCATCTAATATTGCTCTTGCAGCATCGGCAACGGGATCCTGCTGATCATCCCCTTCCGTTAAAACTGTGTATATGGCCGTTATCGCGCCACCACCGGCTGGACCATTACCGGCCCGTTCTACCAACTGTGGTAATAATGAAAACACAGACGGTGGGTAACCTTTGGTCGCTGGTGGTTCACCAATTGCCAGCGCAATTTCACGCTGCGCCTGAGCATAACGTGTCAATGAATCCATCAACAGCAAAACCTGTTTGCCCTGATCACGGAAATATTCAGCAATGCTCGTGGCCAGCATCGCCCCATGCAGGCGCATTAAGGGTGAATGATCAGCCGGTGATGCCACCACTACGGCACGCTTCATACCCTGTGTCCCCAGAATATCCTCAATGAACTCTTTTACCTCACGGCCCCGTTCACCAATCAATCCCACCACAATCACATCCGCTTCGGTAAAGCGTGTCATCATTCCCAACAGCACACTTTTACCGACACCACTACCGGCAAACAGCCCCATACGCTGACCACGACCGACACTAAGCAAAGCGTTAATACTCTGAACACCTACATCAAGGTGTTGACGAATGGGGGAGCGTGCCAAGGGATTAATCGGTTCGCCGTGTAAGGGGACTTTATCTTTTACCTTGAGCGGTCCTTTGCCATCAAGCGGCTTGCCTGCGCCATCAACAACCCGACCCAACATCGCTTCCCCCACAGGGACTTGCGAATCACTTTGTATCGGTCTGACCCGGGCATTCGGTACCAGACCACGCATATCACCGGTTGGCATCAGATAGAGTAATTCGCCGGAAAAACCAACCACTTCAGCTTCGACAGGGCGCTGCCCCGGCGCCAAAACTTCACAGCGACTACCGATGGGTGCCTGAAAACCGACAGCTTCCAATGTTAATCCGACCATGCGAGTCAAACGGCCTTCCACCAGCACATCCAATCCCAGATCCTGATCCAGACGCTGTTGGTATTCCTTGAGTTTCTTTTGCCAGTTTTGTTGCCGTTCAGCTGGGACTGCCATCCGTCTCTCCACGCTCTTCGCCCAGCAATTTACTGATTAGACTGTTCAGGCGTGATTCCACTGTCGCATCAACCGTCGTATCAGCTGTTTCCAGTTTCACACCACCTCTGGTCAACAAAGGATCTTCAATCCATTGACGGTTGTCATCATCCTGATCCAGCGACAAACCCTTCTGAATAATCCCCAAATCATCCGGATGCACATAGATTTTTATTTTCCGGTCGCTGACGGGTAGCGCTTGTAATGCCGCTCGCATGGCGCCAATCACATGCTCGGGTTCTTGTTTTAGCTCACGTCGGATCAACTGCCGGGTCATGGTAATGGCAAGATTAACCATATCCTGTTCAATCTGTTGATCCAGTTCCGCCAGTGGCTGTTGCAGCGTTCTGAAGATATTTTGAAGATAGGTAACCTGCTGTTTAATATCTTTCTCGCCGGCTTGCTGGCCAGCCTGGAAACCGGCTTTATGGCCTTCTTCAAAACCAGCTTTGTAGCCTTCTTCCTGCGCTTGCTTCTGCAGAGACTCAATGGATTTCACATTGAGCATACCGGCACTGCCTTCTACATCATTGACTGACGCCATACGAGGAGCCTGCCAACGTTCAATCGCTTCGGCAAGTTCATCCGCCGATAACACATCCGCCTGTTTGGTTGTGAGGGTATCGTCAGATGAAGTCATCGCCGCCCCCGCCACCTAGCATGATTTCACCTTTTTCAGAGAGGTTACGTGCTATGGCAAGAATGGCTTTCTGTGCTGTTTCGACATCACTCAAACGAACCGGGCCCATAGCCTCGAGATCATCCCGCATCATTTCAGCAGCACGTTGAGACATATTATTGAGGAATTTTTCTTTCAGCGTGTCATCCGCACCTTTCAATGCCAACTGAAGTTGATCGGTTTGAATTTCACGCATCAATGTCTGCACGCTACGATCATCTATCTCTAACAGGTTATCAAACACAAACATCAGATCTTCAATGTTTTGGCCCAGATCCGGCTCACTATCCTTGATTCTCTCCATTATGGAAGCTTCAATCGACGTATCAACAAAGTTCAGAATATCAGCCGCTGTTTTAAGTCCGCCAACTGTCGTTGTTTGTGCCCCGGCATTACCACTGAACTGTTTTTCCAGGATTTCGTTCAACTCAGACAGGGCTGCAGGTTGGACACCATCAAGCGTTGCAATCCTTAATACGATACTGGACTGATCCCGTTCAGGAAATAAAGACAACACTTCGGCAGCCTGATCTGCATCTAAGAATGAACAGACAATCGCAATAATTTGTGGATGTTCCAGACGGATAACTTCATAGATACCTCTCGCATCCATCCATTTGAGTTGTTCGAGACCATTGGTGTTGCTTCCAGAAAGAATACGATCCAACAGACTGCCGGCACGGTCTTCACCCAGCGCACCTACCAGCATATTGCGAACATAATCATGTGAGCCAATGCCCAACCCGGTTTCCTGCTCAACAGTTTGAACAAAACTGCCAATCACCGTCTGAACTTCTTCACGTGTAACATTGGCCAAGGTAGCCATAGCCTGACCTACCTTTTGCACTTCTTTAGGACTCATATGTTTGAGTACAGCGGATGCATCCGCCTCACCTATAGAGCGCAGGAAAACTGCCGCTTTTTCTGTGCCGCTAAGTTTTCTGACTTCTTCTGCCATCAGGCTTCACCTGCCGTCCAATTCTTCACTACTTGAGCCACCAGTGCAGGGTCTTGTTGCACCAGACTACGAACATTGGTCATCTGTTCTTCCATCTGATCAGAGCCCTTGGTCAGTTTAGCAATGTCTTCATTGATGACGCCAGTATTATTGGCATTTTCTTGTTGCGATCCAGCGCCGGCTGATAATGCCTGATTACCTGAATTTGCAGGTACTTTCGCCATATCACGGAAAGCAGGACGAATCACACCGAATATCAAGAACAGCACCACTAGAGCACCAGCCACTTGTTTCGCTACTGTCCATACCCAGGCTTGTTCCCAAATCGGTTTTTCAGGTAAAGGTTCGACTGCTTCAGGCGCCATAAAAGGAGCATTCACAACATTCAGGCTATCTCCACGCGCTTTACTGAATCCAATCGCATCCATCACCAACGCATTAATCCGGGTCAACTCAGCCTCAGTCATCGGTGTGGAGACAATATTACCTTCCGCATCGGTGCTGCGACGTTCGTCTAATAAAACCGCGACACTCAGCTTTCTGACATTGCCGGGAGCAACGCGAGTATGGCTAATAGTGCGATCCAACTCAAAGTTACGGGTTGCACTTTTGCTGGTAGAGCCTGGTGTTTTAATTGTTGTCGCATTTTCCTCGCCATCCACTGTGGTCTGTTCAGGAGCGACACCCCCACCCGGTGGTTGATTACTCAATGCACCCGGAATACCAATAGGACCGGCTCCACCCACTCGCTCTTCTTCCTGTAACTGCTCACTACGAACAGCTGCCATATCAGGGTTGTAACTTTCATGGGTTTGCTCTGTCATGGTGAAATCGACATCTGCCACTACCTGGGCACGAACCCCATTTCTGCCCACCATCGGAGTCAAGATATCTTCAATCCGGCTGATGTAAAGTTGCTCAAGTTTTTGCGTATATTCTAATTGACTGTCACTCATTGCCATTCCCGCTTCCCGCTCGGGTTGTGTCAATAAGTTACCGCGCTGGTCGACTACGTTGACATCAGCGTTCGTCATATTAGGAATACTGGACGCGACCATGTGCGTGATCGCCGCCACTTGTCCGCGCTCTAAACTGCGCCCCGAAAACAAATTGACGATAACCGATGCCGTAGGGTCTTTGCGTTCTCGAACGAACACAGATTGTTTTGGAATAGCCAGATGCACGCGCGCACTTTTGACATTATTGAGTTCAGCAATGGAGCGTGCTAATTCTTCTTCCATCGCACGCTGATAGCGTGCACGTTCGATAAATTGACTGGTACCAAAGCCCTGGTCTGCATTCAGCATTTCCATGCCTTGTGAAGCACTTCTCGGCAGGCCGTCCGCAGCGAGCCTGATTCGCAAAGACTGGACCTCGCTCGCAGGAACCATCAACGCTCCCGTTGCTGGGTCGAGTTTATATTCGACATTCATTTGCTGCAGCACCTCAACCACTTCTGAAGACTCTTGAGGTGCCATGTTTGAAAACAATACCTGATAAGAAGGACTCTGTGACCACATCAGGATGTAACCACCGACGGCAATACTGGCAGCGATGGCCACTAAAAACAAAATCTGCTTAACAACAGGCTGACGAGATACATTATTCTGCATCATGGCTAACGGCGTTGTAGGCCGAGGCGAGTTCATATTCGCTTGATTAGCAGTGGTGGCCGGTACATTTTCCATGGTATTTCCTACTTATACGACGATGTTAAATCGACATGCGCATTACTTCTTGGTACGCCTCGACCATTTTATTTCTCACCTGAACAGTGGCCTCGAAAGCGACACTGGATTTCTGTGATGCAATCATCACATCAACCAGATTAACGTTGGGATCGCCCATTTGAAACGCCGTTTTCAGCTCGCTTGAGGTTTTTTGTATCTCATTCACTTGGTTAACAGCATTTTGCATGACGTTACCGAAATCGACACCCCCTTTATTCTGAGCATCCTGAGTAGGTATAGGTTGCGTATTCTGTGACGCCTGAGCCTGCATGGCACGCATCTGAGTCAACAGTTGGTTCGGGTCAATCGCGTTAATCATAAATATCTCCCATCATTTCGATGATTAGCTAAGTGCTTTATTCTGCTATGCAGACTTCTTGCCAATCTTTTCCGGAATATCGATTCCTTGTTCACGAAAGCGTGCAATCTTGTAGCGTAGCGTGCGTTCGCTTATTCCGAGCTCTTTTGCACTTAATCGGCGGCTACCATTATTTTGTTCTAACACGTCGATAATATGACGCTGTTCCTGACTTCTCAGATCCTGTCCATTATCAACCTGAATGGTTTTATCAGCCTGAATAGAGGGGGATGTTTCCTGTTGCCCGGTCAACGCTTCAAAAGCAATATCATCTGCAGTAATGGTCTGACCGGATTGCAGGATAAGGGCGCGCTGCAGGACGTTATCCAGCTCGCGTACATTACCGGGCCAATAGTGAGATAGAAGCCGTTCCTGAGCATTGCTGTCCAATACAGGAGCAACTTGATTCGCTTGTTTTGAATGTCTTGCCAGAAGACGATTTGATAAAGGCAAAATATCGTCCTGACGCTCTCGAAGCGGTGCCAGTTGAAGTGGGAAAACGTTCAAACGATAATAGAGATCTTCACGGAAATGCCCCGCTTTAACTTCATCACGTAAAATACGGTTAGTCGTCGCTAAAACGCGCACATCCAATGGGATCACTTTTCGACCGCCAATACGTTCGACTTCTCTCTCTTGAAGTACACGCAGTAGCTTAGCCTGCAATGACAAATCCATTTCCGAGATTTCATCCAGCAAAATCGTACCGTGATTCGCTTGTTCAAATTTACCGGCATAAGCCTGGCTCGCACCGGTAAACGCCCCTTTTTCATAACCAAACAGCGTGGCTTCGAGCATATTCTCAGGAATAGCAGCACAAGGGCTTTCTGCGCGTGAAGAATGAGTATGTAGATAACGGGCTAAAACCTCTTTACCTGTACCACTCTCACCATTAATTAAAACCGTGGCATCACTATCCGCCACTCGTCTTGCTAACTTCTGCATTTCACGGGATGACTGGGCGTGTGCCACCATATCGTCTTCCGTTGTCCCCAGGTTGCTGACATAACGCTGAACACGATTTAATAACTCATCGGCTTCAAATGGCTTCAATAAATAATCAGAAGCGCCCTGATGCATGGCTTCAACCGCACTTTGCACACTGCCATACGCCGTCATCATCAACACTGGCAGGTCTGGCATCATCGCTTTTGCTTTTTTTAATAATGTCTGACCATCCATTGGTTTCATCTGTACATCGCTCAGCAACAGACCCACCGGTTCACTGGCAATCTTATCCAATGCCGATTGCCCATGCTCCATCCCGGTTACCTGATAACCTGCTAATTCCAGCGTGTCACACAAAGCGTCACGCAGGTTAGCATCATCCTCGACTACTAATATTGTTGACTGACTCATGAAGCAAACTCCTGCTTTGTCGTAACGACGTCATCATGCGCATACTGGGGTTGGTAAATAGGGAGTCGCAGACTAAATGTACTGCCCTCACCTTGCTGACTCTGTAACCACAAAAACCCTTTGTGGGCCTTGGCGATCGATTGCACGACAGCCAGTCCCAGACCGGTACCACTTGAGCGAGTGGTATAGAAAGGTGTCAGGATTTTGTCCTGTTCAGAATCTGTAATACCAGGGCCGTTATCTTTAATGCTGACGTCTATCCAGGTTTTGTTGTTTTTATCTTGAACAAATCCAGCGGAGATCCCAATCTCACCGCTATCACCACAGGCCTGACGGGCATTGTTGAGTAGATTATTAATCGCACTCACCAACGCAGCCTGACTGCCATAAACATAACCATCATTGACCGCATTTTTGCTGGTCAGTTGGTAGTTTTCTGCATCGGGATGAGACTGGAACTGTTGCGCCACCTCCTCAAGCAAATTATCGATTGAGACCGGTGATGTCTCCGCCATCGTGCCACGGGAGAACGCCAACATATCTTTCACTAACTGCTCTAAATGTGTGAGGCTGTGTTTTAACTTACCGGCAAAGCGCTGTCTGACAGACGCATCGACTTCCTCTTTGGTTAAAGGAGATAGATATAACAAGGCCGATGCAAGCGGTGTTCTGATTTGATGGGCAAGCCGGGCGGCAACTTCCCCCATGGTTGATAGCCGTTGCAAATGGGATACTTTATTTTGCAAGGCACGGGTTTCCGTGACTTCCTGTAGCAGGATAATCTGACCAGGCTCTGAACCAAGTGGACTGGTTGAAATATGTACCATACGGCCATCTTTCAAAGACACATCATGACCATCACCGGGCTGGGGTTGGAATGAACGGGCAATGATTTTAACCCAGGGCTCGCCTGACAGCGGCTCACCTAATAAGTTAACCGCGGCGGCATTCGCTTCCTGAACCAGACCCTCACCATCAATGACCACCACACCCGCGGGTAACACTTCCAGTAAGCGGGCATGACGGTTCGCAAGTTTATCTGCTTTTTGAGTTTGTGAGGATTGTTCAGATTGCGTTTCCTGCTGCCAGTCCTGGCTAACCGGCTGCCAATGCTGTTCCGCCTGTTTTAAAACATCTCTGGCATTAGTTTGTTTGCTAAACGGTTCCGGTCTGGTTGTTAGCTTCAGGTTCATAGTAACTGCTCCCACATGCGATATTGCTGCTTATCTCATGGTTTGCAATTACTGTGCCTTAAGTTTTTTTACTTATAAATCAACAATTTATTGTCGTTATTGTATCCATAAGTCAAAACCCTGACGCGCTTTTTATCAATTTTCAGTCAACCTCACGTTGAATGCCATATTTACGCATTTTTTCCACCAGCGTAGTACGACGCATTTTTAACTTTTGAGCGGCATGAGCAACAATGCCTTCGGTTTCATCCAGAGCTTGCTTAATCAATAAATACTCAAGGTTTGCCAGGTGCTCTTTCAAATCCAAGCCATCTTCGGGAATGGATGTGGCTGCACCAGAATCTTCAGCCCTCTCTGCAGCTTGCTTATCTAACTGGGTCTCAGCAGATCCGATGACTGTTTCTGGTAAATTCCGATGCATTTCAGGTACAGGTACCGCATTGATCGTAGCAAGGACCTGCTCGGGCAATTCTTCGCCTTCAAGACTGTATTTTTCAGGTAAGTCGTCAAAATCAACGGTGCCGTAGGGGTAGAGAATAACCAATCTTTCCACCACATTGGCCAGCTCACGTACGTTACCCGGCCAGGGATAATGACATAACGATGTCATTGCTGCAGGCGAGAACCTCACTGTGCCACGATTTTCATGTTCAATCCGTTTAATCAATTCATTGACCAATAGAGGAATATCTTCCGGGCGTTCTCGGAGCGCCGGCATTTCAATCGGAAATACGTTGAGGCGATAAAATAAATCTTCACGAAAACGACCATCCGCAATGTACTCATCCAAATTCCGATGTGTCGCTGCAATCACACGCACATTCGCTGTCTGGGTTTTATTACTGCCTACCCGCTCATAGGTTCGCTCTTGAAGTACACGCAGTAATTTGACCTGCATGGGCAATGGCATATCACCGATTTCATCCAGAAATAGCGTGCCGCCTTCAGCCAATTCGAATCGTCCTTTTCGAGCTGTTATCGCTCCGGTGAAAGCACCTTTCTCATGCCCGAACAACTCGCTTTCCAGCAATTCACCAGGAATCGCGCCACAGTTAACCGGCACAAAAGGTTTATCACGACGAGAAGAAAAATGATGCAGGTTCCGGGCAACCACTTCTTTACCCGTCCCTGACTCACCTAAGATAAGCACATTCGCTTCTGAATCAGCAACCTGATCAATCATTCGCTGAACCATCTTAATGGCGTGACTATTACCAACTAATGAGCGGAATAAACTGCCATTTAATTCATTGGTCTCTGTTTGCCCACGATAAATTGTTGCCTGCTGCAAAGCGTTGTTAAGCTGAGGGTATTTTATCGGGTAACGTAACGAACCGATGGTACCGGGAAAATTTAAAATGTCAGCATCTGGTAAATCAAGTGTAAAGACTGGAATGCGTGCTTCGTGATTGACCAGCTCTCGTAAAAGTTGCTTAGTGATATGTTGCCCACCGCAATCACCGATGATAGCCATCACAATATTGCCTAAATCATCTATCTGATCAAACCAGATTTCAGGCTCTTCTACGATAATGGGTTGGCAGTTAATAAATTCGATGAGGGTCGATAACATTTCGCGTCGGCTGGTATCCCCTTCCACGACCAACACATTGTTTGAACTCATACTGACTCCATCTGATTTTCTTGGCAACCGACGATATCGATTAGTGAATTATTGTGCATGGAGTTAAGCATTTTTTGTCTGCTATTGTCAAAAAAATGACAGGCACTTTTTGCTTGTTTTTTTGATGATAAGAAATATGCTGTCGGATGCGTCCATTGAGCTGCTAACGACGTTTTAGCATAAACCTTGTATGGGGTTATTTATCACCATAGGCTTTGGTGACTTGAGCGCCTTTTTGCATTGAGCGTAATTGGGTCATGGCGACATCACGCTCAGAAAGACAGACTTTTTCAAGCTGATCATTCAATTCGATTAACCGCTTCAGTTGTTCGCGTACTTGCTCAGCTTCAGAGAGTTCGACGTCATCGGTATTGATAGCTGCAACAACGGCCTGTCGCTGCTTCTCGATGTCACCGAATGCATCCCAGTCACCGGCCTCAGCAAGTGTGATCAATGACAAACTGTGCTTTATTGCTTGGTCCAGATTTTGACTGAGAGAACTCAAGCTTCACTCATTAGGAATTATGAAATTCTTGCGGAATAGCATTCCAGCCCGCTTTAATTTCTGCCATTAACTGGCCGACTTCATCAATAATGGCTGGATCATTTTTTAGATTTGCTTCAGCAAGTCTGATTTCCATGTAGTCATAGAGTCGATTCAAGTTAGCCGCCACTTCACCACCTTCTTCCGTGTTCAGGCAAGCTCTTAAACTATCAATAATGGTTATTGCCCAGCTGATGTGTTCGCCTTTTTTGGCAATCTGATTACTTGCCATAAAACCTTTGGCAGCAATTAACTTTTCCTGCACACCATCCATGAGCATCTGAACGAGACGGTGGGGACTCGCGGTGGAAACACCACCTTCAATGTGGTTTGAGCGATAAGCATTAAGTGCCGCAGCGTTATTCATTGATTTTTCCTTCGTCATGTAAAAGCCTGTACATTCTTTATCGGCTCATAACACTTTTGCTTTAGTACTAAATCAGCAATTTTTGCTGTATTTTTCAAACAAAAGTTTCTGACTAATACTAAACCCAATATGGCATGGTTTACAGTCAAAATCTTAATTACTATTTGAATTTGGCTTAGGGAGATTGGACAACTGTTGGGTTAAGAAATTACCAATTCCCTGCAACTGACCGACCAGAACATCCATTGCACTGAACTGGGCACGATAACGTGCTTCGACCGATTCCAGTCTGACGGCAAGACGCTCTCTTTGATCATCAATGCGGTCAATACTTGATTGCAGCCCCTCGGTACGAGAGTTCAATAAACCGCCCGAACCGACAAACCCATCTAGAATAGTATCCAGTTTGTTAGCCACACCGTTTTCCGAACTAAACACACCAGACACTGATGCGGGATCCGTTTTCAAGACCTGATCGAACTTTTCTTCGTTTAAGACCAGCTTATTATTTTCGTCTGTGGTGATACCAATTTCAGCTAATGTACCGAAATCAAGACCAGCCACTGAACCTGTGATCGCTTGTCTTATTTGGCTTTGCACACTTCTTAAAGTGGAGTCACCCAGTAACTGGCCTGCGGCTCCGGTATCAGCATTGTAGGATGAAAGCTGTCCGGTAGTGGTCGCCAGTGCATTGTAGGCTTTGATAAATGCGTTGATTTTTGACTTACTCGCCGATTCATCGCTGCTGATCGTTAGTTTTTCAATGGTTCCCGGCTCCGCTTTAGCCAGATTGAAGGTCACACCATCAATGACATCTGAAAAACTATTACTGTTTCGTGTTGCTTTCTGCCCATCCACATAAATGATGGCATCTTTAGCTAATTCTGAATTGGGATTCGCCTCAAGCGCATTAAGACGCGTCAAATCATTACCATCGCCCGCATCATTATCTGTAGCGACTGTTGTTATGGTATTACTCGAACCTTGATCATTTGAACTGATAACCAATCGAGGACCATTATCCGAGGCAATGATCGTCGCAGTTACACCGGGATTGTCCTCAGCGTTGTTAATCGCATTTCTGATGCCCGATAAGGTGTTGTTATCCTCATCAATGGTGACTGAAAAATTTTCAGATCCAAAATTGACGGTCAAAGAGCCTGTACCCACTACATCGGAAGTTTCGGCAAACGCACCGTCAGCTGTGGTTAACTTGGCAGCCTGGGCCAACTGTTCAATCTCAATATCGTATTGCCCCTGACTAGCACTGGTGCTTGCTGAGACAGTAAATAAATCAGTATTGGATGATGAGGCTTTACGCCCCAGAAAACTTGTCTCCGTCTGTAAGCCCTGAACAGCGGTTTGAAATGAGCTCAACGCTGACTTCAAAGAACCAAACGCAGATAAGCTAGCCTGAAAGCTGGCTTCTTTAGAATTCAGTCTATTGACCGGAGCCTGCCCTTCGGCAGCCACCAATTGAGACACCAAACTTTCGATGTCTAAGCCTGATCCAATCCCTGCGGATGTAATAGCCATTTTAAACCTCTAGAGCCGTTAATCTAAGCGCGAGAAGTGAAAATTGAAATGGTATCAGCATTATAATCTGCAATACTTTTTGCAATGGCTAATACCTCTTCTGAGGGTATTTGACGAATCACTTCTTCAGTTTGCTTATCTAAAATTTTGACGACATCTTTGCCTGTTGCTTCGTCTACAGAAAATTCGATGCTGCGTTGAATATTCTGAACATACTCATTAATTCTGGAGACAGCACTTTCCAGTTGTTGTTCCCTATTTTGAGTACTCGCGGCAGATGCGTCTACTAAGGAAGGATTAGCAACTTTCGTTCCAGAATCAGCTTTAGACAAATTACCCGCATCGTTTTTAGTAACCGATGCAGGGCGATTTGTCTGAAGCACTGCTAAATTCGTTTTGTCTGAGATATCCATAATTAATTCCTTCTAACCTAATAAAAGGTAGTGCCCACCCTTATGGGCGGGCACTATCTGGATATTAACCCAACAGACTCAGTACGTTCTGTGGCAGCGAGTTAGCCTGCGCCAGAATCGCTGTACCTGCCTGCTGCAGAATCTGAGCACGTGTCAGGTTCGCTGTTTCTGCCGCAAAGTCCGCATCCTGAATACGGCTTCGTGACGCTGACAAGCTCTCAACTGTTGAGCTCAGGTTAGCAATGGTTGATTCAAAACGGTTTTGAATCGCACCAAATGTGCTCCGCAAGTCACTCACTGAGGTCAATGCTGAATCCACACGTTGAATCGCATCGTTTGCCGAAGCAACGGTAGTAACATTAGCC
>NZ_CBFHHW010000019.1:45882-50338 GCF_965655755.1 Methylophaga sp. | reverse complement strand
TGTGGGCTGGTTTATTAGATTTTTTTGTAGCGAGGAGAAATAGATTTGAAATACCGAATTAAGTACAGCGGTTTCGATTAAGGTTTATGCAGGGAGAGAAATATCCCTTCAAGGTCATTAAAAATGTGTTGGTGACTTAAAACACATTTGATTTTATTAATCTCCCCATGCGATATCTTGTATTAGATATCGATGGTAGCGGGGGCTGGATTTGAACCAACGACCTTCGGGTTATGAGCCCGACGAGCTACCAGGCTGCTCCACCCCGCACCTGATTAAGCTGTGCATTATACATAGCCACCTATACCCATGCAAGGGGCAATCTAACTCTCTTTTAATTTACGTGTCAGAGTGTTTCTTCCCCAGCCTAAAAGCTTAGCTGCTTCCTGTCTTTTACCCGCTGTTTTCTCTAATGCAACTTCCATTAAAAGCTGCTCTATCAGGGGCACAACGTCAGCTAAAACTCCTTCTTGACCCGATAGCGCTTTACTTGCTGCCCATTGGCGGAATAGCTGTTGCCAGTCCCCCCCCTGCATACCATTGCCATCTGAATGCTCGGTTGAGAGTTCAACCGGAAGGTCATCCATCTGAACCACTTGACCAGGAGACATAACCGTCAACCAGCGGCAGGTGTTTTCCAATTGGCGCACATTACCCGGCCATGGCATTTGAGACAGATACATTTCAACATCTGACGCTACAGACTTCGTCGCCATGTCTAATTCTTTGGCCGCCTTATTCAGAAAGAAACCAACCAGTGCAGGAATATCCTCTCTACGCTCACGCAAAGATGGAATATGAATACGGATAACATTCAGGCGATGAAATAAATCTTCACGAAAATCGCCGCGCTCGACCAATTTCTCTAGATTTTGGTGAGTAGCAGCGATAATACGGACATCGGCTTGCACCCCACTGTGACCACCAACACGGAAAAATTCGCCGTCTGATAGAACACGCAACAGACGGGTTTGCAACTCAATCGGCATATCACCGATTTCATCAAGAAATAATGTACCGCCATTTGCTTGTTCAAAACGGCCTTTACGCTGCACATGTGCGCCGGTAAAAGCACCTTTTTCATGACCGAAAAGCTCAGACTCAAGTAACTCTTTTGGAATCGCAGCCATGTTAAGTGCGATAAAGGGGGCCTGTCGCCTCGGGCTATGCCGGTGAAGCGCTTGAGCTACAAGCTCTTTACCTGTGCCCGATTCACCGTTGATAAGTACTGTAATATTAGAACGTGCCAGACGACCAATCGCTCTGAAAACTTCCTGCATCGCAGGTGCTTCACCGACAATTTCAGCTCCGATGTTCGTGTCCTCAACCGGACTATTATCCTGTTCGCGGCTATGAGTAATCGCTCGCTGTGCCAGTTCTACCGCTTCATCAACATCAAATGGTTTTGGCAGATACTCAAATGCACCACCTTCATAGACTGACACTGCGCTATCAAGGTCAGAATAAGCTGTCATGATAATCACTGGCAGCGCAGGGTAACGTTCCTTGATCTCTGATAACAGTTGGAGTCCGTCTATGCCAGGCATTCTGATATCACTAATCAATACATCTGGCGCTTCCTCACGTCCTTGTTTTAATTCGTGTAATACCACATCAGCGGTTTCAAAAGCCCTTACGGTGATATCCACAGCTTCCAGTGCTTTTTGTAACACCCATCTTATGGATCGATCATCGTCGACAATCCATGCTATCGCTTTACTAGCGTTCACGTCCTAACTCCAAAGGAAATGTAACTGAAAAAATTGTCTGCCCCGGCTGGCTATTACAGGCGATCATACCGCCATTTTGGTGTACCAGATTTTGTACCAGATACAAGCCCAATCCCGTGCCATCAGCACGACCTGTAACCAACGGGTAAAACAAACTATCTTGTAATGTGATGGGAATGCCTGGCCCGTTATCTTGAACTTCAACCAGCAGGCCCAGACGGTAATATCGCTGCTCAATGGTAAGATTCCGTTGTATTCGCGTCCTGAGCGTGATGAGACCGGAACCATTCATTGCCTGTACTGCGTTACGCACAATATTAAGAAATATTTGAATCAACTGATCGAAGTCAGCATAGAGATCAGGGATACTGGGATCATAATCAATTTTGAACTTGAGCCTTTCATCGACTTCAATATCAACCAGCTGTCGCACATGTTGCAGCACTTCATGAATATTAGTGTCTTTCTTTTCCGGATGTTGGTTCGGACCTAACATGCGATTCATCAGATTTTGGAGACGATCCGCCTCCGTGATGATGATTCGCGTATATTCTTTCAAATCTTCCGAATCGAGCTGACGCTCCAATAACTGAGCAGCGCCTCGTAAGCCGCCCAGCGGATTTTTAATTTCATGTGCCAATCCGCGGACAACCTGCTGCTGTGTATGCAGGTTCTCATCACGATTGATCCGTTGTTGATAATCCAGCTGAGATAATTCCAGAATCACATAGGCCTGATCGGTATCCAATACTTTCATTGAGCAATCAACCAGAATCTCACCACTTGCTGGCAGAAACAAATGAACTTCACGCTCAATGAGAGCCTGACCTGTGGCGATAACTCGGTTTAAAGAGCTAATCAGGCGCTTTTCACCCGGCAGCAATGTCTGCAGAGGGATATACTCAGCCTGACGCTGGCTGATTTCAAACAAAATTTCGGTTGCTGTATTAATATTGCAGACACGCAGAGACGTATCTAACACCAGAACAGCGGTCGTCAGATTTTCCAACACATCGTTGCTGGCAATGGCGTCGTAACTCATGGTGGAAACACTCATATACATGCTCAGCTGTTAGCAAAAAACGCTCCAAAAATACGCATTTTGTATCTCTAGACAGCTAAGCTATTGATAGATAGGGAAAGACAAAGTTTAAAACAGAACAAATAAAGATTTATCGCTCTTCGTAACGCTTAATATAGCATTAATTCGAATCAATTTCGCACCATTTAGGTGCAATGAAACCAGCTAAGGTGACGCGTTGGTATTTTGATTGTTCTGAATGGAGTTACGGTGAAGATGAAATATGACTGAAGCCTGATCTGTCAGTGCAGAGCCGTTCTTATCAATCACTTTTGCTGACAAGGTGTGCGTGCCACGATCAAGGTTATCCAACTGGACTGCGGTAGTGGCCTGACGAGCAATCTCTGTACCATCGAGTGACAAGACAATCATATCGCCCCGCTCAGGATCTAAGGCTGGTTCAAGTACCATGCTGACGGATACATCACCATTGTTTACCCAGATACTCTCATCATCGGCAGGTGAAATGATTCTTAACTGATAGTCGGGCACTTCAGAAGCTGAATCTTCGTTGTCTTCATCATCAGGCGACAACCTCAAAATATCTGCTTCGGATTGTGACGCTTCAACCGGCGTATACGTCGTAGGCGCAGGTAAGTCGATAGTTTCAGCATCAGCATGTGGTTCATCAGAATAAACCACATTACCGTTGTCATCCACCCAACGATAAACCTCAGCGTTTACTGGTAACGCTAAAGTAAAGAACAACAACCATAAAATTTTCATAATCTGAAGCATAGGACAGTCCTCAACTATGCGCAATACCCAGCCATAAAAAAAGCGTCCCGAAGGACGCTTTTTTATCTGTCTTTGTATAGAGTGAGAATTAGACGCTGTAGTACAGATCGAATTCTGCTGGGTGAGTTTCCATACGCAGACGGGTCACTTCTTCCATTTTAAGTTCAATGAAGCCGTCAATCATATCATCGGTGAATACGCCACCGGCTGTCAGAAATTCGCGGTCATTATCCAAGGCATCCAATGCTTGGTCTAATGAATGACAGACTTGTGGAATGGAATTCGCTTCTTCAGCAGGCAAATCATACAAATCTTTATCCATTGCATCACCAGGATGGATTTTGTTTTTAATACCATCCAGACCCGCCATCAAAAGAGCTGCGAACGCCAAGTATGGGTTTGCAGTTGAGTCAGGGAAACGCACTTCAATACGACGGCCTTTTGGATTATTAACAAAAGGAATACGGATAGAAGCACTACGGTTACGTGCTGAATAAGCCAGCATGATTGGTGCTTCAAATCCCGGAACCAGACGCTTGTAGCTGTTTGTTGAAGAGTTAGTAAACGCGTTCAATGCTTGCGCATGCTTGATAACACCACCGATGTAAAACAGTGCTGTTTCAGACAAACCGCCATACTTGTTACCTGAGAACAGGTTTTCACCGTCTTTAGACAAAGACATATGAACGTGCATGCCGTTACCGTTATCACCTACCAGTGGTTTAGGCATGAAAGTCGCCGTCTTGCCGTAGGCATGAGCGACATTATGAATAACATATTTCAGTTGTTGAACTTCGTCAGCTTTTTTCACCAAAGTGTTAAATTTCGAACCGATTTCACATTGACCGGCAGTCGCAACTTCATGGTGATGCACTTCAGTAACTTGACCCATTTCTTCCAGGGTCAG
>NZ_CBFHHW010000019.1:25650-45782 GCF_965655755.1 Methylophaga sp. | reverse complement strand
CACATTGCACTTCGCACGTCTTGCAGTGAATCAACGGGTGGAACTGGGAAATAACCACCTTTAACGCTTGGGCGATGTCCCATGTTACCGTCAGCAAATACTTTTTCTGTGTTCCAAGAAGACTCATCAGAATCAACTTTATAGAAGGCACCTGAAATGTCGCTCCCCCAACGCACATCATCCAAAACGAAAAATTCGTTTTCCGGACCAAAAAAAGCGGTATCAGCTGTGCCAGTCGATTTCATATACGCTTCTGCACGGTGTGCAACAGAACGTGGATCACGCTCGTAACCTTGCATAGTGGCTGGCTCAACAACATCACATGTAAGGATCATTGTCATGTCATCCATGAACGGATCCAGAACAGCAGTGGATGCATCTGGCATCAGAATCATGTCTGATTCGTTAATACCTTTCCAGCCTGCCACAGATGAACCATCGAACATTGCGCCTTCTGTAAAACTATCTTCATCGATGGAATGTGCAGGGTAAGAAACATGTTGTTCTTTACCACGCGAGTCGGTAAAACGGAAGTCAACAAACTTGACGTCCTCGTCTTTAATCATCTGAAGCACTTTTTCGACTGACATTTAACTTCTCCAATTTATATAAAACTGCACTCTCGTAAGTGCAAAAAAAACATACAAAATCATACAGCAGAAATCACGCCAACTTCCACAACAAGGAAAATCAAGTATTTAGTTGCACCCACAGCGTGCATTCGCGCCAATATGGTGCATAACGATACTTGAGCGATCCATTTTGGTGCTACGCACCAACTCGAACCGTTATTGTGATTTCATCCTCGGTTTGAACTGAGTCAATTACTTCATGGCCGTTAATTCTGGCCCAGGCCGGAATATCACTTAGTACACCAGGATCGGTACAAACCACATCCACCGTATCGCCGGTTTTCATTTGTGCCACTTTATTCTGTGTTTTAATAACAGGCATGGGACATAACATTCTGCGGGCATCAAGCTGTTCATGGCTCATACATACCACTCCTGCAAAATTTGCTCAGCCGCTAATGGGGGCGTTGTTATTTGTTGATTGCCCAGTTCAGGTAAATTGATGTCCAGTTTCACTTCCTCTGCATTTCGCCCCTGACCAAAACGGGCCACAATACTTGCAGCAAACGAATATTGTTCTTCATTGAAGTCTCCGTCAACCAGAGCCATAGGCCCACTGTGACTAAGCGCATAAATACTGGGAAATTGTTTACGATACCCTTCCAGAAATTTACTTTCCCCCGCATCACGCGCAATGATCAATTTAAATCCGGGTGCCGGACGAATATGGCGACCAACCTTAAGTAGCATAATGTCATCCATCTCGTACTCTCGGCTGTTACGGGCTTGCCACAAGTCGACAAGTTTATCGGAGTAACTTTTATCAGTTAAGAAGCAGCAACCACCGGCTGGTGTCGCAAAGTCATTCAGGCCAAAAGATTTGGCCAGAGCAATTTGAGGCTTACGGTTACGACCACTGAAATCATAAAGTTTTTCACGATCGACCCAGCCCTCACGCTCAGGCAATGTTTCAGGTAAATTTTTGGCACACAAAGGTCGTAACAACAAATCATCTGCGCCTGACTCGGCCGAGATAATAGGCATTGTTTTTTTACGCTGAGACATGGGGCGCTGACCAATCACTTCACCGGTAATGATGAAGTCAAAGCCGTCTTTATGATGTTCTTTCACCCACTCAACCGCTTTACCGACCATGAAGATTTTACAGTCGAGGCATGGGTTCATATTGGCGCCATAACCATGTTTGGGGTTGAGCAATACATCTTTGTATTCTTCGATGACATCGACGATATGCAATTTAATACCTAATTGCTCGGCCACCCATAAGGCATTGTTACGTTTTTGCTTGTCTTTATCCTGATTACGGATAGCGTGAGTGTGGCCTTCAACACAGAAGCCGGTATAGAAGTTGATGCCTTCAACTTCGACACCTTGTTCCTGAAGTACCCGTACTGCCAGCATTGAATCAAGGCCACCTGAAATCAGAGCAACCGCTTTATGTTTTCTTGCCATATTCTTTATTACGCTGTTCCGCCTACGGTTAATGCATCCACTTTCAGCGTTGGTTGACCTACACCGACGGGAACGCTTTGGCCTTCCTTACCGCAGTTACCCACACCAGAGTCAAGTTCCAGATCATCCCCGACCATTGAAATACGCTGCATGACTTCTGGCCCGTTGCCGATAAGTGTTGCGCCTTTAACAGGCTGTGTAATTTTGCCATTCTCAATCAGGTAGGCTTCACTGGTGGAAAAAACGAATTTGCCGGATGTGATGTCCACCTGACCGCCGCCAAAATTAACCGCATAGATGCCTTTTTCGACTGAGGCTATGATTTCTTCTGCCTTATGCTCACCCGGCAACATATAGGTATTTGTCATTCTGGGCATCGGTAGATGTGCATAGGATTCACGGCGACCATTGCCGGTACTCTTTGTCCCCATCAGACGTGCGTTATGCTTATCCTGCATGTAGCCGGTAAGTTTACCTTTCTCGATAAGCGTAGTGAATTGTGCTTCCTCACCTTCATCATCGATATTTAATGAACCGCGTCTGAATTCAAGTGTGCCATCATCAACGATAGTACAAAGTGGCGAAGCTACCTGCTCCCCCATGCGTCCGGAAAAAGTCGACGTACCTCGACGATTAAAGTCTCCCTCCAAACCATGACCGACTGCTTCATGTAAAAGCACACCCGGCCAACCATTTCCCAATACAACAGGCATTGTACCTGCAGGCGCTGCAACAGCTTCAAGATTTACAAGAGCGAGGCGAACAGCTTCCTGAGCATATTTTACTGCGAGGTTGTTATCCTCAAAGTAATGATAATCCATGCGTCTGCCGCCACCAGCACTACCGCGTTCACGACGTCCGTTTGATTCAACAATCACACTGACATTCATTCTAACTAACGGTCGTATATCCGTCGCATAAGTCCCGTCACTTGCGGCGATCAAGACAGTATCAATACCGCCGGCAAGGCTGACGTTGACCTGCTTAACACGAGGATCAGCAGCTCTTGCTGCAGCATCAGCTTCACGCAATAAGGCAAGTTTGTCTTCCACTGACAATGCCAAAATTGGATCATTGTGTGAGTATAGAATTGGGCTGGTATTTTTTTGCCAGACCGCACATTGCTGTTCACTGCCCTGCTGTGAAATAGCCTGAGCGGCTTTCGCCGCTTTATTCAAAGCTGGTAATACAAGGTCATCAGAATAGGCAAATCCGGTTTTTTCACCACTGCAGGCACGCACACCCACACCTTGCTCCAAATGATATCCACCGTCTTTAATGATGCCATCTTCCAGCACCCAGCTTTCCTGACGTGATTGCTGGAAATACAGATCGGCATAATCAACACCTCGCGTCATCGTCGTGGCGAGTGCTAATTCCAAATCATTATCTTTCAGGCCAGCAGGCTCTAAAAGCTGCTGTTGTACTTGTTCGGAAATCGATGCGTTCATCAATAAAATTCTGTTACGTCAAAGGTGTAATGATAACAGATTCTAGTTGGCGTCTGGATTGAGAATATTTAATTTCGGGCTGTCCCATGGGCCTGTTAATTGATAGCTGTAACTGATCAAGTTAACGATTTCACGATCAAATAGTGTTCCTGCTAATTTATCAAAAATAAGGATAGCAGTTCCGACTCCCAGTCCAACCGGCCCACCCGCCACTGCTCCTGCTATTGGGAGTGTAGATGAAACCTTGGGGGTAACTTTGACAATTTGATTATAGGTTTTATTGACCATATCAATCGGGCCCATAACCTCAATCTCAGCTGAATCACCCTGCATGGTTAAATCATCGGTTCGGGCAATGCCATTAGCAAAACTAAAGGTGCCGTTAATTGAACTGAAATCAAAGCCTTTGCCAAATAAATCGCTAAAATCCAGTGACAGCCTGCGTGGAATGGCTGCGATACTTAACAAGCCAAAAAACCGACCAGCAGCGCCCGGCTCTACATCAATCAAACTACCTCTTCCAACCGTTAAATCCAGCTCACCGTTTAATGCCTGGCGGGAGAATGACAATGGGTCACCGGTCCAGTTTAAATTACCCGTTAATTGCAACTGACGCGCTTCAATCGCTTGTTGATAATCAAAGTGCGCTAACAAAGCTTTGAGATCATCACTGGAAAGCATGAGATCAAATTCACTTCTATCCAGACTATCCGTTTTTGACCACTGACCTGTTGCAGACGCATTCATAACCGGTGAGCTCAGACTGGCAGATTCAAGAGTCCAATTAGAAGACGAACGTTGAGCCCTAAGACTTAATTTTCCGAAACGCATGCCATCCACTTCGAGCTCGTCTATAGCCACCCGCATACTGGGCCATAAAGCACGTGATGACATGCTAACGTCCTTTTCAGAGTTATTTTCCGGCAATTTCAGTTTCAGATGGGCCAGATTAATGGCGAGAGGCTGGTTACCGCTCAGATCCTGAGGAATACCAATTTGTCCCTTGATTTGCGGTGAACTCAATGCCACTTGCCAGTCTGATGTTGTCTGATGGGCTTCAAGATGTACATCTTTGATTGTTTGTTGAGCCACTAACAAGCTGTCTAGACGAATGCTAAGACTATTAATATCCAGTTTTTTTTGTTTTTCTTTTTCTGGTCGGTTTGACTGCCAGGCAAGCCACTTATCTAAATCCAATTCAGGCAATGAACCGGCAACATCAAAACCATCAGCGACTGTTTCTGACTTGTCTCCGCCAAGCATCAATTGACCACTCACACCTGTATCATTCTGGATCAGTGTTGTATTGAACCAATTATCAAAGCTGACCCGATAAACCAATTCCCCGAGAGAGTTTTGATTGATAGATAGGGATGCTTGTTTAGCCTGTTCTGCTGTTTTGGCCAGCGGTTCGGGAGTCTCAATGGTAATCCCCTCAAGAGTGGACTCTATAACAACCCCGACATCGAACATCCCTTCTTCGGGCTCCCGAACCTGAATTTTTGTCAGATAGTCAGCATGGCCTGAGATAAAATTCGGCACACTCCCCGGCCAGATTGCGTTGATTTGTGTAGTCGAAGTATTGCCTTTGACTTTCACTAGTGTCTGACCATTTTCTGGTTCAACACTGGCGACAGCAGGTTCACCTAAAATAACGGCTTTGATTTGCTCCGAGGTAACACCATCATTATTAAAGTTGAGCAGACCATTAATCTCAGTAATATGAAAATCCGGCATAGCATTCAGTCTGATTTTACTGTTCTCAAATGTTACATGGCCGAAAGCTTGTGTTGCATCAGGATCAATCAACGGGACCATCAGTTGTAATTGAATATCACTGTTACCTTCAACCTGAAATGATTCAGCGATACTGCCAAAACGGTTTTGTAACGGACTATTCTGTAAGAAGCTTATCGCTTGCTTTGTTGTCCCATTAAGTAAGCCATCAACCCGTAAAATAGGATTTGAAAGCACAAGGTTAGAAATCGTTGTGGTGACGTCATTAAAAGCAAAGCCGGCTATATTCCCTGACTGACTTTTGATTGTCAGATTGTTGCCCTGACCACTTATTTGACCATTGACATTGACGATATCAGGCCATCCGGGCGCGTAGTGAAGTTGTGCATTTTCTACCTGCAACTGCATATCAAAATCACCCTGCGCAGGCGATGATTCAAATGGAAATTCAGCGGGATTTCCCTGCAGTGTAATATGGCCTGTTTTTATCACACCTTGCTTAAACGCATCATTAGCCCATGTTTTAAAATCATCAGGCATAATGCTTTGTGGCACGTAGGCTTTCCAGCGATTGATCACCACATCCTGCATAGTGAGAGTCAAATCTGTATCCGTTAACTCATTGTGATGACTGATCCTGCCATCTAATTGCAGGTTGAGATCCTCATTCCAGAGGCTAAGAGAATCAGCCACGACATGCCAGCCGTCATCAATGAACTGACCGCTCAGATTCCCAGTAAGTGAATCTAGAAAAACCGCATCTTCCAACCACGTATCCGCATAAATGGTGACATTATGGCTATCCATTTTAAGTTCGGCCTGCTGAGGGGTCCATTCTAAATCAAAGGTCAGACCATTCACTCCGGGGTATTCCTGCCATGGCAACATAGCCATATCCTTGGCATTAAACTGAATTGATTCCAGACCTGTATGCGCGTGATAGCTCAATGAAAGGTTACTTATATCACCGGCTGGCTTGGTTGTAATGAGAGGCTCTGGCATGCCATCCATCAATAAGGCAACAGCGGTGAAGTCACTCAGGCGCAGATAATTGGATTCTGCCTGGATCTCACCTTTCTCTGATTTTTTTATATCAAATCGTGTCAGTGGCCATAATTCACCCCCTGCCTGAACTTGTAGCCCTTCGCTATAAATCTGCCAGGTTTCAGCTTGACTCTGCCATTTCAGGCGGCCCTGCATACGGTTCACCTCAAAACTTTCGCTCTTACCATCAGCTTTTCTGCCTGAGACACTGACATCACTTAATGCCAAATTGATGTCTGCGCCGAAATGTCCCGTTTCAGCTTTAACCGCTTCAACCACAAACGAAGCTTTTCCCGACTCTATCAGCACACCATTAAGATCCTGCTCCGCCAATAATGGTTCCAATATTATGCTGCCGGCATCCAGTTTTCCCTGCCACGACTTTAACGTGTAATCCGAATGAATCTGTGCCTGCCCACTAAAACTCACTTCATCACCAATATGTTCAGGCAGCTGGATCGTCGCTGTGGTTAGCCAACTGTTATCAGCAAATGAAAAATTAGCTTGTGACAGTATGTAGTCACCGGATATAGAGGATTTTTGACGGTCATCATAAGCAATGGCAATATTACTTAGCTCTAATTGTTTAAGCCAGCTGAACCAACGTATAACTTCAGGTAATGTGGTGCCTGACAAATGGCGTTTGTCAGATTTCAATCCCATTAAGCGCACTTGCCCTTCCAGATTGCGCTCTACTGATAACGCGACACCACTGATGCTGGCATCTGCAACAACCGGCTCACGCTGTTCAATACTGGAAAAAATATCAAGGCTGAGGTAAAGCTGTTCTGCTGTCGCGACGGGTGCACTACCTGTTTTTTGCAGTAAAGTAACCTGACGCACTTCCAGCTTTGGAATTAAATCAAACCAGTATAATCCGGCTGATTCAATCGTGATGGGATAACCGGTTTTATCACTCGCCCAGGCAGCAATCTCATCTTTACGCTCGGCGACTTCATCGGACAACCAGACTGCGCCAATCAATCCTAACAAGCCAAGAATAATACAAATGACAAGCAGATAAAACAGCTGTCGACTGGCAATATGAAGACTGCGTAATAACATCGATAGCGTTACATCAACACGACGTTAAATTGCTCACGGCCATATTGCACCTCACATTGAAACAAAATCGGTTTGCCGATCATTTGTTCCAATTCTGCCACTGTGGTCGAATCTTCGTCATTTAGCCTGTCAATAATATCCTGCGAGGCTAGAATCAAAAACTGCTTGGTTTCATACTGCTTAGCAGCACGCATGATCTCACGAAAAATTTCATAACAAACGGTTTCGACATTTTTGGTATACCCCTTCCCATCACAACATGGACAGGGCTCACACAGAATGTGACCCAGACTTTCCCGAGTTCGCTTACGGGTCATTTCTACCAGACCTAACTCGGATACCGCACTGATATTGTGACGTGCCCTGTCGAAAGTCATCGCTTTTTCAAGCGCGCGTAATACCTGTTCCCGATGACCGACTTCATCCATGTCAATGAAGTCGATAATAATGATACCACCAAGATTCCTGACCCTGAGCTGTCTGGCAATCGCATGCGCGGCTTCCAGATTGGTTTTGAAGATGGTTTCTTCCAGATTCTTATGTCCGACAAACCCCCCCGTATTAATATCAATCGTTGTCATCGCCTCAGTCTGGTCAAATATCAGGTAACCACCTGACTTGAGAGGGACTTTTCGTTCCAATGCTTTCTGAATTTCATCCTCAACACCGAATAAATCAAATAAGGGCAAATCACCGGTGTAATGTTCCACCCGGACCGCACACTCGGGCATAAAGCCCTCAGCAAAGCGGACCGCCTTGTCGTAAGTTTCTTCAGCATCAATCCGGATACGCTCAATATCAGCAGAAAACAGATCCCGTAAAGCGCGCATAGCAAGCGGTAAATCTTCGTGTAAGGTTTCGCCACAGTTAACCAACTGTTTACGTTCCTGCAATTTAGCCCATAGTCGGTAGAGGAATTTCAGATCGGCTTCCAGTTCTGCCTCGGAGACTCCCTCTGCGACAGTTCGCAGAATATAACCGCCTGTGCCGGGCTCAAGCAAACTGATCAACGTAGCTTTAAGCCGCTCCCGTTCTTCTTCCGTTTCAATTTTAAGCGAAACACCAATGCCTTCTGTTTCGGGCATATAAACAAGGTATCTGGATGAAACCGAGAGTTGTGTGGTGAGCCTTGCTCCTTTGGTGCCCATCGGATCCTTGATTACCTGCACCAGGATTTCCTGACCTTCGCGTAATAAGCTACTGATGGTGGGCTCTACATTCGGCGCTTCTTTCAAATCGCCAGTCTGTCCCTTGGGGATGGACACATCTGATACATGTAAAAATGCTGCACGGGCCAAACCAATCTCGACAAAAGCCGCCTGCATACCGGGCAACACCCGACACACCTTGCCTTTGTAGATATTACCGACTAAGCCACGGTATTCATTACGTTCAATGTAGACTTCCTGCAACAAACCGTTTTCAACAACTGCAGCACGGGTTTCACTTGGCGTCACATTGATTAAAATTTCACTGCTCACGATTGGCTTTCCATTTGCTTCAAGAGTTGTCCTGTTTCTCTAATGGGCAGCCCCATAATTCCCGAATAACTACCTTGTATCGATTCGATAAATAACGCAGCCAGCCCCTGCACAGCGTAACTTCCTGCTTTATCCCCACCTTCACCGGTCGCAAGATACCAGTCGATATCGGCATCACTCAGTGGACAAAACTGTACTGTATTACTTGATACCTGACTTAGGGTCCGCTGCTCGTTTGCCAGCGCCACCGCCGTTAGTACTTGATGCGATTTTCCAGAGAGTAGTTTTAACATACGACGTGCATCATCGTCATCGACAGGTTTACCCAAAATTGCATTATTCACAACAACCGAGGTGTCAGCAGCCAGAACGGGCTTAGGGTCGGTTTCAAGTGTTAACGCTTTTCCCGCTTCAGCCTTTTCAATTGCAATACGTTTTACGTAATCGTAAGGTAATTCACCCTCATGAGCTGTTTCATCAATGTCAGGGTTGATTACTGCAAAATCGACTGCGATTTGCTCCAGAAGTTCGCGACGTCTCGGTGAGCGGGATGCAAGATAAATAGCAGGAAAAATCATGACCGATGATAGGGATGGTTTTGTAGAATCGTCCATGCACGATAGAGCTGTTCCACCATGACAATTCTTACCAGTGGATGCGGTAAGGTCAGAGCAGAAAGTGACCATTTCTGGGAAGCTCTCTGCAGACAGGTATTATCCAGACCATCGGGCCCTCCAACAAGCAAAGAGACGTCTCGTCCGTCGCTCAGCCAATTTTGCATCTGTTCAGACAATTGCTCTGTACTCCAGTTTTTGCCCTCAACGTCCAGGGCAACAACGTGATGACTATCTGGAATCGCAGCCAGAATCCGGCTTGCTTCGTCTTTTTTCCATTGCTCAGGCTGTGCCGTTTTACCCCGCTTTGCAGCGGGGATTTCGAGCAAGTGCACCTGACATTCACGCGGCAGCCGTTTACTGTATTCTTCGAATCCTTGTGTTACCCAGCCAGGCATTTTGGTGCCGACTGCGACAAGGTTGATTTTCATTCCTTATCAGCCGATACCTGCTCGCTGGTTTCGGGCACACTCCACAATTTTTCAAGGTTATAAGTCAATCGGGTTTGCGGCGTCATGATATGGGTAATGACATCACCAAGGTCCACCAGCGCCCAGTCACCGACATTTTCACCTTCAACACCGAGTGGTTGTATCCCAGCCGCTTTCGCCTGCATGACGACTTCGTTCGCCAGCGCTTTGACCTGACGACTGGACTTACCTGTAGCAATAATCATGATATCCGTAACATCTGTCATTTCAGTAACATCCAGTACCTGAATGTCTTCGGCCTTGATATCTTCTAACGCATCAATGACCAGTAATTTGAGTTTTTCAGCCTGCATTGGGCTCTCCGTAAAAAATAGTTATTTATAGTGTAACGCAAGGTTGTGCCTAGGTCTGTGTCGACTGCACTATTCTTGCTGTGTTTGTTTGTTAGACGCGCTGGGTTTTGGTAACCAAGAAGACGTCTTGCCTGTGGCAAAATAGGCTGTGAGTCCCAACCATTCATGCCATGCAGGTTCCAGTACCTGCAAATGTTCCAATAAATCAAAATCCCAGTAACGTTGATCAGGGTGGTTACTTCGGTGATCAACAGGATAAGGAATCACGCTTATACCCTCTTTTCTGGCAACACCAACTGATCGCGGCATATGAAATGCCGATGTAATCAGAAGATAAGTCCCCTCTGATTCGGGCAAAAGTGGTCTGATTAAACGAAAATTTTCTGCCGTGTTTCTTGCTTGAGTCTCGATAATCATACGTTCGCGCTTAATGCCGGCCTGAGTCAACAATGTCTCTGAGACCTTTCCATTGGTATCAATGTTTTGCATCTGTACCAAATTACTGCCGCCGGTATAAATCACGGTTGCCTCAGGATAAAGTCGACTTAATTCTGCTGCAGATAAAATGCGTTCCGCTGCCGAACCGACTTCCGCTTGATTCCAGCTTAATGACAATTTTAATTGTTCTGCACCACCCAAAACGATAATGCCGTCGATCTTTTCCGGCATTATTTCAGGCTTTGCAAACCGACTTTCCAATGGGTACATCAGATAATCACTGACCGGATAAGCCAGTATAAAAAAACCGGCCAGACTTATTAGTGTCACTATCCGCCTTGCTGAGCGCACGTATCCCATCCAAAGCAACAACGCAACTACAAGCAGCAACCAGATTACAACACTGCTGGGGCTGAGCAAGCCCCATAGTATTTTCGACAACAAGAAAAATTGATTATCCATCAATTACCTGCTGTATCAGGCTGATAAAGATTTAACTGTTCCATTAACGCGATCACAGCATCAGGGAGCAAATAGCGAACATCGCGTTGCTGGTTTAACTTATCGCGAATTGTCGTGGCTGAAATCGCCATCTGTGTTACCGGCAGAGACCAGATTTTACCCGAAGGCAGAGCTTTATCAGCTTCTTTGGCCTGATTCTGCTGATACCATTCAGCCAGTTCTGAATCTAGTCTGAGGTCTTCGTCCGGTCGTTGCATTACAACAATATGTGATAACTCCAGGATCTGCTGCCAACGAGACCAGGATGACAAGTCGCAAAACGCATCGGTTCCCATTAATACAAATAATGGATTATGCGGGTAATCATCACGCAGGCTAAGTAATGTATCAACCGTATAGGAAGGACCTTCACGTGAGAGTTCACGATCATCGACTTCCAGTTTCGGATGATTTTTGATTGCCAGTTCCAGCATCAAACGTCGTTCTGAAGCCGAAGCAACAGGCATGATACGGTGAGGCGGTATCGCGCAGGGAATGAGGCGCAATTGTGCGAGCCCAAGCTGCTCCACTATATCAAGCCCTGTTCGTAAGTGACCAAAATGGACGGGGTCAAACGTCCCGCCGAGGATGCCGATTGCAGGATTATTTTCTGATTTGGCCACTACCTAATACAATCCATTTTTGTGATGTCAGCCCTTCCAGTCCGACCGGACCGCGAGCATGAATTTTGTCTGTTGAAATGCCAATTTCTGCACCCAGGCCATATTCAAAGCCATCCGCAAAACGGGTAGAGGCATTGACCATCACAGAACTAGAATCGACTTCAGCCAGAAAACGGCGCGCACGCTGATAGTTTTCAGTCACAATCGACTCCGTATGACCCGAACTATGCTGGTGAATATGCTCCATTGCAGCATCCAGACCATCCACAATTTTGATTGACAACACAGGCGCTAGATATTCTGTATCCCAGTCCTCATCCGTTGCCGCATTGATATCATTAAGAATTGCACGCGTATGAGTACAACCTCGCAGTTCAACTTTTTCATCAGCATAACGCACTGCCAGACGGGGCAGAATCTGCTCGGCTATCGATGTGTCGACCAATAAGGTCTCCATTGCGTTACAAACACCATAGCGATGACATTTTGCATTGACTGCAATGGCTTCTGCCATCATTAAATCTGCATCGCTATCAATATAAACGTGACAGATACCATCCAGATGTTTGATAACAGGTACGCGGGCATCATTACTAATGCGTTCGATAAGCCCTTTGCCACCACGTGGCACGATCACATCAACATACTCAGACATGGTGATTAACTGGCCAACCGCGGCGCGATCGGTGGTCTGCACAACCTGCACAGCTGTATCAGGCAAGCCCGCAGATTCCAGTCCACGCCGAATACAGGCTGCAATCGCCTGATTAGAATGAATGGCTTCACTTCCTCCGCGTAAGATGGTTGCATTGCCTGATTTAAGACACAACGCTGCTGCATCGGCTGTAACATTAGGCCGCGATTCATAAATAATACCGACAACCCCTAAAGGCACACGCATACGTCCCAACTGAATTCCCGAAGGACGGTAAGTCATATCACTGACTTCCCCTACTGGATCTGGTAGAGCGGCAATTTGCTCTAGCCCTTCAGCCATCGATTCAATACGCGCATCGGTCAGCGTCAATCTGTCGAGTAGCGCATCATCCAGCCCTTTAGCTTTACCCGCTTCCAGATCTCGGGCATTTTCCAGCTTCAACGTTTCAACCGTGGCGCGTAGTTCGTTTGCCATAGCGAGTAAGGCCTGATTCTTTACATCAGTGCTGGCTCTGGCCAGAGCACGGCTCGCTGTTCGAGCGTGCTGCCCCAAGGTCTGCATATATTCATTTACGTCCAACGATGAACTCCCTACATCTAAATCTTGTTTCATGCCATTTTCACACCTGAAACTTGCAAGCAAAGTTTTTCCATTAATCGCCAAGGGCAGATTTTCACAATACCTTTGGCTGCCTGATCGATTTCAGCCATTTGCTGCAGAAACTGCTGCCATTGATGGCTTTCATATCGCCCCAGTGCCTGCCGCATTATCGGTTTATTTTTATCCCACACCGGCGGTCTCTGTGAGGCGAATACGCGATCCAGTTGTGCGCCTTGTTGTAGCTGCACTGACATATCCACCATTCGCCGCAAAGACCAGGACAGGGCAGAAAAAACCGCTAAGATATCAACACCTTCGGCTCGTAGACGTTCGATTATACGCGGGATTTTGCCACTCTGTCCCATTAACACGGTATCCACTAAACCAAACGCCTCAAAGCGTGCATTATCAGCCACCGACTGAACAATAAGCTCTTCCGTTAATGCGCCATCGGTACTCAGCAATTGCAGCTTGTCGATTTCTTGCGCCGCGGCAAATAAATTGCCTTCGACACGCTCAGCTATCAGTGCAGCGAGTTTGATATTGGATTGCAGGCCTTTTTGCTGCATACGCTGATTTATCCAGCCCGGTAATTGCGCTATGTCAATTGACCAGACAGGAACCGTCAGCCCCAGTTTATCGAGTTCGGTAAACCATTTGGCCTTTTGAGAACGGCTGTCGATTTTGCCGCTGATGATGATTAGCGTCGTGTCGGGAGGTGGATCAGCAACAAACCGCCGCAATGCTTCACCACCATCTTTACCGGGGCTACCGGATGGCAGCCGTATTTCTATAAGACGATGACTGGCAAACAGTGACAGTGATTGCTCCTGCCATTTAATTTGTGACCAATCAAAGCGGCCCTCAACGTGCCAGACTTCGCGATCATTCGCCCCTGCTTGGCGCACCTGAGTCCTGACTTTCTCGGCAGCCTCTTCAACCAGTAAGGCTTCATCACCATAAATCAGATAAACAGCTTGCAGGGATTGTTGCAGTGTTCCTTCTAAGTGTTCTGCTTTAACCCGCATTGCTTATTTCATTGCAGACAGACGTCTGAGGATGCTTTGTACCATCTGTTTATTCATATCCTCACGCAATATGCGTTGTTGTTCGTCCATCGCCAGAATCTGGTTTCGGTCAAATTGATAGTCACGACTGGCTTCTACCCGCTGCACATCACTCAAGACTTCACCTTTATCATCCGTCACCTTGAATGTCACCCAGGCATCAATTTCAAATTCACGGACTTTGGAATTAGAACCTATGGACAACACGCGTCTGTCGTATTTATTTTCCAACACTGTGAAAATAGCCGCTCCTTCCTGATATTCGTCCAGAACAACAATTCCATTGCGCTGTAAAGCACGTTTGAGGTGAATGCCCAAAGTATCCTGTTGTGTATTGATGCCTTGAAGATAGAGCGTTTTCAGCGCTTCCGGCACAGTGGCTTCGCCTCGAAGTTGAAAGCCACAACCTGCTAACATCAGCAGGAAAACACCCCAGACAATGCGCGACACAACACGATTCATGTTTCTTTCCTTTGTTTAACCTGCAACCACAATATTTAACAAACGTCCCGGTACCAGAATGACTTTACGGACTTCTTTTCCTTCCGTAAATTTCAGAATATTTTCCTCGGCAAAGGCGACAGCTTCAATCGCATCCTGATCCGCATCAGCCGCCACCGAAATTTTGGAGCGTAATTTACCATTGACTTGAATCATCAGCTCAATCTTATCTTGTTTCAATGCGGATTCATCCACTTCTGGCCACACAGCATCAATAACCGCTTCCTGATGTCCTAACTTCTGCCAGAGTTCATGACAGATATGCGGCGTAATCGGAGCTAACATTAAGACTATCAGCTCCAGACTTTCCTGTATAACAGTGCGCCCCTGGCCTGTTTCATCAGCATTTTTAGTGACCGCATTCATCAACTCCATGACTGCAGCAATAGCGGTATTGAAGGTATGACGACGACCAATATCATCACTGACTTTGGTCAGAGCCTGATGTGTTTGACGTCGCAGGTTCTGTAGGTCTTCAGTCAGCGCCGAAGTATCCAGTTTCTCAACAGCACCCTTTTCGACATGCTCTACAACAGCCCGCCATAATCGTCTAAGGAACCGGTTGGCGCCCTCTACGGCTTTATCCGACCATTCCAAAGACATTTCCGGTGGCGCGGCAAACATCATAAACAAGCGGGCTGTATCGGCACCATACTCATCAATCAGCGCCTGCGGATCCACAGTGTTGCCTTTCGATTTCGACATCTTGGCACCGTCTTTTAAGACCATGCCTTGTGTCAGCAGATTTTTGAATGGCTCATCTCCCGAGACTAGACCTTCATCCCGCATCAGTTTATGGAAAAAGCGTGCGTAGAGCAGATGTAAAACGGCATGCTCAATACCGCCGATGTACTGGTCAACCGGCAGCCAATAATCCGCACGTTCATCCAGCATCGCGTCTTCATTATCCGGGCAGGTAAAGCGGGCGTAATACCACGATGATTCAAAGAACGTATCAAACGTATCCGTCTCGCGTTCCGCATCAGCACCACACTCCGGACATTTACACTGATAAAATTCCGGCATTGATTTAATCGGTGAACCTGAACCATCAACAGTGACATCTTCCGGCAAACGAACAGGTAAATCAGTTTCAGGCACGGGTACGGAGCCACAATCAGGGCAGTTAATAATGGGGATTGGCGTGCCCCAGTAACGCTGTCGTGATACGCCCCAATCACGCAGGCGGAAGTTAACCTGGCGTTCACCTTTACTCTGTTCTGACAGAAAATCAGCGATTGCAGAAAATGCTTGCTCGCTGCTCAGCCCATCGAATTGTTGAGAGTTCAGCAAACGACCTTTTTCTGTGAATGCTTCCTGCTCAAGATTAATCGCAGCATCATCAACCGGTTCGATAACCTGCTTAATGGCTAAACCGTATTTTTGAGCAAATTCAAAATCACGCTGATCATGCGCGGGAACCGACATGACAGCTCCAGTGCCGTATCCCATCAAGACGAAGTTTGCTGCCCACACCGGGACCTGCTCACCAGTCACCGGGTGTGTAGCCATCAGCCCTGTCGCAACACCTTTCTTTTCAGCCGTTTCCAGTGCTGCTTCAGACGTTTCCATTTTGCGGCATTCTTCAACAAAGGCTTTCAGTTCGGTGTTGCTCTCAGCTGCCTGTATCGCCAGTGGATGCTCAGCAGCTACCGCTACATAACTCACACCCATCAGGGTGTCTGGACGTGTGGTGTAAACGCTCAGACTGTCACCTGAATCAGCAATATTAAATTCAATCTGTACACCTTCTGAACGGCCAATCCAGTTCGCCTGCATGGTGCGAACCTGCTCCGGCCAGCCATCTAATTGCTCCAGATCCGCCAGCAACTGATCGGCATAATCGGTGATTTTCATAAACCATTGCGGAATTTCACGACGTTCGACTTTCGTATCACAGCGCCAGCAACAGCCATCAATAACCTGCTCATTGGCAAGAACCGTGTTATCAACCGGACACCAGTTTACGGCAGCCGTTTTTTTATAGACCAGGCCTTTCTTATAGAGACGGGTAAACAGCCATTGCTCCCAGCGATAGTATTCCGGAGTACAGGTAGCTAACTCTCGTTTCCAATCATAGCCAAGTCCCAGACGCTGCAATTGTCCACGCATATAATCAATGTTTTGATAGGTCCAGGCTGCGGGCGGTACTTTGTTTTTAATCGCCGCATTTTCAGCCGGTAGACCAAAGGCATCCCAGCCCATAGGTTGCAACACATTTTTGCCTTGCATGCGCTGATAACGCGAGATTACATCACCGATGGTGTAGTTTCGCACATGGCCCATATGCAACTGTCCACTTGGATAGGGAAACATAGACAGACAGAAAAACTTTTCCTTATCAGGATCTTCAACAACCTGAAAGCTGTTGTTGTCTTGCCAATATTGCTGGGCAATCGATTCCACTTCGTCAGGGCGATATTCTTGTTGCATGGATACTCTTTAAAATCGGGAACTTGAAAAGCGCTAAGGATACCTCAGCACGGCTTTTGCTCAAAATAAACTGTTCAACAAACTAAAAAAGCAGCCCGAGAGCTGCTTTATTAAGAATATTCTTTATTGAGCTTTGAGAAGCAGGTAAGCCAAGCTTTAGCCGGCCATTAAGGTCTCATACTTAGCATAGAGTTGATCATGAGTTTCTTCATGGTCAGGATCTTTCGGAATACAGTCCACCGGACAGACTTCCACACATTGAGGCGTATCGAAGTGACCGACGCACTCGGTACAAAGATCCGGATCAATTTCATATATCTCAGCGCCTTGCGAAATCGCCCCATTCGGGCATTCCGGCTCACATACATCACAGTTGATGCATTCATCGGTGATAAACAAGGACATCTCTTACTCCAACTTAAATTCAGGTGCGATCTTATCGCTGTTACTTGGGGGCAGGCAATTTATCTTTCAATGCTGCTTGCACGCAGGGTGCGACAAACTCAGATACATCACCGCCTAATACCGCTATTTCTTTGACCAGAGACGATGAGACAAAACTCAGGTTTTCCGCTGGCGTTAAGAATAACGTTTCCACTTTTGACTGCATACGACGGTTCATGGTTGCAAGTTGTAGTTCATATTCAAAATCAGATACCGCTCTTAAGCCACGGATAATCACATTCGCCCCCATATTGAGCGCTTCATTAACAAGCAAGCCTTCAAAACCACACACTTCAACATTAGGCAGTTCGTCAACCGTCTGTTTCGCAAGTTTTACCCGTTCATCCAGACTAAACATAGGCTGTTTACCCGGATTGATGGCAATCGCCACAATCACCTTGTCAAACAACGATGCCGCACGGTTGATAAGATCGATATGTCCATACGTGATGGGATCAAAGGTACCCGGATAAATCGCCGTGCGGCTCACTTGCTCACTCCAACCTCAAATGTGAATAAGCAGTATTTTACATCACCTGCCTGTTTTTCTTTAAACAAATGCCAACTTTCGGGTAATTGAGGTAAATCCTGCCGGCTCGGATACTCCAAGTAAATTCGCGCACCGTCACGTAGTAATCGTTTCTTGGTCAACAAATCAGCTATATCAGTCCACAAATTAAGTTGATAAGGCGGGTCGATAAAGACCAGATCAAACGGTTGCGCCTGCGCGGCAAGGAATTGCTCTGCTTGTCCGTGAATCAATTGGCATTGGTTTGCCTGCAACGTCGTAAGATTCGTTTTCAATTGTTGCCATGCTTGACGATCCGCTTCAACTAAAATGACGTCACTTGCGCCACGTGAGGCAGCTTCAAGTCCCAAAGCACCGCTTCCAGCAAACAAGTCAAGACAGCGACTGCCCCCCAACACCGGTTGTAACCAATTAAACACCGTCTCACGGACACGGTCACCTGTGGGTCTGAGTCCTTCTACGTCCGGAAAACCTAATTTACGGCCGCGCCAGATACCACCGATAATCCTCAGGTTGCCTACCCTATTCGCTTTGTTTTGTCTCGCCACCAACCAGTACCGTCAGCATCTTATCAGCATGAACCCGCCGCTTGAATGCATCTCTAATATCTGCCACTGACACTGCATTCACTTTGTCATTAAAGTTATCCAGATAATCCAGCGGCAAATTATAAAATCCTATCATAGACAGGTAGTCGGCTATCTTGTTGTTGCTATCCACACGCAAGGCAAAACCACCTGTAATATTCTGTTTTGCTGCGGTAAGTTCCTCTTCAGTGGGGCCGTTTTGAATGAAATCAGCCACCGTTTGTTTTAATACCGTCAAAGCTTCTTGTGTCTGATCATTACGGGTCTGCAAGCCAAACTGATAAGGGCCTTTTTTCTGCATTGGACGAAAGTAGCTATAAACACCATAGGTGAGCCCTCGCTTTTCCCGAATCTCATCACTTAATTGCGAGACCAATCCACTGCCACCGAGAATATGATTACCCACGTATAAAGAGAAATAGTCAGGATCATCACGCGACATTCCAATTTGTCCCATCATGATGGTGGTCTGGCTCGATGGATGGCTGATTTGCACCTTTTCTGCTTGTTCCAGCGGCATGACTTCCGGTATGTCTTTCGCCGCTTTACCTGTCTCGATACCGGACATGAGTTTTGCAGCAATCAAGGTCGCTTTAGCTTTATCAACAGCGCCGACAATGACAACCACCGCATTTTGGCTAACGTAATACTGTTCATAAAACTGTTTTAAATCATCAATTGTGATCTGGGAAACCGACTTCGTTTGTCCCGCAGGCATTTCGCTGTAGGGATGGTCTCCATAGATATTTTTATAAAATGCTCGTGTTGCTAGCGCAGAAGGAGACTGCTTTTCCGCCTGAATGCCTGTGAGTAATTGCTGTTGAATACGTTCAAATGAAGCTTCCGGAAAGCTCGGTGTATGCAATACAGATGAGAACATATTCAAAGCCTGCGAAAACGCCTTTTGCTCGGTCAGGCTTCGCAAACTTACGACGGCCATATCACGTTGTGAACTGGCTGAATACTTGGCACCGACACTGGCAAAAGCGGTTGCTATCTGGTCAGCGTTCATGTCGGCCGCGCCCTCATCCAGCATGGCACTGGTCATTTTGGCGATTCCGGGAAGGTCACCATCACGCGCGCCACCAGCGTTAAATACCACATTGATATCAACCATCGGCAACTCAGGTGCATTCACAAAATACACTCGCGCACCGTTATCTGTTTTCCAGTGTTGAATTTCAGGCGAAGCAAAAACGGGAGTGCTGATAATCAACGTTATTACGATAGCGAAAAACTTAGTGAACATGATTGCCTCCGGGTGCTGCTACTGGACGGCGACCATCAGATGGTAAAGGCACCAGTTCTGCAGTGGTTAGTTTGTCATCAACAAAATATTTGTTGGCGACTGCCTGAATTTGCTCTGCAGTGACCGCTTTCACATTGTCTACATATTGATCACTCAGTTTCCAATTTAAACCGATGGTTTCCAGCATGCCGATTTGCATCGCTTGATAAAACACGCTGTCACGCTCATATACAGCCTCGGCAACCACTTGTGCTTTCACGCGATCAAGCTCCTCTTGTGTC
>NZ_CBFHHW010000019.1:22497-25554 GCF_965655755.1 Methylophaga sp. | reverse complement strand
GTAACCAGCTCGTTTTTTATGAGGTCAATCTGTTCAAACACAGCCTGTTTCAGTTCATCAACCGATTTACCATTCGCCGGTGTACCTGCGACCAGAAATAGATCCTTGAGCCTTGAGAAAAGACTGTTGCCAGCACCAACACTCGTTGCTACCTGTTGTTCACGCACCAACTCTTTGGCAAAACGGGCACTGTTACCACCGTCGAGAATGCCGGCTAATACTTCAAGTGCATAGGGTTCCCAGGCGTTTTCTTCCCTGACTGTAGCAACAACAGGGATTTTCCACCCCATCATCAGGTAAGGTAATTCCGCAGGTGCTTCGACTTTAATCTCGCGCAGGCCTTTTTGCTCGACCTCAATTTGAGGTTTTAGTGAGCCGATCTGCTCCGACTTGAGAGGACCAAAGTATTTTTTCGCTAAATCCAAGACGGCTTTGGGCTCAACATCGCCAGCCACTACAACAGTGGCATTGTTGGGTGCATACCATTTTTGATACCAAGCTCTCAGGTCATCTGCCTCGTAATGATTGATATCGCTCATCCAGCCGATAACAGGATGATGATAAGGACTGCTCATAAAGGCCGCCGCATTAAAGCTTTCCCGCAATAATGATTGTGGATTATCGTCAGTACGCATGCGCCTCTCTTCGGCAACAACCTCGCGTTCCTTGAGCAGCTCATCCGCATCGATGATGAGATGACGCATACGATCTGCTTCGTGTTTGAAACTGACCTCAAGTCTATCTTTGTGTAACTTCTGAAAATAGGCAGTGTAATCGCGCCCAGTGAAGGCATTCTGTTCGCCACCATTTTCAGCAATTATCTGGGAAAACTCATTTGGTTCTAAGTTCTCAGTCCCCTTGAACATCATGTGTTCCAGCACATGCGAAATGCCGGTAATACCATTGTGTTCGTAGCTTGATCCCACTTTGTACCAGACTTGTGAGACCACCACAGGCGCACGGTGATCCTCCTTCACAATTAACTTAAGCCCGTTGTCTAATTTGAATTCACTGACATCCGCTAAAGTCAGACCGGGGATTATTAGAGCTATCCAGGCTATTTTTTTTATGTTCAGCATCTGCATCTCTTAAACTTACGCGTGATAAGATTGACCGTCGAAGTTTAACGACAAGCAGAGAATATGTTTAGTTTCCTTAGAAAAAAAACCAAAACCACTGAATTAGCAGACCCAGAAGTCAACCAAGAGAGTGTTGTTGACGTCACAGAGCCTGTCGCTAAGCCGGAACCCGAAGTCGCACCTGCCGAACCCGCTGAGAAGCCTGGTTTTTTGGGTCGTCTAAAACAGGGATTAAGCCGCACCAGCGATAAATTAACCGGAGGCTTAGCTAATCTAGTGCTGGGTCGCAAAACCATTGATGATGACCTGCTTGAAGAATTGGAAACCCAACTCATCACCGCAGATCTTGGTATTGATGCCACCAACAGAATCATTTCAGATTTAACCCAGCGCGTCGCACGAAAACAGCTCAGTGATGTTGAAGCGCTGTTCGATGCAATGCGCGATGATATGGTCTCTATTCTGAAACCCAGCAGTCAGCCATTAGAGCTACCAGACAAACCGGGACCCTTTGTCATACTTATGGTCGGCATCAACGGCGTCGGCAAGACCACTACCATTGGTAAATTAGCCAAACAATTCCAGCAGCAGGGGAAAAAAGTCATGCTGGCTGCAGGTGATACCTTTCGCGCCGCTGCGGTGGAACAACTTCAGGTTTGGGGTGAAAGAAACAGTATCCCAGTCATAGCACAGCCAAAAGGTGCGGATTCAGCATCGGTTATTTTTGACGCGCTTCAGTCTGCTAAATCTCGTGGTATTGATGTACTGATTGCGGATACCGCCGGACGTCTACATACTCAGTCAAACTTGATGGATGAGCTTAAGAAGGTCAAGCGCGTGATGGGCAAAGTTGATGAAACAGCACCGCATGAAATCATGTTGGTACTCGATGCAGGAACCGGACAGAATGCACTTCAACAAGCGCAGCAATTCAATGAAGCCGTCGGCATCACAGGCATCACTTTAACCAAACTAGATGGCACAGCCAAAGGCGGCATTATCTTTGCCATTGCTGAGAAAACGGGCTTACCAATTCGTTACATTGGTGTCGGTGAAAAAATAGATGACCTGCGCATGTTTGAGGCGACAGATTTCGTGGATGCTTTATTAGGACGAGAAAACGACTGATGATTCGATTCAGCGAAGTGTATAAGCGCTATACCAACCAGCACGAAGCTTTATCTGGACTCAGTTTTGAACTGGATAAAGGCGAGATGGCCTTCTTAACAGGGCACTCTGGCGCAGGTAAAAGCACACTATTAAAACTCATTGCTTTAATTGAGCGAAGTTCGCATGGTCAAGTCTGGGTCAACAATCAGAACCTCACCCGACTGCCGAAATGGAAAGTCCCCTACTACCGCCGAAAAATCGGTCTGGTATTCCAGGATCACAATCTGCTGCATGACCGTACGGTGTTCGATAATGTGGCCTTGCCGCTGATCATTGCTGGCGAAAATCACCGTGAAATTGGGCGCAGAGTCCGAGCGGCATTGGATAAAGTTAGTTTGCTAGGCAAAGAACGCAGTCTTCCGATTGCCCTCTCCGGTGGTGAGCAGCAACGTGTGGGTATTGCGCGTGCCGTTGTGAACCGACCTCCTGTGCTGCTTGCCGATGAGCCTACAGGTAATCTTGATCCAGATTTATCACGCGAAATCATGATTTTGTTTGAACAATTCAATCAGGTCGGCGTCACGGTCTTTGTCGCGACGCATGATCAGGAACTGATTAGCCGGATGCCTTATCGCCAAATTACGCTTCAACAGGGACGGCTGGCGTGATGTTGAAACTAAACCTCCACAATTACTTCCTGCGTCATATGCAGGTCATGCTTTATAGCTTGGGCCAATTATGGCGAACACCGACTGCCACAGTGATGACCATTCTGGTGATAGGCATCGCTCTGGCGTTGCCTGCCGGGCTGTATGTGCTTTTGAAAAATATCGAAAACGTCAGCAGTCAGTGGGATGATGCCAGCCAG
>NZ_CBFHHW010000019.1:5560-22400 GCF_965655755.1 Methylophaga sp. | reverse complement strand
AGATTTCGTTATTTTTGCATCATTCAACACCTGACCCGCGTGGCAAACAGTTAGCAGAACAATTACTTACCTGGCCGGACATTAATGCCGTTAGTTACCAGTCTTCTGAACAATCGTTAAAAGAATTCCGACAACTGTCAGGACTGACAGATCTACTGGATACATTGCCTAAGAACCCTTTGCCACCCGTAATCATCATTCAGCCTACGGCTTCGCAGCATGAAGCCGAGGCATTATCAGCCCTTCTAGAACGCTTGCAGAACATGCAGGAAGTTGAGTTGGCTCAACTCGATATGGAATGGTTACAGCGCTTACGAACCATCAACGAAACAGGTGAGCGCGGTATCAGTATTCTGTCTATTTTACTGTCGCTGAGTGTGTTGTTAGTAATCGGTAATACCATTCGCCTAGCCATATTGAACCGACAGACAGAGATCCGCGTAATCAAACTGGTCGGCGGAACCAATGCGTTTGTCCGCAGACCTTTTCTTTATACCGGTTTCTGGTATGGACTTTTGGGAGGCGTAATCGCCTGGGTCACTTTGCTGTTAACCTTAGCAACGATTAATGGCCCAGTTAATCGTCTCGCTTCTCTCTACGACAGCCAATTCTCATTGTACTGGTTGAGTGGGCAAATGTTTATCGCATTACCTCTTTTCGGAACGTTGTTAGGCGTCTTGGGTGCTTGGCTCGCAGTAGGTCGTCATCTCAATGAGATAGAGCCTACATAAACCCATTTTGCAGAAACTTTTACCTAATTTTCCCGTCTTACTCTGTATGCAATTAAGCAAATAATGCTAATATAATTGAGATGACTCTCAGGAGACTGCATAAATGACAACGAATGTGGCCAAATACGAAATGGCACTGGCACCGATTGGAAACTTGGATGCCTACACTAGCTTAGTCCATACAATCCCGGTTCTTACTGCAGAAGAAGAATACGATCTCGCGACGCGACTGCAGCAAGATGGTGACTTGGAAGCCGCCCAGCGGTTGGTATTATCACATCTTCGCTTTGTGGCCAGAATTGCCAAAGGCTACAGTGGCTATGGTTTGCCTGTCGCTGATTTAATTCAGGAAGGCAATATAGGCCTGATGAAAGCTGTAAAACGCTTTAACCCGGAAAAAGGTGTGCGGCTTGTTTCGTTTGCTGTGCACTGGGTACGCGCTGAAATTCATGAGTATGTTATCCGCAATTGGCGCATTGTTAAGATTGCCACCACCAAAGCGCAGCGCAAACTGTTCTTCAACTTGCGTAGCGCCAAACAACGCCTGGGTTGGTTAAATCAGGAAGAAGTCCAAGCGGTTGCCGAGGATTTAGGTGTCACCCCAGCCAATGTGATGGACATGGAACGACGTCTGGCCCAGCCCGATGCCTCGTTTGATTTACCAGCGGACAACGGTGATGACGAAGAAACGCACTTTTCACCAGTCGCCTATTTATCCGCACCGGAAAATTCTGATCCATCGCAGCAACTGGAACAGGATGATTTCAGCGATTATCAGCAACAAAAACTGAGTAATGCGCTGGCTACCCTAGACGACCGCAGTCGCGATATCATCATGCAACGCTGGCTGAATGATGAAAATAAAGCCACTCTTCACACACTGGCAGATCAATATGATGTTTCAGCGGAACGTATTCGTCAGATTGAAAATAATGCGATGAAAAAGCTTAAGAAAGTTATGGCTTAATACGACATATCACTCAAAAAAAAGCCCGCTCAAAGCGGGCTTTTTTATGTCTTTTTATCGAAAATTATCTTTCCAGCAATGCCGTTTTATCTGACTTACCATCCCATTCTTCTGCGTCAGGCAATGGATCTTTCTTTTCTGCGATTACTGGCCAAACTTGCGATAACTCTTCATTTATCTGCAAGAATTCCATTTGCTCATCCGGTAAATCATCCTCTGAAAAAATCGCTTCAGCAGGACATTCAGGCTCACAAAGAGTACAGTCAATACACTCATCAGGGTCAATTACGAGAAAGTTGGGACCTTCGTGAAAACAATCTACTGGGCAGACATCAACACAATCAGTATATTTACATTTAATACAGTTTTCTGTGACAACAAAGGTCATGGTGAATTCTCCAAAATCACGATTTGATACAGGACCGACCTGTCATTAATTAAACGGTAATTCTACATGATTTACCCCGATTCTGGGCAAGGATCGTTTTTGCGGTATGATCAGTACAGTGGGAAGCGTGCCCCAAACATAAGTAATTTTGAGGAACTCCGCAGTATGCGAAAAATCTTTTTTTTAGTCATTTTTATTCTGATTTTTTTAATCAGCGCAGCCTTTGCCGCATTCAACATGAACGCTGTCACCGTTAATTATTATTTCGGTGATCTCACAATGCCCCTTTCGGCCCTGTTGGTCATTGCCATTCTTTTGGGGGTTCTGTTAGGTGCGATCGTGTTAGTGCTCGCAACGTTGAAACTCCGTTATGAGAACCGTCGCCTGAAATCTAAGCTTTCCGTCTCGGAACAAGAAATCGACAGTCTACGGATTCTACCTATAAAAGATTCGCACTAGAAATCTATGTTTGAATCACTCTTTTTATTGCTTCCGATCGCAGCTCTATCCGGCTGGCTAATGGCTCGTCGCCATTACAAACGTCGGTATCGTGCACAAGACGCGCCGTTCAGTCCAGAATATTTCAAAGGGCTGAACTACCTCCTGAATGAACAACCAGATGAAGCGATTGATGTGTTCATTGGCTTACTTGAGGTCAATAGTGAAACAGTTGAAACTCACCTTGCTTTAGCAAACTTATTTCGTCGTCGTGGAGAGACCGAGCGTGCTATTCGCATTCATCAAAATCTCATTGCCCGTCCCACTCTGAGCAGCCAGCAGCGTATACAGGCACTGGTTGAACTGGGGCTTGATTATATGAATGCAGGGGTTTTAGACCGCGCAGAACAGCTCTTTTTAGAATTATTGCAACAACGGCCTATTCCACCAGAGGCACCAAAGCAATTACTGCGCATCTACCAGCAGGAAAAGAAATGGCAACAAGCAATCGATATGGCTAAGCAAATCACGTCAGATAAAAAGATTAATACACATGCATTAATCGCCCAGTTTTATTGCGAATTAGCGGATCCTATCGTTGAGAAAGATCCGCATCAAGCATTGGGATTACTTCGTCATGCACACCAACACGATCCAAACTGTGTTCGCGCCAGTTTACTGGAAGGCAAAATCTTGATTCAGTTGTCTCAATATCGTAAAGCGATGCGTGCCCTTCAGAAAGTTGAACAACAAAATCATTATTTCTTGTCTGAAACATTACCTCTACTGCAAGAATGTTACGAACATGTCAGCAATATTCAGTCCTTTAAGGACTGGTTAAATGCGCTGTTAACACGTCATCCACACTTAACCTCTGCGCGTATCACACTGACGGACCTGATTCAGCAACAGCAAGGTAATCAGGCCGCTCAAAAATTTCTGTACCGGCAGCTTCATCAACATCCCTCAGTTGAGGGCCTGCATCACCTCATCATGATAGGTGAAGATAATCATCAGGTTTTAATCCCACTCATTAAAGATGTGACGACTGCATTAATTCACAAAGGTGACCGCTACACGTGTAAAAACTGTGGCTTCTCAGGGCGTACAATGCACTGGCAGTGTCCAGGCTGTTCACAATGGGCGACCATTCGCCCCATAGAAATCCATTTATCAGCTTTAGAAAAATTATTGGAGCCTTCCCGATGACAGCAATTCAGATTTTGCATAATCCCCGTTGCAGCAAGTCCAGACAAACATTGGCCTTGATAGAAGAAAAAGGGATTCAACCTGAAATCATAAAATATTTGGAGTCACCGCCCAGCGAAACTGAGCTCAGAGCGATTTTAACTAAATTAGATCTTTCTGCCAGAGAACTGCTTCGCAAAGGCGAGGACGATTACAAAGCGCTCAACCTGAAAGATAAAACGCTGAGTGAGGACGACTTAATAGCAGCGATGGTCGAGCATCCAAAATTAATTGAGCGTCCAATTGTGATTAATCAGAATAGAGCCCGAGTCGGTCGACCTCCTGAATCTGTACTGGATATTCTGTAATAACATGACCAATATTCTCGTTTTATATTACAGCCGCAGCGGTCATGTCAAAACTATGGCAGAGCACATCGCGCGTGGTGTCGAGACTGTGACAGGTTGTCACGCCCTTCTAAGGACAGTGCCAGCCGTTTCTTCAGTCTGTGAAGCTACCGAAGATGAGATCCCGGCAGAAGGTCACTTATATGTCACGCATGATGATTTGAAAGATTGTTCAGCATTAGTGCTTGGCAGTCCGACACGGTTTGGCAATATGGCTGCGCCGATGAAATATTTCATCGACAGTACCAGTGATATTTGGTTATCCGGTGAGCTTTCGGGGAAACCGGCAGCCGTATTCACTTCCACCGGCAGCTTACATGGTGGCCAAGAAACAACCTTACTCTCAATGATGTTGCCTCTCCTTCATCATGGCATGATTTTGATGGGTTTGCCCTATAGTGAATCCGGGCTGATGCTCACACAACAAGGCGGAACACCTTACGGACCGAGCCATGTCGCTGGCAGTCAGAATGATCAAAATCTTACTGAAATTGAAGCCCAGCTCTGTCGTGCTTTAGGAAAGCGCATCGCAACCACAACGTTGAAACTACAATGATCTCTGCTCCGCTTTTTCGCTGGCTTACACTGGTCAGCTATTTTGGTTTAATGTTGACTTTACTTGGCTGGATTATCCTTGCACCGCATGCAGAAAGTTATCCCATTTCAGCCTGGATTTTAATTGGTATCGTCCCGCTGCTGTTTCCCTTGCGAGGCCTACTTTATGGGAGACCCTATACACACGCATGGACCAGCTTTTTGATGTTGTTTTATTTCAGTCACAGTGTTGGCGAGGTATATAGTGCTGAGCAATTGAGTCTGTATCCTGTTATGGCGCTACTCTTCAGCACCGTGTGTTTTTGTAGCACCATTCTCTTTATTAAGTTTCAGGCAAAAATGAGAAATGAATCACAAAACTAATTATGGTAAAGTGATATAAATCCAATAGTTGTTGGAGAAATATTATGAGCAGCATTTCAGCATTTCAATCAGGCATCGCCGGTTTCCAAGGTGGAATGTACTCGGCTGCCCAAAACACTGCCGAAATTGCCCGTGGCGGTCAAACCCTAGAAGAACTGACCTCATCACTAGTTCAACTCGACGCCAGTCGCAGACAAGTTGAAGCAGCAGCTAAAGTAATTCAGACCAGCAATGATCTTGTCGGTACCTTGATCGATATCAAAGTCTAACAAAACTCTTCCATCAACCGCTTCACAGCTTACTTACCACCCTGATAGACTATAAAGCACCCTTTTCTCAGCAAGAATTTTCTTTTGACAGACCCTGCCTTTTCGCCTCTTTCAGAGACTGCTATTCGTGATGCGCTTGAGCGCAGCGCAAATGACAAGCTTGATGAAATTCTTATTCAGCCAACAGTGGCTTCTACCAGTGATTCACTTTGGGAACGATTTAGCACAGGAAAAATAACCCCTGCTGTTTGTATGGCAGAGACTCAAACAGCCGGAAGAGGACGGCGGGGGGATCAGTGGCAGTCACCACCTACAGGCAATCTTTACTTATCATTATTTTGGCCGCATTGCGCAGAAAAGCCGCGTCATGGACTGAGTATTGCCGTAGGAATCAGCTTAATAAATAGCCTCAAGGAAGCTGGAATCAACCAGTTACAGCTTAAATGGCCTAATGACGTGCTATTTAATAGACAAAAGCTGGCGGGAATTCTAGTAGAATCAAGGTTTAACACCAAACAATTTACCGTTGTGGGCATCGGCCTTAATTTCAAGCTTCCACCGTCCACGCAGACTTTAATACAACAACCATCCACCAGCCTTGAACAACTCTGTGCTTCCGTACCTTGTCGTAACTGGCTGGCAGGCAGAATAATACAAAACATGATTGAAACAATTGAACTGTTCGAACACAGAGGTCTTATCGACTTTTTGCCGCTGTGGCCACGCTACGATGCATTACATGAACAAGCGATCACCCTAGTCGATGGCAACAACACCCGTACACCTGCGATAGCCTGTGGCATTAACGAGCAGGGTGAACTTCGATATATGCGGAACAACCAAATCCACCTACTTTCTAACAGCCACATCAGCATCAGGTTTGCCTCATGAAGTTATTGGTCGATATCGGTAACAGCCGAGTTAAATGGGCAACCATGGATAAAACAGGCATAGGTGAAAGCCAGAACTTTCAGCGGGGAAAGACCGGCATCAAAGCCGCCCTAAATAAAGCCTGGAAAAAACTTGAAGACGTTGAGGCTATATATGTAGCCAATGTGGGTGGCGATAAAATTGCCGAGCAATTAACGGAATGGACTGAAAAACAGTGGCAGCTTAAACCCATCGTTATCCATACAGAAAACAAACGTTTCGGAGTCAGTAATGCTTACGATGAACCTGCAAAGTTAGGGGTTGACCGCTGGTTATCACTTATCGCGGCAAGACAACATGCGCGTCAGGCACAATGTGTCATTGACTGTGGCACAGCAATCACTATCGATATCGTCAGCAAAAATGGACAACATCAAGGCGGCATGATTCTCCCAGGATTAGGGTTGATGCGAAGCTCACTGGCCGCAAATACGCATGCATTGACCGATGAACCCGATGAAAAGGAATTCAACACTTTGGCAACAAATACGTTCAGCGCCATTCAGGCGGGAACGCTCTACAGTGTTACCGCAACGCTGGAACGAATCATCACTGACCTGAAAGACAACTTCGATGACAAAGTCCGTTTTATCATTACCGGCGGTGATGCCGAAAGTTTGTTACCGCTTCTTCCTGAGAAGATTAGTCATTACCCTAATATCGTTCTCCGCGGTCTTGCGTTTTATGCACGTCAGGATGATAAGCAAAAACGCTCTGATAAAAAAACCGATAAACATCGCGGTGAAAAGACAAGCACTGTTTCAGATGAATCAACTAACAGGAAAACGTCGGTAACGCTTTATATAGAAAAAAAGGCCAAAGCAGAGACAAAAGCTAAGCCAAAAACGAGGCGACCCCGTCGAACCAGAGCAGCTAAAACGGATCAGGGCATATCCACAAACACGGATAAATCTGACGCATCATCATTGCCAGAAGAGACGATCTAGGGTAATCTTCGCCCCCTTACGGAGAAGTGGCCGAGTGGTTGAAGGCGCACGCCTGGAAAGTGTGTATAGGTTTATAGCCTATCGAGGGTTCGAATCCCTCCTTCTCCGCCACAATTCAAACATCTTCTAAAATCTTTCTTGAAGTTTGATTATTCAGATACATTAAATTTATCTTTCTCTTCTTTAGCGTCTTTTTCCATTAAAAAACGCTGTTCAAACTCACTCGCAGGCATTGGTTTAGCAAAGAAATAACCTTGCAACCAGTGACAACCGATTTCCTCCAGCATCTTTTTCTGACTCGCTGTTTCTACTCCTTCGGCAACCACTTCAATTCCCAGATGCCTGGCCATATGCGTGATCGCCACAATAATAGCCCGATCATCATCATCGACTTCCAGATCGCGAATAAAGGAACGATCGATTTTGAGGTAATCAATATCCATTTCTTTCAGATAGGATAGTGAAGAATATCCCGTACCAAAGTCATCGACAGCGATCTGGATATCTGCCTGCCGTAATTTTTTCAACAGGTGGCCACTTTCCGCATGGCGTTGCATTAATACACTTTCGGTAATTTCAAGTGTAATCAACCGGGCATCAATGCCTTGCTCGCGTATGCACGACAACCAGTCTAATCGGCCTCGCTGATTACCAAAATTGTGGGCCGAGCGATTGACTGATACATGCACATCTCCCAAACCTTTCAACTGCCATGCTTTAATCTGACGACAGACCTGACTAAAGACAAAATCATCAATTTTTTCAATCATGCCCATACGTTCAGCCTGAGGGAGGAAGTCGGCCGGAGATATAACGCCGCGCTCTGGGTGATGCCACCGGACCAAAGCCTCAGCACTTCTACATGGCGAATCCGTATTTGCTGCAATTAATGGCTGGAAATGCACCTCGATTTCGCCTTTGTCAATGGCTGCCTCCAGTTCATTCATAATAAAGGTTCGCGAAAGCCAGCTTAGTTCCAACTCGGTGGTATAAAACTTAAAGGCACTGCCGCCCATTTCTTTTGCGGCGTACATAGCTCTGTCGGCATTCTGTATCAACATCCCGGTTTCAATTGCATCATCAGGATAAAATGTAATTCCCACACTGGTAGTGATACGCAAAGTTTGGTCTTTAATCGTGATTGGTTTCTCAATAGCCGTAATCAGCTTCTGGGCAACACTGACTGCGTGACTCTTATTATCAAACTCGTTGAGAATAATGGTGAACTCATCGCCGCCCAAACGAGCTACTGTGTCCACCTCCCTGACACACTCTTTGATACGTAATGCCATTTGTTTGAGCAACTCATCACCAAACTCATGACCTAAGGTATCGTTGACGTCTTTAAACCTATCCAGATCCAGAAACATCAAGCACAACTTTTCACGACTTCGGCCACAATGTAAGACGGATTGCTGCAAACGGTCAGTAAACAAACGGCGATTGGGTAGATCCGTTAAAGGGTCGTAATTGGCATGGCGTTGAATTTCAGCCTGAGCCGCCTTTATCGCAGAAATATCAGAAAAAACACCAACCATATTGCTGACATTACCAGAAGTGTCATACACCGCTGACATAGAAACATAAGCTGGAAACATATCATTGGTCTTATGTCTGCATTGTATTTCACCACGCCAGATACCCTCATGTTTCATCGCAGTGGCAAAGTTATCTGACAATTTCTGAAAATCAGTCTCCGGAAGATCACGGATAAGAAAACTCGGATACTCCCCTATTACCTCATCACTGTTATAGCCCGTAATTCGCGTAAATGCTGAATTTATGGCAATGATCTTTTTGAAATCATCGGTAATCATCATGGCTTCACTGGCGGAATTAAATGCCACATCCGATAGCAGCAGTTTTTGTTCTGTTAACTGCATTTCATCTAAAACGTCACGAATACGTTTTTCCGATTCCTGCGCACTATTTTTCGCTTCTGACAGTTCTTCTGTGCGGAGGCTGACCTCAGTCGAAATACGATGGGTTCTACCACTAATACTCAGAATTAGCATAGCGAAAAGTGCGCTGAGCAAAAAACCACCAATCAATGCAAACTCTGCAAGTTTGGTCGAGGCGGACTGTTCAAAACGCTCAGTGGAATTAAAAACCAAACGCATTGAACGCCCTGCCAAGGTAAACCTTACTTCATGACTGAGGGATGAAGTATTAGAGGCCGGCTGATTGAAATAAAATTCACCCGTTTTGTCGTCTTGCCATTTAAGGGTAAAATCACTTAACTCGCCTTGTTTAAGAATTTCATCTACAAAATCCTTCACCCTCAAAACGATATTGACCAGACCAAAAATCTCACCGCGATCTGGGTTCAAGGTCAGATCACCTTTCGCCGTCTGATAGATTGGCCGATAAATGAGCAGCGCATCGACACTATTATTATCTCTAAGAATTTTAAGCGGCGGTCTCGCTGTTGCCTCCCCGCTGGCTATCGCTTTATCAATAACGAGCTTGGATAATGGTGTAGAGGTCGGATCAAACCCTCGAGCAGGTTTATTATCCCACTCAGGTTCCAGGTAGGTGATTGGGAAATATTCATCACGTTTTCCGGCTGGACCTAACTGCCCCTTTGCCACAAACTCGGTGATGGAAAAACTATCACCGAAATAAGACCGTTGCTGTTGCTCATAGGCTTGCCGCTGGTTGTAGGTAATGCGAGGCAGCCATTCCACGACCTGAACATATCTGTTTTTATCGATCGACCATCGAACAAACTCACTGAATTCAGCACGGGTGACCTCATCAGAAGACACAAATAATTGCGAAACGCTCTCTTGAATCAACTCTTCTGCTCTCAGCGCGATTTGAAATAAGGTTCCGACCTCCTGCGTTCTTATTCGGAATCTATCCTCAATTCGATTATCTTCGAATTGTTTGATATTTGAAGTCAATATCACAATGACCAGTGTAAATACCAATGTATGAGCGGTCAGTATGCCTCTTCGGCTTCGCCATAATTTGTGAGGCTCGGCAATAAAACTCATCACAAGCGGTAAGAACACCAAAATACCCAAAGCATCGCCAGCCCACCAACCCGCCCATGTGGTTTTGAAATTGATGCCTTCAGAAGTTGCCAGTTCCATGGTGCTGACGCTCACCGTTGCGCTGATAAGGCAGATAAACGGCACGCTAAACAGAAACCTTAAAATATCTTTATCAAAACTCAGTGTTAAAGGTTCACTGACAAACCGGCGAATAATGCGACTTCCGATCGCGGCCTGAAGCAGTGAAGCGAGAGCAATGATCGTAGGTAATAGATAAAAAGCAGGATCCAGCCAGTCAGAGTTATTAGACAAAAATAGGTTGAGACTGAAAGAGCCGATTAAAATGCCGGGCCAGACATGAGCTAAAGGGAATGACAAACAGGCAGCCAAAGCAATACCGGCGGGGAAAAAAACGACCGCAGTATAGTCATTGATTGACGCGATTTTCAGACTAAGAATGCCTGTCGCAATGTAGAACAATGCGAGCACAAGACTCAACTTAGAAATGGTCTGTAAACGCTTTTTCACTGGCTCGTCTGCACTATTGTCCTTGCTTTTCAGTTCGCTGGCTTTTTTCATCATTGAAAAATCGTTTTTCCCTAACCGGAGACTATTGCAGCCACGAACACATTATCGGTCACTGAGTCGATTTCATAAGCTTATTTTTGTGAGATGGCCCCTTATTATCGCAGTTTGCAAATTAACAGCAGTTTGGACCCGTTCAACTGTTCGGTAAGTTATTGTTTAACCGGCATAGAAAGCTATTAGCGAATGCAATATGGAAAATTGATTCATAAACGCATAAACTATTGCGTTCTATGGTGGCCTGCATCGGTCTCCTCGCGACGATATGTTGGTGACCCCGTCAGGCCCGGAAGGGAGCAGCGGAGCCTTCGGATTCGGGCGCCGAGATCCGGCTGGTGTGGGTCACCACCCTAATTTATTTAACGGGTGGCGTATAACCGATGAGTTATTTGGTTCTGGCCCGCAAGTGGCGACCTAAATCCTTCGCGGAAGTAGTGGGACAGCAACATGTGCTGCGCGCCCTGATCAATGGCCTTGATCAAAACCGCCTGCATCACGCTTTCCTGTTTTCCGGCACCCGGGGTATCGGTAAAACCACGCTTGCACGTATTCTCGCCAAGTCACTCAATTGCGAACAAGGCATAAGCTCAGAGCCTTGTGGGCAATGTCAAAGTTGTACAGAAGTTGATAATGGTCGGTATGTTGATCTTATCGAAGTCGATGCGGCATCCCGTACTAAAGTCGATGACACCCGTGAATTACTGGACAACGCACAATATGCACCTAGTCAGGGACGATATAAGGTTTACCTGATTGACGAAGTGCATATGCTTTCAACCAGCAGTTTCAATGCGCTATTGAAAACGCTTGAAGAACCTCCTCCACACGTCAAATTTCTATTTGCCACCACCGACCCACAAAAACTTCCAGTCACGATTCTGTCACGGTGTCTGCAGTTTAATCTGCGTCGACTCAACCTGAAACAAATCAGTGATCACTTAGCGTATATTCTGCAACAGGAAAATATCAGTGCTGAATCAGAAGCACTGGAGCAATTGGCACGTGCTGCTGATGGCAGTATGCGTGATGCTTTAAGCCTGTTAGACCAAGCCATTGCGTTTGGTGGCGGCGAAGTCAGTAGTGACAGCGTGTTTCAAATGCTTGGCAGTATCAGCCAAGGACAATTAGTTCAGATACTGGAAGCGTTGTTAAAACAAGATGGTAAAGCACTATTGGCGCAAGCCAACGAACTGGCAGCATTAGGGCGTGATTTTCAGCTTGTATTTGATTTTTTGCTGACAGCATTACAACAAATTGCGACGCTCCAAATGGTTCCTGATATGGATCCGATTGAAGGTAGCTCACCACAGCTAAATGAACTCGCCACACAATTTGATCCGGAAACAGTTCAACTTTTATATCAAATCGCCCTGCACGGAAAACGCGACCTATCATGGGCCGCCGATCCGAAAAGTGGTTTCGATATGACGCTATTACGCATGCTGAGTTTCCAGCCCGCCACACCACCAGAGCTTGAGGATAAACCACTAAAAAAGTCGTCCTCACCCAGTAAGCCGGTCGTGCAAACACCACCGGCTGGCGAAATCGTATCTCCAATTTCAGAAGCGCCGGTCAGTCAGGCTGTCAAACAACCTATAACTCGGCAGGAACCATCACCCCAGCCACAAACAGAAACGATCGTAAAAGCAGCCAATGACTCTGAGCCAGAGCCAGAAAACCTAATTTCTGTTGATTTATCACCTGCTAACTGGACCCAGATCATTGCTGAACTTAAATTATCAGCTCTGACGCGACAACTTGCAGAAAACAGTGCTTTGATTAAATATGAGCATGAGTCAATCTATTTGTCGCTTTCCCCTGAGCTCGGACATCTGGCTACAGATAACTCGAAACAACGTTTGAAAGCCGCATTATGCAAAAGATTAGGGCAAGATTTAAAACTGGTCTTTTCGGATGCTGACAAAACGGTTGGAGCGGGTCCGACGCTGGCGATTGAACGTGCTGAAAAACAAGCAGTCAAACAACAACAAGCTGTCGAATCAATTCATAACGATCCGACTGTTGAAATCATCAAAAATACGTTTAATGCCCGTATAATTGAAAACTCAATTAAACCTATTGATTAATTAAGAGGAACTGCCATGAAAGGTGGATTAGGCAACCTAATGAAGCAAGCGCAGGAAATGCAGGCGAATATGGAAAAAGCCCAGCAGGAACTCGCGAACGTTGAAGTAACCGGTCAGAGCGGTGGCGGTATGGTCAAAATCACCATGACCGGCAAACATGATGTTAAGCGCGTTGAAATCGAAGATGTCCTGTTCGAAGATGATAAAGAAATGCTGGAGGATTTGCTTGCCGCAGCGGTGAACGATGCGAACCGTCAGGTCGAAAAAACAACCCAGGATCGAATGTCGGGCATGATGCCACCCGGCATGAAAATGCCATTCTGAACGGATAATTTATGGCCAGTCTAGGACCCAGCATAGACGAGTTGATCAGTGCCTTGCGATGCCTGCCAGGTGTCGGTCCGAAATCTGCTCAACGTATGACATTTCATCTTCTCGAGAGAAATCGTGACGGTGGTGAGCGTCTGGCTAAAGCCTTGATGGCCGCCCTGAACAATGTGCAACATTGCCGTCGATGCAGAATTTTATGTGAAAATGAAGTCTGCATCCGTTGTCAGGATGAGCGTCGAGATCAAAATACGCTTTGTATTGTAGAAATGCCTAGCGATGTGTTGGCCATTGAACAAGCAACGCATTACAAAGGCCAGTATTTTGTCTTATCGGGTCATCTTTCCCCTCTAGATGGAATTGGTCCCGAGGCGCTCGGCATCCCTAGGTTAATTGAGTGGATGGATGAGAAAACGATCGCAGAAGTGATTCTTGCCACCAACCCGACCGTGGAAGGCGAAGCAACCGCACACTTTATCAGTGAGCTCGCTCGGGAAAGGCAGATAAAAGTAACGCGACTGGCTCACGGTATTCCTTTGGGTGGTGAGCTAGAGTTTATTGACAGTGGTACACTGTCCCATGCCTTCTCGGGTCGGGAATCGATTTGAGCTGACTCATTAGCTAAGAGAGCATTTGCCTATGGCCGACCAACAAGCGCCTTTTGAACTGCTGAAAACATTTTCCGGTTTAATTCATCGTCAGCCCTTGTTTATAGCGTCCGAACTAAATGTCGACAGCTATCACCTATCGTTTCTTGATATCCATGGTCAAAAGCTCAATGATGACAGTCAGGTTCCTGACTTTATTGAAAAGCTGCCGGCAATCTTACCTGCAATCAACCACCGTCAAAAAGCCTTATTAACTATTCCTGAATCCTGGCAGGACGCACTTTTAAATCTGCAAAATATCGGCATGGAGCTCACGCTCGATATTGATGACATTGATGTTCCTGATATCAACAACAAAGCATTCAGCTTTGCGTGTCATGCAAATGACACCAATGGGCATGGCCATAGCAAAACCCTGTTAATCGATTTGCAGCAGTTCAAACCACAAGATTTGGATAAGCAAATGCCTCAGTGGCGACAAGCACATCAGATTCTGTGTGCTACCAACGTCAATGCTGCAGCGCAATATAAGTTCTGTATGAAAAATGACTTAGACCTGCTGCAAGGTATGTTCTATACCCTGCCTGATGCCAAAGATAACCAAAAAGTCGCTCCTTCTGCTCAAACATTGATGGAGCTTTTGGTAAAACTTCAGGAGCCCAATGTTGAACCTGAAGAACTCGCAGACACCATAAACCAGGATGTCACGCTTAGTTACAAGCTATTACGATTGATCAACTCTGCATTCTTTGGTCTGCCCCGTGAGGTCAGTAATACCAAACAGGCTGTAATGATGCTCGGTTTGAATAAAGTTAAAACCTGGGCCAGTTTGTTATGTCTGTCAGGTATGGACGATAAACCCAATGAATTGCGAAGTGTAGCGATGATTCGTGCACGTATGTGTGAGCTATTAGCGAAGTATTACAAAGGCCAGTCAGATACTTTTTTTGCTGTTGGTCTGTTTTCAACATTGGACGCGCTAATGGATAGACCTTTGGCTGAAATAGTCGAAAAACTGCCTCTGTCACCAGAACTTAAGATTGCATTAACTGAGCATCAGGGCCCTGCGGGTTTTGCGCTTCAGGATGCGCTGCACTATGAACGTGGTCAATGGGAAGAGCTCGAAAACTCACCAATGCCACAAGAAGTACTGGTCAGAACCTATCTGGATTCAATAAACTGGACCAAAGAACTCAATTTAGAACTTAAAGATTAAATTATGTCTATCACCTGGTTAGCGGCCACAACCCAAAGTCGCTTTCCTCCTGTCGAGCAAGCGACGGAGCATGGCCTTTTAGCCGCAGGCGGCGATCTCTCAGCCCAGCGTCTGCTGGATGCCTATCGCCATGGTATTTTCCCATGGTTTAATAAAAATGATCCCATTCTATGGTGGTGTCCTGATCCGCGCATGGTGCTGTTTACCGATCAAGTTCGTATCAGTAAAAGTCTGAAAAAAACACTAAGAAAGCAAACCTTCACGGTGACATTTGATCAGGCTTTTGAGCAGGTTATGCAGGCCTGCTCTGCTCCGCGGGACAATCAACCCACGGATCCTGACAACAGGACCTGGATTCACGAAGAGATGATCAAGGCTTACAAAGAATTACATCGCTTGGGTTATGCACACAGTGTAGAGTGCTGGCAACAAAACAAACTCGTTGGCGGTCTCTATGGAGTAGCCATCGGCAAAGCATTTTTTGGGGAATCTATGTTCAGTTTTGTCACGGACAGCTCAAAGGTTGCACTGGTAGCCCTTTGCCAGCAATTACAGCGCTGGGGTGTACCATTAATAGATTGTCAGATATATTCAGAACACCTTGCCAGTATGGGCGCGGATGAAATTCCTCGAAGCTTTTTTATTGAACATCTTCAGCAGTTATGCCACGAAAATGAAGCCGGTGGTGTTTGGCAGATAGATGAAGACTTACCGGCAAGCTCATGAGCCTTAATTTCTATCAGGATCAGCCCCATGCCTGCTCCTACCTGGAGGGTCGGCGAGCGCGTAACATCTATCCTGATCCAAACAAACCGATTAATAAAACGGTATACAGCCATCTTATTGAGCATGGATTCCGCCGAAGTGGAGATCACATATACCGGCCCTTTTGTCCGGACTGTGAAGCCTGTGTGCCCGTCCGGATTAACCTTTCCGAATTCAAACCAAGCCGAAGTCAACGACGCTGTCTGCAACGAAATAGTGATGTTCAGATAAAAGTTAAACCAGCCGAGTTCAATAACCAACATTATGAACTGTATTGCCGTTATATCGCCGGGAGACATCCTGGTGGCGGTATGGATAATCCCAGTGCCGAAAGTTACGTAAACTTTCTGACAAGTAGTTGGTGCGATACCGCCTTTATAGAGTTCTGGCTGCAACATAAATTGATTGCAGTAGCGGTGACGGATTTCATCAACAATGGTGCATCCGCATTTTATACATTTTTTGACCCCAACCTACCCAAGCGCAGTCTTGGCACGTTCGCGATTCTGAAACAGATTGAGTTAGCAAGAAACTATGATCTTTCATGGCTTTACCTGGGATACTGGATCGAAGAAAGTCCTAAGATGCGATACAAAACCAACTTCTCAGCACTGGAGGCTTATCGCACCCGCTGGGTTAAAGTCGATAAAAACTTTGAATAATCAGTGATATTACGGCAAAATGGTCGTTTTAAACCAAGGTCATTACAACTTTTATGGCAAAAGAAGAACATATCGAATTTGAAGGCACTGTCATTGACACGATGCCGAACACCACTTTCCGGGTTGAGTTGGAAAACGGTCACGTTGTTACGGCTCATATCTCAGGTAAGATGCGTAAAAACTACATCCGTATTCTGACGGGTGATAAAGTCACTGTTCAATTAACACCATACGACCTCAGCAAAGGTCGCATCGTTTACCGCGCACGCTAGACACCTCGCCATGCCAGCCATGGCACACCCTCTCGTAATCGAATAAGAAACAGGCTTATCTGAATCAGATAAAGTCCGGCTGTCTATGGCTGCCGAATACTTGTTTGAGGGCGACAAAGATCATCAGCACAAAGGC
>NZ_CBFHHW010000019.1:0-5461 GCF_965655755.1 Methylophaga sp. | reverse complement strand
TACCAAGGTCCAGGCTGGAATGCTCAATCCGAGAAAAGTCCACATAACATCGGCACATTCCCCTGAGCCTCTGAGCACCATATCAATTGCCTGAGAAAGTGGAAAATTATCCAGAATGAAATTCAAGCCCGGGCCACAACTCGGTACCTGATCCTCAGTCACGTTTTGTAACCAGACATGTCGCCCCGCTATCGCAGCACCCAGACCGGCGAACAACAAGACTAAAAACCCATATGCCCGACGTCCAGTGTTAATGGGGTTATGTATTGCCCCCAGTAAGAAAATCACCCCTGCAGCCAGCACCATCAGGCGTTGCAGGATGCACAGAGGGCATGGATCAAGATGTTCAATAAACTGGAAGTAGCCTGCCACCAGCAACATACTTAAGCAGACAATAAAACCGGTAAAAAAAACGCCTCGGAATGAATTCAAAATGGTTTCCTCCAATTCAATAATCTGTGCTAAGTTAACCTAAAAGGCCCGATGATAAAAGGAGTGATGCGATGAAACAGGAAGATTTTGAAAAAAAACTGGTTGCTGCATACGACACAATGATGGAACGGGTAAATGGTTTTCTTGATGATGCCGAGCAGCAGGCAATGCCCGCATTGCAACGCAATATTGACAAAGCCAAGCAACGCGCAGTAGAAATGCGCGAGCTCACTTCAGAGGAAGCCGAAAAAGTCGCTGCTTATGTCAAACGCGACCTCCATGAAGCCGCAGATTATCTCGAAAATACCGGAAAAGAATTATCAACCTGGTTCACATTCGATCTCCATTTGGTTGAAGAACGTATGTTCGACTTTTTTGCCAGTGCTGCAGATAAAACCCGCATTGAACTGAATAAGCTGGCATCACAGGCTAAAAAGTCTCAGCAGTATCACACGGGTGAAATAGCGGCTATTGGCACCTTGGTCTGTATTGATTGTGGTTGTGAAATGCACTTCAAAAAGACCAGTCGCATTCCGCCCTGCCCAAAATGTCATAAAACCAGTTTTAATCGGGGTCGAAAAACCTAATTTTCAGTCTGCCAGTACCAGCAACCTGCAACGATTAATTCATCCAGCAGGTCTGTCGATCCAGTGGCTTGTATTTGCTTCCACTGAAAGAATTGAATTGGCTCGTCGCCGCTCAGAATAGGCATAATGCTTCTTGCCTTGCTATCGACTTGGTAGGACTCACCGGCAGCAAATAACTGAATAAACGTATCATTATCAGCCCAGGCGATACGCACATAGGGGTTTCTCAGTAACTGCTCGGCCTGTTGAAATCGTTCATATAGAGAACTCTCTTCATCATCACTTGTCAGCTCAGCGGCCAGTAACTCCAAACTGGGTTTGGTCTCGGTTAACAGTCGACCAACCGCATCCAGCAATAGATCGTCAGATTGTTCGATGCAATCAATCAAGCTCTGTTTAAACCGGCGTATCGAATCCTTATCAATGTATTTATCGTCATTTGTCACCTGTAAACCAGGATCTTGATAACGTTGTTGACCGGCTTCATGCTCCGTTAGTGAGTGCATAAAAGCATCAAGTAACTCAATCTGAGTCGGCGCTCGAAAACCGATAGAGAATGTCATGCAATCATTGAGAGCCACACCGTGATGAGGGAAGTGCGGGGGTAAATAAAGCATATCACCTGGCTGTAACTCCCAAACTTCATCAGCCTCAAAGCTGTTGAGAATTTTTAAATCCAGTCCATCTATAAACTCAGCCTCTATAACCGGCGTATGGCTTATCTGCCACTGCCGGCTACCCTGAGCCTGCACTAAAAACACATCATAACCATCAGTATGCGGACCAACACTACCGCCTTCAGGCGCAAAACTAATCATCAGATCATCACGACGCCAATCAGGAATAAAGTCGAACTTAGCCATGATTCCGTCTAATTCCGGAATATGCTTATCGACGTCCTGCACCAACAAGGTCCAATGTGTTTTGGGCAAACCGGCAAAATCATCCGTGTTGAAGGGGCCATGTTGTAGCTGCCATGGACCGGACTCGCCACGCTCCTGTATCAATCTTGACTCAACATCATCCTCACAAGCCAGACCTGCCAGTTCTTCGGGACTCAATAAATCATCAGAGAATTGCCATGCCTGCCGGATTAATAAAGGCTTTTTTTGCCAATATTGGGTGAGAAATTCTTGTTGTGTTAGGCCGGTGTTAAAAAAAGCCGTCATAGATGTCCTGCGTTATTTGAGTGATAAATCTTTTTTATTATCTGACTCAGTCAATAATTTCCACATTAAAAACAACATTCTTCAGTCCGATTATCCGTACTTTTTTACCCGCATCACAGTTTGGCCCCTGCACTTTCCAGGTCGAATCATCCAGCTTTACCTTCCCTACCCCATTCTCAATTGGTGCCGTTAAGGTCACCGTGCGACCTATATACTGCGCGCCCCGACGGTTAAGGTTCGGTTGATCGCTGACAATTGGGTTTTTGAGATAATAACGACGCCACATGACAATACTTAATACCGACAATACGGCAAACAACATCACCTGATATTCCCAACCCAACTGGGGAGATAACAATAAAGCCAGCCCGGTCAGAAAGGCTGCAATCGCCATCCACAAAGCGAAAAAGCTGGGCGCGAGTATTTCAATGATGACGAGCACCACTGCGAAAATCCACCAATGCCAGAAATCAATCAGAATAGGCATAATCAGGCTCCTTTTTTAACAAAAGCTTCTTTTGCCAACTCAGTGATACCCGCTATCGAACCGATAACATTACTTGCTTCAAGCGGCATCATAATCACTTTATGATTCTCTGCAGAAGCCATATCTTTCAATGCTTCAACGTATTTTTGTGCAACGAAGTAGTTCACAGCCTGAATGTCACCGTTCGCAATCGCCTCGGACACCATTGTGGTCGCACGCGCTTCTGCTTCTGCTAATCGTTCCCGCGCTTCGGCATCACGAAAAGCTGCTTCACGGCGGCCTTCCGCATCCAGAACAGCCGCTTGTTTTTCACCTTCTGCACGCAGAATCTCTGATTGTCGATCGCCCTCTGCATCCAGAATGTTAGCGCGCTTTTCACGTTCCGCTTTCATTTGACGCCCCATGGCTTCCACCAGATCAGCCGGCGGAGCAATATCTTTAATTTCGATACGGGTCACTTTGACGCCCCACGGTGTCGTGGCATCGTCCACCACATGCAACAATTTCGCGTTAATATCATCACGTCGGGACAGTAACTCATCTAAATCCATAGAGCCCATCACGGTACGAATATTAGTCATGGTCAGATTAAGAATGGCATTATCCAGGCCACTGACTTCATAGGCCGCTTTGGCCGCATCAATCACCTGAAAAAACACCACACCATCGACGCGTACCATCGCATTATCTTTGGTGATAATTTCCTGTGATGGCACGTCCAATACCCGCTCCATCATATTAATTTTGGCACCGACACTGTCAATCACAGGCGTTATAAAATTCAAACCAGGACTCAGGGTCCGCGTGTAACGCCCAAACCGTTCAACGGTAAACTCCCTACCCTGCTGCACTGACTTAACCCCCATCAGAACAACGACCACTGCTAATACTAAGAAAAACAGTGCAAAACTCGATAATCCATCCATTTCTTTTCTCTCCATTCAATCAGTATTGTTTGCAGTGATGATAGCAGTATTCGTTTTTTTCGGGCAGCTACTTGAACAGCATGGAGAGAACAGTAGACAATAGACTCAAATCATCCAGACTAGGTTGCTATGAAAACTGATATCCGATTGACCAGAATAGCCATCGCTTTTGCCTTGTTGCTGCTAAGTTTTGGCGCGAATGCACAACAGTGGTATCACGTGGAATTAGTGGTTTTTGAACGTTTCAGCGGTGTCAATGCTGAACAATGGCCAACCATGAACCAAATCCGTAATGGTTCACTAAGCCCACAAATGGCAAATAAATATATTCAGCCTGCCTCGATTGATTCTCTGGCTGGCGTAGCGCAAAGGTTGAATAACTCATCTAATTACCGGGTACATTTTCATAAAGCGTGGCAACAATCGATGCTGAGTAAAAGAAGTGCCAAGGGTGTTCAGATTAGCTCTGCGAATAATCTGGTAGAAGGTCAACTGAAGCTTTATCGTGTTAATTATCTGCATGCAGATATTGATTTATGGTTTAAGGAAAATGGCACGCAAACCAGCAAGTGGTCTGATACTTTGCCGCAGGGCATAGAAACGGGAGGTCCGAGGAATCCTCATCTGACTGAAATACGCCGCGTTAAAAGCAAGGAACTGATTTATTTTGACCACCCGCGTCTGCCAGCTATATTACAAATCACCCCGGTCGCCGCGCCAGCTGCTGCGGTATCAGAAACACCTGAGAGCTATTCTTTACCCGAAACAACTAAATCGGCTGAAGCTCAGTAACACCGACAATGATGCTTCTGACATTATCAATACCCTCATTAAGCGTATCGGAAATCTGCTCCATGGATAGTTCACCGTCAGCAATCCCCGCCGCCCAGTTAGCGACTACTGCCAGCGTGGCGTAATCTATGCCGATTTCGCGAGCCAGATAGGCTTCCGGCATCCCGGTCATCCCCACTAAGTCACATCCATCCTGAGCCATACGACGAATTTCAGCTGCTGTTTCCAGTCTTGGCCCCTGCACAGCGCCATAGGTTGCGGCAGCTACAACCGATAGACGCTGGTTATCAGCAACCTGCAGAATTTTTTGTCGTATCGATTCAGCGTAAGGCCAGGTGAAATCAATATGATGTTCCGCTCTGAAGTCATCACTATAAAAACTTTGTTCACGACCATGCGTATAGTCAATAAGTTGATCCGGAACCGCCAGCACACCCGGACCAAAAGCAGCCGTAATTCCCCCTACCGCTGCAACCGCTAATATTTCTGTTACTCCCACCTGACTCAGTGCATATACATTAGCGCGATAATTTATTTTATGAGGTGCAATACTATGGTTGTTACCATGACGGGGCAAAAATGCCACTTGCCTGCCATCAAGCTTGCCTAACGAAATCGGTGCCGAAGGCTGACCAAACGGGGTATCCATAGTGAGTTTTTCCGTTATCTCTAACCCCGGGTAATCACACAGACCGCTACCGCCAATAATGCCCAACAGGCTCATATCAGGACTCCTTCATGGCATAAATGGCTGGTATATTCCGCCAGTATCCCTCGACGTCCATACCAAAACCGAATACATAACGGTCCGGAACAGTGAGGCCAATGTATTCAGGAAGCGGTTCTATTTGTCTTGGTCGGTCTTTATCCAGTAAGGTGGCGCAACGTACCGACAGAGCCCCGGCTTCCAGACAATATTTCCGCAACGCCGACACCGTGATGCCTTCATCATAAATATCCTCAACCAGCACCACATGACGATTTTTTAATTCAACACTCGGCTCTGCACGCCATATCAATTGCCCTCCAACCGTTTTATCACCATAACGGCTGGCATGAATATAATCG
>NZ_CBFHHW010000018.1:50370-51704 GCF_965655755.1 Methylophaga sp. | reverse complement strand
GTGTAACGTAGTGGACCAAAGCCATTTTAGGTCCAGCACTTCTCATGGATATTCCCCAACGTAATTGATCGTTATTTTTAGGTCGGGGCGGTGCTTTTACAAGCATGTGATGAAGTTGTTCATCACGACTGTACACAATATCTACATCCAACCCTTCTCGTACATCCGCCATTCGTCGAGCAATGACATTGCTATGAGGATATTCAAGTCCTTCCCAGCGAAGAATCATGTCTCCCTCCTGTAAGCCGATGTTGGCAGCAAAACTGTCCTTACTATGGATTTTATTGATCTTGCTGCCTTCGAACACATGGTTAATATTGACTCCCCAGCTACGATAATAAGGGAATCCCTGGTGATCGAACTGCTCACCGTCTGGACGACGAAAATAATAATCTTTAAAGCCGAAATAATAGTTGTGAAGACCTGACTCAGCTTGCCGACCATAATGTAAATACCAAACATTACCGTATGTATGACCGAGACCATTACCAATGGCTTTCAGGTTTAAACGCCATTTACCATCTTCGCCTTTATCGAAAGTGAAAGGGTCACAACTTCGATTATTCAGTTTGTGTAGTAAAACAGCTTTTTGACCATCTTCACTATATACAATACGGTCGATGTCACAGCTGAGATACCGTTTGGCAGAATTATCCATTTGTGCAGGTGACACAACCATTCCCGCCATAAACTCCTGAGTTTCAGGCGTATATATATCGAGGTCACTACGACCGTTACGTGCTCTCATGGCATTCAATAGCCGTTTCAAGGTTTCTTCTGGTGAGTCAGCAGCCAATACGTCATTTTTATCAACGGAAAAAATTGTCTCTTTACCGACACCGATCTTTGCATCAGATCTCGCACCTGCACCAAAACTCCCCTGGAGACTGCTTGGATCAAACGCTTTACCGCTGTTTGCTTCTTCAGCACGAATGCGAAGTAATTCACTAGTAGCAAAAACGCCATCAGCGACGCGACCCAAACGAAAAAATGGCACCATTTGACGTTTCTCGATGTAGCCGACAAAGGCATCAGTAAAAACAGGTTCAAGATTGCCAGCGACTTCCAGCCTGACCTCATCGTTATGGGTATTGATAACCAATAATAAACCGTGTTTTCCTAGACTCTGGCTACCAACCTTACTGTTGTTAAACACCTTATAAGCTTGCCAGTCAATATTGGTATCTTCTTTCCAGGTCAAAACACGATAGTCGATGTCATACTTTTCAAGCATCATTTGGTGATAGCTCGAAATATGTTTTTCTTCTTCTTCCGTGAAGATTTCCGCCTCATCAGTGATTAGGTCCAAGGGTGTGATATTTTCTGTATCTTCC
>NZ_CBFHHW010000018.1:48179-50270 GCF_965655755.1 Methylophaga sp. | reverse complement strand
GTATGCCCAATAGGCGATTAAAGCAATCAATAAAACTATGAGAAAAGAAATGCGTGTTCGTGGCAAATCCATGTGCTGCTTCTCCGGTTAAAAATTCCATTTCATGACGCTTGTTATTATGTGTGCGTACTAGTCAAAACTGACTTTTGGGCTTTCTTTAGCCCCTTGGCCAGCCTCAAAATAGGCTTTTCGGTTAAAATCCCCCGCGCTTGCAATCAAGCTACTGGGCATTACTCTGGTGAGTTTATTAAAATCATTGACCGCATCGTTAAAGACCATGCGAGCAATATTGATTCTATTTTCAGTGCCTTCAATTTGGTCCTGAAGCGCCATGAAGTTATCTGATGATTCAAGTTCAGGATAATTTTCCACTAAGGCGAATACACCTGTAATATTCTTACTGAAGCGCTGTTGAGCACTCGCTAATTGGGCCATAAAGGCCTCATCTTCAAGGTGATTAGAAGCATCTTTACGCAAGGCTTCTGCTTCTTTCTCACTTTCTTGTAATGCTGTCAGGGCCTGAGTGACTCTAGCTCGTTCAGCCGTTACGCCTATCAATACGTCTTTTTCTTGCTCTGCATAACCCTGAACTGTACTGACAAGGTTTGGAATTAAATCGGCTCGGCGTTGATACTGACTTTCAACCTGTGACCAACTGAGAAAGACCTCTTCTTCTTTATTGATGAGACTGTTGTATAGATACATCACGAAAAAGACACACAGTAAAACAGGCAAAAGTATAACGATAACACTCAGTGTGTTCTGGAAGGATTTGTTCATAACACCATTCACTCCTTGTTGATTCATTGACTCTGCGACATTTTGAACAACCTCACCTCCCTGTTCACCGCCACTGCCGCTCATAAAGATAAGAGCCACACTTGTTATTAGAAAAGCACCGAGTAATATGCCAACAGGTAGCCTTTTTTGTTTACTGAAAATTTTCTTTTCAGGGGGGGATTGGCTAACGCTGGAACGAAACTTTGAAGCCTGCTCCTCAGTTAGCGCCCCCGACCTAACCATGGCTTCGATTCTCTCTTCAATACTCACCGTTAATCTCCCTGATTAGCCTCAACCCTTCTTCAGACTTAAGTTGTCCATTCTCAATTTTGTCCAGAACAGTGCCTATGGTCAGCTCATCTTCCTTTTTTATATTTACCAATTCGTTAATCATGGTATCCACATGTTTACGCAAAGTTGGATAGCTCACACCAAGCTGTTCTGACAATTCTTTGAGGTTGCCGCCACATAACAAAAATGCTTCTGCAAGTTTTAAGCTCTCAGGAGATAGCCGCATCAACCTTGGGAAATTAAACTCGCCCGCATACACAAGCCCGCACTCATTACATTTGAGTTTGGTCGGTGTTAAGCTGCTTTGGCAAGAAAGGCACTGCTTCATATAAAACCAACATAGTAAATAATTAAATTAATTAACTTTTAACTGTTTTATTTTTAATATAATTAAACAAATATGTCAATAATTCAAATTTAAACAAATTTTTAATGGACATGGTGAGCAAAAACTGAAATGAACGCACAAGAAACTGTGATGACGTTATATCACTGGAACATCCTCACTCTACCCAGTGAAGAAGAAATTTTTGTCGGCTTGCGTCAGCGTCCTGAAGTTGTTCCGCCGTTTAAACCACAAGAAGAGGGTGATGAACTCATGCCCTTCACTTTGCGTAATAGCAGCCCGATTAAGGAGTTTAATAAAACGCGCGGGGTTGGTTATACACAATCTGGGAGACGCTATGTTGTCATTGGCCAGCCTTCTGATCCGACCGGCATGATTCGCCTCAGCGTAAGTCAGATGATGTCCGTTGAAGATATTCAGTGGAAATTCGATTTTATCGATTAACTATTCATCAATAACAACGGCATGAGATCAACATAAATTTCACAGTCTCAATCCGATAGTGACTATATGAAAGACTCAGCACTCGTTATCGGTGGCAATAGTGAAATTGCTCAGGCTATTATTCGTAAACTTCTAGATACCAGAAACGCAGATCAGATTGTGTCGGTCAGTCGTGGTGAAAAACCCGTCTCTCTTCCGAATATATCTTGGCATCAGTCGGATTACAGTGA
>NZ_CBFHHW010000018.1:34686-48079 GCF_965655755.1 Methylophaga sp. | reverse complement strand
CAGATTGTGTCGGTCAGTCGTGGTGAAAAACCCGTCTCTCTTCCGAATATATCTTGGCATCAGTCGGATTACAGTGAATCATCAATGGCCGAAATCATGTCATTAATCTCTCATGCTAAGCAAAGCTTTGATCAGGTATTTATCTGTCTAGGAGTACTACACGATGACAATGTCAGCCCTGAAAAGCGGTTGGAAGACCTCAATATTGATGCCATGCAGCATGTCATCGGGGTTAACGCCATTCTTCCAGTCTTGTGGCTAAAGCACTTATTAGCCGTGCTCAAACAAAGTGAACGCTGTCATGTGGCCGTTTTCAGTGCTCGTGTCGGTAGTATTAAAGACAATTTTTATGGCGGTTGGTACAGTTATCGTGCCAGCAAAGCGGCTTTAAATATGTATCTAAAGTCGGCGGCAATTGAGTATGCTCGTCGTGCCCCTAACGTAAAACTACTGGCCTTTCATCCCGGAACAACGGATACCTCATTGTCTCGTCCGTTTAGTAAGAATGTGCCTGCTGACAAACTCTTTAGCCCAGAATTTGTAGCGGATCAATTGATTTCGAACATGTCACGATTTGAAACAGACGGAGAAGTCTCGTTTGTCGACTGGCAGTTTAAACCAATAGAGTGGTAAAACTCACTGCCCTGTCATTTCACTGAATATTTTTCTCATGATAACGGGATCGACATCTTCTCCCAAAATAGCTGATACCTGCAGAAGACCAATTTGAGCACGTATGTGATTTTTCAAGGCTGCTCGATGGAAATAATCCCGTGATGCTTTAAAGTCCGGCTTACTCCCTTCTTTTTGCATAATCGTCTCAGCTAAAAGCGTTTCCGCAAATGTATTTTCTTGTGCTGCTGCTTTTTCAAGGTATTCAATGGCTGTATTCGGATCACGCTCAACCAGATCAGTTACTGGAAGTTTGAAATTATCAACGTAATTACGCATCTCCGGTGAGGGAATGACAACCATATTTGACAGAAGCTGCCCTCTTCCCGCTTCATTCGGCAGACTGTAGATTAACCCGACGACGGTTTGGGCATCATCATTTCCTTTATCGGCCATCTGTCTGAGTTGATCTAACTGTGTCGCATCCAACTGCACCACCAGATCCATCACGAACTGTTCGTATTGATTAGGCAGGGTAGTGACATCAATACCATCATTTGTCAGCAATTCCATCGCAAGTGCCACATTCATGGACTTATCATTCTCAGTTGCTGAGACCATTGTGGCTAACAAAATGAGCGATAAAAAAGGAAGTAATCGCAGTAGTTGTCTGAGTCTTAACATCGTTACAATCTCTGGAAGTGTTTAACAGAGACAAGAAACTGAGCGAAAAAGTCCTTTCACAGTGGAAGATGCTTCATTGGCGGGTCACATTAATTAAGCTCATTTTCGAGAATATGCTGGTACTCGCGAATCCGCTGAACATAGCGAACGGGCTCCGTACCTCGAGCGTAGCCATATTTGAGTTTTTTATAATATTTCTTCTGTGACAAAAGTGGCAAGACTTCCTTCATGTCATGCCAGTGATAGGGACTCTTTCCTAGATCACGTGCCAAACTTTGTGCATCATGCATATGCGCCCTTCCCACGTTATATGCAGCTAAGGCCAGATAAAGCCGGTCTTCCGATTCAATTTCGGGCTTAAAGCGTTCATACATTTTTTTCAAGTATTTAACGCCACCCAATATGCTTTGTTTAGGATCCGTTCGTTCGTTGATGCCCAGCGATTTGGCCGTATTTTGTGTCAGCATCATAATCCCTTTCACACCAGTAGGTGACACCGCTTCGGGGTCCCAATGCGATTCTTGGTATGCCTGAGCCATTACTGTGAGCAGTGGCAAGTCATATTCATTTGATGCAGCTTTAAAATATTTTTTGTATTTGGGTAGACGGTTATCAATGCGACGTTTCATGACACTGACATCTACATAATCAAATTCTCTGAAATAGCCATAATAGCGATCTTCCAACTTATCCATCTCAACCGTTTTTTCAAACTGCTGAAACCACTTTTTCAGTTTTCCTTGCAACGTTTTGGCCTCACTTGGAAGATAAAGGACTATTGACTGTAGATCCGTCAATTGCATCATGACGCGAAGCTCAGGGAAATAACGACGGTTAATCTCAACGATCGTCGAATCTGATACTGTACAGTCGACTTTCTTTCGAGCCACTTTTTCGAGTAACTCTTCAGTGGAGTGATTATCTGTCTCTTGCCATTCAAGCGTAGGATTATGTCGCTGCTTTATTTCATTGAGTCTCTCAGCATAACTGCTGTCAGCAATTACACTAATGCTGACTTCAGAAAGTTCATCATACCCCTCCGGATTGAAGCCATCCCGGTGGCAGACCAACACTTGATGTAGGCTATCGTATTGCGGCCCCACAAGAAACTCGGCATTCCTGCTTTGCAAATTCGTTAACCCAGCGCCTGCCACATCAGCCTCGCCCTCTTGCAATGCCTGGAATATCTCATAAATGCTATCTTTTACGATGAAGGTGGGTTCTAATCCCAGGTGCTCGCTATAAATGTTAGCGAGATCATATTCAAAACCGGTGGGATCGCCCTGGGCATTGATATACCAGGTCGTCGGCGCGTTGCGTGTCACAATACGCAACTCTCCCGACGCTTCTATCTGTTCAAAGGTTCTGCTTTGTTGGTTCTGGTTTGATTCACTGCTACAGCCAACAAAAAATAAAATTACGGAAAAAATCAGTACTTTATAAATATCCATAAATCTACCATGCCATCGATGTGTCGTAATTTCCAATTTCAACCGGTCAATCAAAACTGACCTCTTGTTTTAATCGCGCAGCGTTAATACTTTGAACCCGGGTTGCAGTAATCTGTCTCTTTATTCGTGTGAAGTGCTGGAACAATCTAATTGCGCACAACATTTACATCTGCTAACACGGTTCGAATTATGTGAGGTATTTTCTATGATGATGAGACTGATTTTTGTCGGGCTTTGTTTCTTCACCCTGTCAATACAAGCTGAACCATTACAACGGGGCAACATTACAAGCTGTGCCTATCAGGCAGGCACGGCGGTTGAAATACAGAAGATCCGCCAACAAGAAGGTGATAATTGGGAAACGTTTGAAGCGAAGATCAAAAACATATACCAGGATTCACAGGGCCGGACCGATCTGTTGATTATTGCTGAACGGGTTTTTATAGAACCTGTCACGAAATCAGCCGATGAGATCCATGAACTCATATTCAATGCTTGCATTCAGCGTCAGCAAGGCACGGAGCCCGTTACCTAATGTTTAACAGAGCGCTTCATACCACTTAATTTAATACAGGCATCAATCAAGACTTCTTTTGAAATGTATGTTTAAAAATCAAAGCTGAACCGTATCAGGGCGAGAACGCCCCCATTTTAATAACCGTTCGACAAGCGCTTCTATATCCAGAGGCTTAGTAAGATAGTCACTCATACCCACTGCTAGGCATCTTTCTTTATCGCCTCGAAGTGAATTTGCGGTCAGCGCGATAATCGGCACCTGCTGATAATTTTCACTTGCATCTCCCGCGCGTATTCTTTTCGTAGTTTCAAAACCATCCATTTCGGGCATCTGACAATCCATCAGAATCAAATCATATTCATTTTGTTGTGAAGTCAATATTCCGAGTGCTTGTTCACCATTGGATACTGAGACAAATTCAATATTAAATTTCCTCAGAAAATATTCGAGGATTGTCCTATTCGTTATGTCATCTTCGGCAACTAATATTTTTAGTGCCGACAATCGCTGTTTATCAATTGAAGTAAGCGAGCTTGAATAGGACGTCTTAGGCTGGCGAGTATCTGACTTATTCAACTCAAGGAGAAATTCAAACGTTGTTCCCTCTCCAAGCTGACTTTTAACGGTAATTTCTCCTCCGAGCGCCTGACACAACTTACGAGAAATAATTAGACCCAATCCTGAGCCCTCAAAGCGTCTGGAGGCTTGATTCTCCAATTGTTCAAAAGGTTGAAACAGCCGATTCAGGTACTCTTCGCTGATGCCAATACCAGAATCTTTAACTGAGCACTGAAGTTCCCACGCATTCTGGCTAACTTCTTTTAATCTGGCTTCTATATTTATTTCACCGTTTAAGGTGAACTTATCAGCATTACTGAGTAAATTGAATAAAATTTGTTTAATTCTTACTGAATCCGATTTAACGAAAACATCTTTGGCCCAATCAGTGGTGAGAGCGAATTTATTATTGTTTTCTTGCCTAATAGTGAATGTTTCAATCAGTTCATCAAATAGTTGCTGTAGATTGAATGTTTCATATTGAAGAGTGAGTTTTCCAGCTTCAATTTTCGAGAAATCGAGTATGTCATTGATAACGGCTAACATATGACCAGCACTATTTCTCGCCAAGTCCAGATGATTAAGCTGCTCTTGGCTCAGCTTACTGAGTTTAAGTATTTCCAAGACACCAATCACACCCGATATCGGCGTTCTCAACTCATGACTCATATTAGCCAGAAATGCCGTTTTCGCATCATTAGCAGACTCTGCGTTCTCTTTCTTGAGGCGTAGGTTTATCAGTAGTTCAATTTCCTCGGCAAATGTTCTCAGCCTTTGGATTTCAAGATCTGTAAGTGAACGTTCCCGTGTATCTATAATGCATAAAGCGCCGATGACATGTTGACGATAACGAATTGGTATACCCGCATAAAAAACAATTTTGGGTTCATTAGTGACGAGCGGATTATCAAAGAAACGGTCATCATTAAGGGCATTTTCAACAATAATCGGATCTTCAGCTTGAACCACATGACCGCAAAAAGAGACATCACGTGAAGTTTCACAGACATCCAGTCCTTGGATCGATTTGAACCATTGCCGGGAATGATCAACCAGCGTGATGGCAGCAATTGGTACATCAAACATTGCTGTAATCAATTTCGTCAGATTATCAAACATTGCTTCTTTGGGTGTATCTAGCAACTCAGCACCATAAAGTGCCTCGATACGCTTTAGTTCAGACACCGGTATCTTTGGTGCTTTCATAGCAAACCCCATATGATCTTTGCGTGTGAATCATAGCCCAAAACCTAGGTCACGAGGAAGAAAAATGAAAGTTAAATTGTTGGGCCATTCATTCGGTAATGACATAATCATCTATCAAACAGTTCTTAAGCAAAAATCATGAATGTAGGGTAAAAACCACAACCAGATTCTCATTCATTTTAGTCTCTATGTTGTTGTTTTATTATTGTATTAAATGCAGAAAGAAGATGAGAAACTTCTCTGCGATTTTATTTGAGGGATTGTTCTCTATCTTGTACTTCTAAACTGGGTAAAATCTAACACCTTAGCTTCAGTCAATACGGGTGAAAGATAGGTCAGGCCAACATTTTTATCTGAGAGTGTTAGCTTGGCTAATAGTTCTTCTGTGTTCTGAAGTAACACTGGAATCGCCGTCAACGCCTGCTCATAGGTAATGACTATCCCGGCAACTAACCATGAAATATTGAGTTTTGACTCACTACTCAAATTACTCTGTTGAATAGCACGTTCAATTCGGGACAACACAATATGGTGGCTTTCGGGATCGCTCTCTGCAAAAAACAGGAACTCATCATCTTTAAATCGTACCATCACATCACTTTGTCTGAGCGCTTGGGTCAAATTTCTTGCAAGTTCGAAATACAGTTTATCGAGTAAATCATGTTTGAAATACTGTGCTTTATTACTGGTAAATTTGAGTAGGCAATGAATAAGTAAACCTTCTTTCTCTTCATGCCGGGACAACCGCGATAGCGATGCCGCAATGGCTTGTAATCCTGCCTGTCTGCTCTTTAGTCCTGTAACGGCATCAAACTCCAGTTTTTCTGATAGTCTCTGGTTCGCCAGCAATAGCTCCAACTGTGTTTTAATCAATCTTCGCCCAAGTTTTAGTTTGGCTTCCATATCGATTCTGTTAACAGGTTTGGAAATAAAATCATCAGCGCCCGCATTGAGTGCTTCCGCTTCTGCATGCTTATCAGAATTGGATGTCATGATTAAAATAAAAGGATCTATGATGAAATTAGCACGGCGGATAATCTTACATAACGCCATCCCATCCATTTCTGGCATCATCCAATCAAGAATAATGATGTCGGGGGCACCTGACTGATTAAGCAACTCACTCGCTTCGATTGCCGAACGGACAGCAATAGGCGTGTAACCCAGACTTTCCACTATTTTCTGGCACACCAAGGTGTCTATTTCAGCATCATCAACAATCAAGACTTTCATGCGTACTCAGTTCGTTGTGTTTACTGCACTATAGTCCCGATATTTTTAAAATGCCATCAACAAACTCTATATCATCGAAAACACAAAAGTACATTAAGTATCTTAAACGAATGAAGATCAACTTTAGATGATCGTGGGAATAGGAAATCGCTCCATCCCAAATACTGTTAATGAGACCACCATGGATTGCCCACCCACAGTAATTTGGACCTGTACTTTATGGCTATACATGTTTTAGAAAACAAAAGTAATTACTAGATGGTTTTGTGATTGACTCCCCACTATCACCTCTCTAGTGACACCGGTTTTGTTTGAATCAGACTCGTGTTTGTAGCTTATGTTTGCAGGCTTGGTGTTGGTTGTTCTGAAATAAATTTTCGGCTACTTCCATTTATTCCTCCGGGGTTGAAGTATTTTCCATACTTCCGTCCCTATCTCATTACTCTGTGTTTCTATCGGACAACATCGATACCATCCAACCGACAAGATAACCAATTGTAATGGCCCAGCCACTGACAGCAAGGCGATCGCTAGATTCAGGTAAAAACCACCAGACGCCAGCGGCTATTGCGATGCCGATTAGAGTGAAAAGCCAGACCCGGCCAGATGTGAGCAGAACATCCAATAGATTCATATCAATTCCTTTTGAAAGCTATTTTCTTCAACATGTGATCTGTATCACAAAATTAGTGTTATGACATCCCTGTTTTAAGCCATTAAGATGGCAGACATCAAAAAGCCGACCTTAGCCGACTTTCTGCACTTTTCATTACTTTATTGATTCACCCATTCACCACGAGAATTGCGACAAGCTGTTCCTGTGACAACCTCTCTACGACCATCCATAAAAACCTCCATGTCATATTCACGACATGGCTGACCGGAAGTGTTGTAGGTTCGGGTTGGTGTAAAGTCGTAGCTAGCACCTGTGTCAGGGTTCTGCCAAGTGTTTGTTCTGCCTGTTGGGTAGGTTTCCAGAGTATCTGCTGCACGGCGACGATCGAGTTCATCCATATCAGCACCAATTTTTCCACCGATAATGGCGCCTAGAAGTGTCCCGCCGATAATAGCAGCCGTTTTACCACTACCATCGCCAACTTGGGCACCGAGAACGCCACCTACTGCACCGCCAACACCAGTACCCATTGTTTGCTTGTCAAGCGAACAACCGGCAACAGCCAAAGATAATGATGCAATGCTAAAGAGTGTTATGACTTTATTCATGGCTTATCCTTATTTTCAGCAACTCATACATCAGACAATACTATTTTTTAAAGGGTTCATTTACAGGGAAGAAGAGGGTTAAATTGACTGATTGTTTCAGAGTGTTTTGATATTACTGGCTTATTGGAGAGAGCCAACTAACGCCACCTAATTTTCGTTGTTGTTCTAGATTCCATCTGGCGCGATCGACTAAATGTTGTGCAGGTCGTGCAGGGTCATATTTCAAAGGGCTGGGTAGCGTTGATGCCAGCAAGGCTGACTGCATAGGTGAGAGTTGTGATGCTGGCTTATTGAAATGATAGCGACTAGCGGCCTCCAGTCCAAACACTCCATTGCCCCACTCTGCAATGTTCATGTAGACCTCAAGAATCCGTTGCTTTCCCCATGTCAGTTCAATCAACAGGGTAAACCAGACTTCAAGCCCTTTTCGAAGCCAACTTCGCCCCGTCCACAGGTACATGTTTTTGGCTACCTGTTGACTGATGGTGCTTGCCCCTCGCAACTGGCCACTTTTGTTAGCTTGTTTAACTGCCTTTATGATTGCCTCAATATCAAATCCCTGGTGAAGCGGAAATCGTTGATCTTCAGATGTGACAATGGCCAATGCTGCCTGCTTGGGTAACTCATCCCAGCTCAGCCATTCCTGATGCAGATAAAAATCATCACTACTTTCTAACCAGCGATCGGCCATCACCATGGTAAGAGGTGGGTTAAGCCAACGAAATGGGACCACCATTAATAGACTAAGAACCACACTGGCGAGAAGCAGCAATAACAGACATCGAAATAAAAGGGTTTTGAATTTCTTCACATTGGCATCTTATCAGAAGACGATAGGCCTGAGATTTACTTGAATCTTATTATCCGTCTTGTGACTTTATACAAACGTTATTTATAGTATAAAGGTAGCTGTATTCAAAACAGTCTTCATACAAGGACATTTAATCTCTTATGAACAAATTTTTACTGGCAGGCTTATGTATCTCTATGATTGGTTGTACCACAGCCTCACCAAAACAATTTTACCGGCCAGCAGGTGCAACAGAGCAAGTCGAAATCCTCGGCCGTTTCAACCAGATCAGTTTCGAGCATCAGGTTGTTGTAAACGGTGAAGCGGTTATAACAGGTGACTTACCCTACAACTACGATGACGCCACTTTTACTGGCACCTATGGAGATACTACAGTCACCTCAGACTGCCATTGGAAATCAAAGACAGCCTTACAATGCTTAGTAAAAATGAATGGTGAAATGGCAGCTACGCTTGCTTTTTAACATGTCAAAAGTGACAACAAAAATCGTATGCATCTGCTGAGATAGACCTAATTCGGTTTTTCCACCGGATTTGTAGCATTGCGCTTGATTGATTCTGCTATTATTCGCGTGCGTTACAGGCCGTTCACGCCTATTATCGCTCTCAAAGCCAATTAATGACATTATCAAATCAGGATTGTTATGCCGCAAATCAAAATAGAAAAAAAACCTAGCCAAACACGTCTGCAGGAAATGGGCGTTGATAGCTGGGAAATCTGGGATTGCCCTGTTTCAGAATTCAGACTGGATTTTGATGAAACAGAAAAAGCGTATTTACTCGAAGGTGAAATTATCGTCACACCAGACGGTGAAGAACCAGTTCATGTCGTGGCAGGTGATTACGTCGAATTTCCGGAAGGCTTGAACAGTTTCTGGCAAGTGGTCAAGCCACTGCGAAAGCATTACAGCTACGACTAAGTTAAAAAGGCATCGCGGGATGCCTTTTTTATTCCCGTCGAAAAGACTTGTTAACCCTCCGCTTTTACAACGAGGCAATAGTTGAACTAAATACCTTCCCCCCTACTCTGCGGGTATGTAGTATTATTTATTTTATCACTACTGTAAGCTTCTTGAGGTAAAATTCGAGGAAGAGCCGTGACAAAAACGATCAACGCTCCACACCCACAGGTAAGAGAAGGCCTCATAACCCAGTGGCAAGGCATGCTCGAAATTCTGGCTGAATTTATGGGTGTACCTGCAGCACTTCTGATGAATTTTCACATGGACGAACTCACCGTCTATGCAAAAAATAACTCAACACTGAATCCCTTCATCGTTGGTGATAAAGAAAAGTGTAGTAACTCTGGTCTCTATTGCGAACGTGTTATCAAGACCAATAAACGACTCTTTGTTCACAATGCGCTGGAAACTGAAGAGTGGAAAGATAATCCGGATGTTAAGTTCAATCTAATCAATTACTTAGGGTACCCAATCAACTGGCCTAATGGTGACGTTTTTGGCACTTTGTGCGTTCTGGACAGTGAGGCGCACTATTACACAGACAAACAAGAACGACTCATGGTCCAGTTTCGCGATATGTTTCAGACCCATTTGGAACTATTGGAAAAAAACCTCACACTCGAAAACCTGTCAAAAAACCTGGAACATCTAGCCAATACTGATGAGTTGACGGGGATCTGGAACCGCCGTGCATTCATTGCGGAAAGTGAAAAAGAACTACAGCGTGCCTTTCGAAATGAACGCCCTATATGCTTGTTAATGATGGATATTGACGATTTCAAACTTATCAACGATGAGTTTGGTCACGATGTAGGCGATCAAGCTCTGAAACATTTTAGTCATGGCATCATGGCAATAAAACGCAGCTATGATATTTTTGGTCGGATAGGGGGTGAGGAATTCGCCGTTTTGCTCCCTGAAACAAAGCAAGTTGAAGCCGTCAGATTAGCTAAGCGAATCTGTGAAAAAGTTTCGAATTTGTTTTTTCATACACAGCAAAAAAATGTCCAGATTACCGTCAGTATCGGTGTCTACCAGTTAACCAGTCATGACAGTATTTTTTCTGCCTTAAGTAAGGCGGATAAGCTGCTCTACAATGCCAAACGTGCTGGCAAAAATCAGGTTCAGGCAATGTAGATTTCAACTCGCCTGTGGTTGCATGCCGCACTGGCTTAATAGATTCTGCCAACTTTTTGTGTGGTTTTTTACCGCATTATCAAACTGATGCCAGAGTCCCTTCTCATTGTTTCTATCGATCATCTTCAGATAGTAGCTTTTGAACGAATCAGGCATTGGCTCAAGTTGTAATGTCGCTATTTCATCTAATAAAGTAAAGATCCGCTTACCCGCTCTACTGACATCAGAGACATAAGGTTGAATCCGACCGATATAAACTCGGAAAAAAAGCCCTTTCACCCTTTGCGCCTGCTTATTTGGTTTGCCTTGATAACACAGGGGATTATCTATTAATCGTTGTTGGATCAGGTGCGTTGCATCCTCAAGCCGTGTCCTGACAAGTTGAGCACTTTTAATGAGTTGTCCTGCTTGATGCCCAAATGTCCATTGCTGTTGGATCGTTCCCATATCTGACAAATCAACATGTTCCGAAACTGTGGTTATCTTCTCAACGTTATCCCGGGTAATTTCAAGCCCTTCAATCAGTTCATTAATCTGTCCACCAACGGAATTTTGCGTGATATAAAATCCTTTCGATACACTGAGCAGCTCTGCCATTGGTTTCCCGGCCCATATTGCGTTCCATACGACCTTGGATAATGTGTCTTGTTTATGTTGAATTGCTTTTTGAAGACTGGCTTTTAGATTTTGCTTCTCAATTTTGGGCAGACATTTTTGAGCGGATTCAATAAATCGCAGTTCATACCGTAAGCGGTTTAATGGTGGCATCACTCGTCCCATAATCGAGTTACGCTCACCCACTACAAGCTGCAACTCACAGCCATACAGTGACAAGAAGTCGAGCATGTTGATATCCAGCCCGGGTATTTCGACACGTCTGTCTCGGGCGCGCGGAATGAGCATCACTGTTTCGACTGGCCTCGCCTGCTTATCAACATCAAGAACACGCGCCAGTCGACTAAGGTATTCGTCCATCATTGTGTCTGGACTGGAAAAGGGATCACAGCCAGAAAGCATCAGAATCATAGCCACAAGCAGAAAGCTTTTAAGCAGGCGAGTCATGTTTAAGTAACCAGAGTTATCGCCTGTTCTGTAGAAATAAACAACTCAACATCTGTCAATGCAATAATATCGTGTTCTTCACCCATTCGTGTAAAGAGGTAATCACCTTTACTGACCTCTACACCGCCAATCAACACCTGACCGTTCATGATCATAAACTCAGCATTACCCTGATATTTATGTTGTGGGTAATGTGCGCCTTTCTTCATTCGCATCATGAAGGTTCGACCACCATTTTCGTTGCGCCTTAAAACGCTACGTTCAATCCCCATAAAATCGGTCAGGATCCAATCTCTATCCTCTTCTCGGTTAACTAGAATATCCATGCAGATATGTCATTCCTTCAAATCAATCAATATAAGTAGCTGCTGCCTGAATGATGACGAGTGAATCCGGTTTGGTCAGCCATATTGCCAGCACCGTTTGCTGTTGACCTTTTGCGGGTATGTCAGGCACAGTCACATGCCATTGATGCACCCCAGATTTTTGCCAGTTATCAAGTACAACAAAATCATGTTTCAGTTTTCGGCCCCGATTTTCGCCTGCTTCCACCTGAGTTTCCAATCCCATTCCCAGCCACGCCATATTCAGCACCAAAGATCGTTTCTGTGCAAACGTCGCGAGTAACGTATTGCCGTTTAAGCTGGCTTGCAACCTCCCCGGCTTGGCGTTGTTTATTGGAGGTTGACGTTTACCCTGAAACCAGCCCCGCCATTCCTGACTATTGATGACAATGCCTGGTGTGTAAACCTGTGATAACAGCTCCTGCCTGACAAGATTACGTTGCCGCTGGGAATAAGCCGCCTTTGCTAGTCGATCCTGCCAGCCGAGTTGGTCCCAGTAATCGACATGAAAAGCCATTGGTAATAAGGTATTAAATAATTGACTGTCATTTTTCAAACTTGAAAGCCAGTCATCTGCGGGCGGACAACTACTGCAACCCTCCGAGGTGTAGAGTTCAACCACAGTGGTAGCTTGCTCCTGACTGGAAAATTCAACCGCCCAGGCTGTCGATTGAATACACATTAGCAATGTCAGCAGCAAACGGTACATCAGAAAATCCTCAATATCTGTTCAAAAAGCTGTTAGGTTAAGAACATCTGATACTGATGGAGTTCCTAAGTTACATGGTTAATTGTTGTTTACAACGCTCCGGAAGCCATTTACTCAACTTACCGTGTAACAGTTCCGGGTCGATTGGCTTAGACAGGTAATCATTCATACCGGCATCAAAACACGCCTCTTTATCACCACGCATCGCATGCGCTGTTAATGCAATGATCGGGATGTTTTGATCCTGTACCGCATTTTCACCTTTGCGTATTTTTTCTGTTGCTTCATAACCATCCATAACCGGCATCTGGCAGTCCATCAAAACTAAGTCATACGTACTTTGTGCTAATAAATTTAATGCTTCTTGCCCATTGTCTGCCACTTCCGAGCGAACATTAAACTTCATTAATAGCCCCTGAATAATCGCCACATTGGTTGTGTTGTCTTCAACCACCAAGACACGGGCATCAAATTGTTCGGGAAGGGCTGCTCCCATTGGCTGAGTCGGCGATTTTTCAATAACACCTGTTGCTATCGTCAATAGCACATTATACAACTCTGATTGATCAATCGGCTTGCTTATAACCTGATCAGCTTGACTCGAAATCTGTTTAGGCATGCTCCCCAACATCGACTGCGGGCAGGCAACGATAATATGGATTCCCTGGATACGTTCCCGACAATCGACCAGATTGTCAACGAGTGTTTTATCCTCCGTCAATTGTTCAGCATCAATGATTAAGGCTTTATGTTGATAAAGAGAATCTGGCATGACATCCGGGAGCTGAAATAAATCGTCTGTTGACCTATATTCGACTTTCCAGGCATCAAATACAGTTTGATAAAATTCCTGATAGACTTTTTGTGGCCTTAAAACGCAAAC
>NZ_CBFHHW010000018.1:30519-34587 GCF_965655755.1 Methylophaga sp. | reverse complement strand
CCTTGTTAGCGAACTATCGACTTGTTGAAAACGTTCAAATAACGTTTTTTGTTTGTCATAGGGAATACCCTGCCCCGTATCCGTTACATTGAAACGGAGATGAACATTTGTGTTTGTTTCAGCAAGTACATTCAGGTCAACTAGAACACTCCCCTCTTGAGTGAATTTAATCGCATTGTTAATGAGGTTAGTTAAAATTTGACGAAGTCGCAGACCATCAGCGTACACATAGGTATCGTCTACATATTGTGACGGACAAACTAACGCAATATTTTTAGCCTCCGCCTTAGTGGAGAGCGTACGAGCCACATCATTCATTGCTGATACCAGCTCAACGGGCTCTTCAACAATTTCCAGTTTGCCTGACTCGATTTTGGATAAATCCAAGATATCATTTATAAGACCAAGCAAGGATTCAGCACTGCGTCTGGAGATGCCTATCAGATTGAACTGTGAGGGTGATAAATCCGTATCAGAGAGCAAATCGAGCGCACCCATTACGCCATTAATAGGGGTGCGAATTTCATGGCTCATATTGGCAAGAAATTCACCGCGTGAACGGTTGGCCGCTTCTGCCTTATCACGTTCTGTTTTGAGAATCTCTTCGTATTGTTTTTGTTCTGAAATGTCGTGGTGTGTCCCAAACATCATTAGTGGTTCACCGGCATCTGTCCAGGAAAAAACCTTTCCACGACGCTTTATCCAGACCCAATGACCTGCTTTGTGACGCATTCGGCAAACACATTCGTAATGATTGGCATTGCCCGCAAAATGTGACTGCATTCTATGCCGCGTCTGTTCACGATCATCGGGGTGAGCTAAATCGAGCCAGGTTTGCATTGTCACTGGCATCAAATCGTTCAAAGTGTATCCCAACATCTCAGCCCAACGATAATTGATCTGAGTTTCGCCCGTTTGAACATTCAACTCCCAGGTACCGGCGTCTGTGGCATCAACCAAATTCTGTAAACGCCAGTTTTTTTCCTGTATCTGTTGTTTATTAGTAATTTGCTCTGTGACATCGTAATTGAATCCGACCATGCGTGTCGCTTCGCCAGCATTATTTCGTTCAACAATAATGCTGGCAGCAATATACTTTGTGCGTCCTTGGGGAGTACGGATCCTGAACTGCATATCGATATGCTGCTTAAACTGTCTTGCTGACGCCAATTCATCACGAAAATTATCAAGGTCTTCGGGGTGGATACATTGCTGCCAGAAGTCTATATTGTCTTTTATCGTATCCCGGTTATAGCCATATAAAGCCAACATACGGTCATCCCAATACAGCTTATTATCGATGATATTCCATTCCATCAATCCCATCTTGCCGGCATCAGCGGCCAGTTGCAGGCGCTGCTGAGAGACCCGAAAGTCTGTCCAGGCACGCTGCTCTGAGTCTTTGGCCTGATTTCGTCCTCTGACAACATACGAGATAAGTAAGAACAAAACGATATCAAACAGAACACCGATAACGACAATAAAACTGGGTTGGTTAAGCTCACTGGCTTGGAGAAAACCGGTATCTGAGTAAACAAATAAGGACCAGGTTTGGCCACCAATATTCATTTGATGTGTGGTTTGAAACCGTTGTGGATGCTCTATCGAATCAAAACGAACGTGTTTATCTTGAGCATTGTTATGGAGTAACACACCTTTTTCCGGGGAGCCTTCATACAATTCGAAGTTTATATTCTGCTGAGCATTATTCAATACGCCTTTCATTAAATCGCCTAGACGGAAGGCAGCATAAACATAACCTTGCAAAGCTTCGCGACGCGCTTGGATAGATGTCAGGTCACTATTTTGCTGATAAAAAGGAAAATACATTAAGAAGCCATATTGCGTGTCCTCTTCTGTCTCTTGAACCAACGTAACCCGACCTGACGCCGCAAAATCAGCAGTATCTCGGGCACGTTCCATCGCTTCGCGGCGGGTGGGCTCAGAAAACATGTCATAGCCAAATGCACGTTGATTGCGCCAGTCAAATGGCTCCAAGAATACAATAGCACTGTACATGTCTCGCTCACCGGCTGGCTTTATCTGGTACTCCTCAAAGCCTTCCGCTTGAATTTCTGCTTCATGCTCAGCGACTTGTTCGGGCTTCAGAATTTGGCTATAACCCAATCCCTGAATCCCTGGAAAGTGTTTATTCAGATAAAGCGTGTCTGCAAATTTCTCCCACTCTTTCCGTGAAACCTTATCACTGGCATGGAATAGTGCTAAGCCGCTTCGCAATGCCAGTTCATATTCATTCATACGGTCTGTAATTGCATTGGCAACATCTTTCGCGGTAAATTCGAAACGCTCACTAGCATGTTTCTCAACAGCCCCAGACGCAATATACCAGGCCCAACCAGTCACGAATAACGACATTACCAGTACCACCCATGCGACCGGGGGATGCTTCAAAAAGAGCTTGAACACTGATGTCATTTATTGACTAAGCTCAGTTTTCGAAAACCACATTTTCCTGTGTTTCATTCAAATTAACTCTTGTTCCAGTCTCTGTTTTAACTGACTAAACGCCTGCATTAGCATTGGCTCTATCGTTACCAGATGTTCTTTATCTTTTCCTTTAGCCGCCTGTTCAAAATCAATGGCCAATGCATGCATTTGATTCGCTGCCATATTGGCCGCAGCACCTTTGATCTTATGTGCCTGAGCTGCGAGCTGCACGAAGTCTTCTGACTCAATCAGCGCACCAAGCTTGTCTAGCTGCACTGGCATGTCCGCAATGAAGTTGAGCGCAACCTGCTTCATCAAAGCCCCGTCTTCCATTAAACGATTACCAAAAGTCGTTTTATCAAAGACTGGCAGCACTTCAGGCATTTCTGTATCCTTTTCGTCGCTATTTCCGTCAGATTGTAAAGCATCACCTGATAACCATTTTTTCAGTGTTAGCTGGATCATGTCAGCCTCTACCGGTTTTGCAATATAATCATCCATCCCAGCAGCGAGGCAGGCTTCTTTATCGCCTCGCATAGCATTGGCTGTTAATGCCACTACTGGAATTTTATGATTCAATACGGATGACTGGGGATCGCGAATATGCCGTGTACATTCATAGCCATCCATAACCGGCATTTGACAATCCATAAACACTAGATCAAACCGCTGTTTGGTAAGCATATCCAGCGCTTCTTGACCATTTTCAGCCACCTCAACAGTCGGCCCGAACATCTGAATCAAGCCTTTGGCAACAACCACATTTATGGCGTTATCTTCTACAAGCAACACCCTTACCTCGTTGAACTCACCATTGACAGGACTGCCAATCTGTTCTTGCAAAATCTCTGCAGGAATTTCATTCCGTAATCCCTGCAAAGCATTAAACACCTCAGACTGAACCAGAGGTTTAGCTAGCAAAATACAGTTGTATTGTTTCGCTTTTTTAGGTTCATGATCCAGTTGATTCTGTGAGGCTATCAACACGAATCGAATATCAAAATCAAACTGTGCTAACAGTGCATCGACATCCAATTCTAGGAAGAAATCTATCTCCATAATCAGAACACAGCTTTTTTCATTCCTATTTTCTGCTAAAACATCGCTGAATGACGCTGTGGATTCAGTTATTACGTGATGAATATTCCAGTTTTTCAGTACGTCAGCAAAATAACGTTGATAACCTGGAGTTTCAGCATGAACAAGGACATTTAACCCTGCCAGCGATCCCTTTTGATGTGATAAGCGTTCACGCTGAGTTAACTCAGCAGGAAGTTCAAACCAGAACGTCGAGCCGACACCATAGATGCTGTTAAAACCGAGATGCCCTCCCATCAACTCTACCAGTTGTTTACATATGGAAAGCCCTAACCCGGAACCAGTTTGTTGTCTTGTAGAGCTGGCATCAATTTGTTGGAAACGTTGAAATAACATTTTCTGATCTTGCTCCCGAATGCCCACGCCCGTGTCTGAAATACTGAATCGCAGTGTCGCATTAGACATAGTTTGTTTAGTGACACTCAGATCCAACGTAATAGAACCTTTTTCCGTAAATTTAATCGCATTGCCAATGAGGTTGTTCAACACTTGGCGGAGGCGGAGGCGATCAATTTTGGCAAC
>NZ_CBFHHW010000018.1:15464-30420 GCF_965655755.1 Methylophaga sp. | reverse complement strand
ATAGGATGAGAGGAAATGAGCCGGGCAAAGTAATTCTAAGCCTTTCTCTTCAGCCCGACTAGCCATGCCTCTTGCCACATCAGAAAGGAGGTCATTCATATCTTCATTGAAAAGTTCGAGCTCTAACTTACCTGCTTCGATTTTGGCCAAATCCAATACGTCGTTCAACAAACCCAATAAGGTTTCCGCACTCTGTTTACTGATTTTGACCAGATTACCTTGACGGTTATTCAGTGAGGTATTAGAGAGTAAGTTGAGGGTTCCGATAACACCATTGAGTGGTGTACGTAATTCATGGCTCATGTTTGATAAAAATTCACTTTTCGCCCTATTGGCCTGCTCAGCCTCTTCTTTAGCGACGATAAGCTCCTGTTTTGCAGCTTTTGCTTGAGAAATATCCTCAAACGTCCCTAAGACCCCGATTATTTCATCGTCATCATTGTTTAAAGAGACTTTGTTGGTATTAACCCAGAGCTGTTTACCGCTTTTATCAACAAGTCGTTCCTCTTTATTTAATAATGCCTTACCATCAGCCAGGACGGCCCTGTCATCGTCTCTGAACTTGTCGGAAATATCTTGTGGCCAGGGCATGTCATAATCTGACCTGCCAATAATCTCTTCCATTTCGGAAAAACCGGCATCTTCCAAAAACAGACTATTCGCGCCCTGATATTCAAGTTGTGTATTTTTCCAGAATACGCGTACTGGAATCGCATCCAGTACCGCTGACAACATTTTGTTGCTCTCAGAGAGCTTTGTTCTGCTCTCCACAAGATCAGCTTCCGCTTTTTGTCTCGAAAGATTTTCTTCAGTGAGCTTTTTGTTGAGTAGAATCAATTCATTAAGATCGGGCAAAGCCACCATATCGGACAGCTTGGGAATGAGATAAATAGCTGTGGCAACAGACACTATCGCTGTAATAAGTTTGAAAAAACCTGCCAGATAATAAAGCGGAAACCATAAAGTGATGACACCCATTAAGTGGGTAATGCCGCAAGCCAGAATAAAAGCAGCAAATAAATAATAGACCGGCTTGAAGTTAACGCCCTCTTTTTTACTGACAAAATAAACAATGCCCAAGGGAATTGAAAAATAGGCCAGTGCGATGAAAATGTCCGAAAGTACGTGCAGCGTCAGTAATGGCACGTCCCACGAAATACAAAACCCATGTGGCATGAAATCACTTGTATGCTCCATGCATTACCCCGCTTTTTGTTAGGATTTCCAAGGCCCCATTCACTGGTAACCCACTGATTGTGCACAACGTATATTGTGCACATTTAAAATTCGATACAATACTACTTGTAAATATTTATAAGTGACAGGTTATGGCAGCACAAATTACACTAAAAACATCTTACCCAAGCTTTATCTTGGAAGAAAATCTATGAAGGTGTTGATTGCTGATGATGACCTGACCAGTCGTCAAATCTTACAGGCTACGATAGACATCTGGGGATATGAAACAGTCGCTGTTGAAGACGGTCTTAAGGTATTACAAATTATGGCTGAGCCCAATCCGCCTACGTTATTAATGCTCGATTGGGAAATGCCCGGTTTGGATGGCTTGAGCCTGTGCCATCATTTAAGTGAGTGGTCTTGCCGCTGGCGCCAATGATTTTGTCTCAAAACCCTACCACCCTGAAGTGTTAAGAGCTCGGGTAAACGTCGCCAAACGTATGCTTGATATGCAGGATACGCTCAATAAAACATTGGAAAAGCTGGACGTACTAGCGCACCTTGATGAACTCACTGAGCTCAATAACCGACGCGCAGCAATCCAGCTTATTCAGAAAGAGATGGCTCGGGCGAATCGTGAGAAGACATCACTTTGTATTGGGATCTGTGATATCGACCATTTCAAGAACGTGAATGACCATCACGGCCATCATGTGGGCGACTTGGTTCTTAAAGAGGTCGCCCAATCTCTTCATGACAATTTGCGTTCCTATGATGTTATCGGCCGCTATGGCGGAGAAGAGTTTGTCTTTGCTCTGATAGGCAACGAAGCTGAAGCCAGGATGATTCTGGAACGTACACGTCGGGCCATCGAACAGAGATCGGTTCCTCACAATGGCAATGGAGTTAGGGTAACAATGAGTTTCGGGGCCGTGATACAGGGCGTAGATAATGAAAAAGCGGATCTCTCCAGCTTGCTCGAATGTGCCGATCAAGCCTTATACCAATCCAAAAAGTCTGGTCGCAACCGACTAACACTGGCCTCAGAGCTGTCTGCAACGGCACATTTCGGTTAATCGATCACCACAGCTGCACACACTTCAATAGCAAGTTATGCCAACTTCACAAAATGGTTTTGAGATACTGTGATTAAGCACAATGATCAAAGCACGTGTAAGATTATTCAAAAGCCCGGCATGACTGGCTTTGGCATTCGTTAAAAATAATTTTGACAGCCACCTTAAATCCCTATACATTGACCATAGCTTGAAAGTTGATCTGAATATTTATTTTTCATTTCGATGCATTACCAAATCAGTAGCTCGTCCTGTTTGTTAATAAGTACTCTGCACACCTTCCAGCTATACCCGCCTCGTTATGAGGCATATTATTTATTGATAAATTTAGGATTTTTTATGTCTACAACTACTGGTACTGTAAAATGGTTTAACGAAGCGAAAGGCTTTGGTTTTATCGAACAAGAATCTGGTCCAGACGTTTTTGCTCACTTTAGCCAAATTAAAGGCGACGGTTTCAGAACGCTGAACGAAGGCCAACGCGTTGAGTTCACAGTAACTCAAGGTGCTAAAGGTCCACAAGCTGAAAACATTACTGCGCTTTAATCCAGTAACAGCTTAAGACTCGACATCGAGTCTGACTGATAAAAAAGCCTCGCTATTGCGGGGCTTTTTTTATTCCTCCTCCAGAGGTGTCTCTATCACCTGCCTGGCAAACCGCTCATAAACTGACCACAACTCTTTTGCCATACTGTCGGGAAACAGATGAAATTCACCTTTTCTCAGTGATTCAATGATTCCCTCAGCTACCAGACGTGTCGGTTCAGCAATATCAGACAGACCGGCTTCATTTGCCATATCTGTCGCTATGGGACCTGGATGAACACTCAATACCGCTGTATTCTGATCTGCTAATTGCTGACCTAGAGCCTGAGTAATGGAATAGGAGGCGGCTTTCGAAGCAGCGTAGGTAGCAAAAGCAGGAAATGACCTTAATGAAGCCACCGAATTTAATTGTACAAGCGCTCCGCCACCATTAGATTTCAGTATTGGTGAAAAAGCCTGAGCCATTCGTAAAAGCCCTTTCACATTGATATCAATTTGAGCATCAAGTGCATTAATCGCAGTGGGCTCCAATGGCGTTGCATTCCTCAATATCCCTGCATTATTGACGACCAGCTCAACATCCTGTGCAATGGATGCCGCAGCGGTAATTGTGTCGGGCAGTGTGAGATCCAAATAAATCACCTTTAACTTGTCCGGATAACGGTTTTCAAGTTCTGTCACGCTATTGATATCACGCACCGCCAAATAAACTTTCCTTACACCGTACTCCAAAAAGGTTTCGACAATAGATTTTCCTATCCCCCGATTAGCTCCGGTCACTAATGCCACTTTATCTACAATATCAAACGCAATAGCCATAAAAATCTCTCCTGCATAGTTGCTTGTGTAGAAGAAGGTTATGATGACATGAATAGCCATAGTAGCGGTGAGCTAAAGCCCACTTATTGCTATCGCAGTCTCAAACACCTACATTATGTTACTGACAAGATTTATAAGAAGAAACAGATATGGACTTAGAACTTTATCAAAGCACGCTAGAACACTATTTAAGCACCACCATGCATTGGCTCAGTAGCCCAAAGTTCTACTCCCAGCTTGGTTTAATTTTACTTGCTGTATTACTGGCATTTGCGGTTTCAAAATTCCTCAAAACAAGCTCGCCTTTATTACGTCAGCAACCGAATCAAGGGCCTGTATTAAACTTGCGTCAAGGTATCTACCGGTTACGAGAGCTCATCCTTCCGCTTATGTTGGTGCTGGCTTTGTCGGTAGCCGTTGATATTGGACATTCATTTATCCATCAAAGCTGGCTGATACGGATTGGTCTGAGTTTCGCCGTCATCTTTATGCTTTATTCGATTATCAATCGCTTTGTCGAAAAACAATTGTTTCGCAAATTAGCGACATTCTTTATTTTACCTATCGCGGTATTACACGTATTTGGCTGGTTGGACGAAGTCGTCTCGTATCTGGAAACCATTTCACTCCAAATCGGTAACTTTAAAATATCTGCCTATGGTGTCGCCAGAGTATTGATTTTTGGTAGTGTGTTGTTCTGGTTCGGCCGTTTATCAAACAGCGCCGGTCAACAAATGATCCGTAACCAGCACGATCTTGATATCGGAACGCGAGAGGTATTTGCCAAGTTATTCCAAGTTGGATTATTTTTCGTCGTATTCCTATTACTGCTCCAAATTATGGGGATAAACCTCACTGCACTTGCTGTTTTCGGTGGTGCCTTGGGTGTTGGTTTGGGCTTTGGTTTACAGGCGATTGCTTCCAATTTTATTTCCGGCATTATTTTATTGTTGGATCGTTCACTGAGCGTGGGAGACTACGTGGAAATGGAAGATGGCCGCTGCGGTACAATACGGCTACTCAATATGCGTTCGACGACACTCGAAACCTTTGATGGTAAAGACATCATGGTGCCAAACGAGCAATTTATTACGACCAGCTTCACAAACTGGACACATAAAAATACTAAACAACGTTATGCACTCGATTTTCAAGTTGCTTACAAAACGGACCTGCACAAACTGATTAAAGTAGTGAGGGAAGTCGTTGCTAGCCACCCACAAGTTATCAGTGGTGATGACATTCCTATTGAGGAGCGTCCGGATGCAGAAATTAAAGGTTTTGCCGATTCTGGTGTCGATATTCTGGTTGAATTTTGGATGGATGGTGTTGACGACGGCCCCAACCGTGTAGGTGCTGATCTCCTGTTGATGATATGGGATGTATTAAAGGAACATGGCATAGAGATTCCATTCCCACAACGGGAAGTCAAAATTCTCGAAAAATAACCATTCGCTGACGAAATTTATAAGCCCCTTATGGGCTATATGATGTGTTATCTGGTTATGCTGGATTGAGGATAGCTTTTCACTTTTTATTCACAGCTTCAAGGTTTCAATCATGCTTATTAAACTAAAATACTGATGGCTGTGAGGCACTCATGAAATTATCCCCTTTTATCGCTCCACTTACAGTGCTTTTTCTTATCAGCTTCAATCAGAGTTTTGCTGAATCAGCCCGTGACACGCTCGCGATCGTTGAAAAAGATTCAACCATCAAAGAAGATAGAATTAATCAATTAGCTGAAACCTGTCATCAAAACTGGCGCATGATGGATTGGACAATAGGCCAACAAAATAGATTGGCGAAAGACAACGCTTCTTTCAACAATGGTATACAGAACATATGCCGTGCTCGTGCAGAATTATTTTTTGAAGGTTACGAAGTGAATCCTTTCATTGAGCCTGATTCACAAAACCAGGTTTTTCCCATTGTTTTCCGCTATAGCGTTGAAGAAATCAAACAACAAATTCGTCTGCTTTTGCCCAAACTCCGTCTAATTTAACGCTTTCCCATCAGTACATCACTGACACCATAACTCTCTCTAAAAGCTTGCAAACTCGATCCTTTGTGGTCTTTCCTCATACGTCATTAATCAAAAGTTAGCATCTAATAACATTCTCACGTTAATATAGGTAAATTTGAAACGTATTATACTTCTTGCACACAAGATAACTATATGCTAGAAATTGATTGAGAGGGATTATTCAACATGAGCCAGTTCGACAACTTGAAACTTGATAAGCAGCTATGCTTTGCTTTGTACACCGCCACAAATAGCATCACTCGATTGTACAGAAGCCTGCTGGACGAATATGAGCTGACCTACCCTCAATATCTAGTTTTACTTGTTCTCTGGGAGAAAGATGGGATAGCGATTAAAGATGTCATGAAACGGTTAAAACTTGACTCAGGCACCTTATCTCCCATTATCAAAAGGCTTCAGACTGCAGGCTTAGTGAATAAAGAACGCACCGATCAAGATGAGAGAATTGTGCGGCTTTTTCTCACAGAAAAATCCAAAAATCTGGAACCCTTTATCGCACAGGTTCAGAACAAAGTTGCATGCCAGACAGAACTTTCATCCGAGGATTTCTTTGAGCTACTCAGCAGGCTTAATAGTGTTACGGAAAGTCTTAACCACAGGGAAGACAAACAATCTGCTGCGTCCTAGAGTGACATAAGCGCTACCGTGTCACTCTAGGTTGTTTATTATGGGGATTGAAATGATAACAACACGGGGCAATGACTCTAAACCGGGTTCATTTTGGTTAGCGTTTAGCCAATTTTTAATATTGACTGCATTGGCAGTTATTTTTGTTCTTGTATTCAGCTTCATAATGAATGTTCATGTTTAACAAGTATGTAAGCATCCTGGCCATGAGACTATTCCGAATAGCTACACGGCACTTTTATTCAGTGTAATCGAATCGTGGCAGTTAACCTGATCAGCAAGTAGACAAAAAGGAGCGGAAAAAAAATCATGATAAGCATAAACTCAGAAAGTATATAAATCGCTGCTTCGACACTCTGCTCTGCCTGGTATTTCACTGAATTTACTTTCGTCTGTATATCCAACTTATTTTTGAATCCATCCAGCCACGATCGCTCTTCTTCAGTATTTTGAGTATTCATCAGATCGACATCATCACGGGTTGATTGCAGTGTCTTTATCGCCTGTTGTCTCTCCGTTGCCAACCAATCCTGCGCCTGAAGAGAAACAATGGCAACAGCAGGTACTGCGAGTCTGAGTAAACTCAAAATAAGCACCAATTTGATAACCCCTTGTTTGACATCAAGACTAACACCCCGCATCAAAATTAATATGATGGTAACGATAATCGAGATGGCTATGCCTACGCGAATGACCGGATGATCGCCGAGAGCCAATAAAATATTTTGCACTCCCAGTGATGCCGAAGCCATTAACAAGATTGTTGATACCTGTTCTATGAGGTCATTAAGCGGGTCCAGTAGCTCACCGGGTGTCAGCGTCACCCCTACTCCCATTGGTTCTATCGACATCTCTGTACCCTGAGCCACAGAGATGACAGCATTCAGGCCTCTTGCCAGTGCATACACCGTCAGAGTGACTTTCAACATTTGTGAGAGTTGTGCACCACCCATTTCTTGCATAGGAATACAGGCTATTACTAAACTGACGACCAAGATGAGAAGATAAACTTTAAGCTTATTTGTCATATTTCTTCCTTAGAGCATTGCTGGTTTGCCCGATTGATAAGTGTTCATAACTAGATATCAGGAAAATCCTGAGATATAACGCGCTATCTGCTGATTCACTCTTTTTCACTAATCGATATGATGAGCGCATAGCTTGTGAAATAACAAGCTCAACCACTTTTTTGGAGGTAATTACCATGTGGACTAAACCAGAATATTCTGACATGCGTTTCGGTTTCGAAGTTACAATGTACATCTGTAACCGTTAATCTTCGGATTAAACGCAAAAAAGCCCCTTCCAGGGGCTTTTTTTATGGCTGTCATTTTCGTCAATCGGGTGGTGAGTAATGTGAGTCATCAGACAACTCCCCACCAACCCGTTTAAAGTAAACTATTCCTACGATGAAGCTTATGATCAACAGGCCATAAAAAATGTCCAGATCATCTGCTTTAAACAATGACAAAAAAGCCCATACCGGAGCGACATAAAACACCACACTACACATTATCGCCACCCATTTTCCAAAATCTCTCACCGCAGCCTGATAGGCATAACGACTGAATAATCCAGTGAGAAAACCACCGAATATCGCCAGCAACAAAAACAGAATCATTCCAATTGTATTGACCTGTGCCATGTTTACCTCAAGAGTGATAGCGTTGTATGGTTATAACTCATATAGACCATTTTCAGTAATGATAGTATCCATAGCAATATCAAACTCGTGTGGATAAATTGTTTTTAACCGTCCCTGCTCGAAGCCAATACCTATAGTTCTAACCGACTTTTTACTGTTTGCCAATGTTCGGTCGTAATAGCCACCACCATATCCAAGACGATAATTTTCTTCATCGAAACCAACCAAAGGGATTAAAAAAATTTCAGGTTCAATCCATTCTGATTCAACGGGAACCGGAATATTCCAAACCCCCTTTACCATTTCTGTTGACGGATACCACTCGGCAAAATCTAAACATTTAGTGTCGTTATTAATGACTGGCAAAGCTAACCTCCAACCTGCTTTTATTAGATCCTCACTAATATGACGGCAATCTATCTCACCTTTTATCGGCCAATAAATTCCCAATGTGGCTGGCGGATGAGGTTTCAAATAACGCTGAACACGTTCAAGTACTCTGCTTTGAATCTGTTGCCGCATTGATTCTGATATTGCTGTGCGCTCATCAAGTATCTGAGTTCGCTGCGTTCTTTTCCACTGTTTTGTCTTTGTCACCTTATCCTCTCTTTGTACTTTTTTTCAATAAAAGCTTGACCTCATTGCTAGCGGCAAATAAGCTACCCAACCTAAACAAGTATTTTATATACCACTTTAAAGGTTAATTATGCTAAAACCTGAAACGACGAAAGTCATACAGTCCACTTTACCTATTCTGCAACAGCATGGTGAAAGCCTAACGTCACTTTTTTATCAGCGTATGTTTGAGAACAACCCTGAAGTGAAACCCTTTTTTAATCAAGCCCATCAGGAGCGTGGAACTCAACAACGAGCCCTGGCTGGAGCAATATGCGCTTATGCTGAGCATATCAACTCTCCTGAAAAGCTTAATGATGCTGTAGAGTTAATCGCACAAAAACATGCATCATTAGGAATTAAACCTGAACACTATCCAATCGTCGGGAAAAACCTCATTGCCGCGATAAGAGAATTACTCGGTGATGCCGCCACGGAGGAGATCGTCGCTGCCTGGTCTGATGCGTATGGTGTGCTAGCGGATATTTTCATCAACCGAGAAAAGGAGATATATCAACAACACAGGGATGAGTTTGGTTGGCAGGGATTCAAAGACTTTGAAGTTAGAAAACGTGAAGCAATCAATGACATCATTACATCGTTTTATCTGGCACCCGTTGATGGAACACGTCTCCCCCCACATTCAGCAGGTCAGTATATTACCGTCAAATGGCCAACAAATGATGGGAACACGACGCTGCGTAATTACAGCTTATCTAACCGTCCTGGAAAGGAACATTATCGTATAAGTATCAAACGTGAACGATCCGGCAATCCCGTTATACCGGATGGCATTGTATCCAACGCTCTTCATGACAACATTAAGCAAGGCGATATTATCAAAATTGCTCCGCCCTGCGGTGAATTCACTCTAAGGGATTTACCAGCGGAAAATCAGGATCCCGTTGTGTTTATCGCCGGCGGAATAGGCATCACACCCTTGTTATCAATGCTGCACACAGTATTGGAAGAAGATGGAAAAACACCCGTCACCTTGATACAAGCTACAGTAAACGGTAATACGCAGGCTTTTGAAGAAGAGATAATCGCGTTATCACAAGCACACGAGCAACTGACGTGGCATACGTGTTTCAGTGAGCCCAATGATGAAGACAGGAAAAATAAACGTTTCGATAGTGAAGGGCTTATCGATGAAGATATCATCAATACGCTATTGCCGGCACCTGAAAACACACACGTTTATCTGTGTGGGCCGGAACCGATGTTAAAGCATTGCTACAATTTGTTGCGTTATTCCAATGTGCCATTGGATCAAATTCATACTGAGTTTTTCGGGCCTGCGAGCAACATTAACAGTGACAATACTGTCATCAACAGTTAACGATTATGCGACATTTAAACTTTGTTTCAGTCGGTGCTTATTTTTTACTACATCAGCCAATGTGTATTCGTCTAACACATCAAAAAAAGCTTTTTGCGCTTTACGCATAGCACTGTAGAGGATACAGACAGAGGCAATAGAACATTCACAATTATCACCAAAACACTCTAACAATTCGAGGTTCTCAGTCTTTCTGATCAACTGACCGATGTTAATCATCTCAGGCGCAAGAGCTAATTTTAGACCACCACCTCTACCACGTTGACTAATGACAATTTTTTCCTGCACTAAGCGTTGTGCAACTTTTGCGAGGTGATTAGTAGAGACGCTATAACGCTCAGCTGCATCTTTCACGGTAGCGGGTTTGTCTTGCGGATGTATAGCAAGGTAGATGAGCAACCGCATTGCGTAATCCGAGTGTGTCGTGAGTTGCATTAAAACTTGACTCCTAAATAGGTAACTAATATTATTCTTTTTCTTAATAGGTATTCAATATACCTTTTAAATGTAATCGCATTGCTATATCAGATTCACAAAATAGTGATATAGCCAGCAATTATTCGGCCAGCTTTGCTCATTTATCTGAAATAAGACACATTGGGCCAACCAGCACTGGTCACAACTGTTATAGCCGAAGAGTTACTCCTCTTCTTCGGTTTGCTTTGAGCCTGCGGGAAGCAGGCTCTTTTTTTCTAGACGCACATTGCTACGTAACTGATCCCGGTGCACCCAAACCTTAATTTAGCGTATGGATTCGTTCAGAAGACACTTCTTTCTTTGTGAAGTTTTTCTTCACATGGGACACCTTTGACATGTCACAACAGTTCCGTATAGGTTTTGTTACATATATCAAAGCTTGACTCCCAAGTACTAATACCGCATCAAAAATTAAAGTTTTTTGCTTCTAACATTTAAGAGGACTCGGCGTGAAAAAAACGTTAAATGGCGAAACAAGTAAATAAAGCTTGTCGATTTATATGAATTTGCTTCCGAATCATGCACAAATAAGAGGCACATCGCGCCATTAAAGCGCTTCACGACAAATTCACAGTAGACGGTAAACACTGACTAAAAGGAGCCAGTGTTTATGAAATTTTTCCGTTCTGGGCTGATAATCATGCTGTCCACATTCATTTTTGGCTGTCAGACCATGTCACAGCCCCCTATTGAACCAGTCGAATATGTGGATATTGAGCGCTTCATGGGCGACTGGTACGTGATTGCCAATATTCCCTCCATCGTTGAGAAAGGCGCTCACAACGCTGTGGAGTCATATAAGTTGAATGACGATGGCACCATAGCCACAACGTTTACTTTTCGTGATGATAGTTTCGACGGTGAAGTAAAGACCTATCACCCCAAAGGCTTTGTAAATGATCATCCCAGCAATGCGCTATGGGGAATGCAGTTTATCTGGCCAATCAAGGCAGATTACAGAATCGCTTACCTCAATGAAGCATACACACAAACAATCATTGCAAGAAACAAACGAGACTACGTCTGGCTGATGGCCCGGACTCCGGAAATATCTGAAGAAGATTATTCTCAGCTCGTCTCACTCATTGCTGAGATGGGATATGACCCAGATAAAATTCAACGCGTTCCTCAGAAATGGCCGAGCCAATAAGAATCTTGGAATATCTCGTTACGCTTTTACCAAAACCAACATGATCAGGTTTGACCAAATTAAGCCTTCAGAACATGCTCAAATTTGGCCAACAGGCTTCTGCCAGTCCAACTTGACAATCACATTGGCAAATCGTCAACGTCTTTTATAACAGCAGCATACAAATCACGGGTCGATGCTAATGCAGCATCGTGAACTTGTTTAGCACTAATCAAAGAACCATCAGGCGCCTCAAGAGCTCGCGATGCTGTGGCACTAGCAACTACAGTGGGTTTATACCCTAGATTAAATGCGCCATGGGCCGTTGAGTTCACACACATATGCGTCATAAAACCGGCAAGTATAATGTTTTCGATTCCTCGACTTTTGAGGGCATCATCCAGAGGCGTTTGAATAAATGCATTCGGAAAGTTTTTGACAATAATATGTTCGCCGTCTTGAGGCGCCACCTCGTCTGAAATTGCGCCAAGATCTGTATTCAGATCATAGGGGGACCCTTCTCCGCCATCATGCTGAATATGAAACACCGGTATACTTTTATCCCGGGCTAAATTTAACAGTACTTTGGCTCGTAATAAGGCTTCTTCAACCCCTTCTAATTGCATCACCCCTTCACGGTAGGTGTTTTGTAAGTCAATCATGATAAGTGCTGACTCAAGTAGACCTGACGGTTCATGTCCAAGCCCTACAATATCTCTCAATGTCGTTGTCATTTATTTTCCCTCTTTATATTTCTGTGCCGAACATAACACAAATAATCCGCTTTTAATGTGAAACGCAGACTTGCATATATTTGCTTAATGCTTATTATTCGCGGGCGAATTACTCATTTTACGGAGCACCAATGGACAGCGTTCGACCTAACCCACCTGTTGGCATAGCCAATCTGTTCAATACTATTCGTAGCAACCGTATTTTTGAAATGGTTGTTGTGACCGTCATCCTGTTCTCTGCTCTTTTGACAGGGGCGAAGACCTATGACATCTCTTCGCAACTTATGACGACGATTAAGTGGCTGGACTACAGTATCACCTTGTTTTTTCTAATAGAAATCGCGATACGTTTTTTTGCTGAAGATAATAAGTGGCACTTTTTCAAAAGCGGCTGGAACATCTTTGACAGCTTGATTGTTATTGTCAGTCTTATTCCCATCGAGGACAGCGAGCTCGCTTTGGTTGGCCGACTCATCCGCATTTTCCGTGTCCTCAGGATGGTATCTGTCATTCCTGAGCTACGCACGTTGCTTAATTCATTACTCAAAGCCCTACCCCAGCTCGGTTACGTCGCTTTATTAATGTTCATTATTGTGTACATCTATGCTGCTGTGGGAACAACGTTCTTTGCGCATATCAATGCCACTTTATGGGGTGATATTACTGTTTCCATGTTGACCCTGTTCAGGGTGATGACTTTTGAGGATTGGACTGATGTGATGTACGAGACGATGGCTGTGTATCCCATTAGCTGGTTATTTTATATTTCGTTCATTTTTCTTAACGCCTTTGCATTTCTTAATATGCTGATAGGCATCGTAGTAAACACAATGGATAAAGAAAATGCGGAACAATGGCGTAAAGACCATGCAGACGAGCCCACATTAATTGACTTGTCACGCCAAGTTGACGATCTCAAGCAGCTGATAGAAAAACGAATCGTGTAAATCGCTCAATAAAAAAGGAGCCGAAGCTCCTTTTTTAGGCTTTTAATATACTGTTTCAGGTGTTTATTGCATCGCTCTCAGCATCCAGGCAGTTTTCTCATGTACTCGCATGCGATCACCAACCAAGGCAGCGGTAGACTCATCATCAGCATTTTGAGCTGTTTTCAGTACTTCACGGCAGGTTTTGACTACCTGCTCATGACTTTCTGTCAGGATAATGACCATATCTGCTGCGGCTGGTACGCCTTCAACTTCATCAATGCTGCTGTACTCAGCAAAAGTCTTGTAGGTACCTGGTGCAGCTACACCAAGAGTACGAATGCGTTCTGCAATATCATCAACTGCAGCAGCCAGCTCTATATAATGCTCTTCAAACATTAAATGTAACTCACGAAACTGATGACCGGTTACATTCCAATGAAAGTTGTGTGTCTGTAGGTAGAGGGTATAAGAGTCGGCCAATAAACGTTTCAAACCCTCTGCAATATCTTGTCTATCCTGCTTGTTGATACCAATATCTATGGCACTCATTCGTTATCCTCCTTGTTTATTGTTGAACTGCTTAGTCAATTCAACATGTTTATCGTTCGAAAATTATCAAGTCCAATCATAATGAATTCCAGTTACATGTAAAACAAGTTATTCAAATCACAATAATCGGTTTTAGCGATAGTAATTAAGGCGAGACGTTAAATGCTTTTTCCTGTTACAGCAAGTGAGATTTATTGTTGGAAAAAACACATTCATTGAATGATAATTATTCTCATATAAGAAACGCATGGGGAATAATGATGAAGAAAACAATGAGTTTTGCCGTAATCCACTTTTGTGTTGCCTTCACTGTTGGCTATGTTATGACAGGAAGTGTCTTGGTTGGTGGTGCGATGGCTTTGGTTGAACCAGCGATAAATACCGTGGCTTTCTATGTCCACGAAAGGGTGTGGACACGTATGCACACTGTGACGTGAACAGGATTAACTTCATAAGCGTGAAACATGATTTTGAAAAAATGAAAAGGGTGCGGATAATACAGACTATGACTTTCATCAAAACAGCAAAAAATTAATGAAACATATTGGCTCGGTCGTCGAAGTCTTTGTTGCCTTTCTCAAACTGGGACTGACATCCTTTGGTGGGCCCATCGCTCATATTGCCTACTATCGTCATGTTTTTATCGAACAGCGTAAATGGCTTAGCGAGGCACAGTTCGCTCAACTGCTGGCCTTATGTCAATTTTTACCCGGGCCAGCCAGCAGTCAGATGGGGTTCAGTGTAGGCATGCTGCGAGCTGGTTGGCTCGGCGGAATAGCCGCTTTTGTTGCGTTCACATTGCCTTCAGCATTGCTGTTATTTGGGTTCGCAAAATGGTTGCCGTATTTGTCGGATTCTATCAGTAATGCCGCCATTCATGGCCTTAAATTAGTCGCATTGGTTGTAGTTGCTCAAGCTGTCTGGTTGATGTCTAAACAGCTCTGTCCAGACTGGCGTACTCGAATTATTGCCATCACAGCACTGATATTTTTACTTTGTTTCAACTCCCCTTTTGTTCAAATGTTCGTTGTTATTGCTGGTGCCATTGCGGGCATGCTCTTTTGCCACAGTCACAATCTCTTTTCTTCCGATATCCTGAACGTCCGCCATAGCGAACGAACAGCCTGGCTCTTATTAGCCGTTTTTTTTGTTTTGCTATTTTCACTGCCACTACTCTCAGAAAAAAATAGCCTTTTAGCTGTTGTTGATGCCTTTTATCGCGCAGGGGCATTGGTTTTCGGT
>NZ_CBFHHW010000018.1:0-15365 GCF_965655755.1 Methylophaga sp. | reverse complement strand
GGTGGTCATGTTGTTTTGCCCTTGCTTGAGTCAACGGTTGTGGAACCAGGATGGGTGGCCGCAGATGAGTATCTGGCGGGTTACGGTGCTGCGCAAGCAGTGCCTGGGCCAGTCTTTTCTGTTGCTGCCTATCTTGGTGCAATGTTGCCGGGTGATAACGGTGGATTGACAGGTGCTATTGTGGCTTTACTCGCTATATTTCTACCGGGCTTTTTACTTGTCAGTGCAATGCTGCCTCTTTGGAAAAAAATCATGCATCATCCTGCCGCTGCCAATGCTATTACAGGCATTAACGCTGCAGTTGTAGGGCTATTGGCAGCAGCACTCTACGACCCAATCTGGGTGAGTGTTGTACATCACATATCTGATATTGTGATTGCGCTGGTTGGGCTTGTTATGTTGCAAGCGTTTCGACTTTCTGCCCTGTTAGTGGTTCTATGGTGTGTCATTGCTAATATTAGTCTCGTTCTGGTATGAGTAATGTCATGATACGTCCAGCAAATCAACAAGACACAAAAGCGATTACAGCACTTTTAATTCGTTGTGCTGAAGTGATGAGTCAAAGAGGGATGCATCACTGGCTTGGGGTATATGATGAACAATCAGTTTCTCAGAACCTAACAAAAAAACAAGTTTATGTACTTGAAGAAAATGACAGTATTGTCGGCTGTGTAGCATTGGGTACTAAGCCTGCTGACTATTATCAAGACTGCTGGCCTGATGCCCCTATTGCTGATTATTACCTCACTCAACTTGCTGTCATGCCAGAAGCCCAGGGATCCGGTCATGGAAAAGAACTGATGTTATTTTGTATTAACCAAGTCGGCAATGCGCGTCTTCAACTTGATGCCGTTGACCACTACCCAGCATTACTACAGTTTTATCAGAATCTTGGTTTCAAAATTATATCAACCGGTATTGGTTTAGGAGATAAGAGACACCTTTTCTCGAACAAAGACTAGCTTTGTCTGTCATTTTTTGTGTCACAATGAAATTAATCAGCTTCATTAAGCTTCATCGCTGTCATGAGGAGGTCGCTCCATGCTACATGCACTTGAAGAAAGCACCATCATGTGCCCCTACTGCGGAGAATATTTCACAGTCCTTATCGATTGCTCTGTTAACGATCAAAACTACATCGAAGATTGTGAGGTTTGTTGCAGGCCTATCGAGTTTCATCTCCAGATTTCTGACGATAATGACTATCAACTCTCTGTTCATTCAGAAAATGAATAAATATTGCACAGCCCGCTAGTCGAACAACTGTCAGTTGCAGTGGCAAACAAACTTAACAGTATTGATAACGATTATCATTTAGTTTAACATCACTCATTTTTCCAAATCCTAGGAGAATATGTGTGAAATTAAAACCCGTTGTTCGTCATGCCCTCTTACTTATTCCTACTTTTTCTTTTTCCGCTAGCCTTGTTGCCGAACAGACAGTCGAACTGGATGAGATGACCATTACATCCACTCGTTCGGATACACAGTTAAAAGACTCTCCTCAGGTTGTCACCGTCATCGGACAAGAAGAAATCGAACAACAGATGGAGTTCTCAAGTAACACCTCTCAAATATTAAGCAGACTATTACCAGCATTTTCACCGAATAGGCAAAAATTAAGCAATGCAGGCGAAAGCTTTAGAGGCCGAGCTCCGTTATTCATGATTGATGGTGTCCCTCAGTCCAATCCACTTCGTGATGGTGCTAGAGATGGCCTTACTATTGATTTATCTATGGTTGAGCGCATTGAAGTGATTCACGGTGCCAGTGCAATTCACGGACTGGGGGCCACAGGTGGGATCATTAATTTTATTACCAAGCGTCCTTCTGCCAACAGCTTTAAACAAAGAATGTCAGTGTCAACGACGATGCCTACTGAGAAAGTGAGTGATGAGACATTAGGCTACCGTGGCGAATACAGCCTGTTGGGCAGCCAGAATGACTGGGAATATGCCTTGGGACTGAGTTATGAAACCCAAGGTCAGTACCTTGATGGTAATGGTGACGTCGTGGGTGTCGATCCATATCAGGGTGAAACCATGGATTCGAAAAGTTACGATGTATTTGCCAAGCTTGGTTACTGGTTTGATGATAACCAGAACCTTGAACTCAGTATCAATCGCTTCCAATTAAAAGGTAATAACAATTACACAGCCGTTGACGGTGACCGTGATAGAGGCGAGCCTGCCTCATCAATAAACCAGAGTCCTGTGGGTTATGAACCGTATAACCGCGTCCTCACCAGTAATCTTACATACAAACATTATGATCTGGCAGGCATGACGTTTAATGCACAAATCTATCGGCAAGAATTCGAGGCAAGGTATGGTTCATTTACGTCAGGTAGCTGGGTCGATCCCGACCAATCTCCAAGCGGCCTAGATCAATCTCAGAATGAATCAGAAAAAAATGGTGCCAAACTAACCTTAAGTAAGGATGATCTGATTAATGGCAAATTAAAGCTAACAAGTGGTATTGATTTGCTTGAGGACACAACAGAACAACGCTTGTTGCTGACCGATAGATCCTATGTGCCAGAAACCACCTTCAAAAACTATGCGCCTTTTATTCAAGCTCAAATTAAACCGGTAGACTTTTTGGTATTAAATACAGGTTTACGCTACGAACATGCAGAGCTTGATGTTGATACATACCAGACAGTTGCTGGCAAAGGTGGGGTGACAGTTGACGGCGGTAACCCCGACTTTAGTGAAACCCTGTTTAATGTCGGTGCTGTAGTCAGTCCAACCACATGGTTGAGCCTGTTTGCCAACTACGCTGAAGGCTTTGGCATGCCCGATGTAGGGCGCGTACTCAGAGGTATCGGAACACCGGGACTGGATGTCGATACATTACTCGACCTCAAACCAATCGTCACTGAAAATCGTGAAATTGGCTTGCGTTTCAACTGGGCTCCAATCGACTTTGAAATTAGTTACTACGAATCCGACTCTGATTTAGGATCTCGCTTGCAGGCAGTGGGAAATGACTTTATCGTTCAACGAGAAGAAACTGAAATTAGTGGAATGGAAGCATCTCTGGGTCTACAGGTTAGTGATGCTCATCGCGTAAACCTCAGCTACTCGCATATCAATGGTCGCTCAGACAGTGATGACGATGGCCAAGTAGACAGAGATTTAACTGGGGCTGATATCCCCCCTAATCGTCTTCTCGCTAGCTGGAATGCAAGCTGGTCACCAAAATTGAATACGTTCCTTCAAGCCAGCCACAATTTTGACCGTCGCTTTGATGAAAATCCAGAACTCAAGTTTGATGGTTACACCTTGGTCGATGCTGCCGTTGGTTACAAACTGCCAGTCGGTAAAATGAATCTCGCTTTTACTAATCTACTGAATAAAGATTATTTTACTTATTACTCTCAATCAGCGAGATCCACAGACACCCATTACTATAAAGGACGCGGTCGTACTGTAACACTTGGCTATTCGCTGGACTTTTAGTCATAAGCGGATAGTCTGTGCAGATGCGTAAATTCTGGATTGAATTCCATAAAATCAGTGGTTTAATGATTTTGATTCCGCTGTTGCTGCAAAGCATCAGCGGATCAATTATTGTGTTTGATCATGCCATTGATGAATGGCTCAATCCGGATATTTTACTGACTCAACCATCTGATAATGCAGAGCAGGCACCTATTGGTGAGGTAATGGCATCAGCTAGGTCAGCGCTCCCCAACACGGCTTACATTAAGTCGCTACGCAAACCTCGTCACGACAATACTGTTTACATGGCCTACGTGGTGATGACTGAACAGTCACCTTATTTTGATAAACGGATGGAGGTGTTGATTGATCCTTATACAGCTGAAGTGACGGCTGTAAGAGAATGGGGTAAATACTTCGCTTCCTTTGTGTATTTATTACATTTCACGTTATTGCTTGATACCTATGGCGCCTTATTTCTGGGATTTCTCGCCATGTTGATGTTTGTCAACGTTATCATTGGCGTATATCTGGGTTGGCCAAAAAGTAAAGCTGCCTGGGATTGGTTATTAGCGAGAAAACATCGCCAGACGCCCCTTATCGGAAGACTGAAACGCTGGCATATTATGACAGGGCTTATTTCTTTACCGATTTTTGTCGTGCTTATTCTGACAGGCATCAGCATGATCTTCCACGATCAGACGGAAGTCCTATTTGATAGACCACACCCTCCAGAATTGAACGTTCATTTCGACACGGAACAATCAATTGATATCGATCAGTGGTTACCCGCGGCAAAAGCGCACTGGCCTGAGGCCAAGTGGCTGCGGATTGCGCAGCCGACGTCCAATTCACCTGCTGTCATTGTCACCATGAGACAAGCAGGCGATCCGCGTAAGACAACGGGTAGTTCACAATTGTGGTTACACCCACAAACCAATGAAGTTATTGCTGAGCAAGATTACAATGCGTTGACCATCAGACAAAAAACCGCACTCTGGCTGTTCCCGTTACACAGTGGTGAAGCTTTCAACTTGCCAGGCCGCCTACTGATCTTTCTCTGTGGTTTGTTAACCTCAATACTGACCCTTGCAGGCGGCTGGCTTTGGTATAAACGTAAGTTTCGTCCGAAACGACGCCTTACTTAATCCACACTTGTTTGGCGTTCACAAATTCCTTAATACCCTGCGGCCCCAATTCACGCCCGTAACCTGAACGCTTGATACCACCACTAGGTAAACGTGGATCTGTTTTAACGATGCCATTAATAGCAACCTGCCCGGCATTAATTTTCATTGCCATATCTCTGGCTAATGCAGCATTACCCGTCCAGACACCTGCACCTAAACCAAACTCCGTATCGTTCGCCAGCTCTAACGCATGCTCGGCTGATTCTGCTTTGATAACACACATAACAGGTCCAAAGGTTTCTTCACGAAACGCACACATGTCTGATGTAACATCCACTAACATCGTGACCGGGTAAGTAAAACCGTTTCCTTCCGGTATCTCACCACCCAACAAACATCTTGCACCATCATCAATGGTTTCACTGACCTGACGATGTAAATTTTCACGCAAATCAAAACGTGCTATTGGACCGACATCAGTGTCTTCATCAAGCGGGTCACCTGATTTCAGTTTTTCTAATCGGCTATACAATCTGCCCACAAAATCATCATAGACTGAGGCTTCAACAATAATGCGTTTTGCAGCTATACACGACTGGCCGGCATTGATAATGCGGGACAAAGTTGCAATCTCGGAAGCTTTTTCCAGATCAGCATCAGCGAGAACAATAAACGGATCTGAGCCACCCAATTCGAGCACCGAGTGTTTTATTTCTGAAGCAGCCATAGAAGCCACTTTAGCCCCGGCTCCTGCAGACCCTGTAAATGAAATGGCCATAACCAGTGGATCACGGATTGCTTTCTCTACCAATGATGTTTCAACTGGCAGATTCACCATGATGTTCTCGGGCGCACCCGCTTCTTCAAATACTTTTGCAATTGCTTCAGCACAGCCCGGCACATTAGGGTCGTGCTTCATCACACAGGTATTTCCCGCCATCAAGGCCGGTGCCAGATAGCGAAAAGCCAGCCATAAAGGGGCATTCCAGGGCAATATCCCTAATAAAGTGCCTAGAGGTTGAAAACAGACAAAACTGAGTGATGCATCAGAGGCTAACTCTTCATCAGCCAAGTATTCCGCTGCATTATCGGCGTAATGTTCACAACACAAAGCGGCCTTTTCGACTTCAGGTCCACCCTCTTTAATCGGTTTGCCCATTTCCTCTGCCATCAATTTTGCTAACAGTGTTTTGTTATTACGCAAGCTTGCTGCAACGGCTTTTAAAACGCCTTTGCGTTGCTCGATAGACTGCAGTCGCCAATGCTCAAAGGCGTCATTAGCTGCTGAAATACGCTGTTTAATACCAGCCTCATCCAGAGCCTCGTAATCTTTTATTGTATGTCCAGTGTAAGGATTGGTTGCAGTTAACATCATTACCTCATTTGGATTGTTTAGCGGTTTTGCCAGATTTTCCATTTTCTTTTGCTTGCTCGCTTGCACGCGCCTGATCGAGATCGATCAATTTTCTATCCGCCTGTTCAGGTTTAACAGTAAAATCTCGATCCATACTGAAGAACGACTTACATCCATCTGCAGTAATGTGAATAGTGTCAGAGATACCACAGGTTTTATCACCATCAACGCCCCACATCCAGGGAATCACATGAAACGTCATGCCCTCTCTCAGAACAGCTGACTCCCCTTGTTTTAAACTACAGATATAGCCTTCATCCCAACTGGGTGGAAAAGCAATACCAATTGAGTAACCTGACCGCGTCACCAGTCTGGCACCGACATCATTATTAGAGATGATGTTTCGGATCATATTATCCACATCCGATACAGTCATTCCGGGTTGCACATAATCATGCAAAGAGTTTAAAGCCAGCTTCATTCTTTCCTGCGCTTTATACATCGAATCCGATAACTCACCTAACACAACCGTGCGCATCATCGCCGTGTGGTAACGACGATAACATCCACCCACCTCTAGGAACACATGCTCTCCGGGCTGCACAGTTCGACCTTCCCAGGTAGCATGGCCAATCATTGTGCGCGGTCCTGAAGTGACGTAAGGCATAACTGCCGGTGGTTCACCGCCGGCACGAAACATGGCTGCACTGATAGCGGCACCGATATCATTCTCAGTCACGCCAGCAACGGATGCTTCAAGCCCGGCTTTCATGCCTGCTTCGGTTGCCGCCGCAGCTCTATGCATGAGTTCAATTTCAGCCGGTGATTTACATACCCGTCCCTCTTCTACAATACCAAAGCAGTCTAATAGTTTGCCATCCGTCAGTGTGGTATGAACAAAGTCCTGTTGGTATGCCGGAAAAAAGTAGCTGTTCCGCTCGTAACCAATGCGTTTGTTGGATAATCCAAACTCACGTAAGGCATCCACTAACATCTGTATTGCGTCGCCGGTATCGGGATAAGGACGGGTTCGTTCCACCCAGGTTCGGGCAATAACATTGGACTCTTCCAGTGAACGGGTGATCATGAAAGGTTCTTGCTCAAGCGGCACCACCAGTGCCTGAAAAAATGAATAGCCCGTCGTCTGGTAATCCGTCAGATACATAATATTTTCAGGATCGGTGATCACAACGGCATCCAAATGTCGCTCTGCAATACGGACACGTAGTTCACTTAGCCGTCGTTCATACTCTTCGAACGGAAATGTCATATCATCACGTTGTCTCATATTGTTTCCTCCATGACTTTCGTCGTTGTATCAACCAGGATTTGTAATCCATTGGCAAGATCCTCGTCTGGTATGGTCAAGGGTGGTATTAATTTCACTACTTTGCCTCCGGTACCACAACTGGCGATAAGCAATCCGGCGTTGAAACATTCCTCAACGATCGCTTTAGCTCGTTCACCCGTGCCTACATCCAAGCCCAGAATCATTCCTTTTCCACGAACCTGAATATTTTCAAATTGCTCTTCCAGCGGTTGAAGCGCATTGTTCATCACGGCAGCTTTGTCTTTAACATCGTTCATCAAGTCGTCATCTTCGAAATAACTCAATGCTTCGTTTCCGGCAACAAACGAAATACTCTGGCCACGGAATGTACCGGTGTGCTCACCGGGTGACCAGTATTCATCTACTTCCGGTTTTACCAGATTCATTGCCATTGGCGTGCCCAATCCACCCAGGCCTTTGGCAAGACAGATGATGTCTGGATCAATGTCCATATCGTCAAAACTGAAGAACGAACCAGTTCGGCCCATACCGACCTGAATATCATCAACAATCAATAGCGAACCCACTTCTTTAGCCAGAGTAGATAGAGCCTGCAGCCATTCCTTTGAGGCAACATTAACGCCACCTTCTGCCTGAACAGTTTCTAATAGAAATGCGGCAGGTGGCGTCACGCCACTGGAAGGGTCACGATACAGGCCACGCAGTTTTTCAATGTTGTCCACACCACAACCAGCCTCACAGCCAAGGCAAAGTTTGTTACAACCAAAAGGCTGATGTGATACATGATTCAATGGCACACCCGCGGCACCACGGAAGTAGCGATTAGCAGTGGCAGCCAACGAACCCAGTGTCATACCATGAAAACCGCGAGTAAAAGCTACAATTTCCTGCCGCGCCGTGACCCTGCGAGCAATTTTCATAGCAGCTTCAACGGCATTGGTACCGGTAGGTCCCATGAACTGCATTTTGTGCGTCATATTGCGTGGTTTAAGCACGATTTTTTCAAACCGTTCCATGAATTTACGTTTGGCGGTAGTTTTCATATCAAGTGCATGAATGACCCCGTTTGATTGGAGGTATTCAATTACTGCATTGGTCATACGCTCGTTATTATGTCCAAAGTTCAAGACACCAGCACCCGCAAAGAAATCGATGTATTCTTTGCCGTCCTCATCCGTTTGTCTTGCATTGTTTGCCTTGTCAAACACAACAGGATAAACACGGCAATAAGCACGGATATTGGACTCACGTTGATCAAATACACTCATTTAACACCTCCAAAAACGGATCAAACCACTGTTCAAACAGCGATACATAAAAAGTCGATTATTCTGCTATGGACGCACCGACCAAGCGCGCATATAAACGTGTTACTAACGGTATCAGTCGATCATTGAAATCATAATGAGGACTGTGACATACGGCCTGGTGGTCAGGACCATCATCCGCACCAATTAATGCAAAAGCGCCCGGAATTTTCTGCAGATAGTAACTAAAATCTTCTGATGCCATGACAGGTACGTTTATGCTGGTATCCAAACTATCCGAGCCATTATCTCGAAGCCATTGCTGACGCATAAGAAGAGCCTGCTGGGCATGATTGATGGTGGCTTCATAGCGCGGGAATATTTCGACATCGCACTGTACGCCATAGGATGATGCCGTTTGCAAACTGATTTCAGATATCAATCGGTTAACATGCTCACGTGTCGCTGTATCAGGCACACGGATGCTGCCTTCCAAAATCGCTTGAGTGGGTATAACAGTTGGCCCACTAGGAGCATCAATAGATGTGACACTGACCACGGCTGGCTTTTGCGGTGCAATATGTCGGCTAACGATTTGCTGTAATGCCAGTGTGACAGCACTGGCTGCAAGAACAGGATCACGACACAATTCAGGTTGACTCGCATGGCCGCCGACACCTTTGAGGGTGATTCTAAAAGTGCCATTGCCACACATAACAATAGCATCCGGGCAAACAATCTTTCCAAAAGGAATGGCAGGCCAATTGTGCCAACCGTATATAAAATCAATACCTTTTAAGGCGCCATCTTCAATCATTTTTAGTGCACCATGCCCACCTTCTTCTGCGGGTTGGAATAACAAGGTGACGGGACCCGGCAATTCCGATTCTACTGATTTCAGCCAGCGTGCAGTTGCCAGTAATGTCGCGGTATGACCATCATGACCACATGCATGCATGCAACCATCATTAGCGGAACGCCAGGCAGTTTGATTTTGTTCATTGATAGGCAACGCATCCATATCTGCTCTCAGAGCAACATGCATGCCTTTACCATTGGGATTGAGTCGAGCAAGGGTGCCAAGTTCGGCACAAGATTGCCAGCTAATGTCCATTCTGGACAGTTCATTTCTGATCAGTTCAGACGTACGGATTTCATTCCAGCCCAATTCAGGATGCTGATGTAAATCACGGCGCAGTTGCTGCGCATTATCAATCGCCTGTTGCCAGATGTCGCCCATCTTGCCCCCTTGCGTTACGTGACCCAAAAAGGTGCACGTTTCGATATCGAGAAAGCGCCATGGCACCTCAATCGCTTGTTAATGCCAAGATCAGGTCGCTTTCGTGCTCAGACTAACACCTAGCAAGCCTTGTTCCAATCTTTTTAAAATGAAATATTTCAGTCGATTTTAAATTAATAAAACTCCCGACTAGACGACTGGTCTATTTTATGTAAAGATACCCAACATGAATCAAGCAACGCGTTCGCGAACAAGCGATACCAGACAGCATATATTGAACACAGGCCAATCCATCATTCTGGGTAAAGGCTTTGCTGCCGTGGGCCTGAATGAAATTCTCAAGACAGCCGGTGTACCTAAGGGCTCTTTTTACCACTATTTCGATTCCAAAGAACACTTTGGTAGCGCCTTACTGGAAAATTATTTCGATCACTACATGATCGCGCTTGATGAACAATTACGCCCTGACGGAACGCCGGCTGTAGAGCGACTCATTCGTTATTTTTCCAATTGGAAAATATCACAGTGTAATGACACCACTACCGATAAATGCTTGGTGGTCAAAATTAGTGGTGAAGTGACTGATCTATCTGAAACCATGCGTCTCAATTTAAAAAAAGGCACCCATCGCGTTATTGAACGTTTGGCAGCATCGGTTCAGGAAGCCATAGACAATAATGAAATCGAGATAGTGGAAAACACACGAACTGTCACAGAAGAAATTTATTATCTATGGATTGGCGCCACATTGATGACTAAGGTAAATCGTGATTACGATGCCCTGGAAGTTGCTATGACGTCTCTGTATTCCCGTCTCAATTTAACTCAGGCACAAACAGCCTGAGTTTTGCTTTTTATTTGCTCAAAAAATAGACGACTGGTCTATTAACATCACTATTCAAAAGGATTGCCTGTGAACAATTTCAACTTTTTCAACCCAACCCGAATCGTATTCGGTGAAGGCCAAATATCAGAAATTAACCAGCTTATTCCTGACAAGGCCAGAGTGCTTATTCTCTTCGGCAGCCAAAGTGCTAAAAAACATGGCACTGTCGATGAAGTAATCAATGCATTGGGTAAACGTTATTTTGAAGAGTTCGGCGGCATCGAAGCAAACCCGAGCTACAAAACACTCATGCGTGCTGTCACACAAGCAAAAGAGAGTAAGCTGGATTATTTACTTGCTGTTGGTGGTGGTTCAGTCATTGACGGAACGAAATTTGTTGCAGCAGCCATAAACTGTGATGGTGATCCATGGCAGGAAATTCTAGTCAATGGAGCCAAGGACATAGAATCAGCCCTACCCTTCGGCTCGGTACTCACATTGCCGGCAACTGGCTCAGAAATGAATGCCAATTCCGTTGTAACGCGTTATGAAACAAAAGAAAAACTGGCATTCAGCAATCCTCTGGTCTATCCCGCCTTTTCGATACTCGATCCGACCAAAGCGTATACCTTACCGCCACGCCAACTCGCTAACGGAATAGTTGATGCCTATACCCATATCATGGAGCAATACCTTACCTACCCTGTTGAAGCCAAAGTGCAGGATAGATTTGCTGAAGGCTTGTTACTGACCCTTATCGAAACCGGCCCCGCGTTACTGGAAAACCCAACCGACTATACCCTGCAATCTAATTTTATGTGGACAGCAACCCTGGCATTGAATGGATTGATTGGCGCCGGCGTACCACAGGATTGGGCAACACATATGATAGGTCATGAATTGACTGCGTTGCATGGTTTGGATCACGCACAAACACTTGCCATTATTCTGCCGAGTATTATGCAGGAACAGCGTGCACACAAGCACAATAAGTTGCTGCAATACGCTGAGCGTGTCTGGGGACTTACAGAGGGTGATGAAGAAAGTCGCGTCTCACTCGCTATCAACAAAACCCGTGAATTCTTTGAATTGATGGGCGTGAAAACCCGCCTCAGTGATTATCATATTTCTGCCGATGACATTCCGGCAATGATTAAACAACTCGGCGAACACGGTCTGACTCAATTAGGTGAGCATGGCGATGTTGATTTAGATAAAAGCCGTAAAGTGCTCCAAGCCAGCATATAAACAAGGAATTGATCATGTCTAAAGTAGTAAAATTTAATCAAGTCGGTGACCCAGATGTATTAACGATCGTCGATGAGAATGTACCGGCACCAGCAGCAGGTGAAATCCAGATTAAGGTCGAAGCCATAGGTCTTAATCGTGCAGAAACGATGTTCAGACGTGGCCAATACCTCGAAACACCTGAGTGTCCAGCCAAAATTGGCTATGAAGCCAGTGGCACCATCTCCGCGATAGGTGATGGTGTTGATGGCTTTAAGGTTGGTGATGCGGTCAGTACCATTCCCAACTTCTCAATGAATCAATACGGTGTTTATGCTGAACTCACTAATGTACCGGTGACGGCTGTAACACACTATCCGGCCAACCTGAGTTGGGAACAGGGAACCAGTATCTGGATGCAATACCTCACGGCTTATGGCGCATTGCTAGACATTGCTAACATGCAGACTGATGACTTTGTCTTAATTCCAGCGGCTTCCAGCAGTGTTGGTTTGGCAGCAATTCAGCTGTGCAATCTGGTCGGTGCCGTACCGATTGCGATGACACGCACAAAAGACAAGAAACAAACCTTATTAGACCACGGCGCCAAACATGTTGTGGTGAGTCAGGAAGACGATATTGAATCGCTTATTGCCACTATTACTTCTGGTAAAGGCGTTAACATCGTATTCGATCCCGTCGGTGGGCCTATGTTGGAAACACTTGCCTCTGTTACAGCACAACAAGGCATTATTTTCCAATACGGTGCTTTAAGTACAGAACCTTCGCCGTTCCCGCTGTTCACAGTTCTTGCCAAAGGCCTCACGATACGCGGTTACACCTTATTTGAATTTACCAGCAACCCTGCTGCGCTCAAGTCAGCTCGCAAGAAAATCTATGGTTGGCTGGAAAATAATCAGCTTAAACCGATCGTCGCTAAAACCTTTAAATTGGACGATATCGTAAAAGCGCATGAATACATGGAATCAAACAGCCAACTAGGCAAAATTGTTGTCACGGTTTAATGCTTATTTAAAAGGAATCTCAGATGAATGAAAGTTCAAAGCAATCGTTTGACTTGATATCACCATTACAAATCGGTGCCTTAACCTTAAAAAATCGATTCATCATGGCGCCCCTTACGCGTAACCGGGCTGGTGAAGGTCTTGTACCTACTGACATGATGGTTGAATACTATCGCCAGCGTGCATCAGCCGGTCTTATCATCACTGAAGCTACGTTGGTCACTGAGGAAGGTATCGGTTATCCCAATATTCCGGGCATTTACAGTCAGGAACAAATTGAGGGCTGGAAAAAAGTTACCGAGGCCGTTCATGAATCTGGCGGAAAAATTTTTATGCAAATCTGGCACTGTGGGCGCGTTGGTCACTCGTCAATGATACCCAACAGCCAATTGCCACTTGCTCCATCAGCTATTAAACCGGCTGGGGATGTCATGACCTATGAAGGGATGAAACCCTACGAAACGCCAAAAGAAATGAGCACAAATGACATTACCAAGGTCATTGAGCAATTCAGACAAGGTGCCTATAACGCCTTATCTGCAGGATTTGATGGCATTGAAGTCCATGGCGCCAATGGTTATCTGCTGGATCAATTCTTACGTGATGGCAGCAACAAACGCACTGATGCCTATGGTGGCAGCCTTGAAAACCGGGCCAGATTGTTACTGCAGGTAATAGATGAGGTGTGCAAAATATGGGGTCCCGATCGTGTCGGTGTCAGGCTGTCTCCTTTGCAGCCTTTTAATGACATCAGTGACAGCCACCCTGCTGAAACATTTAGTTATGTCGTAAAGCAACTCAATAAGTATGGTTTGGCCTATTTGCATATCACAGAAATGGGCACGGATTCGCCAGGCGCTGCCGGTCCTGAATTTGATATTTCATCACTCAGGCCGCTCTGGGGTGGCACCTATATTAGTAACTTCAATTACAGCCTTGAAACAGCGAACAAAGCGATTCAAAACGGTGAAGTCGATGCTATTGCATTTGGCAAATTATTTATCGCTAATCCTGATTTACCGGTTCGTTTTATCAAACAAGCCCCTTTAAACGAACCTGAACCAAGCACTTTTTATGGCGGCGATGAACGCGGCTATATCGACTATCCCTTCCTCGAAGCCTGAGGCTGAACAATTTTAAACGGAGGACGCATGAAATTGAAAAAACTCTCTATTGCCACGTTTGCGGCATCCTCATTGAGCTTAATGAGTATGGCTACATGGGCTGATCGCGCAGACGTTGAAGCTAATCTGGAAAAACTGAATCTACCGGACGGCTTTAATATTGAAGTCTACGCAGAAGTCCCGAATGCAAGACAAATGGCCTTCGGTCAATCCACAGGCACAGTATTTGTCGGCACACGGGGTAAAAATGTTTACGCTGTCGTCGACAAAAACAAAGATCGCCAAGCGGATGATGTCGTGACCATTCTTGACGATCTTAAAGTCGGGAATGGCGTGGCAATGCATCAGGGTAACCTATATGTTGCAGAACAAAACCGCATTGCACGCTACGCTGCGCCGGGTTTTGATCTGACCCTCCCTTTCGCACAAATGCGTGAAGTCGTGTTTGAGGATCTTCCTGATAAGGCCCATCATGGCTGGCGTTATATAGGCTTTGGTCCAGACGAAAAGTTATATGTCACGGTCGGTGCACCTTGTAATATCTGTGATGTCAGTGGTTACGAAGGCACCATCATGCGTATGAATCCAGATGGCTCTGATGCAGAAGTGTATGCCCATGGTGTCCGTAATTCGGTTGGTCTCGACTTTCAGCCTGAAACAGGAAACCTGTATTTCACTGACAATAATGTCGACATGATGGGTGATGACAACCCGCCCGGCGAATTGAATGCAGCATCTGAAAAAGGTATGCACTTTGGTTTCCCTTATTATGCCGGAGGCAAAGCACGTCATGATGACTGGAAAGATAAGCAGCCGCCTCAGGAAGTCACCTATCCTGACGTTGAGTTTCAGGCTCATACAGCGAACCTGGGTCTAAAATTTTACTCAGGCGACATGTTTCCTGCCGACTATCAGGGAGATGCCATTATCGCTCAGCATGGATCATGGAATCGCACGGAACCGGTTGGTTATAAGTTAATGCGCGTTACCTTTAATGACGAGCATCAGGTTGATGGTCATGAAGTGTTTATTGATGGCTGGCTCAACGACGGCGAAGCATGGGGTCGTCCGACTGACGTCCTGGAATTACCAGACGGTTCCTTACTCGTTTCCGATGACTACAATGGTGTCATCTATCGCGTAAGCTATGGTCAGGAGACGCAAGCCCAAAAGACATCAGAAACGTTAAACACGGACAAAATTACGGGCTTAGCAATGCCGGAATCTGTAGTCAGTCATCCTGATGGTCGTAGCTTTATCAGTGAAATTGGTGAATTTGGTAAAGGCGGTGATGGACAGATCAGCATCATTCACACCGATGGCAGTAAAACCACTCTGGCGGCTGGCCTTAATGATCCCAAAGGCATCGACCTGTGGAACAATGAAGTCTATGTAGCCGATATCAATCAGATACTGAAAGTGGATATGAAAGGCAATGTCACTATTCTGGCGGAT
>NZ_CBFHHW010000017.1:3135-52582 GCF_965655755.1 Methylophaga sp. | reverse complement strand
TGTGGAGATTCAAAACTCCATCAGGCATCATCGGTAACGTCAACACTTACAAACATGGTGGTAAGCAGTACATCTCCATCTTGTCTGGTGTAGGTGGTTGGGCTGGTATCGGTATGGCTATCCCAAGCTTGGAAAACGACACAGATGGTCTGGGCGCAGTCGGTGCATATAAGTCACTGTCTAGCTGGACTAACCTGGGTGGTGTACTGAGCGTATTTAGCCTGTAAGACCAAGACCCAAATAGATTAAGCAATTAATCTAACAAGTCTGACAAAAGGCCCGGTATCGCAAGATACCGGGTCTTTTTTTGTCAAATTTAACCAACCAAGCTTTCTTTCTGTTATAGAAACACGCTGGCAGTGACAATTCTTTATAAGCGATTACCTTATCTGAAATATATGCCTCAAACTCAATTGCAGAGCCTAATCCGACGTTTACGCCGAATCAGGAAAATCCTGAATGGCAAGGCGGGGAATCCTGACGTCAGTAAGACGATTGCTGTGTAGGATAACCAACGTCATTCAAGTGGTTTGGATGGCTGATATCTAAAAATAATTTTTGAGAGGATATAATTATGTGGACTAAACCTGAATACTCAGATATGCGTTTTGGTTTTGAAGTAACCATGTACATCTGCAACCGTTAATATCGGTTTCTGATGTATGTCCGGGGCTTCGCGCCCCGGGCAACGTTAAACCGGATAACATTTGTTAGAGTAGTATCTGGTTTAACGCTCTATTCAAAGGAAATTTATGTTTGTACATGTATTAGGCTCAGGTGCAGGAGGCGGTTTTCCTCAATGGAATTGTAACTGCGTAAATTGCAAAGGTGTCAGAGAAGGCACGATCAAAGCGAGCCCGCGTACGCAATCATCTATCGCTGTCAGTGCGAATGGTACTGACTGGATATTGTTTAACACGTCACCTGATATCAAAAAACAATTGGATGACTTTCCTGCCATACAACCAGCTCGTGAAGTCCGTGATACAGCGATTACCGCAATTGTCATCACCGACGCTCAGATTGATCACGTAACGGGTATGCTGACTTTACGAGAACACAATAAACCTTGGGAGGTGTACACCACCAAGGCGGTTTACGAAGATCTGACCACAGGCTTCCCCGTGTTCAGCATTCTGGGTCATTTCCGTGGCATTAATCACCATGAGATTGCGACAGATGAGTCATCGTTTACTATACCTTCAGCCGAAGGGATTGTATTCACTCCCGTGCCTTTAAAAAGTGAAGCCCCCCCATACTCACCCCACCGACACAATACCGTGCCCGGTGACAATATCGGTATGAAAATTGAAGATACCCGTACTGGAAAGAATTTGTTCTATGCACCAGGGTTAGGTGTAGCAGAACCACACGTACTGGAATATATGCGTAATGCGGATTGTGTCTTAGTTGATGGCACTGTCTGGACGGATGACGAAATGTCAAACGAAGGCATTAGTAATAAGCGTGCACAGGAAATGGGCCATCTGGATCAATCCAGTAAAGGTGGCATTATGGATATCCTCAGCAGTATGGATAAACCACGTAAGTTCCTGATACATATTAATAATACTAACCCAATTCTCAACGAGGAATCGCCTCAGCGTAAAACGCTGAATGATGCAGGTATCGAACTGTCGTATGACGGCATGGATATCGAACTGTAACCGTTATAGAGAGAAGGTAAAGAGAATGTCAGACAACACACTTTGGTCACGTGAAGAATTTGAACAAAAACTGCGAGACAAAGAAGCCCTATATCACATCAATCACCCATTTCATAAGCTGATGCATTCTGGTGAGTTGAATCAGAAGCAGGTTCAGGGCTGGGTAGCTAATCGCTTTTATTATCAGACTGCGATTCCTATTAAGGACGCAGCCATCATGGCGAACTGTGAAGAGGCAGAAGTTCGTAAGCATTGGGTACAACGGATTTTGGATCATGATGGTTATGATGGAGAAGAAGGTGGCATTGAGGCTTGGTTGCAACTAGGCGAAGCGGTTGGCCTGACGCGAGAAGAACTCTGGTCTTATGAGCATGTCTTACCAGGTGTGAGGTTCGCGATCGATGCTTACGTCAACTTCGCAAGACGAGCACCATGGCAGGAAGCTGCCGGCTCATCGTTGACCGAATTGTTTGCGCCTAAGATTCATCAGGCTCGCTTGGATAATTGGCCTGAATTATATCCATGGATTGATGAGCGGGGTTACCGTTACTTTCGTAAGCGTTTGAGTGAGGCAAGACGTGATGTTGAGCATGGTTTGCAAATCACGCTAGATTACTGTGATACTCGTGAGAAGCAGCAACGGGCTGTCGATTTATTGCAATTCAAATTAGATATTTTATGGACTATGTTGGATGCAATGTGGATGGCATATATCGAAAATCGTCCCCCTTACTGCATGGACCTGGAAGTGAATAAATGACAGAACGCGTTTTTAATAACGACAGTGTGCCAGTCCTGGCTTTAGGTTACCGCTTTCAGTGGGAACCGGCCCAGGACTGCTACGTACTGCTTTATCCCGAAGGCATGGTGAAGTTGAACCCTGCTGCCGGTGAAATTCTCAAGCGCGTCAGTGAAAATAAACAAACCGTAGGCGAGCTTATCGCTGAGCTTAAGGCTGCCTTTAATGGTGCCGAATTGGACGATGACGTCTATCAGTTTTTGGAGGAAGCTCATGGCAACGACTGGATCAGAGCAGAATAAAGCGCCTGGCAGCACTGGTGGTGTTGCTGGGGTCAATGCAAACGAAAACATCAGGCAGCCTCTATGGCTCCTGGCTGAGCTGACCTATGCCTGTCCGCTTCAGTGTCCGTATTGTTCCAATCCGATGGATTTTGCGGACATCAAGAAAGAATTAACCACTGAAGAGTGGATTGATGTGTTCAAACAAGCCCGGGCAATGGGGGCAACTCAACTGGGTTTGTCAGGTGGTGAGCCATTAACCCGTCCCGATATTCTTGAGTTGATCCAGGAGGCGCGTAACCTGGGTTTTTACACAAATCTTATTACTTCAGGTATCGGTCTGGATGCATCTAAAGCTCAGGCATTTAAAGATGCAGGATTGGATCATATCCAGGTTAGTTTTCAGGCCAGTTCTGAAGATCTGAATAACCTCATTGCGGGTACCAATGCTTTCCAGCACAAAATTGATATGGCTAGAGCTGTTAAAGCCGCTGGTTATCCGATGGTGCTATGTTTTGTAACACACCGTCAGAATATCGATAAGGTTGACGAGATTCTGGATCTTGCGATCAATCTTGACGCAGATTATGTCGAGCTTGCGACAACACAGTACTATGGCTGGGCGATGCATAATCGCGATCAGCTTTTGCCGATGAAAGAGCAGTTAGTTCGTGCTGAAGCGATTGCCCATGAGTATCAGGAAAAACAAAAAGGGAATATGAAGATCTACTACGTAGTGCCTGATTACTACGAAGATCGTCCTAAAGCGTGCATGAATGGCTGGGGCAACGTATTTCTGACTGTGACACCCGATGGTACGGCATTACCTTGTCACGCAGCACGTGAGTTGCCAGGTATGGAATTACCCAATGTTAAAGACCTGAGCATTAAGGAAATTTGGGAAGATTCAAACGACTTTAATCGTTTCCGTGGCTATGACTGGATGAAAGAGCCTTGTCGTAGCTGTGATGAAAAAGAGAAAGAGTTTGGTGGGTGTCGTTGTCAGGCTTATATGCTGACAGGCGATCCTGCAATGGCGGATCCGGTTTGCACAAAATCGCCCGATCATCATTTGATCGAAGAAGCTATTCAGCGTGGCAGGGAAGAAGCTGAAAAAACAGCTGAAGTCGCTAAACCATTAGTATTCAGAAACCCGAAAAACTCAAAAGAAATCAGTGGCCTCTAACTTTGTGATTCATACCAGCGGCCTGACCAAAAACTATGGTCAGGCCGCTGTCGTTAAAAACCTTGACCTCAATATTAAATCTGGACAGTTTTACGGCTTGTTGGGGCCAAATGGTGCCGGCAAAAGTACAACCATCCATATGCTGACAACCATGACTTCACCGACTCACGGTGAAGCTTGGATTGCTGAACAGTCTGTCATGACAGAGCCGGTTGCTATTCGTGGGAAAGTAGGCCTGGTATTTCAGGATTCGGCATTAGATCGAATGATGACTGTGGATGAAAACCTGCAATTTGCTGCAGCTTTGTACAAACTCCCACCGAAGCAGGCTAATGAGCGGATTGATGAGTTACTCGCTATTTTTGGTTTGGAAAAAAAGCGACATGTGAAATTAGTGGCGTTATCGGGTGGTCAGCGCCGGGCAGTAGATATTGCACGTGGCGTATTACACAAACCCCAGGTTTTATTTCTTGATGAACCGACTATCGGGCTTGATTTGCCCAATCGCCGTGCTATCTGGCGCTTCGTAGAACAATTACGAAAAGAAGAGGGCATGACGGTGTTTTTAACCACACATTACCTTGAAGAAGCGGAAGCTTGTGACTGGGTTGATTTCATTCAAAAAGGTGAGTTGCAACAGGGGGGCGCTCCAAGTTCATTAATGCGGGATTTGGCCGTTTATATTCTTGAAATAGATTGCGCGGATACAGAAGCCGTGAATAACAGCCTGAGCGCAACGTTTGGTCAGCCCATCTGGGAAGATAATCATCTGACTTTTCGTGTCAAAGATAAAAACGTGGACTTTTCTCAATTGCAAAAATCGCTGGGTAATACCGTCAACTCACTTCAGTGGCGCAAGCCGAATCTCAACGACGTCTATCTCTGGACTGTGTGTCCGCCGCAGACAGGAGCGGTCGTATGAGTAACTGGTTAGCTGTTAAAGCCGTCGTAGGACGGGAGCTGACAAAAGTGTTTCGTCAACGTGGCCGTTTAATCAGTTCCATGGTGCGTCCATTGATCTGGCTATTGGTTATTGGGTCGGGCGTTGGCAGCATGCTGCAAGGTGAGCAGCAAAGCGGTTATCTCACTTTTCTGGTTCCTGGCATTGTCGCAATGACGTTATTATTTGCGGCTTTATTGTCAGCGTTAACCTTGGTTTACGACAAAGAATTCGGTGTCATGCGAATGATGCTGATTGCTCCCATTCAGCATTATTGGATTGTGGTGTCAAAATTGATTGCAGCCACCATTACAGCGATGGTTCAGGCAATCATGTTGTTGATTATATTAGCTGCTATCGGATTGATTGAGGTGAAAATTGCGTTATTACTCCTGATACCGGCTTTAGCCACAGCGGTTTGCTGTGCAGCTATTGGTGGGCTAATCGCTGCCTGGTCTAAAACCCTGGATAACTTTGCAGTGATTATGAATTTCTTTATATTCCCATTGTTTTTCCTCAGTGGTGCCTTATATCCAGTTAGTCAGTTGCCTGAATTGCTGAAATATATCGTCCTGATAAACCCGTTCAGCTACGGCGTGGATTTAATGAAACACGCTGTACCGGGGGCTAGCAGTGATTTTTCTATTGTGACGGATATTGCTGTATTGGCCGGTTTTTCAACGGTCGCGATAGTGATTGCCTGTTGGCGTTTTTCCAGAGAGTCGGTGCACGAGCCTCTGTTTCACCGGGTAACAGGTAAAAAAGGCTAACACACCAGGTTTAGTGGCAGCTTCCCTGACCACGTTTTTCTAGGTAGCACTGGTGATAGTCTTCAGCAGGGTAAAACGTTGTGGCTGGCGTTATTTCAGTGACAATTTCACCTGAAAACTGCTCTTGTTGATTCAGTTCTTTTTTGACCATCTCTGCTTCCTGTTTCTGTTGATCGTCATGATAAAAAATGGCAGAGCGGTACTGTGTGCCGATGTCCGGCCCCTGGCGATTCAGGGTGGTTGGGTTATGCATGTGCCAGAAAGCTTCCACTAACTGGCGGAAGCTGATGACGCTGGGTTCGTATGTGATCTCAATGGCTTCAGCGTGTCCGGTCTGACCAGTACAAACGCTTTTGTAATCAGGATTCGTGGTATCACCGCCGGTATAACCCACACGGGTATCAACCACGCCATTGATTTGACGAAAGCGAGCTTCGACGCCCCAGAAACAACCGGCTGCAAAAGTGGCTATATTCATGCGTATCTCCTCAATATTTGTATGGTTGCGCCTCGATCAGAAAGCTTCTATCCTAATTCACTCTAACATCGCATAGTTAACTGCAACAGGAGCAACAAACGGTTATGCTCAATAATGCGCATTCTAATATGGTCGCTCAACAGGTACGACCCGGTGAGGTCCTTGACCCGCGCGTGTTGGCGGTAATGACTAATATTCAACGCGAACGGTTTGTGGATTCAGAAATGATCGGTCTTGCCTATGCCGACACGCATCTGCCTATTGGTTGCGGACAAACCATGCTCTCGCCTATCCAGGAAGGGCGTTTTTTGCAGGCTTTAGATTTGCAATCCACTGAAACAGTGATGGAGCTAGGAACCGGCTCTGGTTATTTTACAGCCTTGCTGGCTCAACTTGCGGGGCAGGTTATCTCCGTAGAATATTTTCCTGAGTTATCCGAGCAAGCGGAGCAGCGTCTGACACAACAGGGCATTGATAATGTCAGTTTATATGTGGGGGATGCATCAAAATCGTGGCCGCTATCGGATCGCATTGATGCGATTGTGATGACCGCAGCTTATGTGACTGTGCCTGATAACTATCGGCATCAACTCAAAGTGGGCGGGCGTTTATTGATAGTGATAGGCGAAGCACCTGCGATGTCAGTACAATTAATCAGACGTATAACGGAATGGGACTGGCAAACTGAAACCTTGTTTGAAACCGTGATTCCAGCAGTGATTAATGCTGAACCGAAAGCCAAATTTGAATTTTAAGATTAGAGTATTGCAATGAAACAAATGACAGCAACTGAATTACAAGCCATGTTAACCAGTGGTATTACACCAGTAATGATTGATGTGCGTGAAGATAAAGAATTGATCAATGGCATGATTGACGGCGCCATCCATGTTCCGATGAATGATGTACCCGGACGCATGGATGAATTTGCTCCGTACAAAGATAAAAGTGTGGTGCTGATTTGCCGAAGTGGACAACGTAGTGCACAGGTTGGCCAATTTATGGAACATGCGGGCTTTTCTGACGTCATTAACCTGGATGGTGGAATGAATAGTTGGGCAGCTGATATCGATCCCAAGATGACGGTATACTAATAACCTGCTGGGAGCAGATTAATCACACAATACAGTGCTTGCGGACTGGTCACGCCTTGTAAGCGCTGATATATTTTTTATTAGTCAACATACCGACTGGTCGGATTGTAATAATAAATCAATAAAATTAAAACCTTACATCGCCACTATTGTTGGTGTTAGGTAAGTGGAATGTCAAAGGAAGGAAAATGAAAAAAATTGCGATTAGCGCACTGATTGCTTCGAGTCTGTTGTCATCATCGGCTTGGGCAGAAAACCTGATTGAAGTATTTGATTTCTCGTTAAGAAGCGATCCCCAACTTTTAGCCGAAGCGGCTTCTCGGCTGGCAGTGGGGGAGCTGGATGATCAGGCAACCGCTAATTTTTTGCCTCAGGTCGATTTATCTGCCAACACCGGCAAGACTTGGGTTGATGCATCCGCACAAACCTTTGGTGGGCAAACTGAATACAACAATCACGGCTATACATTGAGTTTGGTACAGTCCATTTATCGCCGTGAAAACTTTGTTCAGAAAGAACAGGCGGAGATTGCTATTGAGGGGGCATCAGCCAGTTATGTTGTCGCTCAACAGGCTCTGATAGTACGTGTTTCTGAACGTTATTTTGGTGTGTTGGGAGCTGAAGATGATCTCACTTTTGCGATAGCCGAACGTGAAGCGATTGCCAAACAATTAGAGCAAACCCAGCAACGCTTTGATGTGGGCATGGCCACGATAACCGATACGACCGAAGCTCAGGCTGCGTATGACTTAGCGAATGCCGCCGTTATTGAAGCGGAAAATGCGCTGGCTAATGCAAATGAACAGCTACGTGAAACCTCGGGTCAATACATTGATGAATTGACCGGTTTGCAAAAAGATTCACCGCTGGTTAGTCCTGAGCCTGCTGACATAAATCAGTGGAGCGCAACAGCTCTGAGTCAAAATCCTTCTTTGCTCTTAGCAAGTAGTAATGTTGATAGTGCTGCCCAGACGATTGAGCTGCAAAAAAGTGGGCATTATCCCAGCCTGGATTTGGTTGCTCAGAAAAATTACGATTCACAAAGCGATGGCAATTTCAGTGGAAGTAGCAAAACACACACAGAAGCAATTGGCCTTCAGTTCAATCTGCCAATCTATGCCGGTGGTGCAGTAGTATCTCGCACCCGCGAGGCTGCATACAGACTGGACCAGGCAATGCAAAATGAAGAGCAGCAGCGTCGGTTAGTGACCCGCCAGACGCGTGAATCTTTTAACGGTGTTATGTCAGGAATCAGCCGTGTAAAAGCGTTAAAACAAGCCGTTGTTTCTAATGAGAAGGCCTTGGAATCAACACAGGCGGGCTATGAAGTCGGTACGCGTACCACCGTCGATGTGCTTAATGCCCGTCGTAATCTATTTAGTGCCCGTCGTGATTACGCGCGTTCACGTTATGATTATATTCTTAATACTTTGCGTCTGAAGCAGGCAGCCGGTATTGTGACATTTGAAGATCTTGTTCAAATTAACAGCTGGTTAGGGGCATAACATCAATGCAGACCAATATGTCGATTGCAGATAGTCATAACAGCACCTTGATGGTGATTGATATTCAGGAAAGACTGGCTTCAGCAATGCCTCAAGGTGTGCGTGATCGCGTGATAGAGCAAGTCAGTGTATTACTGGCTGCTGCGGAGCGACTGTCTATACCTGTGCTGGTGACGGAGCAGTACCCCAGAGGATTAGGGCCGACTGAACCAGCTTTACTCAAAAAATTGCCAGCAAATACGCCTGTCATTGAGAAAACAAAATTCTCTTCAGCGAAAGTCGAACCGGTGACTGAGGCTTTGCAAAAAAGTGAACGTAAGCAGGTCTTTCTGGCCGGCATGGAAACCCATATCTGTGTGTTGCAAACAACGTTAGATTTGTTAAAACAAGGCTATGAGGTATTTGTGATCGAAGATGCCGTTAGCTCACGTGCTAAGGGAAATCAATTTAACGCTCTACAGCGTATGCGTCTGGCAGGCGCAGTTATTACCAATGTCGAGTCGTTATTGTTTGAATGGCTGGGTGATGCCACGCATCCTGAATTTAAAACGTTGTCAAAACTAATTGTTTAGGAGTGTTTTCTGGCGGCACGTCTTGCCCGTCGTTTCTGGCATTTTTCTACTGTGAGTAGTCTGGCCTGATTATTCATCGCTTCCCATGAGATGATTTCATCAATGCTACGGAAACAGCCACGGCATATCTCGCGCTCATCAAGACCACATTTTCGGATACAGGGACTGGGTACCTCGTTTTCTTGCGACATCTTATTTAAGCGTGCTGACGTTGCCGTTTATTAGCGACGCCCTGTTTGGTTTTTTTATTGAGACTGGGTAATTTTTCATAATCCGGCACGCTTTTGATATTGGCACGAACGTAATCCAGTTTTAACTGTGCTTTAACACGTTCGGCATCGAGTTCCAGCTCCTCAGTCATAACCACATAGATCATTTCAAATAAGCGACGAAGTGCAATTTTATAGCTTTGTCCCGCTAAGTCATACAGCTTATCTGAAAGCTGCATAAAGCGATTAAACGGCTGTTCCCCCAGAATCAGTGGTAACGTGTTGATGAAGCGTCCTGAGTTACCGATCATGTCCCAGAAACGGGCAAAACGATTTACTCGCTGCATTTCCATAAAACTGATATCACGTGTCGACAGAATATTGTATGGCGGCTGCGGATTAAAGCGCAGATCGTAATCCTGATTGTGGCGGTTAAGCGGGGCACCACGCAGACGTTTTAATATACCAAGTTGAATTTCATGCGGTTCCAATCTCACTAACTGATCAAAACTATGGGCAAAATTAGCCAGAGTATCGCCCGGCAGACCAAAAATTAGATCGGTATGCAGGTGCGCGCCTGTGTGTTCACGAAGCCAGCGGATATTGTCGCGGGTTTTATCGTTATTCTGTTTACGGCTGATCAGATTCTGAATGTCAGGATCAAATGTCTGGATGCCGATTTCAAACTGTAAACTTTGCGGTGGAAATTGCTTCAAGGCCGCTTTCAGTTTTTCCGGCAGGTTATCTGGTACCACTTCAAAATGCAGATACAAATCATCACTCATCCGCTCCAGAAAGAAGTCGAGAATACGAATACTGGTACTGACTTTGAGGTTGAATGTGCGATCGATAAATTTGAAATTTCGAACACCGCGTTGCCAGAGCAAATCCATTTCCGCCAAAAAAGCCTCTAGCGGGAAAGGGGTCGCTGTTTTATCCAGAGCAGATAAACAAAATTCACATTTAAACGGACAGCCTCTTGAGGCTTCGACATAGATTAAGCGGTTACGGATATCTTCATCGTCATAAAATTCATACGGAAGGATGAGTTCATCCAGCTTAGTGGCCTGACCTTCGATAAACTTTTGTTCGGGTCTGTTACCCGTAAGAAGTTGTTCACATAATTCACGGAAATTCTTTTCACCCGGGCCACTGATAACATAATCAGCCTGTTCACAGACAGTCGGTACATCGGGGTGATGGCCGACTTCAGGGCCACCAAGAACAATGGTGACTTCCGGGGTGATCTGTTTGATAAGCGACACGGTTTCGCTGATTTCTTTTACATTCCAGATATAGACACTGAGGCCAATGATTTTAGGTTGATAAGAAAGTAACGTCTCAGCGATGTTGAGTGGTCTTTCCTGAATCGTGAATTCGACAATTTCAGCCTTAGCCTGACATTCACCGAGATTGGCATAGAGATAGCGCAGGCCAAATGCGCTATGCATATAGCGGGCGTTAAATGTACTGAGGATAATATCGCGCGAAGCAGTCATGGCTTAACCAGAAATAGGATTACTGCCACTGACAGCAGGGCAGGATCAGGAAAAACGTCTTAAATCAAAGGCTTTATTGTAACGTAAAGCAGCTTCAGCTTGTAATTAGGTCTGCTAATGTCTTACAAATTGAGCTCGGATTTTAATGTGTTGGCATAAGCACTGAGCTGATCAAGAACGGCCTTTTGATCGTTATCTAATTCCAGCTCACGACTTTCAGCCAGGGCCGTTTCAAAACGATCAATATTGAGAATCTTTTCTGGTGCCGAGTTACCCAGCCGTTGCTGACGATACAGGAGCCATTGTTCCTGCTCGTCTTTATCCAGACTTTCCGGCCAGTTACGGGCTCGGTAACGAAACAGGAGTTCTGGCAAACGCTGATCTTCAAACGGCACAGATAACGTTTTCAACATTTCGGGCTCGGCATGACGGATCAATTCCATCTTACGTTTGTCGTTACTACTGAAAAAGCCTCCGCCATATAAGCTGGCATCAGGATCATTGATTGTATCGTATGACGGGGCAGTGAAAATAGCATTGAGCTTCTGACTCAAATCACCGGCAGCATTGAGCATATCGAGATGTTTTTGATGCGTTTGACGATCAATCTGCAAACGTTCGGCTGCAGCCTCATCAAGTGTACTTTCAGGCACGATAACCGGACACTTGTTAATGTGCAGTGTTTTCAGCGCGGGCCGGCTTACGCCTTCTGGCAATTCGGCCGTAGAAGTGAATAGGCGTTCTCTGATTGTGTCAGCATCAAGTTCAATCAAATCTTTGGGATCATGGCGTAAGTCATACACAATAATGCCGTTGTTGTTGTGGGGATCTTTAGCCAGAGGGACGACAAGTGCCGTACCACAATATTCACCCGGGTACATGCGGGAAACATGCACAACTGGCTTACGTTCGTTTAAGTTGAGTAACGGCGCTATGGCCTGTTTACGACGACGTTCAAACACATAGTCATAGAGTTTGGGTTGAGCGTCTTTGATCAACCTGGCCATCGCAATGGTGGCATAAACATCAGCCAAAGCATCATGCGCACCGCTATGTTCTATTCCATTGGCTGCGGTTAAGTCTTCAAGGCGAAAACTGGGTTTACCATCGTCTCTGTCAGGCCATTGAATGCCTTCCGGCCGAAGTGCACGGGTTAAACGAACCATATCAATGATATCCCAACGAGAATTGCCATCCTGCCATTCACGTGCATAGGCATCATAAAAATTACGAAACAGAGTGAAGCGGGTGAATTCATCATCAAACCGTAAACTGTTGTAACCAACACCACAGGTACCCGGTTCGGCGAGCTCGGTATGTATTTGGCTGATAAATTCGGCTTCGTTAAGCCCTTCTTTTTGCGCCAATTGAGGTGTTAAGCCGGTGACTAATGCCGCCTGTGGATGAGGCAGGTAATCACCTGAGGGTTTGCAATAAATCATCAGTGGTTCGCCGATAACATTCAGATCTTCATCCGTTCTGATTCCGGCAAACTGCATTGGCCGATCAAAGCGCGGATCGATGCCGGATGTTTCGTAGTCGTGCCAATAGAGGGTCGTCATAGAATTGCCATGCTAAAAGAGTTCTGCTTACGGTAACTGAGCTGGGATGTCAGAACAAGCTGAAAAAGCCATGCAACTTGAAACGCTACATGGCTTTTTTGAAAGAGGAGCTGTTATTAGAGTGTTTTAAATGCTTCTCGAGCGGCTTTAAGCGTGAATTCAATTTCTTTATCACCGTGCATGGCGGAAACAAAGCCTGCCTCAAATGCTGATGGAGCCAGATACACACCACGATCCAGCATCGCGTGGAAGAAGCGTTTAAAACGATCCTGATCACTGGCGACAACCTGTTCGTAATACCGGACTTGCTTATCATCGGTGAAAAACAATCCGAACATACCACCGACTTGGTTGGTTGTCATTGCAATGCCTGCATCGTTTGCAGCTTGTTGCAGGCCAGCTACTAAGGTCTCAGTGGATTGAGTCAGTTTGTCATGAAAGCCGGGTGCCTGAATTTGTGTGAGCGTTGCCAGTCCTGCTGCCATAGCAATCGGGTTTCCTGATAATGTACCTGCCTGATAGACCGGTCCCAACGGAGAGATATGTTCCATAACTTCGCGTTTACCGCCAAAGGCACCAACCGGTAATCCGCCACCGATGATTTTACCAAAGGTGGTCAGATCTGGAGTGACATTGTAATGCGCTTGAGCACCGCCTAAAGCGACACGGAAACCGGTCATTACTTCATCAAAAATCAACACGGTGCCATATCGGTCACAGATATCGCGCAGACCGTCCAGAAAACCGGGATCCGGTGGAATGCAGTTCATATTGCCGGCAACCGGCTCTACGATGATGCAGGCAATGTCATCACCCGCTTCTTTAAAGCAGGTCTCGACCGAGTCTAGATCATTGAAACGGAGCGTCAGCGTGTGCTTGGCTAACGATTCCGGTACACCCGCTGATGAAGGCACACCCAGCGTTAAGGCGCCGGACCCTGCTTTAACTAACAATGAGTCCGCGTGACCGTGATAACAGCCTTCGAACTTAACAATTTTGTCACGACCGGTGTATCCACGTGCCAGTCGAATGGCACTCATGGTCGCTTCAGTACCTGAACTGACCATACGCACCAAATCCATTGATGGCACCAGACTGCAAACCAGATCGGCCATTTCAGTTTCGATTTCGGTGGGAGCACCAAACCCAAGACCGTGTTTGACAGCTTCGGTGACAGCTTGCAGCACACCCGGGTTGGCATGTCCTACAATCATTGGCCCCCAAGAACCAATGTAATCCACGTATTGTTTGCCTTCGGCATCGGTCAGCCAAGCGCCTTTGCCTTCGCGGAAAAAGACCGGGTCACCGCCAACGCCTTTGAAAGCTCGGACAGGAGAGTTAACGCCGCCGGGAATGTGCTGTTGTGCTTTTTTAAACAAATCGTGATTATTTTGCATGCCGTTTCCTGAGAGTCTCCGATTTAAAATGTGCGATAATTCTATCTTATCTCAGCCATTGTACTGATGATTATGAGTCTAAAATTACGATTATTGATTATTGTTAGCATCATTTTGCTGATCAACTTCGCTGCGGCGGGTTATTTTATGGTGCAAAATGCCAGAACGGCGCTTGCCCAGGAAATGGCCTCCAGTACCCAGCTTGCAAAAGGCTTGCTGGTGAATGCGCTCCCGACCTTGCGGTTTTCAAATGACCTGAGTGAACGACTGACTCTTATAGTCGATAGTGTGCGCCATACCCGGCATATTCGAGCCTGGTTTGAAGACATGAATGGCAGGCCCTTGATTGGGCAAGAAGATCAGACGGGTTTTTTTAACAAGCCCGATGCGCCGGACTGGTTTATCCGCATGATGGAACCTGAAGCCGTTGCATTCCGACGGTTGATTACCAAAGGCAGCAAATCCTATGGTTATCTGGTCGTCGAAGCCGACCCCAGCGATGAAGTAACCGAGGTCTGGCAGGACATCAATACGCTGTTCTGGTTAGGCTTGGTTTTTCTGTTATTAATTTTATTATTAATTTATATCGCTCTTCGACAAGGGCTTAAACCGCTTTCGGAATTGGCGGATGCGCTGGGACAACTGGAAAAGGGTGACTTTACTGCCCGGGTTGATTCCACCGCGGTAAAAGAACTCAACCCGATACAGATTCGCTTTAACCACATGGCAAGCGTGATGGACAAGACCATGGTCGAAAACCACGCTCTGGCAGGAAATATGCTGAGTTTGCAGGAATCTGAGCGACGTGATCTGGCGCGTGAGTTACATGATGAACTGGCACCGTGCTTATTTGGTATTCGTGTGGATTTAGGCGAAATTGAACGTATTGCCGGTGAGAAACAGATTACAGAAATTGAAGAAAAAGTGGGATCAGTCAAGATCATCACCAACCACATCCAGTCATTAGTGCGTAAAATGCTCAGTCGTTTGCGGCCGATGACCCTGGATGATCTGGGCTTAGCTGAAGCGTTGCGGGATATGTTGCATAACTGGCGTGACCGACAGCCTGAAATTGACTGGGAGTGGGACTTTGTGGGTGACTTCCATGATCTACCAGATACATTACAGGTAACGGTCTATCGTGTTGTGCAGGAGTGTACGACCAACTGTGTGCGTCATGCGAATGCCAGTCACGTGAAAGTCGAAGTACGCCGTGAAAATGAAACGATTAAAGTTGCTGTGACTGACGATGGTAAAGGGCTGGATGCAAACCTGGTACGTGGTTTTGGTTTGATTGGTATGCGAGAAAGGGTATCAGCGCTGGGGGGCAGGATTGCCTTTGATACCGAAGAAGGGTTTGGTTTACAGGTTCGAGTGTTGATTCCTTTGAAAGGTGAAATGAATAATGAAACAGGCAGTAACGATTTTAGTGGTGGACGACCATCCGATAGTCAGGGCAGGTTGTCGCCAGCTAATTCAGCAAATTCCCACAGCTAAGGTTCTGGAAGCAGAAACCGGCGAAGAGGGGTACCGCCTGTTTCAGGAGTCATACCCTGATATGGTGCTGCTGGACATTACCTTACCAGGTGTGGGTGGTCTTGAAGTTTTACGTCGGATTCGTGCTAACCGTGAAAATGCCAAAGTCTTGATGTTTAGTATGCACGAAGATCCTGTATTTGCTTCAAGAGCCATGCAGGCAGGTGCTAGAGGCTACATCACCAAGAATAATGCGGCTGACCATTTGGTTGAAGCAGTGGAAAAAGTATTAGATGGCAAAATTTATCTGAGTCCTGATATGGCTCAGCAGCTAGCGATGCTAAATATCGATGCGGGCACCAGCGCACTGAGTGACCTATCCCGTCGTGAATTGGAAATCTTACGCCTTCTGGGTGAAGGCAAAAGCATGAATGAGATTTCAGATGTGCTTGGAATTAGTTACAAGACGGTAGCCAATAATCTTACGCAAATAAAGAGTAAGCTGGATATCAGTAAAACAGCTGAACTGATGCGGTTTGCGATTAGTCATGGTTTATCATCCTAACTGGCTGATATTGAAGGAAGAGGAATAGGAATAACTTCCCGTTTTATTGGGACAAGTCGCTCATTCCTTGAAACGTTGCCTTGCGTAATATACTCATCAAGTTATAGAAATTTCAGCTTCTATAGTCTTATATTTCTCTCTCCTTCTTTGAAGGTTTAGCCAGATACCTTGTTATCTGGCTTTTTTTTGTCCGAAATAAGCGTTTCCCCCACCTGAGTTCTCTTGTTAAGATGACCCTTTTATTGAATGCCGAATTCTCGGCAAAAAATGGAATCTTGAATCTATGCACTCAAAGCTGATGAGGAAGTGGGGCTGGCGGCTATCGCTATTAATGATCCTCCCACTGATAGTGAATGCCGGGCCGTTAGACGAAGCAATCGATACGCAGGTCAAGACCGATGTTGCTGCTCAGAAATCCCAAGAAAACATCGATAATCTTGATGATAGTACAACTGAAATGTTGGCCGAATATCGTGATGTTTTGCGGCAAACACAAAGCTTAAGAGCCTACAATGACCAGTTGCAAAATCTGGTCAACTCTCAACAGACAGAGCTCAACTCAATTAGCCAGCAACTGAAAAACATTGAAACAACGCAGCGCGATATCGTTCCTTTGATGCTTAAAATGATAGAGGTGCTGGAACAATTTATTTCCCTTGATGTGCCCTTCCTTCAGGAAGAGCGAAATAACCGTATTGTCGCTTTGAAAACAATGATGGGCCGGGCTGATGTAGCGTTGTCCGAAAAATACCGCCGCATCATGGAAGCCTACCAAGTTGAAACAGAATATGGCCGTACTATCGAAGCCTATCAGGCGGAGTTAGGTCAGAAAGACGATGATCGCACGGTCGATTTCTTACGGATCGGCCGGGTCAGTCTTTATTATTTATCTTTAGACGGTTTGGAAGCCGGTGTATGGGATCAACAAACGCAACAATGGAAGACCCTACCGGATAGTTATCTGCAGTCAATCATGGATGGCTTAAAAGTCGCACGCAAACAATTGCCACCTGATTTGCTCGTCCTGCCTGTTAACAAAACAGGAGGCGTGCAATGAAAACGGTGATTTATTTCTTGTTAATGCTTGGTCTGACCGGCGCACTTCAGGCAGAAGAAAAACCAGCGAATCTGGATGAGTTGCTGGATCAAGTTAAGCGTGAACGCGTGCTGGAGCAACAGCAAAATAAACTGCGAGAAGCCGAGTTTGTTAAAGCACAGGAGAATCAGGCTCAGCTTCTGGAAGAAGCGAGACGACAGCTCGCTAAAGAAGAACAACGTACGGCACAGTTGAATCAGGCATTCAATGATTTTGAAAAAGGCCTGGCTGAACAGGAGAGCTTGTTGTCAGAAAAGTCAGGATCACTGGGTGAACTATTTGGCACAGTGAGGCAAGTGGCCAATGACAGTCGTGGTGTATTAGAAAGCTCAATGACCACGGTGCAAAACCCTGAGCGTGTCGATTTCCTTACTAAGTTGAGTGATAGCAAACAACAACCCACTATCGAAGAGCTGCGTAAACTGTGGTTGACGTTGCAGGAAGAAATGACTGATTCCGGCAAAGTGACACAATTCAAAGCCCCTGTTATCAGCATTACCGGGGCTGTGGAAGAACGGGATGTGACCCGAATCGGTGTTTTTACAGCCTTTTCTGAAGGCAAGTTCCTTCGTTATTTATCTGAGACCGGTAACCTTGTGGAATTAGCAAGACAACCTGTCGAACGATTACGTAATCAAATGAAAGAATTTGAGCAAGCTGATACCGGTGAAATGTTATCGGCGGTCGTTGACCCGACACGTGGTGCTATCATGGCATTATTGGTGCAGACACCCACATTGAAAGAGCGTATTGAACAGGGTGGTTGGATTGGTTTCATTATTTTGATTCTGGGTGCTGTCGGCTTATTAGTAGCTGTCTTGCAGTTTCTGTCACTACTTCGCGCTGGACGAGGTGTGTCTAAGCAGCAAAAAACCAGTGAAGTGAGTCTGAATAATCCACTGGGCAGAATTCTTTCGGTTTATAACGCCAAATTAGCCCAGGATATTGAAACGCTTTCATTGAAACTGGATGAAGCGATTTTACGTGAAACACCCAGATTGGAACGGGGCTTGATAACACTAGCTATCCTGGCAGCTATTGCGCCAATGTTGGGCCTGCTGGGTACAGTATCTGGCATGATTGAAACATTTCAGTCGATCACCCTGTTTGGTACAGGGGATCCTAAACTCATGTCTGGTGGTATTTCACAGGCGCTGGTCACAACAGAATTAGGACTAGCTGTCGCCATACCATTATTGTTAATTCATAGTGGTCTTTCCAGCAAGTCTAACCGCTTGATTCAGATTTTAGATGAAGAGAGTGCATCGATTGTGGCACGTAATGCGGAAGAGCAGCATGGGCAGTCTGACTGACAGTCTGTTTCGTATTCAGTTACTCATGGAGAGCGGCGGCTTTGTGCTGTGGCTCATCATGTTGACGTCGATATTGATGTGGTCCCTGATCATTGAGCGCTACATATATGTCTACTTCATGCACCCACGGTCAAAGAAGGCGGTCATTGAAGAATGGCAGCAACGTAAAGACCGTACTAGCTGGTATGCGCATCAGATCCGACAGGGAATGATTGCCGAGAATCGTATTGAATTACAACGTTATCTGATGTCGATTCGCACGCTGACGGCGGCTTTGCCAATGCTGGGGCTGCTGGGCACAGTTAATGGCATGATCCAGACTTTTGATGTCATGACCGTTTTTGGCACAGGTAATACACGTGGTATGGCTGGAGGGATTTCAGTGGCTTTAATCACCACGATGGGCGGCTTGCTGACGGCATTGTCTGGCCTTTATTTCAGTACTCAACTGACGCAAACAGTATCGCGCAAAGTCGATAATGTCGCTGATGCATTGCGCAGAGAGTAGGGGAGCAAAATGAGAAACCGACATTCACGTCGCCAAAGTGGCGGCATTGCAGAAATTAACATGACACCCTTAATTGATATGGTGTTTATTCTGCTTATCTTTTTCATAGTGACCACCTCTTTTGTCAAAGAAACCGGTGTGGATGTCAATCGCCCGACCGCTAAAACTGCTGTAAAAAAAGAACGGGCCAATATTCTGGTGTCAATCAAAGCCAATGGTGAAATCTGGATGGATAAACGTCAGATCGATCGCCGGGCTGTCAGAGCGAATGTAGAACGCATGCATGCAGAAAACCCCGAAGGCTCAGTAATTATTCTTGCTGATGAAGAAGCAAAAACCGGCTTGTTAATTGAGGTCATGGATCAGGCTCGTCTGGCGGGTGTGTCGAATGTGTCGATTGCAGCTGAGCGGGATTAACGGCGGTTATTGATGCGAATAGCGATAGGTATCATCCTGGCGTTGATCGTCAATTTCGGCCTGTTCACGCTGATGCAGCATATGACCAGCAGTCAGGGCGTCGATAAACGTGTCACTGAAGATATTCGTTTGCTCGACTTTGTGCGTCTGAAACGCGAAGAAACCCAGCCTGAAACCAAAAAGCGTGAGTTGCCTAAAAAGCCGCCACCGCCCGAGGAGCCGCCTCCGCCACCCAAAACACCGACGCCACAGACTGATAAACCGAAAGCACCGGCGCCCAAGTTAGATGTGCCTCGTATTGACGTGCCGATGAACATTACCGGTGGACCGTATCTGGGCGATTTTGCTGCCGCACCTAAAGCGCCACCCGCTCCGGCTCCAGCTCCGGTAGAAGGCCCGGTTATTGATAATGAAGTGGTGCCGTTGGTTCGAATTCCGCCTAAATATCCTCGCGTAGCCGCTCGGCGGGGTATTGAAGGTGTAGTGACCGTGAGCTTCATCATTACCAAAGAGGGTAAGGTGCGTGACCCCAAAGTGGTTGATGCTAATCCAGCGACTGTGTTCAATGATGAGGCAATTGAAGCCATCCTGAAATGGAAGTTCAAACCGAAACTGGTTGACGGACAGCCTGTCGAAAGACAAGCCACCCAAGAAATTGAGTTTAAATTATCACGATGATTAAAAAGCCATTCATCAGACTCTGCTTATGCCTGCTATTTGTAGGTTTTCACACTGTGGTTCAGGCTGAGGACGAGTATCTGCTGACAGAAAAAACGTATAAATCCTTGAGTAAAGCCCAAGAGTTCATGGATGCAGAAAAATATACGGAAGCGGGTCGAGCATTGGACGGCCTTCTCAATCAGACGGAGTCAGGTAGTTATGATCGTGCTGTGGTGTTGCAGACCATCGGTTACCTCTATTCAGAACGCAGTCAATATGACAAGGCAGCAGATTCCTTCCAAAAAGCGCTGGATGCAAATGCGTTGCCTGAAGAAGTGACGCATAATCTGCGCTATAACCTGGCACAGCTATTAATTGCCGATGGCCAATACAAAAAAGGTATTAGCTTGATGGAAAGCTGGCTGCAGGGTGAAAAACAGCCTGATAACGATGTCTACGTTCTGTTAGCAACAGCCAACTATCGTATTGATAATCATAGTAAAGTGGTCGAATATATTCGCATCGCGATACGCAATGATGCCGACCCCAAAGAAGACTGGTATCGCCTGCAGTTATCGTCACATATGTCTTTGAAGCAATACAAGTCAGCGATTCGATTACTGGAAACCTTAATTACTCGTTACCCCTATAAAAAAATCTACTGGGATCAGTTGGCTGCTTTGTATCAGCAGCAAGATAAAGAATTTACTTCACTGGCAGTAAGGATGCTCGCCGATAGGCTCGATTTGGGCGATCCCAAAACATTAATCAACCTTGCTGATATGTACAGGTATTTACGTATTCCTTTCAAATCCGGCCAATTACTGCAACAGGGCATGAAGGATGGCGTGATTAAAAGTGATTTTGATAATCTGGAAAAGCTTTCTCAGAGCTGGCTAGCCGCGCGTGAAGATGATCGAGCCGCACAAACACTGCAAAAAATGCTGCCAATAGATAACAGCGGCCAGAGCCACCTGAAACTGGGGCAAGTGTATGTCGGAATGGAGCATTGGCAAGAAGCAATACGCGTTCTTGAACAAAGCCTGAGCTTGCTAAAAGGAAAGGAGCTGGGTCGTGTTCATGTGCTGATGGGAACAGCCTATTTCAATTCGGAACAACTGTCTAAAGCCAAAAATGCCTTTGGCAAAGCCATTGCCTTTGAAGCTCAGAGTAATCAGGCTGGACAATGGTTACGCCATATAGAAGATCAACTTAAAAAGGCAGAAGATGAAGAGGCTTCCTGATCTGCAACAACTCAAACAGCAATTGGTGCAACATTACCTCTGGCTACGTCAGTATGGTTGTAATGATTCGCACAGCGGCAATGCGTCCTTTCGTTGGCATGATGAAGTCTGGGTAACGCCTTCTGGTTGCTGTGCAGACACTCTGACCGTCGATGATCTTGTGCGCTGTCAGCTTGATGGTATTAAAGAAGAAGGGGCATCATTGGATGCCGCTTTGCATATTGAAGTGTATCGCGAAAATCCGGCTACCCGCGCTGTATTTCACAGCCATGGCCCATATGCCGTTGCCATGACATTGAATGGAGAAAGTTTTGAACCGGTTGATTTTGAAGGGCAATATTATTTTCCGACTGTGCCGGTGGTGAAAATTCCCTATCAGGATTATGTCGAAAAATCGCCTAAGGCAGTGGCCAATGAACTCAAAACACACAAAGTAATGGTTGTTTGTGGTCATGGACTGTATGCCGGTGCTGAAAGTATTAATCAGGCGTATAAGTGGATTTGTTCGCTGGAACTGTCTGCTAAAACAGCTTGGTTAGCACAGCAGATTTAAGCGGTAGCCATTATTTCGCAACAATTTCACGCTTAAATAGTCATAAAGTCTTATATGAAAAGAGATGGAGCAGGAATATGACTGCTGAGAATGCATTAAAAAAGCACTCATCAAGCAACACGAGTTACCTTCGTACCCCGAAACTGAATGGTCATGACGCCGCCGCTAAAAGGCAGGAAATTGCAGACTATTTTAATTTTACCTTTGAGCAGTATGAGTCGCTTTTTGAAACCCTGAAGTCTGATCAGGGCTTTTATCAGAAGTCTATTCCATTACGTCATCCTCTCATTTTTTATTTCGGCCATACCGCTACATTTTTTGTGAACAAAATGTTGTTGGCAGGACTGATTGATAAGCGTATCAACCCAACTTTTGAGTCGATGTTTGCTGTCGGCGTTGATGAAATGAGCTGGGATGACCTCAATGATGCCCATTACGAGTGGCCGGCGGTAGAAGACGTTAAAGCCTATCGCCAACAGGTCAAAGCGATAATCAATAAAGTCATCCAAAAAGCGCCATTAAAATTGCCTATAGACTGGACTAATCCGTGGTGGGCGATTTTAATGGGAATCGAGCATGAACAGATTCACCTGGAAACGTCATCGGTTCTGATTCGTCAGCAGCAATTGGAACTGGTTAAATCACATCGTAATTGGCGGCCCTTTTCAAACTCTGCTGAAGCCCCCGAAAACAGTCTGGTGAATATTCCAGCAGGTAATGTCACAGTCGGTAAAAACTTCACTGACCCGATTTATGGCTGGGATAATGAATACGGTCAACATGAAGCCGATATAGATGCTTTCCAGGCGTCAAAATTTTTGGTCAGTAATCAGGAGTTTTTTGCTTTTGTTGAAGCCGGAGGTTATCAGCAAGACAAATACTGGCAAGAAGAAGGACTGGAATGGCGGAAATTCACTAAAGCTGAACATCCTACGTTCTGGATTAAAAGCGAACAGGGTTGGCAATTGCGCCTGATGACAGAGTTGGTCGCTATGCCCTGGAACTGGCCAGTGGATGTGAATTACCATGAAGCTAAAGCCTTTTGTAACTGGAAAGCAGAACAATCCGGTAAACCGGTTCGGATGCCGACGGAAGATGAGTGGTATCGGATTTATGACCATGCCGGCGTAAATGAACTGACCAACGAACAGGCTCCGGCTAATATTCACCTTGATTATGCGGCTTCATCCTGTCCGGTGGATCAATTCAAACATGGTGATTTGTATGATGTGGTGGGTAATGTCTGGCAATGGGTGGAAACACCGACCTATCCATTTGATGGGTTTAAAGTGCATCCGATTTACGATGATTTCACTACCCCGACCTTTGATGGACGTCATAATATAATCAAAGGTGGTTCGTGGATTTCCTCTGGAAATGAAACTCGACGTGCAGCCCGTTACGCATTTCGACGTCATTTTTTCCAGCATGCGGGGTTTAGGTATGTCATTTCTGATGCCAAAGTAGAGGAGCACAGCTCGCATTACGAAACAGATTCGATGCTATCGCAATATACCGAATTCCATTACGGTGACAGCTATTTCAATGTGCCGAATTTCCCTAAAACACTGGCAACGCTGGCTGTTGAAATGATGGGGGATCAAAACAAGGGTAGAGCGCTGGATATTGGTTGTGCGGTAGGCCGTGCCAGTTTTGAATTGGCACACCATTTTGACCATGTCACCGGTGTCGACTTTTCGGCGCGTTTAATCAATCTGGGTGTAAAAATGGCGCAACAAGGCGTTGTCCGTTATACCATTACCGATGAAGGTGATCTGGTGCATTATGAAGAACGTCGTCTGGATCAGTTAGGTTTGGATAATGTTGCTGATAAAGTTGAATTCATGCAGGGCGATGCCTGTAATTTGAAGTCGATTTACACTGGGTATGACCTTATTCTGGCTGCAAACCTTATTGATCGTTTGTACGAACCTGCACAATTCTTGAAAAACATCCATGAGCGTCTCAATATTGGCGGTGTGCTTTTATTAGCATCGCCATATACTTGGCTGGAAGAGCATACTGAAAAATCAGAGTGGCTGGGCGGTTTTAAGAAGGATGGTGAAAGCTTCACCACCATGGATGGCCTGAAAGCCATACTCGAACCGCATTTTGATCTGATTAGAGGGCCTGAATCAGTGCCGTTTGTGATTCGTGAAACCAGTCGTAAATTCCAGCATACCTTGTCGGAAGTGACGGTCTGGAAGCGTAAGGCATGACATTCGACTTTGATACGCCGATAGATAGAAGCGGTTCAAATAGTCTTAAACTCGATGCCAGAAAGGCCTATTTTGGTCGCAGTGATGTAATACCAATGTGGGTCGCGGATATGGACTTTGCTGCGCCACACGCCGTGACAGAAGCTTTGGTGAGGCGTGCTCAGCACCCGCTGTATGGCTACACAATGTATCCAGATAGCCTGTATCAGGCTATGATTGACTGGTGTGATAAACGCTATGATTGGACGGTAAAACAATCTGAGGTAATGATGTGTCCCGGTGTTGTACCGTCACTGCATGCTACGATTGAGGCGTTAACCGAGCCCGGCGATAAAGTTATTGCACAGCCACCGGTGTATTTCCCGTTTTTCTCAGCTGTTACTGAAACGGGCCGTGAATTAGTACTCAACCCATTAAAGCTCATTGCGGGACAATACACGCTGGATTTTGAACACCTTGAAGCGTGTGCAAGGCAAGGTGCGCGGGTATTGTTGTTGTGCTCACCGCATAACCCTGTAGGCAGGGTCTGGCGTCGGGATGAGTTGGAAGCATTGCTAGCATTGGCTGAACGTCATAATATGACCATTATTTCCGACGAAATCCATGCGGATTTAATTTATCCGGGACAGCGCCATTTACCCCTCGCGAACCTGACAGAATCAGTCAATGTCATTACGGCTATCGCGCCCAGTAAAACCTTTAATATTCCTGGCATGGGCTTATCCACCCTGGTCGTCTCTGACAAGCAGCAGCGTAAACAGATTAATCAGGTCTTTGAAAGCTGGCATGTGAGTGCTTCCAATCCGTTTAGTGTCTGTGCGTTTGAAGCCGCATATCGTCATGGTGAGGGGTGGCTGGATGCTTTAATGCCCTATTTGCAAAACACAATGCGATGGGTCTCAGAATTTATTGATCTTGAGATTCCCCAGATTTCGTTGATTCAACCAGAAGGGACCTATTTATTGTGGCTCGATTGTCGTGAGTTGCAATTAGACAATCAGGCGCTACGTCGATTCTTTATTGAGAAGGCAGGCGTCGGTATGAATCCCGGTTATGTATTCGGTGATGTAGGTAGCGGTTTTATGCGACTGAATATCGGCACACCTAAAAAACAGGTCGAACAAGCGATGCAGCAGATCGCAACCGCTATCAACAAAACTTTCTGAGTGCAGAGGCTGACGGGATTGCTCTCAAAAAGTGCAGAAAAGCCTTATTAGTTCTATAAAAACCTGATATACGGTTGTGTTTGAATTGGCATAAAGTTTGCCATTACTGATGTAGTTACTTTTTCCCCTTATCGGAGATCATGCAATGACAGAGTCAATTGGCGCGGCCGCAGGCCGAGTTTGGCAATATTTGGAACAAAATGGTCCAGCGTCGGCTACTAAAATCAGCAAAGATACCGGACTGGATACCAAGCTATTACAACGGGCTATTGGTTGGCTTTCAAAAGAAGAGAAGCTCAGTTTTGAAACCAAAGGGCGTAATGAGTTTATCGGTTTGAAGTAATGATCAGTCGGCTTCTTTACTGACTGTAAAGGCACCACGAATATCGCGTAATTTGTAGCCTGTTGCCATATCATCAGGGTAGTATTTATTTAACTTTTTCTGAATCGGCGGCGCTATCTTAGTTCCATGACAGGAGAGGCAGACCTTATCGGTCGGTATCGCTTTCATCATGCGCCATTGATGTCCAATATCTGTTGCCACTTTCTCGCTGAAAGTCAGACTTTGTATGGCTTCTCCGGTTGATAGGCGCGTCTCAAAGTCCTGCATAACGGAGGTTTCCCATTCATCAGCTTCATTGTCTGGGTTACGGACTTTAAGACTAGTTCTACCGATGTCCATACCATATTTTTTGGACATCTCAGCAGCGAGCGTCGGCGCAATCAGGTTGCAGACAGCAACCGCCTCAATCGGTCCACCATCCTGCATAGCCGACATAAGTGATGCTTTGAGGCTACTGCCAAACTCTTTAATGGCTGCCTGAGCCTTTGTTTCAAATTGCTGCTGCTCAGTGGTTTGAGCATGGACTGTAAAAGAAAGCAGTCCTATCAAAATGGATGTAAAAGCCAATGATTTCATTACTGTTCCTCAAGGTGTCAGCAAAGTCACAATACCGAATAGCATAGGCGGCCACGCAAAAACGGGGCTTAGAACAACACGCCACAGAGCTTGTTCAGGTGCGAATCCAACACCATGAATAAATCCAATACCGATCGCTACTAACAGTATCATTAGCAAGCCATGATGAGAAGAACCATCAGCCCTGATTAATCCCAGGGGATAAACCAGAATAATGCCAGAAAGTCCAATGGCAAAGAGCAAGCTTAATAAACGGGTTGCTGGTGCATTAAGCCAGGCGTTAATCATCAAGTTCGTCCATTGACTCTAGTTCCAGCCACATAACATTAATAATACCAAGGGCTACGGCGAGTAAAATTCCCAAAATCCAAGCGAAATACCACATAGAACCACCTAGTAAGTTGAATGTTGATTGTTGCGAATAAAGTCCAGGTCAAGTCGCCGCCACATTTTTCGGTATGTCCAGAAACTGTATAGCAATATAATCGGGACAAATATCATGGCGACCCAGAACATAATACTAAGGGTTAGCTCACTTGATGTGGCATCCCAAAGCGTGAGACTGCTATTGATATCAGTGCTGGAAGGCATGACAAAAGGAAACATTGAAAATCCAGCTGTGAGAATAATTGCAGATAGTGCCATGCTGCTACTGATAAAGGCCAGAGCTGATTTATCTGCACGAGAGCTTATATAGACGCCAACCATTCCCAACAAGGCCAGAACGGGTGCCCACATCGTCCATGGGTGGAGTGAATAATTATTCATCCATGCCCCTGATTGTGTCTGTACCTGCTTCATTTCTGGTGTGAAGCTACTACCAGCGTCAGGCATCAGGGTGATGATATAACCATCAATACCTTTCGCAACCCAGATACCAGCCAGCGCAAACAGCACTAGCAAAACAAGCGCGCTTATCATTGCCATTCGAGTACAACGTGACTTTAATTCCGCGTCAGTACGGGCCTGAAGCCATACGGCACCATGCATGATAACCATTAACAAACTGATAATACCGGCCAATAATGCAAAAGGATTCAATAATTGAAAGAAGTTACCCGTGTAATAGGGCCGCATAAACTCATCAAAATGAAATGGCACTCCCAGTAGTAAATTACCGAACGCTACCCCGAAGATGATAGGTGGCACGACACTGCCAACGAACAATCCCCAGTCCCAACTCCTACGCCAGTGAGGGTTATCAATTTTGCTGCGATAATCGAAGCCGACTGGTCGCAGGAATAAAGCAAACAAGGTCAACATCATAGCCAGGTAAAAGCCTGAAAAAGCCATAGCATAGACCAAAGGCCATGCAGCAAATAAGGCTCCACCAGCAGTGACCAGCCAGACCTGATTTCCCTCCCAGTGTGGCCCTACAGTGTTGAGCATGATGCGTCTTTCTTCGTCGCTCTGACCAACAAACGGTAATAATATGCCAACCCCCATATCAAACCCGTCAGTCAGCACAAAACCTATAAGCAGCACACCCATAAGAAGCCACCAAACTAATTTCAGTGTTTCATAATCCAGCACCATGATCAGGCTCCTTTTGTAGCTGTTTCAAAGTGATATTGCCCTGTATGAAGGCTACTGGGTCCTTGTCTGACAAAGCGAAGCATCAGATAAAACTCAATGATCAATAGCAGGGTGTAAAACACTATCAAGGCAATCAGGCTGCTATAGACATCACTGGCAGCCAGTGTGGAGGTCGATAGATGGGTTGGTAAGATGCCACTGATTGACCATGGCTGACGGCCAAACTCAGCAACAAACCACCCCGTTTCTGCTGCGATCCAGGGTAATGGTAATGCCAGCAAAGCAGCCCAGAGGAGCTTACGGTGTTTGTATTCCTCCCGTTTGGCACAGTAATAAAAGGACAATACAAAAATAATTAGCATGGTGAAGCCGGCCCCCACCATCACACGAAATGCCCAGAACATCGGTGTGACTGCTGGAACACTATCGCGAGCCGCGGCTTTTATCTGTGATTCAGTAGCATCAGTGACTTGTTCTGTGTATTTTTTGAGGAGAAGCCCGTAACCCAGATCGTCTTTGACAGCATCAAAGCGCGCCTTTATTTCTTCAGAGTCTTGACCGTTCCGCAATTTCTGCAATAGTGCGTATGCGTTGATTCCTGAGCGAATACGCGTTTCATTATCATCAATTAATTCCTTTATCCCTGTTACAGGCTCATCCATTGACCGAGTCGCTATCAACCCAAGTGCGTACGGTATTTTCACGGCATACTCTGTCTCCATGGTGTCATCATTAGGCAGGCCAAACAGGGTAAAGGCCGCTGGGGGTTCGGCTGTTTCCCATTCCGCTTCAATAGCGGCAAGTTTTGTTTTCTGAACATCACCGATTTCATAGCCACTTTCGTCACCCAGGACAATCACAGACATAATAGAAGCAAGCCCAAAGCCGGCAGCAATGGCAAAACTTCGTCTTGCGAAACCAACATCACGCTTCTTCAGTAAGTACCAGGCACTGATACTCAGTACGAACATGGCACCGGTAACATAGCCCGCGGCCACGGTGTGGATAAACTTAACCTGGGCAACGGGATTGAAAAATACCTCGGTGAAACTGGTTAATTCCATTCGCATGGTTTGATAATTGAATTCAGCACCAACGGGATTTTGCATCCAGGCATTAGCGACAAGAATCCATAGGGCTGATAGGTTGGATCCCAATGCGACAAGAAAGGTCGTCATCAAGTGTTGTTTTTTACTGAGTCTGTCCCAGCCCAGAAAGAACATACCGACAAAAGTGGACTCGAGCATGAAGGCCATCAATCCCTCAATAGCCAGTGGTGCGCCGAAAATATCACCCACATAATGCGAGTAGTAAGCCCAGTTTGTACCAAACTGAAATTCCATCGTCAGTCCAGTGGTGACACCGAGCGCAAAATTAATCCCGAAAAGCTTGCCCCAGAATTTTGTCATGTCTCGATAGACGGTTTTCCCGGTCATGACATAGACCGACTCCATAATCACCAGGATCCAGGCTAAGCCAAGAGTTAACGGTACAAAAAGAAAGTGATACATCGCGGTAATAGCAAATTGTAGCCGCGACAAGTCGACAAGATGTTCACTAATCAAGGTCTTTCTCCTTGGGAAGAATGATGAAGAAGGCGTTCTGCTGTGGATTGTGTGTTATCAAGATTGGGGGGAGTACTAAAAAAGTGATGCCAGATAATGAACAGGAGAAATAACTTGAGCACCAACACAATCGCGAGCTCAAGGAGGAGTTTTCGATCTGTGAGTAACAACTTGTTTCTCATGTGAGAGCACCGTAAGCAGATTCATTGGAGCATCAGTTTGTACGATTGTCTGTAATTGTTGCCTTGCTGGATCTGACAATACAGCGTGAGTGATTAACGATGCAACAACAATAAGCTCGTCTTAGCTATGTTCTGATCTGGATCAAATTAATCTTCATTTACGGTTACGTGATAAAGTCGGTTGAGGTTAGCCAGTCAGGCTTAATTATTAGCCAACATGACAGACAAATATTGTGTGTTAGGCTTTTATCCTGATAATCTTCGGTGGGGATAATTCAAGTTGATTTCTAAACGATGACAAATATATACGATGCTTCGGCCATTGAGGTACTAACAGGCCTTGAACCGGTCAGAAAAAGACCGGGCATGTACACCGACACAACCCGACCCAATCATCTAGCTCAGGAAGTCATCGATAATAGTGTGGATGAGGCGGTTGCTGGTCACGCTCGGCAGGTACAGGTTACTCTTCACGACGATAACTCTCTTGAGGTGACGGATGATGGTCGTGGCATGCCGGTTGATATCCATCCGGAAGAGGGGGTGCCAGGCGTTGAAGTCATCCTCACGCGCTTGCATGCGGGTGGCAAGTTCTCCAATAAAAACTACCGCTTTTCAGGTGGTCTACACGGTGTCGGCGTGTCAGTCGTTAATGCTTTATCATCTCGTCTGGATGTCAGAATCAGGCGAAATGGGATTGAGTACAGTATGGCGTTTGAGCAGGGTGCACTCAAAGAGCCGCTTACTGAAATAGGCACTGTCGGTAAGCGTAATACGGGTACCACGGTACGTTTCTGGCCCGAAGAATCTTTTTTTGATGCGGCCAAGTTTTTAGTTTCAAAACTCCGCCATGTATTGCGGGCGAAAGCCGTTTTGTGTCCTGGTCTTGTGGTGACTTTTACCGATCTGTCAGGCAAAGAAAAAGTCGAAGATCGTTGGTGTTATGAAGACGGACTGAAATCATACTTATCATCGGCAATGACCGATGAGCCTAGTGTTCCTGCCACTCCTTTTGTGGGAAATATCAGTAATGATGATGAGGAAGCCGACTGGGCTTTGATGTGGCAGTTGGAACCGGGCGAAGTCCTGGCTGAAAGTTACGTCAATTTGATTCCCACCGCGCAGGGAGGAACCCATGTAAACGGTCTGCGTTCCGGTCTATTGGATGCTCTGCGGGAATTCTGTGAGTTTCGTAATTTGTTACCCCGCGGCGTCAAGTTGGCACCTGAAGACGTCTGGGAGCGTTGCTCTTATGTGCTTTCAGTTAAACTGGAAGATCCGCAATTCTCGGGGCAGACCAAGGAACGGTTGTCATCACGCCAATGTGCTGCGTTTGTTTCAGGTGTGGTTAAAGATTCGTTCAGTTTGTGGCTGAACCATCATATTGAAGACGGTGAGAAGATTGCTGATTTGGCTATCAACAACGCTCAGTCCCGTCTGAAACAAGCCAAGAAAGTTGTTCGTAAACGGATTCAATCCGGACCTGCATTGCCTGGTAAATTAGCCGACTGTACATCACAGGACCCGGCCAGAACAGAACTGTTTCTGGTGGAAGGGGATTCCGCTGGCGGTAGTGCTAAACAGGGCCGTAGCCGTGAGTTTCAGGCCATAATGCCGCTGCGAGGCAAGATTCTGAATACTTGGGAAGTAGAGCCGACACAAGTACTGGCCTCTCAGGAAGTACATGATATTGCTGTTGCGATTGGTGTTGATCCGGGATCGGACGATCTCACAGGGCTACGCTATGGCAAAATCTGTATCCTGGCTGATGCCGATTCAGATGGTGCGCACATTGCAACACTGTTGTGTGCCTTGTTTGTCAGGCATTTCAGACCGTTAGTTGAAGCCGGGCATATTTGTGTGGCGATGCCGCCGTTATACCGTGTTGATGTTGGTAAACGGATTTTCTATGCGCTTGATGATGAGGAACGTCTTATCATTTTGGACCGTATCGAAAAAGAGAAGCTCAAAGGTAAGGTAAGTACACAGCGCTTTAAAGGGCTGGGTGAAATGAACCCGATGCAATTGCGTGAGACAACGATGGCGCCTGATACCCGTCGCCTTATCAGACTGACCATCGAAGCTGAAGATGACACGATGATGACCCTGGATAAACTGTTAGCTAAGAAGCGTGCTTCGGATCGTAAATTCTGGCTGGAACAACACGGTGATTTGGCTGATTTGGCCGCCTTGTAAAGAGAAACAGAGACTTAACCATGACTACCCTTGTCGATGATTTAGAACAACTGCCGCTACGCGACTTTACCGAAAAGGCGTATCTGGATTATTCGATGTACGTCATTCTGGATCGTGCTTTACCACATATTGGTGATGGCCTGAAACCCGTACAGCGTCGCATCGTCTATGCGATGTCAGAGCTAGGCTTAAGCGCGCTGTCCAAACATAAAAAATCAGCCCGGACAGTTGGTGACGTGCTGGGTAAATACCATCCGCATGGCGATTCCGCCTGCTACGAAGCCATGGTCTTGATGGCTCAGCCATTCTCCTATCGCTATACATTAATTGATGGGCAAGGTAATTGGGGGTCGATGGACGATCCTAAGTCATTCGCTGCAATGCGTTATACCGAAGCACGACTGGCGCCTTATGCACAGGTGTTGCTCAGCGAACTGGGACAGGGAACCGCTGACTGGGTACCGAATTTCGATGGCACCATGGATGAACCCTCTCTATTACCGGCCCGTTTACCCAATTTATTGCTCAACGGTACGACGGGTATCGCAGTGGGGATGGCAACGGATGTACCTCCCCATAACCTTAAAGAAGTGGTGAATGCCAGCTTGAGGTTACTCAAATCATCACGCACCACCCTTGATGAACTACTGGAAGATATACAGGGTCCGGACTTTCCAACCGGTGCCGAAATTATTTCCAGCCGTGATGAGATTCGTAAGATTTATGAGACCGGACACGGCTCAATAAAACAACGTGCTGTCTACAACAAAGACGAAGGTGAAGTGATTATTGATGCATTGCCGTATCAGGTTTCAGGTGCCAAGGTGCTGGAACAGATTGCAGCGCAGATGAATGCAAAAAAACTGCCTATGGTGGCCGATTTACGCGATGAGTCGGATCATGAACATCCGGTGCGCTTGGTCATTGTGCCGCGCTCGAACCGAGTGGATATCGATAGTCTGATGTCTCATTTGTTTGCGACAACCGATCTAGAACGCAGCCATCGTGTCAATATGAATATGATCGGTATGGATGGACGACCGCAGGTTAAAAACTTGCGTGAAATGTTGGTTGAGTGGCTGGGTTATCGGGTTGAGACGGTTCGCCGCCGCTTACAGTATCGCCTTGATAAAGTATTGGATCGCATGCATGTGCTGGAAGGCCTGCTGATCGCCTATCTTAATCTGGATGAAGTCATCGCGATTATCCGGACTGAAGATGAGCCGAAAACCGTCATGATGGAACGATTTGGCATTAGCGATCGTCAGGCAGAAGCTATTCTTGAATTGCGGTTACGGCATTTAGCCAAACTGGAAGAAATGAAGCTCCGTGGTGAAATGGATGAACTTACCAAAGAACGTAAACAACTGGAATTGTTACTGGGGTCTGAGACAAGGCTGAAAACGTTGATTCGGAAAGAACTGACCGCTGATGCTGAAAAGTTCGGCGATGACAGACGTTCTAAAATTGTGGAAAGGCATGCATCCAAAGCATTGGCTGCGACGGATTTACTGCCGACAGAACCGCTGACCATCGTTATTTCAGAAAGTGGTTGGGTTAAAGCGGCCAAAGGGCATGATGTCGATCCGACTTCATTGAATTTCCGCACCGGGGACCGTTACCTGACCTCTGTCAAAGCCCGTAGTAATCAACAAATCGTATTTCTTGATGAGACGGGACGAAGTTATTCCCTGTCTGCTCATACTCTGCCATCAGCAAGGGGGCAGGGCGAACCGTTAAGTGGACGCCTGCAGTCTGCACCTGAAGTGCGTTTTGTCGCAGTGCTTGCTGTTGAAAATGATAAGTCAATCTTACTGACCAATACCGCGGGCTATGGTTTTGTCACGACGCTGGATAATCTTCTGGCAAAAAATAAAGCGGGTAAAGCGTTATTCAACCTGCCGAAAGGCGCGAAGATTTTACCGCCGATGATGCTTGAGGATCAGGATAACGACCAGATAGCGGTGGCATCGGGCGATGGTCGCTTGCTGGTATTCGCAGCTAACGAAATCCCGTCTCTTAATAAAGGTAAAGGTGTACGTTTGATTAACATTCCACAGGCACGTTTCAGTGCCGGTCAGGAATGGATGCAATCGGTCATTATCGTACCCCAACAACGCAGTTTGACCTTACACGCTGGACGTCGCCACTTAACACTCAAACCAGCCGATCTGGAACATTATGCCGGTGAGCGTGGTAAACGTGGTAACAAGCTGCCACGCGGTTTACAAAAAGTCACAGGAGTAGAAGTCGCTGAGTAAAATCGACTGAAATTTGCTATCATCTTAGTTACTCAGTTGTTATCACTTCACCATGTTGGATACACCCTCAGATCAATTCGCTGTTACCGCAGTCCTGCTGCGCAAGCCTAGTGTTAACCGTTGGCAGAAAAACAGTTGGTTGCTACTGGGGACTTTACCTGGACTGACTGAATCCTCTTTGACAGAAGCGTCTGAGCAGGGTGATTTGGTCTATCTCACCGAGATGCAGCTGAAACTTTACAAGCAGCACTGTGATGCTTATTACGTCAATCTGATGTCAGAGCAACCCAAAGTATATCTGGTGTGCAGCGAAGAATCAGGTGAGCTGGCACCGATGCTGGCAACCGTGGATTTCGATGAGGCGGCTTCGCACATGGAAACCGGTCAAACTGTGCTGGATGCGCCTTTAGCTGATGCTTTATGTGTCTGGCTGGAACATTTTGTCATCTTTCATTACAAACCTACACCACCCAAAAAACGCAAACGGCGTAAATGGCATGATGCTGACAGAGGCGATGCGAAATGAGTCGTGAAACAGACAAAGAGGCAGGTTTTCTCTCCCGCTGGTCACAACGTAAGCGCGGTTCAGATACAATGCCCGAGCCCGATACGTCATCATTTCGAACTGGCACTGATATAGAGTCGCCAGAAACATCAAAAATTAAGGCTGATGCTGATGAAAAAACAGAGCAGCCCTTACCTGTCTGGCAACGTGATGATGTGGATGCCGACACCAAAAAAGCGGCGTTGCGTAAATTATTTCGCAAACCCGAGTTTAACGTGCGTGATGGCTTGAATGAATATGATGATGATTTCACCCAGTTTGCCAGTCTGGGCACGATCGTGACTCATGAAATGAAACGTTTGCTTAAATTGGCCGAAGAGAAAACACGACCAGAAGAGCAGAAGGAGTCTCACTCTTCTACATCGACCGAAGAGACTGGCTCAAAACCAAACAGCAAAGAGGATGACGGAATTGCATAATGCGGTAGTAGAAGCTGGAAATATTGTTTTCGAGCCAACCGAGTTGATCGAGTTCGAATCGGCTGGCCGTTGCTTGGTAATGGGTTCTGCCGCTATTGTAAAAGCAGTGTTGCCTCAACTGGCTTCGTTAGATCTCTTTTGTTTAAGTCTGGATGATGAGATCGAAGCAGATGAGAATGTGACGGTAATCAAACAACCGTTGTCATCCCTAGCTGGCTGGCTGGGTGACTTTAAAGCTGTTTTTTCTGATCATGAGCTTCAGGTCGACTTAGTGTTGGATCTGAGCCCAGAGCCGGTTATCACCACAACGGTTCTACCATTAGGCTACTTTGCTCCCCGCGATGATAAGCAATCCTTGGTTGAAGCTCTTCAACAGTTACCCGATCTGGTGGGTGGTTTTGATAAGCCCAAGTATTTTAACTATAACGCGGATATCTGTGCTCACAGCCGCCGTGGTGTTAAGGGCTGTAGCAACTGTATCAATGCCTGTCCGGCAGGAGCCATAGAAAGCTCAGGTCATGATCTTATTAACGTGAATCCGTCTCTATGTCAGGGCTGTGGCAGTTGTACAGTGGTCTGCCCGTCAGGTGCGATAAGTTACGCCTTACCGACGTTGGATGTCAGTATTAATCGCTTACGAGAGATGCTCAAACGTTACGCCGAAATTTCATCACAGACGCCACAATTGCTGATTCATGATGAAAGTCATGCCCAGACGCTGTTGCACTCTTATGACGGCGCACTGAGTGATAATGTCATACCGTTTTCTATTGAAGAAATCGGTGCTTTGGGTATGCCTTTCTGGCTGACTGCTTTAGCGTTTGGTGTGGGCAGAGTGAGTGTCTGGGATGCGGGCACACATGACGATCATAATTGGCAGGAACTGCAATCAAGTATTGATGAAACCAACGCTATCGTTGCTGCATTAGGACTGGGTGAAGATCGGCTTCAGTTCCTCGCTTTTCGAGAGTTTGAACAGTTACAGAAAGCGCTATCATCGACAGTAACTGACAATTCATTGCCAGCGGCAAAATACGCAGGCGTGGATGATAAACGTCGGATGACGACCATGGCGCTGACACATCTCTATCAGCATGCGCCAAACCAGATCAGTGAGGTGAAACTGAGCAAGGAGGCAGCATTCGGTGAAATTGAAGTCAATAAGCAGACCTGCACCTTGTGTATGTCTTGTGTGTCAGTGTGTCCGGTCGGGGCTGTGGTGGATGGTGTTGATAAACCGCAGCTGAACTTTATTGAAGACCTCTGTGTGCAATGTGGCATGTGTGAGACGGCTTGTCCGGAAGATGCCATCAACCTGAGTCCCCGCTATTTATTTGAGCGTGAGCAAGCAAGACAAAAAAGGCTGCTTAACGAAGAGCCTATATTTCACTGCATCAGTTGTCATAAACCGTTTGCGACGCAAAAAATGATCGATAACATAATAGGTAAACTGGCCGACCACCCTATGTTTCAGGGGGCCGCATTGGAAAGACTAAAAATGTGTGAAGACTGTCGTGTTAAAGCCATGTTCAAAGATTCCTGAAAGGCCTGATATATGAGTGAAGTTCAAGAACAATGGCGGGCACAACATTATGCTCTGTTAGCAACGTTGTTGGCCGCGCCACCGCAACAAGCCTTGCTGGAAAATATAGTGGAAGTTGAGGTGACAGAACCTGAGTCGCCTATGGGAAAAGCTTGGCAAAACTTAAAGCAAGCAGCCGGTAAAGCTGACACCAACAAACTTGATGATGAGTACCACGCCTTATTTGTGGGGCTGACACAAGGTGAAATCATTCCCTATGGTTCGTATTATCAAACCGGATTTTTGAATGAGAAGCCGTTGGCCTTACTGAGAAAAGATTTAGCGCAACTGGGACTGGAGCGACAGGACGAAAAAAAAGAGCCGGAAGATCACATCGCTGCTGAGTTTGATGTGATGAGACTGATTTTATCTGCGCAAGGTACGCCGATTGTTGATGCACCGACATTTTTTAATCGACATATTTCGCCGTGGGCAGAAAAATTTTTTTCAGATTTAGCTAATGCCAGCAGCGCCGATTTCTATCGAAGTGTTGCGGACTTTGCAGCCCAGTTTACAAAAATAGAAACGCAACGGATGAAATAGGCACTTATTTACATAATTTGCGTTCAAACGCTTGATACACCGAGCTAGCTGAGAGATACTTACTGTAAGAATCAAATGTGCAATGATGCATTGCTTGTCGAACAAGTGAGTACCCCACTCTTAACTTTTGCACACTACATTGAATTGGAGAGCGTCATGAGCACCCAATCTTCCCGTTCACGCAGGGATTTTCTTCAAAAAATCACATCGGTTGTCGGTGGTGGTGCAGCTATTGCGGCCACATCCGGCCTGGTTCAGGCATCCCCTATCGAGAAGCCTGTAAAGCGTGAAGAAAAACCCGTATCCAAAGGCTATCAACGCACAGAACATGTTGATACCTATTACCATCTAGCTGATTTTTAGCCCCTGAGTTCGCGCCATGAAATTGACCAAAAGACAATCAGCCTCCACCTCGTCTGCTAATGGACTTAATCGACGTGTTTTTCTGAAAGGTTCTGGTATCGCTGCTGGTGGTGCTGCATTTATGTCGATGCTGCCGCCTGCCATGATGCAAAAAGCTGAAGCATCAGAGAGTCAAATGCACACTTATGACGACGGCGATATCACGAGAAAACGGAGTGTCTGTACACACTGTAGTGTGGGCTGCGGGGTAATTGCAGAAATTCAAAATGGTGTGTGGATTGGGCAAGAGCCAAGTTTTGAGCATCCATTCAATCTAGGGTCGCATTGTGCAAAAGGTGCTTCAGTACGTGAGCATGGCCATGGTGATAAACGTCTCAAATACCCACTGAAAAAGGTCAATGGCAAATGGACCCGTGTTTCCTGGGACCAAGCGATTAATGAGATCGGCGATCAAATGCTCGATATTCGTGAAAAATCGGGCCCCGACTCTGTCTATTGGCTGGGTTCAGCGAAATATTCCAACGAACAGGCTTATCTGTTCCGTAAGTTTGCTGCCTTATGGGGTTCAAACAATGTGGATCATCAGGCACGTATCTGTCACTCAACCACGGTTGCTGGGGTAGCAAATACCTGGGGTTACGGTGCGATGACTAACTCCTACAACGATATTCATAACTCCAAAGCTATTTTCATCATCGGTGCGAATCCTGCTGAGGCACATCCGGTGTCTTTGCAGCATATATTCCGTGGTAAAGAACGCGGTGCACCTCTGATTGTGGTTGATCCTCGATTCACCCGGACTGCAGCCCACGCCGATCAGTTTGTACGCATTCGTCCAGGGACCGATGTCCCCTTCGTCTGGGGTATGCTCTGGCATATCTTTAAAAACGGCTGGGAAGATAAGAAGTTTATCGAACAGCGCGTTTATGGCATGGATGAAATCCGTAAGGAAGTCGCTAAATGGGATCCGGCTGAGGTTGAGCGCGTTTCCGGTGCTAAAGAAGAGGATGTTTACCAGGCTGCAAAAACAATGGCAGAACATCGTCCCGGCACCTTTGTCTGGTGTATGGGCGGCACACAGCACACAATCGGTAACAACAATACTCGTGCTTACTGCATTTTCCAGCTTGCGCTTGGCAATATGGGTGTATCAGGTGGCGGTACCAATATTTTCCGTGGTCATGACAATGTGCAGGGGGCCACGGACCTTGGTGTGCTGTCGCATACATTGCCCGGTTATTATGGCTTGTCCGAAGGCGCATGGAAACACTGGGCCAGAGTATGGGATATCGACTTGGAGTGGTTAAAAAATCGCTTTGATCAAAAATCCTATGAAGTCGGTGAAACAGAGGGTGAAGAGGGAAAAACCGGTGGTTCAGGCGCTACGCCAATGTACACCAATGGTATTCCTGTCTCACGCTGGATAGATGGCGTATTGGAAGACAAAGAAAACATTGCCCAGAAAGAAGCCATCAAGGCGATGGTGTTATGGGGGCATGCGCCGAATAGTCAGACCCGTGGTCCGGAAATGAAAGCGGCTATGGAAAAATTGGATCTGCTGGTCATTGTTGATCCCTATCCGACCGTTTCGGCTGTCATGAACGATCGTACTGATGGTGTTTACTTGTTACCGGCAGCAACACAATTTGAAACCTATGGTTCGGTGACATCATCGAATCGCTCGGTGCAATGGCGACAACAACTTATCAACCCATTATTCGAGTCAGAGCCGGACCACACCATTATCTATAAATTTGCCAAGAAATTTGGCTATGAAAAAGAGCTGTGTAAAAACATCAAGGTAAATGGCGAAGAGCCTCTGGTTGAAGATATTACCCGTGAATTCAATCGTGGGATGTGGACGGTTGGTTATACCGGTCAGACACCGGAGCGCATGAAACTGCAATCGGAAAATCTGCATACTTTTGACAAAACCACGCTTCGAGCACAGGGCGGCCCATGTGATGGTGAATATTATGGTTTGCCGTGGCCTTGCTGGGGTACTGCTGAGATGAAACATCCGGGGAGCCCGATTCTGTATGACACTTCGGTGCCTGTTGCTGAAGGCGGTTTACCTTTCCGTGCCCGTTTCGGTATCGAACACAATGGTGTCAATATTCTTGCTGAAGATTCTTATACAGCAGGCTCAGACATTGAAGATGGTTACCCTGAATTCACTGCCGATATGCTTAAAGAACTCGGCTGGTGGAATGAATTGACAGCGGAAGAACAAAAAGAAGCCGAAGGTAAAAACTGGAAAACAGATCTCTCGGGTGGTATCCAGCGTGTTGTTATCAATCATGGTTGTGCCCCCTATGGAAATGCTAAAGCACGAGCGATTGTCTGGCAGTTCCCGGATCCTGTGCCAATACACCGTGAAGCACTTTATACAAACCGGCGTGATTTGGTTGAGAAATACCCAACCTATGAAGACCGACGCAGTTTTTATCGCTTACCAACCCGCTATGGTTCGATACAGGCAAAAGACTTTACTCAGGACTTTCCGTTATTAATGACCAGTGGTCGTCTGGTGGAATATGAAGGCGGTGGTGATGAAACCCGTTCTAATCCATGGCTGGCTGAATTACAGCAAGATATGTTTATCGAAATCCATCCTGCTGATGCTAACAATGCGGGTGTGAAACACGAAGAGCAAGTATGGGTAGATGGTCCTGAGGGAGGCTCTATTAAAGTAATGGCATTTGTCACTGAACGCGTAGAGCGTGGCGTAGTATTTATGCCTTTCCATTTTGGTGGTCATTATCAGGGCGAGAATCTTCACGACAAATATCCGGAAGGAACAGCACCGCATGTGCTGGGTGAGTCCTGTAATGTCGTGTTTACCTATGGTTACGACTCGGTCACCGCGATGCAAGAGACAAAAGTGTCCTTGTGCCGCGTACGTGCAGCTTAAGTTTTAAGAGGTTTTATCATGGCTCGAATGAAGTTTTTATGTGACGCTGACCGTTGTATTGAGTGCAACGCTTGTGTCACAGCATGTAAAAACGAGCACGAGGTACCCTGGGGCGTGAACCGCCGGCGAGTGGTTACGATAGATGATGGTTTGCCAGGCGAGAAGTCTATCTCTGTTGCCTGTATGCATTGTAGTGATGCTCCCTGTCAGGCCGTTTGCCCGGTGGATTGTTTCTACACCACCGATGATGGTGTGGTATTGCACGATAAGGATATCTGCATCGGTTGTGGTTACTGTTTCTATGCCTGCCCGTTTGGTGCACCACAATATCCTCAGGAAGGGGCTTTTGGAGCCCGAGGCAAGATGGATAAATGTACTTTCTGTGCGGGTGGACCGGAAGAAGATAATTCGCAGGAAGAACTGGACAAGTACGGTCGTAATCGTCTGGCCGAGGGGAAATTGCCGTTATGTGCAGAAATGTGTTCAACCAAAGCCTTACTGGCCGGTGATGGTGACATGGTGGCTGATTTGTTCCGCAGCCGTGTTGTCCGCCGTGGCGGACGCCCTGACAACTGGGGCTGGGATACAGCATATAAAGACTGAGCCATGAAATTAACTTTAATTTTAATTGCCATTATGGGATTGACCGCCTGTTACGAAGACACTGATGTAACGCTACATGAAGCAGGTGAATACAAAGGTAGTCCGGATCGTCATGCTAAAACCCCTGAACAACGGGCTGAGATCCTGAAATTGCGTTTCAATCAGGTTCAGACCGACCGCTAGCGGAGGAATTATGTCGGCCACTACTGCCCTCAACAGACGTAAGAAAATGATGACCTGGACAGGCGTCATTATGCTGCTGACCATTCTGGTATTACCGTTGTCTGGTTATGTTGTTAACGGCTTCGTTCAGGCAGAGCAAGAGGTTCAGAAAACGAACCCTCGCTCCGATACCTGGCGTCAGGTCAGGCAAGGGAATGAAGGCTATACTGCCGTTAAAGGCCGTGAAACCGATGAGTTAATTCAAAGTTCAGGCCAGAACTGGCGTCAGGTACGTAATGGTCCGATGGCCACCTATGGAAGTTGGTTACTGGGATTTGTTTTGGTCGCTATACTAGGCTTTTATATCGCCAGAGGTCGGGTTGAGTTAACTCATCCACGTTCAGGTAAAACCATTCAGCGCTGGACTTTGAACGAGAGACGTTTGCATTGGACTACGGCGAGTTTATTCATCATTTTAGGGGTTACCGGGCTGAGCTTGCTCTACGGTCGGCACGTGTTGATTCCATTAATGGGATACCCCGGCTTCTCTGCTTATGCATCTATTGCGAAGTGGTTTCACAACATTCTCGGACCTGTGTTCATGATCGCGTTATTTACCATTTTGATTACGTGGTTTAAACACAATTTCTTTACCAAAACCGATCTTGAGTGGTTCAAGGCCTTTGGTGGAATGGTAGGGGACAAGCATCCGTCAGCGGGCAGAATGAATGGGGGTGAAAAAGTCTGGTATTGGACTTTAGCTACAGCGGGTGTCGCGCTGTGTTTTTCAGGTTTAGTGTTAGATTTCCCTAATTTTAATCAAGAACGTGAAGTTATTCAGCTAGCGCATATTATTCACCTGCTGACAGGGCTGGTGCTGATTGCATTCTCATTCGGTCATATATACATTGGCACCATCGGCACAGAAGGTGCGCTTGAAGGTATGACTACAGGTCAGGTGGATGTGGCCTGGGCAGAGCAACATCACGATTTATGGCTGAAAGAAAAGCAACAAGCTGACAATTCGAATCACAAAAAATAAACGTAAAGAGTTGCGCAGATTTATATAATTTGTGATTTATAACGACTAATTAGTCCGCCTGAGGCAATTAATTTTTCTGCATAATCTCAGTCCCTTGTGGTTTCTTCTATCCAACTACTACTTTGTAGTGATATCAAAGGTTTAGCGATATGCTTATTTTGATAATGAGATATATAATCTTGCTTTACTAGCTTAGTTGCATAGATTTAGTGCGAATAGACATGAAATTCATTGAGTAACTGCACCAAAAAAAAGCAAACACTTGTTTTGACTCTCTTTATTTCTTTATTTCAGCTTCACAAGAAAACTAAGCCGTGCTAATTTTTGTCTGTTAGTACTAATAGAAATGCCAATGCAGGCATAATTTAAGAGAGAGAATTTCATGAGTGGGCAGCAAATCAGCGCTCAAAAGCCGGGCAAAGAACTCAAATTACCTCGCGCAGTAGGTAAGGGCAGGCAGGTTGATCCTAAAGCTTTGTCAGACGTACAGACTTTACTGGCTGATGAATCCAGGCAAAAAGATATGCTCATTGAGCATCTGCATAAAATCCAGGATGGTTATAAATACATTTCTGCTGCTCACCTAGTGGCACTAGCCCATGAAATGAAGCTTTCCAGAGCGGAGGTATATGAAGTTGCCACCTTCTACCATCACTTTGATGTCATCAAAGAAGATCAGACACCGCCACCACAACTAACTGTTCGTGTATGCGATTCCATGACGTGCGAAATGTTGGGCGCAGAAGACCTTATTAGCTCCCTGGAGCAGGGACTGGGGCAAGATGTTCGTGTGCAACGGGTACCCTGTATTGGTCGCTGTGATAAAGCACCTGTTGCTGTAGTGGGCATGAACCCGGTAGAGCATGCCAGCTCAGCTCAAGTCATCGAGTTTGTTGATAAAAAACAAACACAACCGGAAAAAATTGAACCGATTTTGTTTGAGAACTATGTCGAACAAGGCGGTTACAACACATACCGTCTGTGCATGGAAGGCGAGTACGACGTCGAAAAAGTACTGGATGTGATGGATGATTCCGGACTACGTGGTCTGGGCGGCGCGGGTTTTCCGGTTGGCCGTAAATGGCGCATTGTGCGGGATCAGCCCGCACCGAAACTGATGGCCGTCAATATTGATGAAGGTGAGCCGGGAACATTTAAAGATAAATATTATCTGGACCGCGACCCGCACTGCTTCCTGGAAGGTACTTTGATTGCAGCATGGGCAGTCGGTATTGAGGAAGTGTATATCTATTTGCGGGATGAGTACGCCGCCATCCGTGAAATGCTCGAAATAGAAATGGCAAAACTTGAGGCGCACCCGCCTGTTGCGAATATGCCCAAGTTGCACTTACGCCGCGGTGCCGGCGCCTACATTTGTGGTGAAGAATCAGCCATGATCGAATCCATTGAGGGTAAGCGTGGCATGCCGCGTTTACGTCCACCCTATGTGGCCCAGGTTGGTTTGTTCGGTAGACCTACGCTTGAACATAATATGGAGTCATTGTACTGGGTACGTGACATCCTGGAAAAAGGTGCCAACTGCATGACTGACCACGGTCGCAATGGTCGCACTGGTCTGCGTTCATTTTCTGTCAGCGGGCGAGTGAACAAGCCGGGTGTTCATCTGGCACCGGCCGGTATTACTATGCGTGAGCTGATTGATGAATATTGTGATGGTATGAACGAAGGTCATGAATTCTATGGTTACTTCCCGGGTGGTGCTTCAGGCGGTATTCTTCCTGCCTCGATGGGTGATATTCCGCTTGACTTTGACACCCTGAATAAGTACGACTGCTTTATCGGCTCAGCCGCTATTGTGGTGTTTTCCGATCAAGATAAAGCCCGTGAACTCGCCGTTAACGCAATGAAATTCTTTGAAGATGAATCCTGCGGTCAATGCACCCCTTGCCGTGTCGGCACATCCAAGGCCGTTAATTTAATGCAGGAAAAACAGTGGAACCAGGAACTGCTGGAGGAGCTGTCACAAGTGATGGTTGATGCGTCTATTTGTGGCCTCGGACAGGCAGCACCCAATCCGTTGCGCTGTGTGATTAAGTATTTCCCCGAGGAGTTGAAATAATGGCGATCAACCCCGAAATTGAAAATGAACTGATTTCGTTCAAGCTAAATGGTGAAGCGGTTTTTGCTGAATCAGGAGAAACCATTCTGCAGGCGGCTGAGCGTCAAGGTGTTGAAATCCCACACCTGTGTTATTCAGAACGACAAGGTCAGGACGGTAACTGCCGCGCCTGTATGGTTGAAATTGATGGTGAACGAGTTCTGGCACCCTCATGTTGCCGTTACCCTTCTGAAGGAATGAAAGTAGACTCAAATAGTCAACGTGCATTGCATTCTCAGAAAATGGTCTTGGAAATGCTCAAATCGGATGTGTCGGAGCAACCACATACGTTGAACTCTGAACTGGATTATTGGGCTGGTAAACTCGAAATCAGTACGCCGCGGTTTAAACCGCGTGAACAAGCCGAAGCCGATCTATCGCATCCGGGCATCGCCGTGAACATGGATGCCTGCATTCAGTGCACCCGTTGTGTTCGTGCCTGTCGTGATGAGCAAAACAATGATGTTATTGGTCTGGCGATGCGCGGGCACCACACTGAGATTGTCTTTGATTTAGATGATCCTATGGGTGAGAGTAGCTGCGTTGCCTGTGGCGAGTGCGTAGAAGCCTGCCCGACAGGTGCTTTAATGCCGGCTAATGATGTCGCGATGGTTGAACCCGATAAGAAAGTGGATTCTGTCTGCCCATACTGCGGTGTAGGGTGTCAGCTGACTTACAACATCAAAGACAATAAAATCCTTCATGTTGAAGGCCGTGACGGACCTGCTAACCATGGACGTTTGTGCGTAAAAGGCCGATATGGCTTTGACTACGTCCATCATCCACATCGCCTGACTAAACCTTTAATCCGTCGTGACGATGCACCGAAAACGCCTGACTTTTCGATGGATCCGAACGACATTGACAAAGTTTTCCGTGAAGCGAGTTGGGAAGAAGCGTTGGAAAGAGCAGCTAAAGGCTTTGTTGATATTCGGGATAATGACGGCCCGAATGCTCTGGCAGGCTTTGGCAGTGCTAAAGGCAGCAACGAAGAAGCGTATCTGTTTCAGAAACTGATTCGGATAGGGTTTAAAACCAATAATGTCGATCACTGTACACGTCTGTGTCATGCGTCATCGGTTGTGGCTTTGCTTGAGTGTCTCGGCTCTGGTGCGGTGTCCAATCCCGTAGCGGATGTTGAAAAGGCTGAGGTTATTGTTCTGATCGGTGCCAACCCGACAGTGAACCACCCGGTTGGTGCAACATGGATGAAAAACGCCATACGTAATGGCACAAAACTGATCTTGATGGATCCTCGTGGTACCGAACTATCCCGCGAAGCAACGCATCATCTGCAGTTTAAGATGGGCTCAGATGTACCCATGCTGAATGCTCTCATGCATGTCATTGTTGAAGAAAACCTGGTGGATGAGTCATTCATTGCTGATCGTACGGTGGGTTTTGAGGCAATGAAAAAGCACCTTGAAAAATACACACCGGAATTGATGGAGCCAGTTTGTGGCATTCCTGCTGACACATTGCGTGAGGTTGCACGTCTGTTTGCTAACTCGAAAGCGTCAATGATTCTATGGGGCATGGGAGTATCACAACATGTGCATGGTACAGACAATGCGCGCTGTTTGATTTCATTGGCATTAATGACCGGTCAGATTGGGCGTCCGGGTACAGGCCTTCATCCACTACGTGGTCAGAATAACGTTCAGGGTGCTTCTGATATGGGGCTTATCCCGATGCGACTACCGGATTATTACAAGGTTGAAGATAACAGCGCACGCACAAATCTGGAAGAACTGTGGGGCGGTAAAATTGATCCAAAATCTGGGCTCACAGTGGTTGAGATTATGGATGCTATCCATGCCGGAAATCTCCATGGTCTCTATATCATGGGTGAAAACCCAGCGATGTCCGATCCCGATGCGAATCATGCGCGTCAGGCTATGTCTGAGTTGAAACATATGGTTGTTCAGGACATCTTTTTGACAGAGACAGCCTATCTGGCTGATGTGGTGTTACCTGCTTCTGGTTTCCCGGAAAAAACAGGTACCTTTACCAACACAGACCGTCAGGTTCAGTTGGGACGTCAGGCGATTGACCCACCGGGTGATGCAAGACAAGATTTGTGGATCATTCAGGAACTGGCAAAACGACTCGGTTTAAACTGGGATTATCAGGGACCGGCCGATGTGTTTAGTGAGATTCGTCAGGCTGTCCCATCAATGGCTGGTATGACGTGGGATCGGTTAGAACGTGAACATAGCGTGGTTTACCCTTGTGAAAACGAGGGCGATCCGGGTGAGGAAGTTATTTTCACCGATCGCTTCCCGACGACTGATGGTCGTGGTCTGTTTGTTCCTGCTGATATTGTTCCGCCTGATGAGCGCCCGGATGATGATTATCCGTTTGTATTGATTACAGGGCGTATGTTGGAGCATTGGCATACCGGGTCAATGACGCGTCGTTCTAACGTGCTTGATGCCTTAGAACCGGAAGCCGTGGCCACTATTAATCCGATCACACTGGATGAAATGGGTGTTAAACCGGGTGAGCTGATTACCTTGTCAACACGCCGTGGCAGTGTTTCTGTGTTGGCTCGTGCTGATATTGGTGTGCCCACAGGCGCCGTATTCATGGCATTTTGCTACTATGAGGCTGCGGTCAATAAACTGTCCAATCCAGCTCTGGATCCTGCAGCGAAAATCCCTGAGTTCAAATATTGTGCAGTTCAAGTCACCCCGGGTGGTGAACCGATGCAGTTCTACAGCTACGGTGGTGGACAGTCGAAAAACAAGCTTTTGTAACAGTCCGAACAAAAAAGGCATCCCCGGATGCCTTTTTTTATGACTGTTTTCACACATTCTTGCTAAGATATGGACGCATATTTAAAAGCAAAAATACAGGCCAGTTAACGTAATGAAAATCCTGATCAGTAATGACGACGGTTACATGGCAGAGGGGATCCGAACCCTTGCCGATGCTCTAAAAACGCTAGGCGACATCACAGTAGTCGCTCCCGACAGAAACCGTAGTGGTGCCAGTAACTCCCTGACTCTGGAAAATCCACTGCGACTGGATAAACAGGAAGATGGTGTCTATCGGGTAGAAGGTACCCCTACAGATTGCGTTCATCTGGCTATTACCGGTTTATTGGAGGATGAGCCCGATATGGTCGTTTCCGGTATTAATGCAGGTGCCAATCTGGGGGATGATGTGCTGTACTCAGGTACTGTTGCAGCCGCAATGGAAGGTCGCTTCCTAGGCTTACCTGCCATTGCCATTTCATTAACATCGCATACAGGCACGCATTATGCGACGGCGGCATGGGTGGCACAAAAACTGGTCACGCGGCTCAAGGATTCAGCCTTACCCGCCGATACTATTCTCAACGTGAATGTTCCGGATTTGCCTATTGATCAGATCGCTGGCATCGAAAGCACACGTCTTGGACATCGACATAAAGCGGAACCCGTGATTAAAGAATTTGATCCTCGAGGGCGTCCGATGTACTGGATTGGTCCTGCAGGTAGCGAGGAAGATGCTGGCCCGGGTACCGACTTCGATGCCATTCGCCGTGGCGCGGTGTCTGTCACACCATTACAAATCGACTTGACCCGTTATGATGCGATTGAAGGTGTGGCTGATTGGTTGAAAGACTATTGATATGAACACGGATCTTCGTGGCATAGGCATGACATCTCAGCGAACCCGTGATCGTTTAGTCGCGCGATTGCAGGAGCGTGGTATAGAAAATCCACATGTTTTGTCTGTGATACGTGAAATGCCCCGACATTTGTTTGTTGATGAAGCGCTGGCAAGTCGCGCTTATGAGGATACGGCGTTACCTATTGGCCATGGTCAGACGATTTCTCAACCTTATATTGTCGCTAAAATGACGGAAATCCTGTTGCAGGGCGGACCACGTGAAAAAGTGATGGAAGTGGGAACTGGTTCTGGTTACCAAACAGCCGTTTTAGCAAAGCTGGTCGACCGTGTATTCAGCCTGGAACGTATTTCGCCTTTGCAAAATCAGGCCCGTGAGCGTTTTTATCAGCTCAAATTAAATAATATCCGACTTAAGCATAGTGATGGTAACTGGGGCTGGGAATGGTATGCACCTTACGATGGAATTGTTGTAACTTGTGCTCCTGAGCAGGTGCCTCAGGACTTGTTACGACAATTGGCACCGGGCGGCAGATTGGTTATTCCGGTAGGCGGAAGCGCAGGTCAATCTCTTCGCGTTATTGATCGAGTTGGAGACACATTTGAAGAAACAGAGCTCGATCCTGTTAGCTTTGTACCTTTGTTAAGCGGCCATATTTGATGGGGTTATTCGGTCGTCTCTATGCCCGCACTATGCAGTGGGCGAGACACAAACATGCCAGTTACTGGCTGGCTCTGGTGAGTTTCACGGAGTCCTCATGCTTCCTGATACCGCCCGATGTTATGCTGGCACCCATGACGCTGGCCAGACCGGAACGTGCCTGGTTCTATGCGAGCATTACGACTATAGCATCCGTTTTAGGTGGTTTATTAGGTTATGCCATCGGCCTGTTAGCTTTTCAGATGGTTGAGCCCTGGCTTATTTCCTTAGGGTATATGCCAGCTTATCAGCAAGCCGCAAACTGGTTTGATGAATGGGGTTTCTGGGCTATTTTTATTGCGGGGTTTACGCCCATTCCCTATAAGGTTTTTACTATCGCTGCAGGGGCTGCCAATATGCTGTTATTGCCCTTTATTATTGGCTCGCTGATCGGGCGCGGTATGCGGTTCTTTCTTGTTGCTGCTCTTATACGCTGGGGCGGCCCTGAACTGGAAGCACGACTGCATCAATGGATTGATTATATTGGTTGGTTTACGGTATTGATTTTGGTGATGGGCTATTTGATATTTAAATAACATATGAAATGGATTCTCCTGCTAATGCTGATTTTAACCCTGACTGCTTGTGGTGGTGGCGGGAGAGCTGTAGCACCGGTCGGTTCGTATGATGACAGACGTCAAGTATCGACGGCTCCTGCAATCTACAAAGTGCAACGCGGTGATACCCTGTATTCCATTAGCTGGCGTTATGGTATGGACTATAAAGAAGTAGCCCGAATCAATGGTATCCGTTCGCCTTATACGATCTATGTCGGTCAGAAATTAAAATTCCGAGGTCGTCCAAAAACATCAACGCGAACGGCAGCAACAAAACCTGTAACACCGGCGCCGAGTCCTCAGCCTGCAACGAAACCATCTACCTCAACAGTAAAAAAAGCACCTGCGCCAGCACCTTCAAAAAACACACAGGCGTTTAGCGGTAGTCAGAACCTGCAGTGGCGTTGGCCTACTGACGGAAAAATCTTATCAACTTATTCCAATAGTAGCCCGGGCCGGAAAGGTATTGATATTTCAGGCCGCCC
>NZ_CBFHHW010000017.1:0-3036 GCF_965655755.1 Methylophaga sp. | reverse complement strand
AGGACAGAGTATTGTTGCGGCAGCATCTGGTAAAGTGGTCTATAGCGGTAACGGTCTTGCAAGATATGGCAACCTCCTGATTATCAAACACAATGATGTTTACCTCAGTGCCTATGCACACAGTGATAAATTGCTTGTCAAAGAAGGCGAAATTGTGAAAGCCGGACAAAAGGTGGCGCTGTTAGGACGCACGGGTACTCAACGTCATCAGCTGCACTTTGAAATACGTCGTAACGGTAAGCCTGTCGATCCGATGCGTTTCCTGCCCAAACGCTGAGCCAGACAAACAACACTCGCTTTAAATCAGCTACAATATAACGTTTTGCCGGGTATGAACCCGGAAGTTTTCATTAAAGATTTAGAGGTTACCCTTGGAACTAGGCGCAACGATGCAACGTATTAAAGACCTTCGTGATCGCAGTGACGATCTCAGGGGGTATCTTTGACTACGATGACAAAGCGGAACAATTAATCGAGGTCACACGTGAGTTGGAATCACCCAGCGTCTGGGATGATCCCGATCGTGCTCAAAAGCTAGGTCAGGAGCGTGCCAGCCTGGAAAAAATCGTCACCACTTTATCCAGTCATACGGATACGCTTGATGACGCCAAAGATTTGCTTGAGCTGGCGGTCGAAGAAAACGATCAAGAGACGTTTGATGCCGTCAATGCCGATCTCGATGAGCTGGAAAAAGGCCTAGAAAAGCTTGAATTCCAACGCATGTTTTCAGGCAAGTTGGATAAGAATTCGGCCTACATTGATATTCAATCGGGATCAGGTGGCACCGAAGCACAGGACTGGGCAAATATTTTGCTCCGCATGTATCTTCGCTGGGGTGAATCACAAGACTACAAAGTCGAGTTGATGGAAGTGTCAGCCGGAGATGTTGCAGGCATTAAAAGTGCAACTATTCGTCTTGAGGGGGAATATGCATTCGGTATGTTACGAACCGAAACAGGCGTTCACCGATTGGTGCGAAAATCACCGTTTGACTCAGGTGCTCGTCGGCATACATCATTCGCTTCAATATTCGTGTATCCGGAAGTGGATGACACGATTGAAATAGATATCAACCCATCGGATTTAAGAATCGATACCTACCGTGCAAGTGGGGCCGGAGGGCAGCATGTGAACACCACCGATTCCGCGATTCGTATTACCCACGTACCGACTAATATTGTTGTGCAGTGTCAGAATGAACGCTCTCAGCATAAAAACAAAGATCAGGCAATGAACCAGTTACGTGCAAAATTGTATGAACTGGAATTGCAAAAGCAAAACGAAGTCAAACAGGCAGCCGAAGAATCCAAATCCGATATCGGCTGGGGCAGCCAGATTCGCTCCTATGTTCTCGATCAGTCTCGTATTAAAGATCTACGAACGGGAGTTGAAACGGGCAATACGCAAGCAGTGCTTGATGGGGATTTGGATCAATTTATCGAAGCGTCACTGAAATCAGGACTATAAGCTGGAAACATAATGAGCAACGAAAACGAACTGGATGAAAACAGACTGATCGCACAACGCCGTGAAAAACTGGCTGCAATTCGTGAACAGGGTAATGCTTTCCCGAACGAATTCCGTCGTAATGTGATGAATGGTGAATTACAAGCTGAGTATGCGAACTGGGATGGAGATAAGCTGAAAGCTGAACCGCATCGGGTCAAAATTGCCGGTCGGATGATGACCAAGCGCGTTATGGGTAAAGCCAGCTTTGCCAATATTCGTGATATGTCTGGTGATATTCAGCTTTATGTGGCCCGTGATGAATTGCCTGAAGGTGTTTATAAGCAATTCAAAAGCTGGGATATGGGCGACATTCTCGCGGCAGAAGGAACGCTATTCCGTACCAAAAAAGGTGAATTATCAGTCCATGTTGATAACATTCACTTGCTGACTAAATCACTGCGTCCATTGCCAGAAAAATTCCATGGTTTATCGGATCAGGAAACCCGTTATCGTCAGCGTTATGTTGATCTCATCATGAACGAAGCCAGTCGTGATGTGTTCCGGCTGCGAACCAAGCTGATTGATGGTGTGCGCCGTTATTTGATGGCAAAAGACTATCTTGAAGTTGAAACACCGATGATGCAGGCCATTCCAGGCGGTGCCACAGCACGACCATTCACAACCTATCATAATGCGTTGGATATGGATTTATTTCTGCGTATTGCACCAGAACTGTATTTGAAACGTCTTATTGTGGGTGGTTTTGAGCGAGTATTTGAAATTAACCGTAACTTCCGTAATGAAGGGTTATCAACACGCCATAACCCGGAATTCACGATGGTTGAATTCTATCAGGCCTATGCTGATTACAATGACATGATGGACCTGACCGAAGACATGATTCGTACCATTTCTAACGATACCCTGGGTACGACACAGATTAACTATCAGGGATTGGATATCGATTTTGGTGAACCTTTTATCCGGATGACCGTAAAAGAATCGATTCTGCACTTTAATCCGGGCATCAAACCTGAGCATCTTGAAACGCTGGGAGCCGCGCGTGAAATTGCAGCAGGTCTCGAAATCCACATTAAAGAGAATTATGGTCTGGGCAAAGTCCAAATCGAAATCTTTGAGAAAACAGTCGAACATCGTTTGATGCAACCGACGTTTATCACTGCCTATCCGACCGAAGTATCACCACTGGCACGACGTTCAGACAATGATCCGTTTGTCACAGACCGGTTTGAGTTCTTTGTTGGTGGGCGTGAGATTGCCAATGGCTTTTCGGAGCTGAATGATGCGGAAGATCAGGCTGAGCGTTTTCAGGCACAGGTTGCTGAAAAAGACGCTGGTGATGATGAAGCCATGCATTTTGATGCTGATTATATCCGAGCTCTGGAATACGGCATGCCGCCGACAGCGGGTGAGGGGATCGGGATTGATCGTCTTGTGATGTTGTTGACGGATTCGCCGTCAATTCGGGATGTATTGCTTTTCCCGCATATGCGGCCGGAATAAGTTTTTCAGAAAAACTTTCTAAAAACTGGCGGGTGCGTTCTTCACCCGCCAGCCTTGTCTTCT
>NZ_CBFHHW010000016.1:0-56397 GCF_965655755.1 Methylophaga sp. | reverse complement strand
TAGGGTCCGATAAACAAGATTGACCAGATAGACATGCCCAGCCACTTCAAGTTACGGAAACGGCCTTTCAGGCGTTTGGCAACTACCTTCTCGCCACCGGTATTTACATGCCAGTCGGAGACTTCGTCGTAGATCTCTGTGACATCCTGAACGTCGTGCATATCATTAAGTGCCATAAATTTACCTAATCGTCATTTCATTCATCAAACCACTGCTCGACTTGAGCGTTGAGTTTGAGTAAGGAGTCTTTTTAATACCGTCAAAGCTTCTGTTAAAGCATCCTGATCTGTGGCGAGCCCTAATGAGACTCTGACGGCATCAATTGGTTTTTTAGTAATGGAAAAACTGTTACTGGGGACAATGCTAACACCGAGTTTTTCAGCATGAGAAGCAAACTCTTTAGCCCGCCAATTGCCGGGAAGTCGGAGCCACAAATGATGACCATCTTGATCGGCCTGATAGCTTTGTCCTTCTAACAATTTTGCTGCCTGTTTTTGTCGCGCATTATTTTCATGGCGAATAGCAAGAGCAATATCATCAAGCGTGCCATCGTAAATCCAGCGTGTTACCAATGCGCACATTAGTGGGGGCGCCATTAATTGTGTCGCCCGAATGACGGCAGCGACTTTTTCTACACCGTCACTCTGAGGGGTAATAACAAACGCGACTCTCAATGCCGGCGTGGCACATTTTGATAACGTCGCGATATACCAGGTTAACTCTGGCATCAGTGAAACAAACGATTCAACTGGTGTAGCCTGAAGCGGTGAGTATGGATCATCTTCAATAATCGCGACATTGAAACGCCGCGCAATGGCGACAATCTTTTTTCTTCTTTCCAACGGCATCGTGACTGTGGTGGGATTATCTAACGCAGGAATAAGGTAAAGCGCTTTAATGGCTTGATTTTGACATATCGCTTCGAATGCTTCTGGCACGATGCCATCCTGATCGGTAGTAATAGGTTGCAAATTACAACCAATCTGTACACAAACCGCTTTTATCCCTGGATAGGTATATTCTGCCGTGGCAAGCACATCACCTTGCTTCAATAAATGCCGGCAAATGGCATATAGTGCACTTTGTGCACCACCACTAATCAACACCCGCTCTGCAACGAGATGTTTCGTTTTTGACTGAAGCCAGAAAGCGGCAGCTTCCCGATCAACCGGATTACCTGCACTATCCTGATAATGCAATTGGAGCATACGACGCTGATCGGCAATGAGTCCGGCAATCCCATCAGGTATACGTTGCTGGAGATTTGCAGAATCAGGCTGAGGAGGATTATTCATACTCAGATCAAGCAAAGATTGTTTATCGGAAAGCAACTTTTGCTCAACAGCGCCACGAATAAAGGTACCCCGACCTTTATTACCTTCAACTAATCCACGCCGACGTGCCTCATTAAATGCACGCGTTACAGTTGTTAAATCAACGTCTAATGCCTCAGCGATAGTTCGCTGCGGTGGTAATCGATCACCGGGCTTAATTCTTCCAGCGTATATATCTGCTTCCAGAGCCTGAACGATCCCCAGATACTTTCTGCCTGCATCAGCGTGTAAATGTGGTTGCCATAAATTCATAATTTATTTGTATGCCTTAAATTTACATACAAACTAGCAAGCAGGTAAAGGGATCGCAAGCGTTATTTTAAAACATCACCATGAGTCATATTCATAAGCTAGTGAGGATTTTAAAAGAAGACAATTTTGCGCTTTATCAGAAGCGACCATATTGTATGGTGAAAATATAAAGACAAAAAAGGATGACACAGAGCGTGCCATCCTTTTCCCTCAACTATGAGGGTTTGCGCAGATAGGTGCTGACGAACAGGTCAATGACCGCCAGCAGAAATAAGACTTTCGATACCAGAGATCTATCCATTGGAAATAGTACTCAAATCTGGATAAGCGATTGTTAGATCTGAACACCAATAAAATGAGTACGAATTTATTGGGTAAAAAAAAGCCAGTTCATCGGGATGGAACTGGCTTTAAAGTGGAGTGAACAATCGTTTGGAAAGTTCACGTGCAGATTAGGAGAATTGACGCGAAATTTCTGTGAAACTGTTCGAATGAAAAAATAAAAATTTGGTCGGGACAGAAGGATTTGAACCTTCGACCCCTTGCACCCCATGCAAGTGCGCTACCAGGCTGCGCCATGCCCCGACTGTAGAGTAATCAATGAGTTAGAAACACTGATATTTTTTGATTGGCGTTTTCCGAAAAACTTTTCTAAAAACCCCTCTCTTGAAGTAGACAAATTTTACACTGCGTACCCATTTATAACAATATTAAAGATTGGTAGACCACCCCCTCAATATAGGTGGCTATATACCTGATGTCCCGATATTGAAAAGCACTTCCATTACCTAATATATCTTCAATTATACGAAGAGCAAACCGGCAGACTCGGGCTCCTTCGGATTAGATGGCCGAACGCAAAACAAATGATGATAAATCACATTTAACTCACCTGTAGATTCAATCTGTTGTTTTTAAATACAAAGGCGATAAACAAAGTAGTGAGTTCATCGTTTTGTCTATCCTTGTATGTATTTTTCTAATAAGGTATTTTGGATGCGTATTTAAAAAATACTGCCTTTGTGAAATGTGTGGTTTTAAAGAGATGGAGTTCATATGCAACAAAAACAATTTTATGGACCACTTAGAATATCTAGTTATATCGTGTTGATGCTCATGGCATCAGGAATTATCTACGCTACAACCATCTCGATTCTTTATTGGAGTGGAATCGGCGTCTAGGACGAGGTATCTCTATGACCAATCGACAAGCTAGAATTTTTGCGATTGCAAGCACTACTATTGCAGCTATTATTTTTGTTGTACTCACCCTTGATACGCATCGTCAAATTGACAAACTGACCAACACTGAAAACCTTACGGCTGAAGTGGAGCAAGGGATGGTTGTTTGGCACAAAAATAATTGCATTAATTGTCATACCATCTTTGGGGAAGGGGCTTACTATGCTCCCGACCTGACCAAAATAACTAAACACCGTAGCGTCCCTTATCTGACTGCTTACATGCGTGATCCTTCACAGTTTTATAATGAGCAAAAACATCGCAGACTGATGCCCACACAGGATTTGAGCGAGAAGGAAATCGCTGATCTGATCAGTTTTCTCGACTGGGTTTCCAATGTGGATAACCAAGGCTGGCCTCCCCGGCCCATCAGGGTAACCGGTAGTGGTACTTCTGAGGGGTTCCGTGCCGATGAGATTGCTGAAGGAGTAACCCCGGTCGATTCGGATGATGATCTGCGTGCTATAGGCCAACAGATATTCCGAACAGCTCAGCCCGCCTGCACCTCTTGTCATTCAACTGAGCCTGATGTCGATATGGCAGGCCCTTCATTGGCAGGTTTAGCTACACATGCAGCTGAAATTATCGAATCACCGGATTATAAAGGTGAAGCCACGAACATTGAGGAATACATTCGTGAGTCTATTGTAGCCCCTGATGCGTATCTGGTACCGGGTGATATGTACTCCAGCGGCGGGACATCTTTCATGCCGTCAGGATACAAAACGAGCTTTAATAAAAAAGAACTTGAGCAGCTAACAGCCTACTTGGCAACGCTGAAATGAAAATCCGAGAATTTCTTGCCTTTTTCAAGGCCACGAAACTGACAGTTCAAGGAGAATAACGATGCGGTATAAATCGCAATCTGTTGCTTACTGGTACTTTGCCATCGCCATGGTTTTGTTTGGATTACAGCTGGTTTTTGGTCTTTTATCTGCAACTAAATATTTGGGTCCAGATCCACTACTTTACATCCTGCCGTTTGATGTAACGAAAGTCATACACACAAACCTGCTCATTGTCTGGGTGCTTACAGGGTTTATGGGAGCTTCCTACTGGTTGATTCCCGATGAGTCGCGATGCGAGCTTCATAGTGTAAAGCTTGCCTATGTGCAATTGATTCTCTGGACTGGCATGGGTGTCACTGCCATTATCGGGTATCTGTTTCGTTACGGCACTGGCAATAAACTTCTTGAACAACCTTTACCCCACAAATTAGTTATCGTGCTTTGCATGCTGATCTTTCTTTATAACATTGGCATGACTATTAAAAAGTCCGGGCGCTTTACGACCACTGAGGGCGTGTTGTTGCTCGGCCTTTTATGCTCAGCGCTCTTATTCTTCCCAGCATTACTACACTACGAAAACTACACCATATCCATCTTTTATCGCTGGTGGACTATTCATCTTTGGGTAGAAGGTGTGTGGATGATGATCATGGGGTCATTTCTGGCCTATCTGCTGATCCGTTTATCCGGTGCCGATAGGGAAGTCATGGAAAAATGGCTTTATGTCATCGTTGGCCTGGTATTTATCGCCGGCATTCTCGGCACTGCGCATCATTATTATTGGGTGGGTGTCCCCCATTACTGGCTTCCTATCGGTGGACTTTTCAGTGCACTTGAACCCGCAGCGCTCGTGGGCATGGCTGCATTTGCGTATGCCGCCATACGACGTTCCGGGATATCGCATCCCAATGGCTTGGCACTGCATTGGACTATTGGTAGCACCTTGTTTGCACTTTTTGGCGCAGGATTGTTGGGCCTGGCTCATACTTGGCCCGATGTCAATAAATGGACTCATGGGACTTTAATAACGGCTATGCATGGGCATGCCGCCTTTTACGGCGCTTATGCCATGATAGTGCTAGCGATGATTACTTACATTCTGCCTAAGATGACTAACCGGCCAGAAGAAGGTTCAGCATTAGGCTACTGGGCATTTTGGCTTCAACTCGCAGGCATGTTTGGCATGACTTTATCATTTGCTACTGCCGGTCTCGGTCAGGTTTATCTGGAACGTATTATGGGTATGGGCTATCTGGATGCTCAGCTTAAAATTCAAGTGCATTTCCTTATGCTCATTGCGACAGCCTCGATTTTCACCGTGGGCGTTGCTTTGTTCATATATGACTTTTTCCGATACAGGCCGTATTTTGAGATCTCAGATGAAACCACGGCGAGCGACAGGGAAATTGGATAACGGTGACAGCTGATCATCTTAAACAAACATCTGTATACGAAGCTAAGGCTGAACCTTTTTATCTGGCCACCGGCAATGAGGTAAAGATTTTTGAGCATTGCCATGAACAAAATCTGGCCGTTATGCTTAAGGGCCCGACGGGCTGTGGTAAAACGCGATTAGTCGAACATATGGCCTGGCGGCTTGGTCGGCCTCTGGTTACTATTTCCTGTCACGATGATTTGGCGGCGAGTGACCTTATCGGTCGTTTTCTAATTCGGCACGATGGAACAAAATGGCATGATGGACCGTTAACACGAGCCGTGCGCGATGGAGCTATTTGCTACCTAGATGAAATTGTTGAGGCAAGACAGGATACTATTGTCATTCTTCACGCATTGACTGACCACAGGCGCATACTACCAATCGACAAAACGGGTGAAACGGTTAAGGCTGCACCAGGATTTCAGCTAGTCGTTTCTTACAACCCTGGCTATCAACGCATGCTGAAAGACCTCAAGCCCTCCACACGTCAGCGTTTTGCAGCCATAGATCTGGATTTCCCTGTCTCTGAACGAGAAATCGCCATTGTTCGGGAAGAGAGTAAGACGGACTATCCGACAGCTCAAGCGCTGGTATCTCTGGCGCACCGAATTCGATCATTAAGAGATCGGGGGCTGGCGGAAGTCCCCAGCACTCGATTACTGATTGCTACGGCGTTATTGGCTCAAAAAGGTGTCCCTATTCGTGAAGCCTGTTACGTAGGACTTATTTCCCCACTATCTGACGATGAATCCTTGGTTAACGCCATGCGTGATCTGGTTGATGCCACCTTCATATAATTATATGAAGTTAAATCTGGAAGCCTATTAGGCTAACCATGGCAGAACCCGAAGAACTCATCAGTGATGCCGCCCGTCATGCGACGGTGTTTGCTCAAAGACTTTGGCTCAAGCACAAAACACTACCATCGCTGCCGCAGACAGTGACCTTGAGTGATGTAACCACTCGTCTGGATTTGTTGATCACTGCTCTCTTCGATAACAGCTATCCTTTGCGTTCAGCTCAACTGCCAGCAAGGCCCACATTACTGTCAAAGCTATTCCGGCATGATCGTGAACCACGACGACAATATCCTATACCGGCTACCGATGGTGTCTCTATCTGGCTGCCTCCGGATACTGAGATCACAGACTCAGTTCGGGCTAACGAGCTTTACCGTGCTATGGCACTGTCACAAGTGGTAAGAGCCCGTCGTGGTGGAGCCGAGCTCATAGCCTCCGTGAAGAGCATGTTACAGGCTGATGTATTTCTTTTACTTGAAGCCTATGCTGCTGATGAAGAATTAGCTGCCTCATTGCCCGGGATAGCTAAATCGATAAATGTATTACGTCAGCATGCACTTAAAACAAGGCCGGCTTTGGCAAAATTTTCCGATTCGCGTAAACCTCTAGAGCTTCTTTTACGTAAGCTTCTTTCAAATCAATGCGGTCATCCAAACAAAGAAATAGCACTAGCCCCCACCCCACAGGAATCCCTGGTCAATGCCTCACAAGTTATTCATGACTTTCAACTATTACCGAATGGTACTGATGAGCATCGTCTCGGACCTTACCCTTTGGTGAGGGACTGGTGGACAGGAGAATTGCAGGCATCTCCTACTTTGACAGTCCAGACAGTTCCAAAAGAGAAAAACGATCTGACTGATCCTCATGATTCTACCCCTCGATCAGCGAGGCTATCCCGCCGTCCTGATGAGCGTGAAGTCACAGAGGATGAGCAGGAAAATGAGCAAAACTCCAGTATATGGATGGTACAGCCAGACGATTCTCATCAGCACGCCGAAGATCCTTTTGGGCTTCAACGGCCAACTGATCGTGATCAGGACACCAGTGCAGATGAGTTTGGTGAGATGGTATCCGAGCTCTCAAATGCTCGACTAATCTCTACTCCCGATCAGCCGAAAGAAGTCTTATTATCTGATGATCCACCCGATTCCCACGCACGTCAGGAACTCAAAGCCGCAATATCAGAAGGTAAAGGTTTCAGGTATCCGGAATGGGATTATCGTCAGCAATTTTACCGTGATCCGGGCGCTACAGTTCGCTTACTTTCTTCACATGAAGGTTCACAGCAATGGGTAGATAAAACCTTGGCCGCCCACGAATCCATGTTATCTACGATACGTAAGCGCTTTGAAATGCTCCAGGCCCGTCGCGTAACCTGCCGAAAACAGTTGGATGGAGATGACATCGATCTTGACGCATATATAGAGAGCTATAATGATTTCCGAGCAGGTACATACCTAAACGAAGCGCTATATCAGACGCGGCGAACTATAGACCGTAATATGGCTATTACGCTTCTCATTGACATTAGTGGCTCCACCGATAGCTGGGTTTCAGCGAACCGCAGAGTGATTGATGTTGAAAGAGAAGCCTTATTGCTGGTTTGTGTTGCATTAGAAGGACTCGGTGAACCATACTCGGTTCAGGCATTTTCCGGTGAAGGTCCTCACGCGGTAACGGTGCGACAAATAAAGGATTTCGATGAACCTTATAACAATTCGGTAGCTCTAAGAATTAGTGCTCTGGAGCCCCAGCATTACACTCGGACCGGCGCTGCAATTCGTCATGCGACAGTCGATCTCATGCGTAAATCGGCAGCTCATCGGTTGTTATTACTGATTTCTGATGGTAAGCCAAGTGACAAGGATGACTATGAAGGTCGCTACGGCGTGGAAGACATGCGACAGTCAATTACGGAAGCCCGACTCCAAAACATCCACTGTTTCTGTCTCACTATTGATCGCCAGGCGGCTAGCTATCTGCCTCGTGTTTTTGGTTCAGGCGCGTATACGCTTATTACCAAACCTGAATCGCTCTCTTCGGCCTTGTTGGACTGGATGAAGCGATTAATTACCATCTAAGATAATGACATGAAGTCAGAGCAGTCAATTTAGGCTTATTCATTATCTTCAGATAATAATAATCATTGACGAACCATTACTGTTCCAGATAAGCAAGAAATGGACGAAATTCTAAATTAAAGCATGGGTCAGAAAGTCTGGTTTTCCTGCTTCTGGAAACCTGGTATCTGAAGCCATCTTTCATTCAACAGCTATCAAACCACTTATTAAAGAATCACTAATAACTGAGCTGAGCCTTAATTTGGCTCAGCTCAGATGTACTTTATTTCCGCCAATAATCATTTGCTATCGCAATCGTTTTAAATTCTATGGCCACAAGTTCCGCAGCATTCATTAACAACGCAGGATCCTCTGCATACTTAGCTCTAACTCTATGTTTAGCTTCACCATTAGTCTGAATTGTACCAATCGTTTTGCGTACAATTTTTATGGCTAACAGGCGTCCTTGATATGGTGTTTCTGTAATTAGGGAAGGTATATAGCCCTCCGATGCAGCCATCTCTTCAGCCATAACCGAAAAAGATAATAATAGTGATATCACTGCCACTGCTAATGGAAATTTCGCTTTCATGGTATTCTCTCCTTATAGGTTTGCGAACAAACTGTTCGTACACAAACAATATAACCCAATAAGATGCATGTCAAGTGCATCTTATACTGAAAGGAAGATGAAATTGGGACCATTATTAAACGAGCAAGTATGCTATGCCCTATATTCAACAACAGGAAAAATCACACGAGCATATAAAAAATTATTAGCTCCTCACGATTTAACATACCCACAATTTGTAGTGCTGATGGCGTTGTGGCAAGACAACGGCGCATCTCTAACTAATACAGCAACAAAAGTAGGGTTAAGCAAGGGAACCTTAACCCCCATCTTAAAAAGACTTGAATCCATGGGGTTTATAGAACGTCGGTTTGCACAGGGTAATGAACGAACCAAATCGATGTTGTTAACTAAAAAAGGACGAGAGTTTTCAGCTGAAGGAGAAAGGATTACCGAGCTCGCCTTGTGTGCGACCGGTTTATCAATTGATGAATCCCAAACATTAATTCAGCTCTGCTCTAAGGTAAAGACAAACCTAAAGGTCGAATGAGTTTTGATAGGTAAAAACGAGTCTTGGTCGAAGTAGTGGCATAGTTATAAAAGTATTCAGAAAGATCATTACTTTCCCTACCAACCCACAACACAAGCTAAGAAAAAGTCACGTCATACTTATCGCAGCGGATAGATTCAATGCTGTAAAGGATATAGCTGCGCCTTGCACTAACGCGAAAACGAGCGGTTAGGAGCACTCGACAACGAAGGCGAAGTATTAGCAGGAACCGATACCAGACACAGATCGGTTCCTGCTAAATAGGAGTCTTTATTTGTTGGCATTCATTTCAGACAGTGACTGCCATGTGCTAACAACGGTATCCGGATTCAGTGAAATACTGCTAATACCACGTTCTAACAACCATTCAGCTAAATCAGGATGATCCGACGGCCCTTGACCACAAATACCCACGTATTTTCCTGCATCACGACAGGCTGTAATCGCCATATCCAGCATCGCTAGTACCGCAGGGTTACGTTCATCGAATGATTCTGCAACCAAGGCAGAGTCACGATCAAGCCCCAACGTCAGCTGAGTCATGTCATTTGAGCCGATTGAGAAACCATCAAAAAATTCTAAAAACTCTTTTGCCAGAACGGCATTTGATGGTAATTCACACATCATGATTAAACGCAGACCATTTTTGCCACGTTCCAGACCATTATCTTTCATCAGTTTGACGACTGATTCGGCTTCTTTTGTCGTCCGTACAAATGGAATCATCAACTCAACATTGGTCAAGCCCATATCATCGCGAACGCGTTTCATGGCTTCAATTTCAAGTTTGAAACACTCGGCGAAATCCTCAGAGCTATAACGAGACGCACCACGGAAACCAATCATCGGGTTTTCTTCATGTGGTTCAAACAAGGTTCCACCGATAAGATTGGCATATTCATTCGATTTAAAATCGGACATACGCACAATAACGGTTTCTGGGTAGAACGCGGCAGCGATGGTAGAGACACCCTCTGCAATGCGGCTAATATAAAACTCGACCGGATCGCCATAAGCGGTGGTGCGTTCTTTAATAGCCTGCTTGACCTCTCCTTCCATTTGATCTGCATTCATCAATGCTTTTGGATGAATACCAATCATATTATTGATGATGAATTCCAGGCGAGCCAGACCCACGCCCTTATTTGGCAGTTGAGCAAAGCTAAATGCACGATCAGGATTACCCACGTTCATCATGATTTTAACGGGTAATTCGGCCATGTTATCAAGCTCTTCAACACGGTGGTCGAAGTTCAATAGACCGGCGTAGATATTACCTTCATCCCCTTCAGCGCAGGAGACAGTCACATCGGTGCCCTCGGCTACTTTCTCAGTAGCATCGCCACACCCCACAACTGCAGGTATACCCAGTTCGCGCGCAATAATAGCAGCATGGCAGGTGCGGCCCCCACGATTAGTGATAATCGCCGAAGCACGTTTCATGATAGGTTCCCAATCAGGGTCCGTCATATCAGTCAGCAATACATCACCGGCTTCAAATTTATCCATTTGATCCAAGCTATTTAACAAGCGCACTTTACCCTGACCAATCTTGCTACCGATAGCACGGCCGACTGCCAGCAAATCACTTTTTTCATTCAAAACGAATGATTCACGGACATTTTTCTTGCTGCGGCTTTGTACAGTTTCAGGTCTCGCCTGAACGATGTAGATGCGACCATCATTACCATCTTTAGCCCACTCGACATCCATTGGACGCTGGTAATGTTTTTCTATGGTGACAACCATTTTTGATAAGGCTTCGACTTCTTCATCTGTCATGCAGAAGAACAAACGTTGCTCCTCATCAACATCAATAGTTTTAACTGGATCTGATGCGTCACCTGAATAAACCATTTTAATCGCTTTTTGACCGACAGTACGGCGAAGCACGGCAGGACGGCCGTCAGCTAAGGTTTTTTTATGGACATAGAATTCGTCAGGGTTCACCGCACCTTGTACGACCATTTCACCCAAACCATAACTCCCCGTGACAAACACAACATCACGGAAACCACTTTCAGTATCCAGAGAGAACGCAACACCGGCGCAGGCAATATCAGAGCGCACCATTTTTTGTACACCAGCCGACAATGCTACTTCACTGTGATCAAACCCCTGGTGATCGCGGTAAGCAATCGCCCGGTCGTTAAACAGTGAGGCAAACACTTCTCGGATTTGCTTTTTGATGTTGGCAAGACCTGAAACGTTTAAGAACGTTTCCTGTTGCCCCGCAAATGAAGCGTCAGGTAAATCTTCTGCCGTTGCTGATGAACGTACCGCAAAGGTAGTTTCTGGACCATATTCTTTTTCCAGCGCTAAGTAGGCTTCGTCAATCGCCTTTTCCATCGCAGGGGGATAAGGAATGGTCATAATCCAGTCACGAATTTCGCGTCCGGTTTTTTGCAGTTCCGTTACGTCATCTACATCCAGATCACGTAACCGAGCATTGATTTGATCCTGCAAACCATCATGCTTAAGAAACTCTCTGTATGCATCTGCCGTTGTGGCAAAACCGCCAGGTACAGCAACACCGAGAGGTGCCAGGTTTTGTAGCATTTCACCTAAAGAGGCGTTTTTGCCACCAACTCTGGGAACATCTTCCATGCACAGATCATCCAAAGAGATAACATATTCCGACATAGTTATTACTACCTTACTTTTGTAGATTTATTAAACATTAACGTAGACTCGCGAACGCGCTCCCTACCGAGCCCTAAAGCTCGTACAACTTTACTCGATATTTCTTCAATTGAGGTGTCGGTTGTATCGAATACTTTAACACCCACTTTTTCGAACATAGACTTTGCAATTGCAAGCTCTTGCTGACAAATTTCTAGTGAGGAATAGTCACTATCAGGCCGTCTTTGTCTGCGAATTCGACTTAATGGAACCGGTTTTATGGTCAGCCCAATCAATTTATCCGCATTATCCGTCAAACACTGAGGAAGGGAACTTGATCCTAAATCTTCCGGTGTCAGAGGATAATTTGCGACTTTCAACGAAAAGTTCATTGCCAGATACAAACTTGTTGGTGTCTTACCGCAACGCGATACCCCCGCCAAGATGACTTCTGCATCATTATAGTGATCAGGGCGGACACCATCATCATGCGTCAGGGCAAAATCAATCGCATCCAGACGTTTTTGATAGGTCTGATCACTAAACGAAATACGTGAGACCCCTTGTTTGTGCGAGGATTCTACACCAAAAAAGCTCTCAAGGGAGCCTATAAAGCTATGGAAGAGACTGATAACGCGAGCATTGGCGCTTTCAATGATGTACTGTTCGTCATCATTAACCAGCGTGCTGAACACGACCGGCTTGAGGTTTGACTCAAAACTTTCCTGATTAATCTGTTCGCGTGCATGTAATGCTTTTTCGCTCGTATCAACAAAAGCGAGCGTGATGGTTTCAAACTCCAACTCGGGAAATTGCGCCAAAAGGCATTTCCCATAAGATTCTGCTGTGAGACCTGTACGATCAGAGACGAAAAATACCTTTCGGATTTGATCCGAATTATGTTGTTCAGATTGTGTCATGTGCTAATCATGTGCTGAAAAGCCATTTATGATCAACAAAAAATTTAGGTATGTGACTTTTCTATTGCAATATCAGGATCAATCTCTCGTCTTAAAATCTTTCCATTCTTTGTTCGGGGAAAGTCTTTGGCAATGTAGACAATTTTGGGTGATTTATAGGCTGCCAAATGTTGTTTCCCAAAAGCATGTAACTCATCAGCCGAGACGGATTGCCCATCCTGCAAAATGACATAGGCCACAACAAGAATTTTATCTTTGCCAATTTCTTCTGCGACTGCGGCACAGTCCGAAACCGATTGATGCGACTTAAAAACGCGCTCAATTTCATAGGGAGACACACGGTATCCAAAGCTTTTGATAATGTCGTCCTTCCTGCCCAAAAACCAGATATATCCATCCTTGTCGTAACGCGCATAGTCACCTGTCAAAAACCAGCCATTACGTTTCAATTTGGCCGTTTCCTCTGGCAAATTCCAATATTCTAGAAACAATCCAGGATCATCATCTGGTACACAGATCATGCCTTCTTCGCCTACTGGAACCGGCTTCAATGAGTCGGGATCTAATAATTGAATATCATGACCGGGCTGTGGAAAGCCTGCAGAACCGGGACGGATAGGACGTGATTTCGTTTCACATAGGTAATAAGAAAACTCAGACATGCCGACGGCTTCGTATATTTCAATACCAAAACGTTCACGCCAAAGCGATAACACTTCATCCGATAAATGTTCACCCGCACTCATACAATGACGCAGACTGGGCACATCTTTTTTACTAAAGTCGGTTTTTTGTAGTACCTGTCTATATATAGTGGGAACACCAATAAAAATCGTCGCATTGTGTTTGGCAATCAAACGCGGCCATAAAGTGGCATCATTTTTACCCTCATGCACAATCACGGTTTTGCCAAGGAATAAAGGGTCCATCAATCCCGAACCGAGTACATAGGTCCAGTTAAACTTGCCTGAGTGTAAAATACGGTCTTGTTTTGTTTCGTCGAAATCAAACCAATACGTGGAAGCAGGTTTGCGACCAATCATCGCTCTATGTGCATGCAGGACACCTTTCGGATAGCCCGTTGTCCCTGAGGTGTAGACCAGATAAGCGGGGTCATCTGCCAGGGTTTGTTTTGGCGGTAGCCAGGTCTCTATCTGGTTGAGGCTATCAGCCAAATTCAACACGGTGATACCATCAATATCGTCATCGTCAACGATCTCGCCCTGGCCTGATAACAGCACCAGTTTGATTTTTTCGCATTGACTAATATCGGATTTGAGTTCACGCCAGAACGCTTTATCAACCACAAGCACTTCAGCCGCTGAATCTTTTGCGAGGTAAAGCACCTCTTCGACTGTCAGCAATGTCGATGTCGGGACAGATATCGCGCCCAGTTTCATGGCACCCAGAAAAGCAGTCGGATAATCGAGACTATTAGGTAAACGAATCAATACCCTGTCGCCTGACTCAATACCCGCATTTCTCAGGACCTGACCAAATTGATTTGTCCGTCGTGACAGTTGCGCAAACGTAATTTCATCGGTGCCCAGTTCATCGTCTTCCACGATCATGGCCGTCTTTTTACCCGTCAGCGTACCCAAATGACTGTCAGTACAAGCGACACCAATATTAAAGTGCATTGGCACTTTCCAGTGCCAGTGCGGGAAAGGAGGTAGGTTTCTCATAAAATAGCTCCATATGGCCAGTTCTCACGAACAACTTGTGACGGCATCAACCGCAGTACTTTCATTGCAAAGTTGCGGTCATCTTCATCCAAAGCTCTTAAAGCATTGGCTCTCAGCAATGTCTGCAAAGCTTTACCAAACATCGGCGGATCCAGCATTTCACCTTCAAACTTGATCGCCCCGCCCAGTAAGGCATCCGCCTCGATGGCCGCTTTCAAGATGCTGATTTTCTGGTTTATTTCGGTCGGTGAAGGCGTATAAGCTACGCGGCATAAGTGAATATGGCCGGGATGAATAACCTGTTTTCCGGTCAGGCCCATCGCTGTCTCTTCACAGGCATGTTTATATACAATGCGGGACTCGTCTTCACCATGCAGATCCAGCCAACGACGGACATCATTGGGCTCGACAAACTTCTCCGGCATGCTGGACGAGCCAATCAAGGTTTCCACACCACCGATAACGCCCTTACCCGCAATACGTGCTTCAAACATAATCTGATACAGAAAATGTTTGAGTTCCTCAGTCCAGTTTTCAGGTGTAATGTGAATACCCATGGCTTTGGAAAAATCATGGATCCCGAACACAACATGCTTCACTGTGTTGTATTGCATTAAATCCGGAGCAATTTTGAGTGATTTTGGATGTTCAATAATCGGCTGAATAGTAATTTTGTCGTTAATACTGACCAGCAGATTCGATAGGTCACGTACTTCTGCAGCGCCATAAGCCTCACCTGCTTTTGCTAACATCACGACATCTATGCAGTCCCCCACATCCCGAACCAGCGCCATATCCAATTCATATTCGTGCGTTCTGAAAGGGTTAACACGAACAGCAATCGTGACGTTTTTATTGTGTTGGCGTAGGCCGGGTAATTCCTGACGCAACAGCGTACGGCTCATTTCTTTCTGACGGCAACCATCTTCCAAATCAAAAATCAGGGTATGTGCCCGCGTTTCGTACGCATGTTTTTTCATACGCAATGAAGCTGCTTCCAGATCTTCATAAATACCGAGTGAAGGTGCATATTTCACTGGCGGGTAATACAACTGAATGCCCGGCCAGAAATCACCTAACACACTACTATTAAAGACCCTGCAAAAATCAACATCTGCATAAGGCTCGGCATACTGTTTATTGGGATATTCCATAACACTCCCCTCTTCTCAATTTAATTGGTGACTTTCCTTGTTCACCCGCTTTGCAGCTTTTTAACCCAGTTTTTTATTCAATTCAGCCTGTTCAGCCAAACTCGCCTGACAGACAGCTTCAGAAACATGTTTAAGCAAACGTGGATCAAACGGTTTAGGGATAATGTAATCCTTGCCAAACGCCATCTCGGTCACGTCATAGGCTTGCAACACAGAATCCGGAACCGGCTCTCTCGCCAGTTCTGCTAAAGCATGAGCGGCAGCAATCTGCATGTTCTGACTGACCTGTGGTGCCTTAGCATCCAGTGCTCCACGAAACAGATAAGGAAAACACAAGGCATTGTTGACCTGATTGGGAAAATCAGAGCGCCCGGTTGCGATAACCAAATCATCACGTACTTGAGTGGCAACAGAAGGCAGAATTTCGGGATCCGGATTGGCCAGGGCGAATACCACAGGCTTTGCAGCCATCTTTTCGAGTAACTTGGCTGGCAATGCATTGGCTGCCGACACACCGATAAACACATCCGCATCCTGCATGGCATCGGCTAAGGTTCTATCATCGGTGTCACGCAGCAAATCACGCATATCAACATCGATATCATCACGCTCTTGGTGCAGCACACCTGATTTATTCACCATCGTGATATCTGTGGCACCCATTGCTTTTAACAAGCGGGCGGTCGCCATACCTGCTGCACCTGCACCTAAAAAAACAATCTTGGTATGGGCGAGAGATTTGGCTTGCAATTCCAGTGCATTAATCAAGGCCGCACAAATAACCACTGCGGTACCGTGCTGGTCATCATGAAATACCGGAATATTCAGACGCTCACGCAATTCTCGTTCAATACGAAAACAATGTGGTGCAGCGATATCTTCGAGATTGATGCCACCAAAGGTAGGCGCAATATTGACCACCGTCTCAATAAAGCTCTCAACGCTGGGCGCCGTCACTTCGATATCAAATACATCAATATCCGCAAACCGTTTAAATAACACCGCTTTGCCTTCCATAACCGGTTTACTGGCCAGCGCGCCTACATTACCTAACCCCAATACCGCGGTACCGTCAGTAATAACGGCGACCAGATTGCCTTTATTGGTATAGCGATAGGCAGTTTCAGGATCACGATAAATTTCTTTAACGGGTTCTGCCACACCTGGAGTATAGGTCAGCGACAACTCTGCGGCCGTATAGCAGGCTTTACTGGACTCAACGCTGAGCTTCCCTGGACGAGGAAACTCGTGATAATCCAGCGCTTGTTGTTTTAATGTCGGCTGCTTGTCATTCATGGGTTACTCCAGTTCATTCATGTAGTGATGCTCGTCAGTGACGCAAAAACCAACGCGCCACTCCATCGGTTTGTCACCATAGGTGTATGCCACGCGTTCAATGCGCAACAAGGGAAATCCGGGGGTTACATTTAATAGCTCGGCTTGTTCAGTGTTAGCCGATACCGCTGTTAACTTCTCTTCAGCTCTCACCATAGGAATGCCATACAGCGTCTCGTACATGCTGTACAAAGAGCCGTTGTGTTCAGAAATTTTCGGCCCTGTGAGACCACGGAAAAATTTGGATTGAACAATGATGTAATCAAGAATTTTGGGTTGTTTAGAGAAGCTCAGTAATCGTCTGATTTCGATCACTGCCGTTCCCTTCTTCAGACCCGTCAATTGATTTATATCAGCCGTTGCTTTGAGACGCTTACAATCCAGCATCGTATTTTCGAGCTTTTCTTTGTGACCATCCTGAGAGTTCAGCCGCAAAAAGCGTAATTTGCTCTGCTCTTCTTTATGGGTAGCGACAAAAGTGCCCTTGCCTTGCCGACGAATCAGAATATTTTCCATCGCCAACGCATCAATGGCCTTACGCACCGTTCCCTGACTTACATTAAAGCGGGCCGCAAGTTCCATTTCACTGGGAATACTCTCGCCCGGTTTCCACTCGCCTGCGATAAGGCTTTGCGTCAGGAATACCTTGATTTGCTCATAAAGCGGTTTAAATACGGGTGCCGATGCAGTCTTATTCATTTTATTTCCTGTTAATAATTCAGCTTCTATGTACATAGCCTACCAAACCACTCTTATATAAGACACATGAAAAACAAATAATTAAAATCAGTAAAAGCTGACTTTTCCTTTCTTTCTTTATTCTTTTCAGCATTTTTTAGCATTTATGTATCTACCTGAAAATACTGTTATTGCTAATCTATAACAGTTAAAAAAACTTGTCCAGTGTTTTATATCTTATATAAGACATAAGATAAATATTGACACTTTGAAATTGAGTGGAATAGAATCTAATCAAGGTCAGTGCCCTGTCACTGACATAAAAGATGAGGAGCCGCATGAATAACTATTTTCGGCCACGCCGTTCAATGCTTTATGTACCGGGGTGTAATCAACACTATCTGGATAAAGCCCGAAGCCTTCAGGTTGATTCAATCATTCTGGATTTAGGTGCGCCTATTTTGCTGTCAGCGAAAGAATCGTCCCGCGACAATGTCGTCAATGCGCTCAAGCAGGGTGGCTATGGCAACAGAGAAGTCGTTGTCCGTGTTAACGATCTCGACTCGGAATGGGGATATGACGACATCAATGCTGTTGCAAACCTCGGTGCCGATGCGATTCTGTTCTCTGATATAGAAAGTGATACTGATGTCTTTGCCGGTATAGACGCGCTCGAAAAAGCCGGTGATCTCACTACACCTATTATGGTGATGATAGAAAGCCCACTAGCTGTCCTCCATGCTGAAGAGATAGCAAAAGCCTCTGATCGTATTGCTTGCATGGTCATGGCCACGTCAGATCTTATCTCCGATCTGCATGCCAGACCTACACTTGAACGCACCGCCATTCGCACCAGTCTGTCATGGGTTGTCCTGGCAGCACGTGCGTATGGCCGTGCCGTTATTGACGGCATCCATAGCGACCTGAAAGATATGCAGGCATTCGAATATGCCTGCCGGATTGGTCGCGATATGGGCTTTGACGGAAAATCATTGGTACACCCTTTTCAACTCCCGTACGCCAATGATGCCTACACGCCGAAACCTGCTGAGGTTGAAAATGCGAAAGAAATTATCGAAGCCTTAACGGCGGCGAATGCAGCAGGCCGTGGCACCGTCTTGGTCAATGGGAAGTTAGTAGAACACCACCACGTGACCGCTGCAAAACGTTTCCTCGCACTCAGTCAGATGATTATTGATCTGGAGCTTGATAATGAGTAAAGCACAATTTAATCAGGGTCGTTTTTTTGAAGACTTCACGCTGGGTGAAACAATTGTCCATGCGACACCCCGCACTGTGACTGAGGGTGACGCCTCTTTATATATAGGCCTGACCGGATCCAGACACATTATGCACTGCGCCAAGCACTTTGCTCATGCGCTGGGTTTTGCTGACAAAACGATTGATGACCTGCTGGCATTTCATATTGCCTTCGGTAAAAGCGTTCCTGATATCTCCGTCAATGCTGTTGCCAATCTTGGCTATGCTGAAATAAAGTTCAGTCATCCGGTGTACGCCGGCGATACGCTTACCACTGAAACCGAAGTGATTGGTCTGAAAGAAAATTCCAGTGGAAAAAATGGCATCGTTTATGTGCGTTCGACCAGCTTTAACCAGAATCATAAAGCGGTGCTGTCCTGGGTACGCTGGGTGATGGTGCATAAAAATGATCCCAATGCCGCCACACCAGAAACAACCATTCCCCATCTCGACAAAGTCGTTTCAGTCGAAGACTTAATCATTCCACCTGAATTAGATGCGAATGACTTTGATACCACAGCTACCGGTTCACCCCGGTTGTGGGAAGACTTTGAGCATGGTGAACGACTCAATCACCCAGCCGGTATGACGGTGGATGACAGCGACCATACTCTGGCCACAAAACTTTACCAGAATAATGCCAAATTACATTTTGATGCGTTAGCCATGAAAGACACTACTTTTGGCAAACGTCTAATGTATGGCGGTCATGTTATTTCCGTCTGCCGAGCTCTGAGTTACGACGGCCTTGAGAATGCTCTGTTTATCGCTGCTATTAACGCTGGGACACATGCCAACCCCAGCTTCGGTGGCGATACTTTTTATACCTGGAGTGAAGTGCTGGAAAAATGGGAAATTCCCGGTCGCAGCGACATCGGTGCACTTCGCCTGAGAATGGTTGGCCTGAAAAACCAAACGGCCGGCAGTCTCGATACCACTCACGTTGATGTCGACGGCAAACAGCAATATCACGCCAACGTTGTTCTCGATCTCGACTACACCGTATTAATGCCGCGCACCGCGAAATAAGAGAGAAAAGTATATGAACATGAATAATCTGACACATCCCAGCCAGGCTCTGTTTGAAGGTGAAGAGGCTTTCCCTATTATCCCAAGTTGTGAACACTTTGCGGGTAGTGAGAAGCTCATATCAAAAGCGCTATCGTTTCAAGACTCCATTGGCCCAGTATTTGATATCACTTGTGACTGTGAGGATGGTGCCGCTGCCGGCACGGAAAAAGAACACGCTGAGATGATCGTACGTGTGCTCAATTCTGAAGAAAACAAATACAAAATGGCCGGTGCTCGTATCCATGACTATACCCATGACGCTTGGCCACAGGATATCGATATTCTCGTTGCCGGTGCCGGTAACGTACTGACCTATATAACGATTCCTAAAGCGACCACAGTCGACCAGGTTGCCGAAATGATTGGCTATATCAAAAAGGTCGCAAAAGATAATGGTATTGAACGGGAAATTCCTATTCATGTTTTGATCGAAACGCATGGTGCACTTCGGGATGTACATCAAATCGCGGCGCTCGACTGGGTACAGGTTTTAGATTTTGGTTTGATGGATTTTGTCAGTGCGCACCATGGTGCTATCTCAGCAAGTGCGATGCGCAGTCCCGGTCAGTTTGATCATCGTTTACTCGCCCGAGCCAAATCTGAAGTGGTTGCCGCTGCATTGGCGAATGGTGTGGTGCCGGCACATAACGTGACCCTCGATCTGAAAAATGAAGAAACAACGCGATCTGATGCCTCTCGTGCCCGTAATGAATTTGGCTTTTTGAGAATGTGGAGTATTTATCCAACCCAAATCAGCGCCATCGTTGATGCAATGAAACCAGATTACAGTGAGGTAATCACTGCCGCCAACATCCTTCTCGCTGCTCAACAAGCTAACTGGGGTCCCATTCAGCATGAAGGTGAGCTACATGATCGCGCTACCTACCGCTATTTCTGGGAATTACTACAGCGCGCTAAACAAACCGGTGTAGAGCTGCCGGCCGACGCTGATAAAGCATTTTTCTAAAAGGAATTCATTATGAGTTTACCCTCAGCAGGCGCCCGCTTCCGTCAAGCCGTGATAGATGAACAGCCTTTACAAGTTATGGGTGCGATCAATGCCTACCACGCCAGATTAGCCGACAGAGTTGGTTACAAGGCACTTTATGTCTCCGGCGGCGGCGTTGCCGCAGGATCGTTAGGTGTGCCCGATCTGGGTATTTCAACAATGGATGATGTGGTTACTGATGTCGAACGCATTACCAACATCACCGATTTACCGGTTCTGGTTGATATCGACACTGGATTTGGCGGTGCGTTTAATATTGCCCGTACCATCAAAGCCATGATTCGGGCCGGTGCTGGTGCCGTACATATTGAAGATCAAGTTCAATCAAAGCGTTGCGGTCATCGTCCGAACAAGGCGATTGTCAGCCAACTTGAAATGGTGGATCGCATTAAAGCGGCTGTCGATGCAAAAACAGATTCTGACTTTGTCATCATGGCACGAACCGATGCATTGGCCGTGGAAGGGCTGGAATCAGCGATTGATCGGGCATGTGCCTGCGTCGAAGCCGGTGCCGATATGATTTTCCCTGAGGCCATGACCGATTTAGCGATGTACAAACAGTTTGCCGAGGCGGTGAACGTCCCTGTTCTGGCAAATATTACAGAATTCGGAAGCACACCTTTATTCACTGTGGATGAGCTTGCTGATCATGATGTCAGCCTTGTTCTTTACCCCCTTTCAGCGTTCAGAGCCATGAATCAGGCAGCACTGAAGGTCTATGAGTCTGTACGTGAACACGGTACGCAAAAGCATGTCGTGGATTTAATGCAAAGCCGAAATGATCTCTACGATTATCTGGATTACCACGCATTCGAGCAAAAGCTCGATCACTTATTTAACAACGAATAAAGACAGTTGATGATAACGATAGGTTAAAAAGCAGTAGATACTGCCGGGAGAAAATCATGACTCAAGTTCAGAAAAAGAAAAAAGGCGTAGCTTTAGCCGGCGTATCAGCTGGCACCACCGCTATTTGTACCGTTGGCCACAGTGGTAATGATTTACATTATCGTGGATATGACATTCTTGATTTAGCCGATAAATCCACTTTTGAAGAAACGGCATTTTTGCTGATTCATGGACACCTACCCACTCGGACAGAACTCAATGACTATCACGTCAAACTGAGACAACTACGTCATATTCCAGATGCATTGAAGGTCGTGCTGGAACAGTTGCCTGCCAATGCCCACCCAATGGATGTGATGCGAACAACGTGTTCGATATTGGGAACATTGGAACCAGAAGCAGATGATCATTCTGCTGAGGGCGCACGTGATATTGCTGATCGCATGATTGCCTGTTTTGGTTCAGCCCTGCTTTACTGGCATCATTTTAGTCTTTATGGCAAACGCATTGAACTGGAAACGGATGATAACTCCATCGCCGCTCACTTTCTTCATCTATTACACGGAAAACCGCCGTCAGAATTGCACATCGCAGCAATGAATGAATCTCTTGTGCTCTATGCTGAGCATGAATTTAATGCATCAACATTTACTGCCCGTGTTATTGCCGGCACTCTGGCTGATATCTATTCCTCTATCACCGGCGCAATCGGCGCACTGAGTGGACCAAAACACGGTGGTGCCAATGAAGCGGCGATGGAGATTATCCAGCGCTACAAATCACCTGATGAGGCTGAAGCCGATATCATGCAGCGTATGACCAAAAAAGAAATCATTATTGGTTTCGGTCATCCGGTGTATACCATTTCCGATCCAAGGAATGTCGCCATCAAAGAAGTATCCAGACGCTTATGTGAAGATGGCAATAATATGAACCTCTTCAATATCTCTGAGCGCATCGAGGAAGTGATGTGGCGTGAGAAGAAGATGTTTCCGAACCTCGACTGGTTTAGTGCCTCCAGCTACCACATGATGGGCATACCAACCAGTTTCTTTACCCCTATCTTTGTTATTTCCCGTATCACCGGCTGGGCGGCTCATGTTATTGAGCAACGAATTGATAACAAAATCATCCGTCCCAATGCCGAATATACCGGACCTGCTGATCGCCCTTATGTCGACATGACTGAGCGTGACTGATCCACGTTATAACGTTTAAAGGAAACTCTATGTCATCTGCTATTTCAAATGTGCGTCCTCAACCGGATCAGGTTCTGGTTGATATCGCCGATTATGTTGCTGATTATCTGATCACCAGCAAAGAAGCGTTAGATACGGCGCGGTATTGCCTAATCGATACACTTGGTTGTGGTTTAGAAGCCTTGTCGTATCCGGCCTGCACCAAACTGCTGGGCCCGGTGGTTCAAGGAACCATTGTGCCTAATGGCAGTAAAGTGCCCGGTACGCAGTTTCAGCTGGATCCGATTCTGGCAGCATTTAATATCGGTGCGATGGTTCGCTGGCTCGATTTTAATGACACATGGCTTGCTGCTGAATGGGGTCACCCCTCTGATAATCTGGGCGGCATCCTCGCAACGGCAGATTATTTGTCGCGTAACCGCAAAGAAGGACAACCCGTCATTACCATGCGTGACGTACTCATTGCGATGATAAAAGCACATGAAATTCAGGGGGTATTGGCCCTTGAAAACAGTTTCAACCGGGTTGGGCTGGATCATGTGGTTTTAGTTAAAGTTGCTTCGACGGCTGTGGTCACTGGCCTGCTCGGCGGTAGTAAGGAAGATATTATCAATGCTGTTTCCAACGCATGGGTGGATGGTCAAAGTCTTCGCACCTATCGGCATAGCCCCAATACTGGCTCACGTAAATCATGGGCAGCCGGTGATGCGACTAGTCGTGCTGTGCGGTTAGCGATGATGACCATGAAAGGTGAAATGGGCTACCCGACTGCTTTAAGCGCTAAAACCTGGGGCTTTTATGATGTGTTATTTAAAGGCCAGCCATTTAAATTCCAGCGTCAGTACGGCAGTTATGTGATGGAAAATGTTTTATTCAAAATCTCTTTTCCTGCAGAATTTCATGCTCAAACAGCGGTGGAAAGCGCATTCCAATTGCACCCTCAAGTTAAAAATAAAATCGACACACTGGAGAAAATTGAGGAGATTGAAAAGATTGTTATAACCACGCATGAATCGGCTATCCGCATAATTGATAAACAAGGACCACTGGATAATCCGGCTGATCGGGATCACTGCATACAGTACATGGCCGCTGTGGGCTTGCTTAAAGGTTCATTGACAGCCGCAGATTATGAAGATGATGTTGCCGCAGACCCCCGCATTGATGCCTTACGTAACAAAATGCAGTGCGTTGAAAAGCAGGAGTACACCAACGATTATCTGAATCCTGAAAAACGTTCTATCGCAAATGCCATTCAATTTTTCTTCAGAGATGGTTCAAGCAGTGACAATATTGCGGTGGAGTATCCGATTGGTCACCGTCGTCGTCGCGATGAAGGCATACCTGAGTTGGTTAAAAAGTTTAAAATCAATCTTGCACGCCGTTTTCCTGCCAAGCAACAAGAGACTATTCTTAACGCTTGCATGGATGAAGCCAAGCTATCCGCAATGCCAGTAGATGAGTTTGTCGACATGCTTGTGATCTAAACTGTTTTAGCCCTTTGCTGAAGAACGGAAAAATGCCTCATTGTCAGCAGAGCTAGCGCGTATTAGTATTAGCATCAATCTATGTTGATGCTAATACTAAATTAAGTGCAATCTTTCACTCGGCCGATATTCTGGTTTTGTATTGCTGTTATCAGCATCACCGCAAGTTGTGTCCTCCTTAGTGCCTGGTTGATTGGCAAACAATATAGCCATGAAGTTGCACAAGAACAGATCACCCGAGCTGATTACTTCCTGCGTGGCTATTTAGCATCTCAACAAGCCACTCAAAAAAACGCCGTTGATGGGATTCTATCCGACTATGGCTTTAAACGAACTATCGCTGATGGTGATCCCGCCACGATAGAAAGCATGCTTCTTAATCATGCCGAACGAGCAAATTTAGATCTGCTGTTAGTCTTTGAACAGATGGGTACACCCATCGCTGATTATGGCAGTATCGTGAATACAGAAAAGGCGGAAAACATATTCCGGGTGCTAAAGAAAAAACCGATTGAGCCTATAATGCTTGCCCTGAATAATCGCTTTTATCGTTTATACCTGTCTCCAGTTAAAGCACCACATACCATTGCTTATGCGATAGCAGGCAAGGAATTGGCTAAACGACAGCTCGAGGAAATCAAGCAGGTTACCGGTCTTGATATCACGCTCTATTCAAAACAAAATGGCTACTTCCTTAGTTCCTCGTCAAACGCAAAGCAAGCTATCAGTGACACATCAAATCAAAACCCTAGTTTCTGGAATAGGCAACAATTTATTAATAAGCAAATCCATATCGAATCTCCGCCCCCCTATGATGTGAAGCTGATCATGTCAGCGGATATATCGGAATTTCACAATCGGTTCGCTCAATTTGGTCAGAAGCTCATCTTAGTGACACTGCTAGTGATGGTAGTTATTTTTGTTCTCAGTATCTTGATATCTCGGCATGTGTTCATGCCACTACATCGCCTGCACCAAAAACTGTTACGTCGTGCAAGCTACGACCATTTAACAGGTATTCATAATCGCATTACTGCAGGAGAGCTTGGTAACCGTTTACTTATAGAGTGTTATCGAACCGAAAAACCACTTTTAGTGGCAATGCTTGATATCGATCACTTTAAAACAATTAATGATAGCTATGGTCACGCTGCCGGCGATGCCATTTTGATGGAGGTCGCCAGCCGGCTCAAGCGTGTTTTAAGGCAGTATGATGTTATCGGTCGCTATGGCGGTGAGGAGTTTATAGTTGCTACCTCTCTTTCGCGTGATGTCGGTCATGAAACCTTAGTCAGGTTGAAAAACAGTATCTCAGCAAAACCATTCAGATATAAAGACAAGCTCATCCCCATGACGATCAGCATCGGTGCTTTTTTTATCGATTTTGGTGAATATGCACGCTTAGTAACGCCGGAAGAACTGATCGAATGGGCCGATGAGGCGCTATACTCCGCTAAAAATAATGGCCGTGATCAGATTGTTATCAATCATTACGAGAATGGCACTTTAGCATCAGAAGCCATTCTCTAACGATAGATAATGTCTTTTCTTAACGGCGCCAGCCGCGCCAGCAATTGGTTTTGAACAGGATGTGGCACATCCGCTTCATACATTGCATCAATCAATAAATCCACCAGATGATTAAAGTCGCGCTCGTTGATGTCCATACCGTCATGGATTAACTTCATGCTGTCCCCTTTATAATCACAGGGTCCATCACTGATGTCACACAGATGTCTGGCAAGGTGTTCTTTAAATCGCGTCACATTCGCTTCCGCAAAATAGTGGAAAATCTGTTTATCATTACCAATATTTTGCACTAGGTTATTGACGATCATATCCATACCAGGCTCACCGCCCAGCTTGTCGTAAAGCGTTTTATCCTGCGTTGTGGCACACGCTGATAACATCAGCAAGACACAATATAAAAAGCCTTTTTTCAACATTAAAAATTGCTCATAATTGAGAAGTAGAGACCATCCTGATCTTCGACACCGGCTATTTCTCCAAGATCAAGCCAACCAGCTGTCAGGTTCACATACTTGTTGGGCACCCAGGCAACGAAAACACTTTTCCAGTCATCTTCTTTCAAACCCAGATTATCCGGTTTTTCACGGTATTCAACACCCAGCGCAACATGCCTGCCAAATAGAATAGCAGTCGATGCTTCCAGCATAAGTTCATGGCCTTCCCCTTCTGCGCCAAAACCCAGCAGACCTATCTGGTTTGCTTCAGTATATCGACCAGTGAGATTCCATAACCAGTTTAGACCACCAATGGCACCGAGATGCAGTTTACTGGCAGCCAGATAATAGTCCATACCACTGTCATTATCTGCGCCCAGTAAGTTTGCCACCAGAGGATCATCCAGTTCCTTATACTGAATACCAAAGCTGAGTTGAGGCCAGCGACTGTATACCAGATCACCATAAAGACGAACTTTTCCACCTAAGACGCGTTGACGAATCCTGAGATCGAGAGGCTCTACATCAAATTCCTGCTTTGCTAACGATAACTCGAGCCTGTCATAGAGATTGACCTGAGCACCACAGACACTCAGTTTAAAATCATCCACATTGCCATGACTGCAAAAGGCATTGACTGCAATTTCATCCCGACTGGCATACCCGGCAAGCTGCGCCCATGGCACCAGTCCTCCCCCGGCGGCCCCTTCTATCTGAGATACGCCCGGTGTGGCAATCAGCTTGCCATCAGCGGCGTTAAGTACGCTGACTGAGGTGAGCGTTATCAGTAATAGAATTGTTTTCAACATAATCTTTGTGCCAATCAATGATCGCCTCTGATTTAATAGGTCTACTTAGGTAATACCCCTGAATATAATCGCATTCATATTTTCTCAGAATAGTCAGGCTCGCTTCGTTCTCGACCCCTTCAGCCACTACTTTAAACCCTAATCCGTGAGCCAGCTCAATCGTCGATTTCACAATCAACTGGTCTTTGGGCGACTGGTCCAGAGTCATGATGAAACTCTTATCGATTTTGATTTCATCAACCGGTAAACCTTTCAGTTTGGACAAAGAGGACTGCCCGATACCGTAATCATCAATCGCGATAATAAAGCCCATGTTTTTGAGATTTCTTAATGACATCACTACAGACGCTTCGTCATGCATGATGTCTCTTTCCGTTATTTCTATGGTGATTTCACTGGGAGAAATCCCATATTTTTCACAAGACTGACTGATAAAAGACTCAAAGTCCGGATTAGATAGATCTTGAGCAGAAACATTAATTGCTGCTCCGATCATGGTGCCCTGACTGTGCCATTTTTCAACTTCTTTCATTACCGCTTCAACCACCCAATAGGTCAAGTCGACGATCAAAGAGGCCTCTTCGGCCAGATTCACGAAGACTTCCGGCGAAACATAAGTGTCGTCAGCACGTCTCCAGCGTATCAATGCCTCTGTTCTTATTTCTTCACGGCCATTCATTGATACCTTAGGCTGATAGACCATAAAGAGCTCATCATTCCCCCCATGCAGAAGGACTTTCCTGAGGGATTCAATCATTGATATTCGTTCTAGATGCAGTTCATCTTCGCCATCCTCATAGCAATGAATGCGCTGCTTATTATTTCTTGCTGCATCAAGCGCAATCGTTGTTCTCCGCAGCATCGTCGTACTGTGATTGCCATGTTCCGGATAAAGCGTTATGCCGGCATTGAGATCCAGCTTGATATTCAAATCAGCAACTAAAAAATCATGCTCCAGTTCAGCGAGGAAAATATCAACGCATTGCATCGGACTGACTGCTTGTTTGGGGCGGATAACAGAGAAGAACTCGACCCCGTCCAGTCGCGCTGATACCGCAATATTCACTGTTCCCATCGTTTTCAGTCTGGACGCGACGCCTTTCAGACAGGCATTGGCAATATCCGAACCCAATCGATCATTTATTAACCTGAAGTTATAAATACTGAATGCAATAAGAACGAGATTTTGATTCTGATTCAGCTGCAGATACTGGGGAAGCTCTTTTTCAAGTGTATGGGCGTTGATAAGTCCAGTCAGAATATCATGCGATGCCTGATAACGAATTTCATCTTCACGCTTTTTTATCTCACTACCCATCTGTTGAAAAGAAGTTTGCAGGTTTTGAATTTCCTCACTGCCCTCCAGTTCAATTTTTCTGGTGTAATTACCTTTCGCATAGTCTTCTGCTAAGTTACCCAGCTTCGATAGAGGTCCGGTCAAACTCTTGGCAAATATGATACTGAGCAAGCTCGCAATCACTGCTGCAATCAGTGCGAGTATAGCGTTGTTATAAACAACATCGTCGTATTGCTGGTATAGCGGCTTTAGACTACTGACTAACAACACGCATACGGGTGATTCACCTGCTGAACGCAGTGTTATTTGCTCAGTCAGAAAGGCTGGCCTGTCAATAAATAGCCATGATGAGGTTTGTGCCTTCAATGCATCATAGTACGCCTTATAGCTTTCCATTCTGAATGTGCTGCTTAACAGGTGCGCATCCCCCTGATAAAAACTAATATCCATCCCGGTCAGGGATTTAAGTTCCTGAACATTGTCTTCATCAATTTCAAACCCGACAATACTGTAGGCAATGACACGGGGCGCTTTGACAGGCAATAAAATTAGCTGATAGACGTGATCTCCGATCGCAGTGAAGATACTTTTTGATGGATTCTCGATAAGCAGTTTGATTGCCTCTGCATCAAGCATAACCTCGTCTTCACTCGAGACACGCACCTTGCCTGACAGATCGGTCAACATCATCATATCGGCATTAATACGCGCACCGTGGTTGTGCAGGACGCTATTAATAGTCTGCATATCAGAGGTAGCAACGGCCCGTATAAAACCAAAGTCTGCGGTTAAAACATTGGCTGCCGTTACCAGTAAACGTTCCTGAGCAGAGAGATATTGCTGAAGTACCTGCTTGGCATTATCGACCTGTGCACTTAGTTGCTGCTGATTGAAACGATTGCTACTAAACCAGGCACTAACCTGAATCGCAAGCATAGTGGAAATAACTAATGCTACACAGAGCAAGAATATTTTGTTACCAAGCTTAATACTCTTTAGATAATCCACCGAACGTATCCTCAAAGCTGTTCGTTGGTGCTGGAGGGATGATGTCCATATTAATCAGATAGCGTCCTGCCGGATCGCGCTTTAGGGATTTTAAATCAACGCTCAGCAGATTTTCCGGCCCCGCAGCGTGGTGCGCATGCCATACATTGACACGTTCAATGTCCTGCGTCGTTTGTAATGTTGTCTCACCGTTGGTCGCTGTCATCACAGAGTTGGATGATTTCGAAACGAAGATATAACCAATCATAGTGTCATGAATATTACAGCCCAGAACGACAACACCGTGGTCGGGGAATTGTATCGGGCTCTCAGGTGTATCCGCATACAACTTTAATTCGAATGTTTTCGCTTGTGAGAAAGAGTAAACATGGTGTCGAATATTATCGCTGTTAGGAAACGCTACCCGCTGTCCCTTATCTATCAGAATTTGTGAGGGCTTGAACCGCTTATCAACCTGATCGATAACGGCAACTTCAACGGGCGGTGTGCTGGTATCAGCAACATCTGGTTCAATCACAACATCTGCAAGCGCTTGATCGTTGTTGTCAGTGACAAAAAATGTGTAGTTCGTGTTTGCATGAGCGCTCATCGTAATAATAAAAAACAAAGGAATAACGCTCTTAAACATGGCCATGATGTTTTGCATGTTGATCCTATGGATGGAGTTTTCAATAAGTATCTAATGATAGGTGTGAAATATGTGTCATACAAATGAATTAATCCCCTACTCCATATTCATAGCTATTCACTTTAAAAATTTTTCAGAGTAAATGAAAAAAACGTTTTTTTAAGGCATAAAAAAGCCGCTATATACAAAGGTATAGCGGCTTTTAAATACAGTTCTTGAATAATTTAATTAAGCAGCGTTCGCAAATCTTCCAGTTCTTTCAGTAATTCACGAACCAGATCTTTTTGATCGTTTGCACTGACTGTAGCGGCTTTTGCATCACCAGTTGCGCCAAGTTGTTGTCTTGCACCACCAATGGTAAAGCCTTGCTCGTAAAGCAAACCACGGATTTCACGAATCAAAACCACATCATGGCGTTGATAGTAACGACGATTACCGCGCCGTTTAACTGGCTTGAGTTGAGTGAACTCTTGTTCCCAGTAACGCAGAACATGGGGTTTAACACCACATAATTCACTTACCTCACCAATAGTAAAGTAGCGCTTGCCCGGAATGGTAGGTAGTTCGTTGTTGTTACTTGCTTCCAGCATAATTATCCACCCTAGCCTTCAATTTTTGTCCGGGCCTGAAAGTCACCACGCGACGTGCCGAGATGGGAATTTCTTCACCGGTTTTAGGATTACGACCAGGACGCTCACTTTTATCTCTGAGTTCGAAGTTACCAAAACCCGATAATTTTACCTGTTCGCCATTTTCCAATGCTGAACGAATTTCTTCAAAAAACATTTCAACCAGCTCTTTTGCTTCACGCTTGTTAAAGCCCAGCTCATCGTACAGTTGTTCCGTCATGTCGGCCTTAGTCAGTGCCATGTATACCTCAAATTCTTCTTTTATTATTAATAACTTATGATCTTATCGTCGCACCAACAGACTGTTCCAGTGTCTCTGTCACAGTTTTAATAAGAGTATCAACTTCCTCATCGGTGAGCGTCCGCTCAGCGTGTTGAAGGTGAAATGCAATAGCTAAACTCTTCTTACCGTGCTCGACTCCATCTCCAGAATAGACGTCAAATAGTTGAATTGACTTAAGAATATCAGAATTGATCTCGCTCAGGCAATGATCAATTTGACCTGCTGTCACGGTATTGTCAACTAATAACGCTAAATCACGGCGAATTGCCGGAAATTTAGATAATGCTTCAAACTCAGGCACTTGGGCCGTCAGCACAGCCGATAGACCGAGTTCGAAAACGTAAACTTTGCCACTAATGTCAAGAGGCTTATTCAATTTGGGATGAATCGCACCGAGCCAACCAATGGCTTTGGCATTCTTATAAACCCGTGCAGTCTGTCCCGGATGTAGGGCTGGATGTATATCTGCCTCAAAATGAATCTCACCACCAGCAATACTCAACAGCGCTTCAACATCCGCTTTGGCATCAAAGAAGTCCACTTCACGCTGTTTCTGTGACCATTGTTCCGGGTAACGATTGCCATAAATTAAACCACCAATCTGACGATGCTGTTCGATATTTTCAAGATCACCTTTGAAAACACGACCTACTTCAAATAAACGTACCCGCTCATGTTGACGATTAGCGTTGTAGGCTAAGGCTTGAACCAGTCCCGGCCAGAGGGTTGTTCGCATGACCGATAAATCAGCTGAAATCGGATTAGCCAGTTTAATAGGCTCTAAATCATTTTCAGCCAACAATTGCTGGAGTTTGGGTTCGACAAAACTGTAGGTCACAGCTTCAAAATAGCCACGATCTATCAATAGATTCTGCAACCGTTCCAGCTGAGTCGCTTTTTCCGTAATATTCGACGTTAGTACGGTTCCTTTAGGTCGTGTATCTGGCAGTTTGTCATAGCCATATAATCGTCCCAGTTCTTCAATCAGATCGACCTCAATTGTCAGATCAAAACGGAAGCTTGGTACAACCACTTGCCAACCGTCATCAACACGGGTCAATGCCAGTCCGAGACGGTTCAGTTGCTCAGAGATCTGCTCTTCATCAAGTTTGATACCCAACACACGTTCAATTCGCGCTTCCCGCAGATGAATCGAAACAGGTTGCGGTAAATCCTTATCATTGCTTTTTTCTGTCACCGGCCCCGCTTGCCCACCCACAATGCTGAGCAATAAGGCTGTCGCTCTTTCCATCGCAGATCGTGCTAACTCAGGATCCACGCCACGCTCAAAGCGGTGTGACGAATCAGTATGTAACCCATAGCTTCTGGCTTTGCCTGCTATCGCTTCCGGGCTGAAGAACGCTGCTTCTAAGAATATATTCTGTGTCGCATCTGTAACCCCGGAGCCTTCGCCGCCCATGACACCAGCCATCGCTAAAGGGCCGCTTTCATCTGTGATCAGTAAGGTATCTGAATTCAGTTCAACTTCCTGACCATCCAATAACGTCAGCTTCTCAGCTTGCCTGGCTTTTCGGACGGTGATCTGACCTTTTAATGAATCCAAGTCAAACGCGTGCATTGGTTGGCCGAGTTCCAACATGACATAGTTGGTGACATCAACCACCGGGCCCAGACTTCTTAAGCCACTGCGTCGCAATTTTTCCTGCATCCAGATCGGTGTTTCGGCCTGTGCATTAATTTTCTCGATAACACGACCCAGGTAGCGCGGACAGTCCTCTGTCGCGTCAATGGATACGGGGAAAGCGGTATCCGTTGACGCAGACACAGCAGCAGTGTCCACTGAGCAAACATCAGTAGAGGTTAAAACACCGACTTCACGTGCCACACCTGCCACACCGAGGCAATCACTACGGTTCGGTGTTAGATCGATATCAATAGTGACATCGTCAAGGTTCAGATAGTCACGGATGTCACCACCTATTGGTGCATCATCAGCGAGCTCCATCAGACCATCAGCGCTTTCTGTCAGTCCTAGCTCTTTGGAAGAACACAACATACCGAATGAAGGTACACCGCGTAATTTAGCTTTTTTGATTTTAAAATTACCAGGCAATACCGCACCAACAACAGCGACCGGTATTTTTAAACCTTCTCGGACGTTACTGGCACCACAGACAATTTCCAGTAATTCATCACTACCGACATCCACTTTTGTGAGTCTTAATTTATCCGCATCAGGATGTGGCTCAAGCTGTTTAACTTGTCCAATCACGACACCGCTGAATTCACCCGCTACCGGTTCAACAGCATCCACTTCCAGGCCAGCATTGGTTAATTTTTCGACCAGTTCGTTAGTTGCCAGAGCAGGATTAACCCACTCGCGTAACCATTTTTCACTAAACTTCATTGTTTCTTATCCCGCCGGTTAGCTGAACTGATTCAGAAAACGTAGATCGTTATCAAAAAACAGACGTAAATCGTTTACGCCATATCGCAGCATGGCCATTCGTTCAACGCCAAGACCAAAGGCAAAGCCGAGGTATTTCTCACTGTCGATATTGACGTGCTTGAATACATTTGGATGCACCATGCCACAGCCCAATATTTCGATCCAGCCCGTATGACTACAGACCCGACACCCCTCTCCACCACAAATAACGCACTCAATATCGGCTTCCGCTGATGGTTCAGTAAATGGGAAATAAGAAGGACGGAAACGGACTTTTAATGGCTTCTCAAAGAATGCCTGCAGAAAATCGGACAACACGCCTTTCAAATCAGTAAAACTGATATTTTCATCCACCATCAGGCCTTCAACCTGATGAAACATAGGCGTATGTGTCAGATCAGAATCACAACGGTAGACTCGGCCGGGCGCAATCAGACGCAAAGGCGGTTGTGACTCTTCCATCACTCGGACTTGAACCGGTGAGGTATGTGTTCGCAATAATTTATCAGCATCAAAATAGAAGGTGTCGTGCATCGCACGTGCAGGATGATGCTCCGGAATATTCAGCGCCGTAAAGTTGTGGTGGCCATCTTCAATTTCAGGGCCTTCTGCCACATCGAAACCAATGTTGCGGAAATAGCGTTCAATGCGTTGCAAAGTTCGGGTAACAGGGTGCAAGCCACCGACATCACTGTTTCGGCCTGGTAATGTTACATCGACTTTTTCAGCCTTTAGCGCCGCTTCCATGGCAGCATCTGCAAGGGTTTTAGTACGTGACTCAACTAAACCTGTGACTTCCTGTTTGGCTAAATTAACGGATTTGCCAATAACCGGCCGTTCTTCAACACCGACATTGCCGAGTTGTTTCAGATAAGCCGTGATTTTGCCTTTTTTACCCAGATATTCGACTCGTACCGTATCTAAAGCACGATTGTCCTGAGCATCGGCAACTGCTTTTTTAGCCGTTGCAACGATATCTTCAAGTGCCTGTAACTGTGATGCCAGTTCAGCCATATTACCCCCGTATGAGGAACAACATCAGAAACAAAAAAGGGCCACGGTGGCGGCCCTTCTTCGACTTAATTTCAGCACAATGGCTATCGCTTTTAAGGAGCGATATTAATCAGCCAATGCTGCTTTTGCTTTTTCCGCAATGGCTGCGAATGCCGCTTCATCATGTACTGCAATATCAGCCAGTACTTTACGATCAATTTCGATAGAAGCTTTTTTCAGGCCATCAATCAGACGGCTGTATGACAAACCACATTCGCGAGCTGCCGCGTTGATACGGGCAATCCACAAAGTGCGGAAGTTACGTTTTTTCTGACGACGATCACGATAGGCATATTGGCCGGCTTTGGTTACCGCTTGAACGGCAACACGATAGACGTTTTTACGGCGACCGTAATAACCTTTCGCTTGATCAAGAACTTTTTTGTGACGTGCGCGTGCTGTTACACCGCGTTTTACTCTAGGCATCGGAAATTCCCCTTAATTACAGATTAGGCAACATTTTACGAACTGACATGTGATCTGCTTTGCAGATTGTCAGCGTAGAACGCAGTTGACGCTTCCGTTTTGTGCTTTTTTTGGTCAGGATATGACTTGTGAAAGCTTGGGAACGCTTGAATTTACCGCTGCCGGTACGTTTAAAACGTTTTGCAGCACCACTATGGTTTTTTAACTTAGGCATTGTTTAATCAACTCCGCATTGATTTATTATGTAATGTTTATTTTTTACTATTAGGGGCCAGAACCATAATCATTTGACGCCCTTCTTTCTTAGGTCGTTGTTCAACGCTGGACAGTTCTTTGAGATCTTCTGCTACTCGTTCAAGTAGTTTCAGACCCAAGTCCTGATGCGCCATTTCGCGACCACGAAATCGTAGGCTGACTTTAGTTTTGTTCCCGCTTTCTAGGAAACGTATCAGGTTGCGTAGTTTTACCTGATAATCCCCTTCCTCAGTACCAGGCCGGAATTTAACTTCCTTAACCTGTATTTGTTTTTGTTTTTTCTTAGCCAGCGCTTTCTGCTTGCTCTCTTCAAACAAAAACTTGCCGTAATCCATTATGCGGCAAACCGGTGGTTTCGCCTGTGGGGCGATTTCCACCAAATCCAGTTCGGCTTCATCGGCTTTTTGAATTGCATCCTTTAACGGAACAATACCGAGTTGCTCACCAGTAGAATCAGTTAATCGTACTTCTTTGGCTGTGATTTCACCATTCAGCCGTTTTTGGTCTGTAGCGATGTTCTAGTCCTCTAATATAGTTCGACCGCGGCGAGCGACGTCTTTCTCAAGCAAGCCGACAAAGTCCTCAAGTTGCATTGCACCTAGGTCTTCGCCCTTACGAGTGCGTACTGCCACGGCGTTTTCCTGTGCTTCGCGTTCTCCCACTACTATTAAATAAGGAACGCGGCGCAATGTATGCTCGCGTATTTTAAAGCCAATCTTCTCGTTTCTCAAGTCCGTATCGACTCTAAATCCTTGTTTCTGCAAATCCTTAGCAACTTTCTGTACATAATCTGACTGTTTATCACTGATTCCCATCACCATTACCTGCTTAGGTGCAAGCCATGTTGGGAAGGCGCCGGCATACTCTTCAATCAGAATACCAATGAAGCGTTCAAGGGAGCCTAATATGGCACGATGCAGCATAACAGGCACTTGTTTACTGTTGTCATCGGCGACATAGTGCGCATCCAAACGGCCCGGCATGGAGAAATCGACCTGAATGGTGCCACACTGCCAAACTCGGCCCAGACAGTCTTTCAGCGAGAACTCAATCTTAGGGCCATAGAAAGCACCTTCACCCGGTTGCAGGTCCCAATCAAGACCTGCTGAATTCAATGCTTTTTCAAGTGAATGTTCGGCTTTATCCCACACCTCATCACTACCGACTCGATTTTCTGGTCGTGTAGATAACTTAACAATGATTTCGTTAAAGCCAAAGTCAGCATATACCTCATGCAATAACTCAATAAATGTCGCCACTTCTGACTGAATTTGCTCCTCAGTACAGAAAATATGCGCATCATCCTGAGTAAAACCACGTAAACGCATCAAGCCATGTAATGTGCCTGACGGTTCGTTACGATGACACGAGCCAAACTCTGCCATCCGCAAAGGTAAATCACGGTAGCTCTTCAAACCTTGATTAAAAATCTGAATGTGGCATGGACAGTTCATCGGCTTTACCGCGTAATCACGATTTTCCGAATGTGTGCTGAAAATCATGTCACCGAACTTATCCCAGTGACCCGACTTTTCCCACAATGTGCGATCCACCACCTGCGGCGTACGGACTTCCTGATAATCATTATCACGCAGTACATCACGGATATAGTTTTCAACCACTCGGTAAATCTGCCAGCCATTGTCATGCCAGAAGATCATGCCCGCTGCTTCTTCCTGCAAATGAAACAGGTCTAAATTCTTGGCAATTTTACGATGATCACGTTTTTCAGCTTCTTCCAGTCTATGCAGGTAGGCTTTCAGTGCTTTCTTATCTTGCCAGGCTGTACCATAGACACGCTGCAACATTTCATTGTCGGAGCTACCACGCCAGTATGCACCTGCGAGCTTCATCAATTTAAATGCTTTCAGTTTGCCTGTGCTGGGTACGTGAGGACCTCGACATAAATCCACAAAATCGCCTTGGCGATAAACCGATAAAGTTTCATCTTTTGGAATGTCTTCTAGAATTTCTGCTTTGTAGACTTCGCCCATCTCGCTGAACATCTCAATACCAGCATCACGCGATATTTCTTCACGGCTGACAGGCAAATCTTGTTTGACGATCTCTTCCATCCGCTTTTGAATCTTGTTCAAATCTTCCGGCGTAAATCCATCCGGATAAGAAAAGTCATAATAGAAACCATCTTCAATCACCGGCCCGATAGTGACCTGGGCTTCCGGATAAAGCTGTTTCACAGCCTGTGCCATCAAATGTGACGTAGAGTGACGAATGATGTCCAAACCTTCTTCGTCACGCTCTGTAACGATCGCCACATCGGAATCCTGGTCTACAACATGCGACGTATCAACCAGTGTGCCATTGACTTTGCCTGCTAGTGCTGCGCGTGCGAGGCCGGTGCCAATATCAGCAGCGATATCATGGATAGTAACGGGATTGTCGAACTGGCGTTGACTGCCATCAGGGAGAGTAACTGAGATCATGGAAAGTCCTTGGTTGTGACCGATACAAAGGGCCTTAAAAACCAAAAAAGCACCCATAGGTGCTTAATTTTGGTAGGCACGAGTGGATTCGAACCACCGACCCCCACCATGTCAAGGTGGTGCTCTAACCAACTGAGCTACGCGCCTGCCGTGAAGCAGCGAAATTATACGCAGCTAGCATCAGATTGCAAGTATTTTAAATTGCGACAGGACCTAACGCGACGCTACGGAGATGCTCAAGTTCATCACGCAGCCTGGCCGCCTCTTCAAATTCAAGGTTTTGCGCGTGTTTATACATGGCTTGCTCGATTTTGTGGATCCGTTTTGCCAGTTGCTGTGGACTCAGCGCGGCATACTCAGCCTGCTCCTCGGCAACCTTGGCATAAGCTTCACTATTTTTCTTATCTTTTACATCATCCATACCGGCGCGGATGGCCTTTTTAATGCCTTGCGGCGTAATACCATGCTCTTTATTAAACGCAATTTGTTTGTCTCGGCGACGATCTGTTTCTTCCATAGCTCGTTGCATCGATCCGGTAATTTCATCCGCATATAAAATGGCGCGACCATTCAGGTTACGCGCCGCACGACCGATAGTTTGAATCAACGATCTATCACTACGTAGAAAACCTTCTTTATCAGCATCCAGAATAGCCACCAGCGATACTTCTGGTATATCCAGCCCTTCACGCAGTAAGTTGATACCGATTAGCACATCAAACTCACCCAACCGCAGGTCACGAATAATCTCTACCCTTTCGACAGTATCGATATCGGAATGCAGATAACGAACCTTCACATTGTGCTCACGCAGATAATCCGTCAGATCTTCAGCCATACGTTTAGTGAGTGTCGTGACCAAAACACGCTCGTTAATGACTGCACGTTTATTGATCTCGGATAGCAGATCATCAACCTGTGTTCCTACCGGACGAATTTCTATCTGAGGATCAACCAGACCGGTAGGACGCACCACCTGCTCAACAATGGTACTGGAATGTTCTTTCTCATATTTGCTGGGTGTGGCAGAGACAAAAATGGTCTGCGGGGCAAGCTTCTCCCACTCTTCAAACATAAGCGGGCGGTTATCCAATGCAGAAGGCAAGCGAAAGCCGTAATTCACCAGTGTTTCTTTACGAGAACGATCGCCTTTATACATGGCGCCGATTTGCGGCACCATCACATGACTCTCATCAATCACCAGCACAGCATCATCGGGCAGGTAATCAAACAATGTCGGTGGTGCTGCGCCCGGCCCACGTCCGGACAAATGACGTGAATAGTTTTCAATACCATTGCAATAGCCGAGCTCTAGTAACATCTCAATATCAAAGCGCGTGCGCTGCTCCAGTCGCTGTGCTTCAACCAGCTTATCTTGTGCATTCAGCTCTTTCAGTCGTTCGCTTAACTCTTCTTTAATGGCATCAACCGCTTTAAGCAGGTTGTCCCTGGGAGTTACATAGTGGGTTTTGGGGTAAATCGTAATCCGACTCAGTCGCTGCAACACTTCGCCTGTTAAGGGATCGAAATAGCTGATTTGTTCAATTTCATCATCAAATAACTCAACTCTGACAGCATCCCGCTCCGACTCTGCCGGGAAGATATCAATGACTTCACCCCGAACTCTATAAGTACCACGGTGCAGCTCAATATCATTGCGGCTATATTGCAACTCGGTCAGACGGCGCAGAATATCACGCTGATTAATCACATCGCCCTGCACCAAATGCAGCACCATTTCTAGGTAAGCATCTTTCTCACCCAGACCGTATATACACGACACACTGGACACAATAATGGCGTCACGTCGCTCAAGCATGGCTTTGGTCGCGGACAAGCGCATTTGTTCTATCTGTTCGTTTACCGAAGCATCTTTATCAATGAAGGTGTCAGAGGAAGGCACGTAGGCCTCTGGCTGATAATAATCATAATAGGAAACGAAATATTCCACTGCGTTATTCGGGAAGAACTCTTTCATTTCACTATACAGCTGCGCTGCGAGGGTTTTATTCGGCGCCAGAACCATAATCGGCCGACCAACTGCTTGCGCAACATTGGCAATGGTAAAAGTCTTACCGGAACCGGTTACCCCCAGAAGGGTTTGCCACATCTCGCCGTTTTCAAGCCCTTCGATCAAAGTCTTAATCGCTGCTGGCTGATCACCGGCTGGTGAAAAATCACTGACTAACTGAAAATGTTTACTCATACGTCTTTAGCATCGTTTAGGTTTGGCGTATATTACTGAGTTGTTTATTAATTTACTGAGTTAATGAAGGAAAGATTTTGACTATCAAGCTCTCCCAACGCGTTCAAAACATCAAACCATCCCCCACTCTAGCCATCACTGCCCGTGCAGCGGAACTAAGAGCCGAAGGAAAAGATGTGATTGGTCTGGGTGCGGGCGAACCCGATTTCGATACACCGGATCACATTAAAATAGCTGCGATTGAAGCAATCAACAGCGGCAAGACCAAATACACACCGGTTGATGGTACGCCTGATTTGAAACAGGCAATCATAAAAAAGTTCGCACGCGACAACAACCTCGACTACGAAGCCAACCAAATACTGGTCTCTGTCGGCGGTAAACAGAGCTTTTTCAACTTGGCTCAAGCGTATATCCAGGCGGGTGACGAAGTCATCATTCCGGCACCGTATTGGGTATCATACCCTGATATGACCTTACTTGCCGACGGCAAGCCAGTCATCATCGAAGCGGGCCAGGAAAACCAATTCAAAATAACACCCGAACAGCTTGAAGCTGCTATCACTGACAAAACACGTTTATTTGTGATCAACAGCCCATCCAATCCGACAGGGATGGCTTACAGTATGGAAGAGTTCAAAGCGCTGGGCGAAGTGCTTCGTAAGCACCCGGATATCCTGATCGCGACCGATGATATGTACGAACACATCTATTGGGCCGATGAACCCTTCTGCAATATCGTTAATGCAAACCCTGACTTTTACGACAGAACTTTAGTAATGAATGGTGTTTCCAAAGCCTATTCAATGACCGGATGGCGTATTGGTTATGCAGCAGGTCCGGCTGAGCTGATTGCATCGATGAAAAAAGTGCAGTCACAAAGCACGTCAAACCCGGCGTCAATTTCACAGGCTGCTGCCGTTGAAGCATTAAATGGTGATCAGGGCTGCATCGAGAGCATGTTGACCGAGTTTAAAAAACGGCATGATTTTGTCGTGACCGCTTTGAACAACATGCCCGGGGTTGATTCACTCGAGACAAACGGTACGTTCTATGTATTTCCTAACATCGCTGGCGTGTTAGAACGTAAACCCGAGTTAAAAGACGATATGGATTTTGCTGAAGCGTTACTCATAGACAAAGGCGTTGCGGTAGTTCCCGGTAGTGCGTTTGGCTTAAAAAACCATGTACGCTTGTCAATTGCTACCAGTGAAGAAAACCTGCGAAATGCCTTAGACAGAATTGCAGACTTCATCACACAATAAATTTGTCTCAACCTTCAGATGGCTCCTCTTGCGAGGAGCTATCTGACTCAGAACGTCCTGTTCTACTCGGATTTAAATCACACTCTATCCATTCTCTCACCAGCGCCTGATCGCGTTTTTTAGTCAGTTGTTCCGTGAATATATTAACCGGCTGAATACGAGTACTCCCATCGTGCTCAATCTTAAAGGTACGCCTGGCACCGACAGGAAATCGACTAGGACCATGAATTACGGCGACTCTTAATTCAAGACTCTCAATGGCGCCCAAAATTTGTGCCTCTTGTTTACTGTCAATCTCTTCGTGTCCGCCCAGCAGCATATTTCTAAAGGTTCCCAGAACGATATAACCACCCGATAAAACGGGTCCCTGTCTCAGGCTATGTTGAAGATCTTTCTGATCTGGATTAATGTGCTGAAAGTCAGTAACAGTCCTTGTTTTAACGCTTCCATCGTTCAGAGTCACTACAGCCTGAACAGTCTGAACATGAACAGGCAACTCCCCCATATTGACCAGTAAACAAATGGCATCCGGATTATCATTTTGGGCATGGTGAAATACGAGATAAGGACGACTGTTCCGTCGGTACTGCCAGAAAAAAAGCTGAAAATAAATGATCCATATTACCGCCATAATCGCGGTACTAACCGGCACCAGATACTCCACGCAATCCCTCCTTTTGTCTACAGAAAATGAGCACAGTCTGTACGACTGTCCCCTGCCTGAAATTAGAAAATCAACTACTTAGTAGCGGCTAATTTTACAGGCATGACAACATTTGGAAAAAAATGTCCTCAATCCTTGACGGCCAAGCCTTAAGCCTCTATCATACGCTTCTTTCTGTTCCCCGATAGCTCAGTTGGTAGAGCAAATGACTGTTAATCATTGGGTCGCTGGTTCGAGTCCAGCTCGGGGAGCCAACAAGATTCCAGAAAGCCCTGAAAAGCAATTTTCAGGGCTTTTTTGTATCTGCTCATTCGGCACGGTTATCCTAATACCTCGAATGCAATCACCTCCGAGTATCTCCTATCATGTCGAACACCAGCTTTAGTTCACTCAATCTGCCTAAAACTCAACTGGATGCCCTAGCATCACTGGGTTATGAAAGCATGACCCCCATCCAGGCGCAAAGTCTGCCTGAAATTCTTAACGGCAGAGACGTCATTGCTCAGGCTAAAACAGGGAGTGGTAAAACAGCGGCATTCGGTATTGGCCTGTTGGAGAAGCTGAATCCTCGATTCTTCGGTGTACAGGCACTCGTGTTATGCCCGACTCGCGAGTTAGCCGAACAAGTCGGCAAAGAAATACGCAAACTTGCCCGGTTTATGCCCAACATCAAACTGGTGATGCTGTGCGGTGGCAAACCGATTGGTCCTCAAATTGGTTCGCTGGAACATGGGGCACATATCGTCGTTGGCACACCAGGTCGTATTCAGGATCATCTCCGTAAGCACACACTCAAACTGGATGGACTAAAAGCATTAGTGCTTGACGAAGCTGATCGCATGCTCGATATGGGCTTTGCTGACGCTATGCAGGCTATTATCGGACAGACCCCTAAAAAGCGTCAGACCCTCCTCTTCTCTGCCACTTATCCAGACAGTATTCAGCAGATAAGTCGCCAATATCAACAGAATCCTTTAACCGTCACTGTTGAGACTGAACACAATAAAGACGTTATCGAACAGCTTATTTATGAGGTAAATAAGAACGAGCGGGATAACGCCTTATTGGCTTTGTTCGCCCATTATCAACCTGACACCTGCGTGGTTTTCTGTCATACCAAAAAGCAATGTGATGAAGTAGCAAACTTTTTGAAGCAGCATCGCATTGAAGCCTTAGCCATTCATGGCGATCTGGAGCAGCGTGAACGTGACCAGGTACTAGTCCGCTTTGCTAATAATAGCTGCCCTGTTTTAGTAGCAACGGATGTAGCAGCCCGTGGACTCGATATCAAAGATCTTAAAATGGTGATTAACTATGAGCTCCCACGTGATCCTGAGGTGTATGTTCACCGTATAGGAAGAACAGGTCGTGCAGGTCAGACTGGGCTTGCAATGAGTATTGTGACCCCGGCTGAGACACCACGCATTCTCGCCATTGAAGAAGCTCAAAAACACACGCTAACAAGCGGTGTATTAACCTCGCTGGATACTGATACTACTTTTACCCTGCAGGCTCCCATGGCCACTATTCAGATAGATGAAGGACGAAAAGGAAAAATTCGCCCGGGTGATATTCTCGGTGCCCTAACCGGTGATGCCGGATTGAAGGGGGCACAAATCGGTAAGATTGATATTTTTGATATGTCGAGTTATGTTGCGGTGGATAAATCGGCACTGAGACAGGCATTGAATTACTTGTCAGCCGGTAAAATCAAAGGCAAAGCAGTTCGGGCACGTGTCATTCGCTAACCATATGCCCTTCATGTCGAAATCGCTGTAATGTTCTGTCATGACGTATTAAGGAAAGCTCGCCCCAATAACATAATAGTCATCCTCATTTGATGAGCATTTGCTAACGCCAGTGATGAAGCAACTTTCCCTATCAACACAGAGGCGAGTCTCAAACTGTGTGTTTTTCTTCATTAGCCAGATCTCAACTATCTCATTTGAAGCCGACCGTTAATCACTGAAATCCAGTCGGAATTGTTAACAAATACATCAAAATATGGCGGTCGTATTATTGCCAATTTTATGACCTAATCTGAACTGGCATTAAGTCTCCCTACAAACAAGGGGTAGTCCAAGTTCTACAAATTTACGATCCTATGTCTATAGACATCATCACACCATCTGGAAGAGAAAGTTTCGGATAGGGGTGTCACTTAATTAGCAAGGACGTCAGATTATGTTACCAAACTTCATTTACAACGCGATGCCATTTGTATACCTCGGCTCTGGTTTGACTGTTCCCCTGGCATTCGAAAATATATTCGCCTTTCTGTCAGGCATTAGTTTCGCTATAGCCGCTTGGCTGATTATGCGTGCCCGATTATGGTTTTAAATTTTTTCGCATAGTTGATGACGTCAGTTCGAGTACTCATCGCTGACACACAGAGAATTAATCAAAGTACTTTCACTACTCCATCCCACTGAATAATTTGTCGGTCACTCAATTGTCGATCGAGTGGACCAGCGAAATAGAGTCTAAACTGCAACTACTTCATAGCATTAAGGTAGAGACCAGACTTTAATTGCGTCGCCACTTTTATAGCCAAATAGTCTGTTACCACCACTGACGACTGCAACGTATTGCTTACCATTAATTTCATACGTGATTGGTGGCGCATTTACTCCAGCATCGGATGGCCCGGACCAGAGCTTTTTACCTGACTTCGCATCCAGCGCAAATAACGCGCCACTGCCCTCGCCACTAAAAACCAGGCCTGTTGCAGTGCTCAAGACGCCTCCCAAGAGAGGATCCGTCGTTTTGTGTTGCCAAACCAGTTCACCGGTATCAATATCAATCGCACTCAGCAGGCCATACCTTTCATCCGTATCCAGCGGCGACATGGATGAATATTGCAGCCCTTTTATCCCATTCTTTTCAGGTAACTGGTGCAGGCTGTAATTGATTGGCCAGTGTATTCCAGCAATAAATACACGCCTCCGGTCTGGATCAAGTGAAACAGGGGACCAGTTTGAGCCGCCCAACACCCCCGGATAAATAATAATGCCGTCTTCAGAAGGCGACTGAAACATATTCTGCTGAGGCACGTAGGCGTCACTTTTGAACAGTAACTTGCCTGTTTCTCGATTGATGACATAAAACCAGCCTGTCTTGCCTGCCTGGCCCACTACTGGAATGGTTTTACCCTGTTGATGCAGGTCGAACAGGACGGGCGGACTCGCCACATCATATCCCCACATATCATGCGGCACCTGCTGGAAATGCCATTTTATTTTGCCGGTATTCGCATCCAGTGCGACCAGAGACGATGTGTAAAGATTATCTCCGGGGCGCGACGATCCTTCCATTTGTGGAGAAGGATTGCCGGTTCCAAAAAACAATGTATCGGTCTCATGATCAATTGCAGGCGTACTCCACGCAGAGCCCCCGCCATAACGCCAGGCATCGGCATATTTATCAGCCGAGGCTTTCTCAGCTTCAATATCACGAGGCAATCTCTCCCCACCTGGTGTGGTGGCGACAAAATCGCCTTCCCAACCTTGTGCTGGAATCGTATCGAATTGCCAGCTTTGCTCACCAGTTTCAACATCATAGGCTGCCAGAAAACCGCGACGACCGTATTTACCTGCAATGCCGACGACTGCACCCAGCGGCGCATCAGGATCGGCAGAATCCAGATGCAAGCCATAGCCAACACCAGTGATGCCGATAATAACGTTACCGTTATAAACCATGGGGGCCATATTCAGGCCGGCACCGGAAGCACCTGAAACACTGCCTTCAGTATTACCCGCTAAGGAAGCAATATCTTCCTGTATACCGATATTGCCCTGCGTCACGTCTTTATCCCATCTTTTCTCACCGGTTTTTGCATCCAGTGCAATTAAGCGACCATCAACAGTTCCCATAAAGACAGCATTATCTGCCACAGCAACACCACGATTGGCTGGGCCACAGCACATCTCGCGCGTTTCAATGCGATCGTGCTGGTAGCGCCAAATCAAATCACCATTGCTGGCATCAAGAGCCACTACATCATTAAATGGCAAAGACACGTACATAATCGAATCTTTAACAATAGGCGTAGCCTGAAATGTCGCTATATTTCCAGAATTGAACTGCCATGCCTCAACTAGTTGTGCAACATTTTGAGGAGAAATTTGTGTCAACGGCGAATAGCGCTGGTGAAGCGTGTTACCACCAAATACGGACCACTGCTCATCCTCGGCCATCACGGTCATTGCACTGATGAGCATCAAACACGACGCTATGACTGACACAAACTGATTTTTCATTGAATTAACCCTTGTCTTTGAAGACTGCGTTAACACAACCATAACTGTTTTTTGTATAAAGATAAAAAATACGTTTAATTTATTGGAAGGATGTAGGAAAGAGACTGTAATTAAACAGCTAAATCACTATTCTTTATGCTATTTATTTACATAAGTAACTTTTCTAACTATGAGTAAGCTCTTCAAGACCCAACGAAAGAACAGTTACATCCTAGTCCAAAGAATGGCCATAACCTTTGTGTACATGTCAGGATTTATATCTTTTATAAATGCCTATAAAGAATGAATTTTGTTACTTTGTTGGTTTAAAGCGATAAATCCTAGCTACAATTAAAATCATTAAAGAACAAGTCATACTAGAACGCTTGCTTTAATTAAAGAAAACATGTCAGAACCACGTCAAGGACATTCAATGGAAACATTACCCGAAACGCATGCTGTATTGAGAATCATGGCACGCCCCAACGAAGTCAATGTAGCTGGCGACATATTCGGTGGATGGCTGATGTCACAGTGTGATATCGCTGGAGGCATCATCGCCAGTCGAAAAGCAGGTGGCCGTGTAGTCACTGTCGCGGTAAAAGACTTTCAATTTCTTGCCCCTGTTTTAGTGGGTGATATTGTTAGTATTTATGCCGATAAAGTCCAAATAGGCACAAGCTCAGTCACTATTACTATCGACGTGTACAGTGAACGTCGTCAAGCAGGTACGGAACGCATTATTAAAGTAGCCACTGCCGTAATTATCTATGTCCATATCGATGACGATCGCAAACCAACTCCTATCAAATAAATTTCTACTTCGGTAGAATTATAAGATACTGATATTATTAAAAAACTGTTGTGGTATTGTTAAATTATCAGCAATTTTTCTGATTTTCAGTACGGGAGAACATGCTATGAACGATTGGCTATACCTTCTTCTTATTCCTGTTCTACTCTTGATCATATGGTTTTGGCCTGAGCAGAGAGATTCCAATACCTCAGGTCGTGGCAATGACGAGACAGATGATGACAACACTCGTTATCGTTATCACGCCGTCAGTGTGCAAGCTTGCTCACATGCCTGTGATGCAGCCATGCGTCTGAATGGTAAACGATTTTTAGCTAACGAGGTCACGCCCCTGCCATTAGTTGGTTGCGAAGCGTCTAAATGCCAATGCACCTATAAACACTACGCTGATCGTCGTCAAGATTATGATAGACGCCATGTCAGTGTTGCGATGGAGCATATCTATTCTAAACAAGAGCACAGGAAGGGCCGAGATAGAAGGCAACAACACGTATTTCAATAAGCGACAATTATGACCTGCGATTCATTTATGATCAGACGAGAGCACCATGCTTTTTATCGACGTATTCTCCCGGCGCGAAACTTTAGATTGTTATTTTTTATTCAGAATCCACTTTTCACATGCCGAATTAACTTAGTGCAGCATCTTAAATAAACGCACTGACTCTGTGCAAAATACACTTTCCCGGAATAATAAAAAACCTTAAACCTATGTTTTTATTTGATTTTATTTATTGGCATGAGTAATGCTGTATCTATATCACAAACAATACCTTCAGCTTTATGTTGTTTGTAATTTCTCTCTTGTCTACGTGCTGAGCTTGGGGTGAACTAAATGTTCACCCCTTTTTTTTGCCTATAAACTCAAAGACCGTCTAGCATATATGCATTATTAATAGCCGAGTCAGATAAATATGCATCAGCGCAGTATTGAACATTGGCAGCAGAATCACAATTTTGTCAGCGCAAATAATCAGCAGGGCGAGACCAGAACGCGTTATGTTCTGATACTGACAGCCGTCACCATGCTGGCAGAACTTATTGCCGGTAGTATGTTTGGTTCGATGGCTCTGCTAGCGGATGGCTGGCACATGGCAACCCATGTTGCAGCGTTTCTAATCACCCTATTTGCCTACCATTACGCAAAAAAACATTCAGATAATCCGGCCTTCTCATTTGGCACCGGAAAAGTAAGCGTTTTGGGTGGTTTTACCAGTGCCATCGCTCTGGGTGTTGTTGCATTCCTGATGGTACTGGAGTCAGTGGAACGTCTTTTCTCACCGACCGAGATCCAGTTTAATGCCGCTATCCTTGTCGCCGTATTGGGTTTAACGGTAAATCTTATCTGTGCATTGTTATTGAAAGACCATCATCACCATCAAGATGGAGCTCACCAACATCATGATCACAATCTCAAAGCTGCTTACGTGCATGTATTAGCAGATGCCTTAACATCTGTGCTCGCTATCGCGGCATTGCTGGCAGCTAAGTTTGCTGGGCTTAACTGGCTTGATCCGGTTATGGGCATTGTCGGTGCAGTAATAATCAGTGTCTGGGCTATAGGTCTTGTCAGAGAGACGAGTCCCATTTTATTGGACGGAAGTATCGATTCAGACTACCAGAAAGCTATTCGTCAACAGATAGAGCAGGATGCTGATAACCGTATTGCTGATTTTCATATATGGCATGTCAGTGCTCACCATTATGCGGCGATAATGACTATCATCAGTGATCATCCAAAGCCTACCGCACATTATAAAAACCTGCTCGCCGATTTTGACCGGTTGTCACACGTTACAATTGAAGTTCATCAATGTCAGGAACAGAACTGCCATCATAAAATGGAAGTAACAGAAGACCGTTAACCATTTGTTTTATGAGTAAACCTGGTAAATCACAATTCAGCGGTATGAATATTGCGTTGGGCTATATATTCGATTTGAAGATTACAAAGAGTCATGGATATGCTGGACATCGATATCAGCGCTTTTCTCATACAACATCAGTTACCACAGGCCTATCTGACGCAGGCGGAGCGATGGTTCACTGGACTGGCTGAAGATATTCTACTGCACCATAAAGGTGCAAAAAAGCCAATCATTGTCGGTATCAATGGTGCACAAGGCTCAGGCAAGAGTACGCTGGCGGCCTTTCTGGTTTTTATTCTACAACGTCAATTTCATCTTAATGCGGTCTCTTTATCGCTGGATGATTTTTATTACACGCGACATGAACGCCAGTCCCTAGCAAAGAAAGTACATCCACTACTATCAACGCGAGGTGTCCCCGGCACCCATGACATTGCCTTAGCGAATAAAACGATAACAGACTTACTACACAGCCATCGCCCCGTTTCCATTCCCCGGTTTAATAAAGCGATTGATGATCGTTTTCCGGAGAACTCAACACCTAAGATCAAAGCGCCAGTTGATATCATCATTTTGGAAGGTTGGTGCCTGGGTTCTGAAGCACAAAAAGAATCAGATCTAGTCAATCCGCTCAACGATCTCGAATTTCAGGAAGATACAAATTGCAGCTGGCGTCGCTATGTTAATGAACAATTAGCCACCGTTTATCCTGCTTTGTTTGAGCGCATTGATTTTTGGGTCATGTTAAAAGCGCCCTCTTTTAACGCCGTCTTTGAGTGGCGACTTGAACAGGAAACTAAACTAAGCAAAACGCTGGATACATCGGAACAATCACATTTGATGGATAAACAGGCTTTGTCCCGCTTTATTAAGTTTTACCAGCGAATTACTGAAAACACACTGAAAACACTGCCAGCAAAAGTGCATTACCTATACGAATTAAATCAACACCGCGAAATCATCAAACTGACATCTAATACGCCGATACTTAATGCCATGAAATCAAGGGACTGGCTCGTTTTCACTGATATGGATGGAAGCCTCTTGGATCATCATGATTATCACTTTGATGAAGCAGTCCCCACACTCGAAATCTTAGAAAAAGAAAACATACCGGTTATCCCTGTTACCAGTAAAACGCAGGCTGAGGTGGAGCTACTGAGAGACAGTTTGAATAATGGCCATCCTTTCATTGTAGAAAATGGTGCGGCGGTGTTTATTCCTATCGGCTACTTCGCATATCAACCAGAAGGTACTATCGAGAGAGACGCTTTCTGGGTAAAAGAGTTTTGTGAACCGCGTAAGCAGTGGCAATCCTTAATCGAAGAGGTCAGATCGCAATATCAGGATCAATTCAAAACCTTTGCGGATGCCGGTATTGACGGCATCATTGCAATGACAGGGCTTAATGTTCATGCGGCAGCACGTGCAGCGAGACGTCAATATGGTGAGCCTGTCAGTTGGCATGGTAACGGTAATCGTAAACAACAGTTCATCGACGAGTTAAAACGACACGGCGCACAAATTCTGGAAGGCGGACGCTTTATTCACGTTTCAGGTCAATGTGATAAAGGACAGGCAATAGAATGGCTAACGAATGTCTATAAATCTAACGCCTATGCGCATCAGCTCAAAACACTTGCTATCGGTGACAGCCAGAATGATCTGGCGATGCTTGAAAAAGCCGATTATGCATTGATTATTCGCTCACCCGTACACGCTGTTCCAGTTGTTGAGCGCAAGCACAATCTCTATATTTCCACTCACACCGGGCCCAAAGGCTGGGCCGAGGGTGTCAACAAAATCATCGATGCAACGATGCATTCCGATTCATCCAACTTACCCCGAGGCAATCATGGCTGATTTTCACCAGAATGGGATTATTACTACCTTACACAATCTGACAGATCGACACTTGGCTGATCTTGAGAGCGATCTCATTCAGTTCAGCAAACAAAGACCAATGGGCTTGTTGCTCCCTTCCCTGTTTTCAGAACTGGAAGGTGAAGCATTAGCGAACATCGTACAGCACCTAAAAGCGGTACCGTACCTCTCAGAAATTGTTATTGGTCTGGATCGTGCCGACGAGGCTCAATATCGCCATGCACTGAAGTTTTTTTCCGGGTTGCCTCAACATCATCGCGTGCTCTGGAATGATGGGCCAAGATTGAAAGCAATCGATGCTGAATTACAATCATTAGGACTCGCCCCACGAGAGTTAGGCAAAGGACGCAATGTCTGGTATTGCATGGGTTATATTCTTGCTTCAGGTAAGGCGGAGTCTATCGCTCTTCATGATTGCGATATCCTGACTTACAATAGCGAATTACTTGCAAGGCTTATTTATCCGGTCGCCAACCCCCGATTTAATTATGAATTTTGTAAGGGCTATTATGCCCGCGTGGCGAGTGGAAAATTAAACGGGCGAGTATCGCGTTTACTTGTCACACCGTTGATTCGTGCTTTGAAATCCGTTGTCGACAATCATCAATACCTCGACTATATGGATAGTTTCCGCTACCCACTTGCAGGTGAGTTTTCTTTCCGGCGTGATGTACTCACAGACTTACGAATTCCGAGTGACTGGGGACTGGAAATTGGCGTTTTATCAGAAATGCATCGCAACTATTCTAATAACCGTTTATGCCAGGTAGATGTAGCCGATAACTATGATCACAAGCATCAGGAATTGTCGTTGGATGATCAACAGGCTGGTTTATCAAAAATGTCGATTGATATAGCCAAATCTTTATTTCGTAAGCTGGCAACCAAAGGCACGGTCTTCTCGGCTGAGTCTTTCCGAACGTTGAAAGCAAGCTATTATCGGATTGCATTGGATTTTGTTGAAACGTACCGGAATGATGCGGCAATGAATGGGCTTCAATTTGATATCCACCAAGAGGAAGAGTCGGTAGAGATGTTTGCCAAAAACATTATGGACGCTGGCCAAATGTTCCTTGAAAACCCCATGGAAACGCCATTCACACCGAGTTGGAGCCGAGTACAAAGTGCTTTGCCTGATATTTTTGAACGCCTCTATGAAGCCGTTGAAGCTGATTACCAGGAATTTTCTGCTTAAGGATCACTGTCTATGACGCCCAATGAATCACAGCTGAAACTGCTTAACGAGACTGTTTTGTATCATTTAGAGGCAATCTACTCCGAAGCAATACCGGACACACCACTACAGCAGATCACTGATGAGATTATCGACATCATGCGTCTCAATGACGAGTTCCATGAGACCGTATCCCATAAAAACAACTGGGATCAACGTGATATGGTATTGATTACTTATGGCAACAGTGTTCAAACGGAAGATGAAGCACCATTAAAAACCTTACATCGGTTTTTAAATGAACATATTCGTGACTTCATTAACAGCGTCCATATTTTGCCTTTCTTTCCTTATTGCTCTGATGATGGCTTTGCCGTCATGGACTACTACAAAGTAAATGAAAAACTCGGGGATTGGGAGGACATTGAGCACATTGCTCAGGATTATCGTCTGATGGCGGATTTAGTCATTAATCACGGTTCCAGCAACAGTGAATGGTTCAAAAACTTCATTCGGGCTGAGGGAACAGGCCATGACTATTTTTATACGGCGCCACAAAATGCACCGGTCAGTCAGGTTGTCAGACCGCGTACCAGTCCCCTCCTGAGAGAGACTGAAACCAAGGATGGCGTTAAATTTGTCTGGTGCACCTTCAGCCATACCCAAGTGGATTTTGACTTTCGTAATCCATCGGTTTTGAAAGAATTCATCAATATTGTTCGATTTTACCTGGACAAAGGAATACGTATTTTCCGACTGGATGCGGTTGCCTTCCTGTGGAAAAGACCGGGCACTAACTGCCTTAATCTGCCCGAAACCCATGAGGTGGTGAGATTGATGCGGAGCCTGATTCAACATGCCTGTCCTGACGCAGTGATTATTACCGAAACCAATATCCCCAACCGTGAAAACTTAAGTTATTTTGGTAACGCCAACGAAGCGCACTGTATTTACAACTTTTCATTACCACCTCTGCTTGTTAATACAATGGTCACCGGCAATTGCACCTATCTCAAACAGTGGCTTATGAGCATGCCACCCGCTCAGAATGGCACCGCATACTTCAACTTTATTGCTTCGCATGATGGTATCGGCCTCAGACCCGCTGAAGGCCTACTCTCTGAGGCGGAAATTGCTTCGTTGATCAACACGATGCAACACTTTGGTGGACAGATTTCATGGCGTGCCGGTGATAATGGCGTAAAGAAACCGTATGAAATCAATATCTCTTTATTCGATGCACTGCAAGGCACGACTAATGGCAAAGATCAATGGAATATTGACCGGTTTATTTGTGCTCACGCCATCATGCTCGCACTGGAAGGTATTCCCGGGATTTACTTCCACAGTCTGTTCGCGACTGGTAACGATACAGAGAAATTAAAACGCACCGAACAAAATAGGGGCATTAACCGGCATGAATGGGATTACAATACACTGCAAAACAAACTCGCTGATCCCGACACGCAACATCACAAAGTATCCGGACTGCTGAAAAAACTGATTCATTTACGTCAGCAACAACGTGCTTTTCATCCTAATGCAACGCAATTTACACTGCATATGGGCGAACATTTGTTTGGTTTCTGGCGTCAAAGCATGGACAGAAGACAGAGTGTTTTCTGTATTTATAACGTCAGTGACACACCTCAAGCGCTCAGAATCGCAGAACTTAATCTGGTCGTCACTGATCGTTGGTGGGATTTAATAAGTGGCTATATTTTTGATGAATCGACCGAGACGTTCAGTGTGGCGCCTTATCAAGTACTTTGGATTACAAATGGTTAATCCACCCTGCAACAGTGCTGTCATAAATCACTGTTACAGTCAGACAAAGAGAGGATAATTGAATGCAACAAGCTAAACCTATTCGAAAGTGTCTATTTCCGGTGGCAGGTTACGGAACACGCTTTTTACCCGCGACCAAGGCCATGCCCAAAGAGATGCTGCCCATCGTGAATAAACCTCTGATTCAGTACGGGGTCGAAGAAGCCGTTGAGGCAGGCGTCACTCAATCAGGCTTCATTACTGGTCGTGGTAAACGTGCCATAGCGGATCATTTTGATACCAGCTATGAACTGGAAGAAGAAATCAAAGGCAGTAGTAAAGAAGAAAAGTTACAAGACATTCGTAAACTGATGGATGATTGTGACTTTATCTTTATTCGTCAACGGGCGATGCTTGGCTTAGGCCACGCTATTCTTAGTGGAGAACCTATTATTGGAGACGAACCTTTTGCCGTTATTCTGGCAGATGATTTGTGTTCTCATCCCGAACAAGCAGGCAGCAAACGTGCACTAAGTCAGCTGGTCGATCTTTATGAAAAGTATCAATGCAGCGTGATAGCGATTGAAGAAGTAGATGGCGATAATATCAGCAGCTATGGCGTTATTTCTGGTAATGAAATTGAAGACGGTGTGTATGAAGTCACCGACATGGTCGAAAAGCCTAAAGCAGAAGATGCCCCCAGTAATTTGGGTATCATTGGCCGTTATGTGCTGACCCCTGATATTTTTGATTACATCCGTAAAACAGAGCCTGGTACCAACGGAGAAGTACAAATCACCGATGCTATTCGCACCTTAGCCCAGGAAAAAAGAGTATTAGCGCTTAAATTCAAAGGCCATCGTTTTGACTGTGGCAGCATTGAGGGTTTCGTTGAGGCAACTAATTTCTACTTCAACCGTGACCATAAAAAATAGTAGACTTAATGTGTCGGGTCAATCTAATGGCCCGACCAACTTAACAGTCTTGAAAGATGTATATGGACGCGACAACAAATAATAGCGCGAATAATGATGACACTCTTATCGACCAGGCGACACTGCTTGAAACTCTGATTCAGCAGTGGCATCAAGCGGTCAAAGAGGATTTTTCAATTTCCGTTTTTATTATCGATGTCGACAAGTTCACCCGTCTGGAAAATAAGTCAGACTGTTTTGAACAAATTCTAAAAGCCATTCGTCGTCAGTTTCAGCGGGAAACAGATTTTATTGCCCGCTTTAACCGTAAACAGGTAATGGCTATCTCATCCGATATGACTTTCCGCCAGGCCACACAGCTTGCGAACCGTCTGCACAAAGCGATCGCAGCATTAAAAATCTTTCATCCTCATTCGCCCACAGGCCGATATGCGACCGTTAGCATTGGTCACAGTACTTACGCTCCGGAACAAAGTGATTGTTATGGCGTATTAGACATGCTGGCAACAGTTTTGAAGCATACCCGCGATGCGAAATATGAAGGTGGCAATCAATCAAAAACACGCCTCCACAGTCGTGTTCTGAAGTAACGGTTAAGAGCACAGAGCTATTCTGGCTAAGAATGTGGGGACGTCTTATTCGTCCTGAATCGACTTTCTGTTTGTATTGACCTCGGTTTTTGCTACATTGAAGCCTGTTCATTTTAACTTCAAGCAGGTTCCCGATAATGTGTATGAAACGATTCTATTGCGCATTAAGCGTCATTACGCTTATCACTCTCAGCTTCCCGAGCATCACGCAGGCTGACACGGAACTGTTAATCAAAACCCCATCAACCGTCAATATCATTTACACCATTGAACCTGATGAGGTGAATGCCGAAAAAGTAAAAAAGATTGTGACGAAAATAGCCTGTAATGAAGGCATTAAAACGGGTAGACGTGATGATGCACAATTATTTGTCAGAGTTGAAAAGCATGCTGATATGTATCTGTTGTATTTAGACTTTAGCAGAGAGGTATATTTTCAAGTAAATGGCAAAAAATACCTGACAACAGGATTTGTCTGGGGTCGCTATGCCAAGAATATCGACAGTCAAAATGAACTGTTTGATGATATCGACTTTTTTGCTGAAGAGTTTTTTGCTGACTATAAACAAGCAAATAACTTATAGTCCTGACTGTTTAATCGAGTAACGTTCAGCATGTTTGAGTTCGTGGTTGGTCTTCTGGCTTCGCCTTTTATTGCATACGTGGTTTATGTCTATGCTGTCACTGGTAGTCGCGTTACAAAGACTGCGCTGAAAGATAAACATAAATCATTCGGTCAAAAAGCCCTTAGTACTCTCTTGGCTACCCTTATAGCCATAGTCCCCTTGGTATTAATCTTCCCTTTATTGAAGCATGCAGCCATTATCAGTGGGCTGATAGTAGGCTGTTTTTTCGTGTTTCTTTTGACGAGAAAACCAAAAAGTCCTGATGAGTGATGAGGTCCTACCAAAAACACCGGTCAGTCCGAAACAAACTCCTCAAATGAATAGGAAGGTATGTGGAGGTCAACTTATAAAACCCTTGTAGTTGATAATATTGTCCACACCCCCCTCCCCTTGCAGTAAGCAATAAAATCTTCTAGATTATTTAAGTGTAAGTACAAAGCAACTGTGCCTGGGGGCACGAATGCATGGATAGACCCGCCAAAATTTTAATTGTCGACGATGAAAAAGTCACACTGCACAACTATCATGAAATTCTAAAAAAGCATGGCGAGGTTCACCTTGCTGAGAATGGAAGTGACGCTGTTACACTGGCAATATCCGTCCAGCCTGACATTATTTTTCTTGATATAAGTCTCCCGGACTTTGATGGCTTTGAGGTTATTAAAAGACTCAAAGAAAGGAAATTTTCCCCTGCATCAATAGTCATGGTCACCAGTCATGACACATCCCATCATTTTATTGAATCAATTAACGCTGGTTCCAGTTTTTTTCTGACAAAACCGGTTCACAATGGTGTTCTGGAAGCTGTAGTAAAGAGTGTGCTTTATCATTCAGATGCACGAGTTAAAAC
>NZ_CBFHHW010000015.1:44271-56895 GCF_965655755.1 Methylophaga sp. | reverse complement strand
ACAATACCAAACGGTAAACCTAACGTCTGAGCCACTTCACGACCCACCAACTCACCCGCACGCGTCAGACGGGCAGCGGTTTGTTTGATAACATCCGCAGCGCGACTTAAATCCATACCTTCCTCTTCATTCATCGCGCGCTCCAATGCTGCTTTCACAACACCGGGGCCACTGACACCGACGCTCACCACAGCATCGGCTTCACCAATGCCAAGATAGGCGCCCGCCATAAAAGGGACGTCTTGCGGTATATTGGCAAATACAACCAGTTTGGCTGCCGCCAGACCATCATCGTCAGCGGTCATTTCGGCAGATTGTTTGATGATGCCACCCATCAATTTAATAGCATCCATATTCAAGCCTGCTCGGGTACTGGCCACATTGACAGATGAGCAAATGCGTTTACTCTCAGTCAATGCTTGTGGAATCGCATTGATAAGGGCGGTATCACCCTTGCTCATACCTTTTTCCACCAGAGCAGTGAAGCCACCAATAAAGTCGACACCTAGTTCATCTGCGGCTTTATCGAGGGTGAGTGCAATTTCAACCATTTGAGCGGTATTAAATGGGGCGGCGACCACGCCAATCGGACTGATAGAGATACGCTTATTGGCAACTTCAATACCATAGCGGCGTTCGATACGCTGACAGGTGCTGACGAGCTGACTCGCTGTTTTAGTTATCTTGTCGTAGATGTTGCGTTTGAAGCGTTCAATATCATCACTGACACAGTCAGTCAGGTTGATACCGATCGTTACAGTGCGTAAGTCGAGATTTTCTTCGCGCACCATTTGTAGGGTGGAGATAATATCTTTTGGGTTTAACATGCTCTGTCCTGATGTTGGCTGTCTTCAAAGGCAGTGACTAGTTAAGAATGTTGCTCACTGAGTCAAAAATCTTACGATGTTGCACACTGATTTCGAGATCTAGTCGCTCGGCAATGGTATCCAGAGCGTCACGTAGCTCATTCATCACTGTTGCGCGGGGTACATCGACCTCAAATACCATCAGATTATTCATCGGATTGTCGCCACCTTTAAAGATAGCCTGAATATGGGTGATATTGACACCGTGAAAGAATAGCTTGCCAGCAATTTCGGCCACCAGACCCTGTCTGTCAGGACCAATCGCGGTAACGATATATGGCTGCACTTCAGGTTTGTGCTGATACCAGTCGGAAGTTTTTTCACTCCATGGGTGTACGCGAATAAATAAGGCCATTCCTTCACACGCTGCCTCAATGGCTTTCTGTAACGATTCAGCGCCATCTTCTTGTGTCAGTTGTACCTGAAGCAAAGCACCAAACACATTGTTCAGCAGTGTTTGACTCAGATTTTCAATATTGGCGTTATGTTTGTTGATAACATCAGCAACGATCGCCATGATACCGGGCTGATCGCTACCAAGCACAGAAATGAGAACTTTATTCATAGTGTGTTCCAGTACTTGCTTAACAGGAAATGAAATGGCATGTGAATACGGTGTCCGTGTTTTCAGATAATGCTTTGGCTAACGTTTTGCAATGACCCAGACAGCATGCACGATACCGGCAATATAGCCCAGTAGGGTTAACAGAATATTCAACTAGAACGCCCCGCCAATCCCTACTTGTAAAAATACACCTAATGGTGGCAACAGAATGGCTATCATGACACGAATAAAATCCATACAAGCTTCCTTAGTAGTTAGAAATACGTGACCACACAGCACTGAGTAACCAGCTTATTATTACGATGATAAGCGCCAGAACCAGAATCAGTATGATGACAAAAGCGGCATTTTCCCACCAGGAACGATGTATTACCTGCTTCGGTGATTGTTCATACTGCGCCACTAATTCACTGTTTTTTTGATTGGCTTTCCAGATAAAGTCGAACACGTCACCGACTACCGGAAGACTCCCCAAGACACTATCGATTAAAACGTTGATAAACATTCTAAACAGAATGGCACGAGGTACGCCCAGTTGATTCGCCTTGATGATGATCAAAGATGACAACAGACCGCTGATAAAATCGCCCAGTCCGGGAATCAGTCCAATAAAGCCATCAAGACCAATACGGTAGCCACCGGGTAACCGAATGCTATTATCTAAAACCCAACTCAATTTTTCGTGAAAACGTTTATGCGATGACACTTAGTCCTTCCTGTTGGCATCTTCCGCTAGGTGTTTAAGCATGTTCTGCATATCATCGGGTAATTCAGCCTGCCATGATACATCCTCGCCTGTAGTGGGATGTTGAAATCCTAATAGACCTGCGTGCAGTGCCTGACGGCGAAACCCCTGCACAGCCTCTCTACAACTTTCTGACATGCCTTTAGCCATTTTAAAACGACCGGCGTATACCGGATCCCCTAGTAAGGGGTGACGTATATGTGCCATATGCACACGAATTTGATGCGTTCTTCCGGTTTCCAGCTTACAACGGATATGTGTATGGGCACGGAAACGTTGCTCCACACGGTAATGCGTGATAGCCGGTTTTCCCGTCTGGCTGATTGCCATGCGCTTCCGATCAATATGATGACGGCCAATGGGCTCATCCACCGTTCCACCTGCAGTCATGACACCGATAGCGATAGCCTGATATTCGCGCTGCACGGTTCTGGCCTGTAGCTGAGACACGAGAGAGTTATGAGCCTGTAATGTTTTTGCGACCATCAATAAGCCGGTGGTGGCTTTATCTAATCTGTGTACGATGCCCGCTCTGGGAATATTGGCCAGCTGGGGTGAGTGAGCGAGCAACGCATTTACCAATGTACCCTGATGATTGCCTGCACCTGGATGTACCACCATACCTGCCGGTTTATTGAGGATAATGACATCGTCATCTTCATGAACAAGATCGAGTTCGATGGCTTCTGCTGACCAGCTGTCATCCTGCGCCTGAAGAATGGTGTCAATCAACACATTTTCGCCGCCAACCACACTATCCCGTGGACGTAACAGCGTTTCGTTGACTGTCACGTCACCGGCTTTTAGCCATTTGGTCAATTGGCCACGGGAAAAGTCAGGAAACATTTTCGCCAACGCCTGGTCGAGACGCATGCCTGCGAGTTCGTCGGGAATAGTATCTTGTAGCTGGATTTTTTCTGACATGTGGTTCTTTGCTGGTGAATAATGCTTAATTATAACGTAGGCTAGTGTTATAGGTTGGAATGAGGACGACAAGATGGCTATTTATCATGTAATGGCTGGGGTGATTGTTTCACTCTCAATCAGTGGTGTTCATGCTCAGGAGCGGAATGTGGCACTTTTGGCATCATCCTGCGCTGCCTGTCATGGTACAAATGGGCATAGCGTATCGGGTACGCCCAGTTTAGCCGGGCTCGACAAGATGTACTTTATGGAACAAATGCGGCACTTCAAGACTGGTGAACGGCCATCGACGGTTATGATGAAGCATGCTAGTGGTTACACCGAGCAAGAGATTCGTTTGTTAGCTGAGTTTTTCAGTCAACAAAAGTAATTTATTTCGGCTGACACTGCTTACAGAAATAAGTAGCGCGCTGAGCCTGTCGAATACAGCTAATAGGGGTTTGGCAGATCAGACAGGGTTGCTGCTCCCGCCCGTAAACATGCAGTTGCTGTGCAAAATAACCCGGTTTGCCATCACTTTTACGGAAGTCTTTCAAGGTTGTGCCGCCCGCGAGTAGGGCTTTCTCAAGCACCAGTTTAATCGCCTCGACCAGTTTTGCCATTTTCACTTTGCTGACTTTACCTGCCGCTTTAGCGGGGTGAATGCCAGCGAGAAACAACGCTTCATTTGCATAAATATTGCCGACACCGACAACAATCTCGCCATTCATAATGACGCTTTTGATAGTGCTGCTGCGACCTTTGCTTTGCAGGCGTAGATAGTCGGCATTAAAAAAATCAGATAATGGCTCAGGCCCTAAATGGGCTAGAAGCTGGTGGGCGCCAGTATCCGCTTCAGTCCATAAAACGGCGCCAAACCGCCTGGGATCTGTTAAACGCACAACATGCCCGTTATCGATATAGATATCAACGTGATCGTGTTTACCAATATGTGAATCATTATCCAGTACACGTAAACGGCCTGACATGCCCAGGTGGATAATCAACGTACCGGTCTCGCAGCGGAATAAGAGGTACTTGGCGCGCCGCTCAATTGTTTTTATCTTCTGGCCTTGAATGATGTCTTCGAGTTGATCAGGGATTGGCCAACGAAAGCCACGATGACGAATCACCATCTTGATGATAGTGCGTCCTTCAACATAGGGCTGTATACCTCGTCGCGTGGTTTCTACTTCGGGTAACTCAGGCATATTTATTCCGTGACGGTGACAGGCAGCAATTGTTTTTTCAAAGTCAGCGGAAAGTCATACTGTAACTGCAGCTTGAGATTCGTGATTTGCATGGTTTGAGCTGTTTCTGACATCAGTAGTTTTATCGGTTCTTCGTTATCGTTCAGCCATACGCTTATTTGTGGTTCACCCAGCGTGTTTATTGTTTCTTCAGTGATATGACGAACCTGCATCGCATAAGCAAGCTGCCAGTTATCGATTAGCGCTTTTAATGTATCGGAACTTGCCTGAAATCCGTGGCTTTTCCAATGTCCGTCCTGCTGTTCAATAGTTATGACATCATCAATCTCATCCGTAGTGATAAGCATCCGGGTGATTGACTGATTTTCAGTAATTAAACGGTTATCGACGTAACTACCCGCTGAGGAATTCAATAACGGTGCAAAATTATCTTCTAACAGATAAATCTTTTCTTCATGCAGCACATAACGTTGCTTGCTTAACGGTTCTATTCCACCAAAAAAGAAGCTTTGGTCATTCAAGCGTAAAGTGCTGATTGGTGAGTCTAAACCAAACTGATCCAATGAGGTCTGAGCCAAGGGTTCGAGTTGCCCCTGAATTGGCGAAGATAAAAGGCTTAGAAGCAGGTTGATTCGTGTTTGATTGGCGCGCGCTGTATAGGGTTCCACCAGTGTCCAGGCATCTTGCTGGCGGCGCAACGTGATTAGGGGGTTATCAGTGCGACGAATTTCAATGTCAGTGACCTCAGCTGCGGATAAATTGCTGATAGTGTCGGGTTTTTGTGGCGATGAAATTTCACGTTGTGATAGCCAAAGCATGACAAGCACAATAATTAACAACACCAGATTTGTCAGGTAACTACTTTTCATCGGCGTCTTCTCCGCCACCAAATACCCAGGCCGGTTACGAGTAAGAGTAGGGGGAACATCACTAGAAATCCCAGACCGAGAATGATCGACTGCGTTTTGGTCAGACTTAGCTGTGTGCCGACACTGGTTTTAACTGGAATGGTAATGAGTTTGTCATCATTGGACAGCCAATTAACTAAAGCCATTGCCAAGTCCAGATTGGCCGCATTACCGATATAGGCATCACTGACAAAGTCACCATCGCCAATTAATGCTATGCGTTGAGGAGGCTGATCGGTATCTGATGTGCGGGTCATGACATAACCCAGTGAAAACGGACCGCTGACATCTGCACCTGCGTCATACCGTTGCATCGAGAGATTATCAGGGGTGAGCGCGTTAGATTCCACCCAGGCATCGGGCTGACTATTGAGCAGGTTTAAATATTGCCAGCCGACAGAGTTATCGGGATTTGTCTGCTGAATGGCGGTGGCTTCAACCATTAAAGACACACTGGCAGTGGCGACACCAACCGGATGGTTGGCATAATCACTGATCAGAACAAACCTAGGATCATCAATTCCCAACATGGCGGTATTCGGATCCATTACCGTGCCATCAATAAATTCAATGCCCAAAGATTCTGATAATGCAGCAAGTGAGTCGGTCTGGTCAGGTTCAGCCAGCCAAAGAAGATTACCGCCCTTTTCCAGATAATCTTTAACTATGTCGACTTCTCCAGGCAGCCAGTTACGGGTCGGACTGGCAATGACCAACACCGCTGTATTTTCAGGTAGAGTTGGCGATTGTGTCAGGTTATGTGCATGTAGTTGAAAGCCCTGACTTTGTAGTTGCTGAGCCCAGGTGCTCAAGCTGAAGTTAGTTTGTTCAAACAGGCTGCGTTCACCATGACCTTCAATAAATACCAGCCATTGTTGTTTCTGGCGTGAGACGGTAATTAATGCATTGGTCAGAGATTGTTCGGACAGATCAAACACATGCTGTTGTTGCTTGCCCTGACTCACAACCATTTCACCTTGTTGCTGAATGTTTAAGCTGCGAACCAGATCGGGTGAAAAAGCCGGGTCAATGTAACTGATATTCAGTTTGTCCGTATGGCGCTGATAACGTTCTAGCAATTCAATCACTGCAGCGTGGTATTGGTCATCCGGGCTGATAAAAACCTGAATTTGAATGGTGTTATCAATTCCGCTCAGCAGTTCGCGACTGGTATCTGACAGGGTGTGACGGGCATTGGCAGTCCAGTCAAACTGTTTGTTGGTCTCAACAGAGACTTTCGCCAGCAAGATAACTACCGCGATAAGCAAAGCATAGAAAACAGCTTGTTGCAGACGAAACAGACGTTGTGTGTGACGGGTTACTTTCATCAGTCGAGTCGCTCTCTATCCAGGCGGCGAATAGTCAGCAGAATAAAGGTCACAATGACAATCAGATAAAAACTCAAATCAACCGTATTGATTTGGCCCTGTGTCATCGGTTGGAAGTGGTTGAGTAGGGACATCCAGCTCAGCACAGAAAAACCTTCATTACTGTTACCGGCCCAATCAATAATCCACAAAAGAAATAAAACCGTAAATGTGCTGATGGCGGCAATGGCAGGTTGTCGTGTCAGTGATGACAAATACAGACCAATGGCAGTGAAACTGGCAATCAATAGCAGCAAGCCCAGCATAGCGGCACTAAGTTGATATAGATCCAATGTGCTGCCGACAGCTAAAGATAGCGGCATCAATAAGGTAAGCAAAGCCAAAATCACGAAAAAACCCAGTGTGCCGAGGTATTTCCCGAAAACAATTTGACCCACACTTAATGGTGCAGAGGAGAGCAGTGACAGTGTCTCGTTGCGTCTTTCTTCGGCAAAGCTGCGCATGGTTAACAAAGGACTGATAAGCAGAATGATAACGGCTGCATTATTAAGCAGGGGAATAGCAATCATTTCAGTCACGCCGGGCGCCCCGGGAATAGCGGAAATACGGCTTTGAATCGTATTGAAATAATCAATATGCGTCAAAAACAGGTATGCCAGTAACACCTGAGTAAATGCCAGCATTATCCAGGCCAGGGGGGATAAAAATAAACGGTGTAATTCGTTGCGAGCGAGATTAAGCATCGTTTTCTTCGTTTTGAATAATTTTCATAAACACATCTTCCAGAGAGTGCTGTTCCGGCATCAGCATTTTCAATTGCAAACCGCTGTGGACAGCTTTTTCAAGTAGACGCTGCGTCGGATTGAGTTCAGGTTGATAATGGATGCGAAAGCGCTTATCGGAGAGGGTATCGATGGTCTCTATCCCTTCAATCTGTTGAAGTTCTGCGGTATCCACGGACTGCTCGAATTCAAGTAATAAACTGGAAGCCTGCATTTGCTGACTTAGCTTGTCGATGGTGTCATTGAACAGCAACTGACCCTGTGAAATGATTTGTACGCGATCACATAGCATCTGTACTTCAGGCAAAATGTGAGTAGATAGAATCACACTATGTTCATCAGCAATATCACGAATCAACTGACGGATTTCCCGGATTTGAATCGGATCCAGGCCCGATGTCGGTTCATCCAGAATGACTACGGCGGGGGAGTGAATAATTGCCTGAGCAATACCTACGCGCTGTTGAAAACCTTTTGACAGGTTGCCGATTAAGCTCTGTTGGACATCAGTCAGACCACACCGTTCTATTGCGGAGTTAATGGCCATGGACTGTTGTTTTTTATTGATGGCATTGAGACGTGCACAAAACTGCAAAAACTCACTAACAGTGAGTTCTTTATACAAAGGCGGTGTTTCAGGTAAATATCCGATGTGGGCTTTGGCCTGTTTGGGCTGATCCAACAGGTCAATGCCATTGATAATTATTTGACCATTATCTGGTGCGAGATTACCACTCAGCATGCGCATGGTAGTACTTTTCCCTGCACCATTGGGGCCGAGAAAGCCGAGTACTTCGCCTTTTTTAATGGTAAAGCTGATGTCGTTAACAGCAGGTTTGCCACCAAAATAACGAGAAAGGCTGGAAGCTTGTAAAAGCGGGGTGTCACTCATGGTGTCAGATAACTTCGGTTGCTTTGTTGGTCCACTCTGCCGCTTCAATATAACACCGGCTGAACTCATCTAGAGAGACCTTAGCGCGATTGAGTTCAGTCCACAAGCCGCGTTCATAGAGAACAATATCTTTGAGTAGCTTGCCCAGATTACCTTTTCCCTTTAATAAAGCCTGTTTCGTCGTATCACTCAGAGGAAGCGGGGAGATGACGCTTGCCATGGGCCTGCTCAACATCGCGTCTATGGTTGAAAACATGCCGACCAGAAAGCTGCTTTCCTTACTGCAGTCATATTGTAAGGCAAGTAAAGATGCCATCTTGGCTCGAATAAGCGCTTGACTTAGCAGCTCTTTAGGAACAGAGTTCAGTTCGCTCATTATGATGAGTGTGGTCCAGGTCTTGATTGCCTTGAGCCCCAGAATCACCAAACCTTCTCGAATCGAGTTAATCTGTTTGGACGTTCTAATCGCGGCCGAGTTCAGCAGACGTAGAAGCTTATAGGTCAAGCCTGGATCTTTACTAATCAATGCCTCAATGTCCTTAAATTCAACATCTTCCCGCTGCAATGTCTGCATCAGTTTTAGCAAAACGAGTTGATTATCGGGGATTGGTTTATCCTCAATATTGTCAGGACGACAGAAAAAGAAACCCTGAAAATAATCAAACCCCAGTTCCTGACAGAATTTGTAATCGGTCAGCGTCTCAACTTTTTCGGCGAGTAATTTAACGTCATATTCACGTAGTAATTTGACATGCTCGCGCAGCGCATTTTCATTCAATGACAATACATCGACTTTGATAATGGATGCCAGCTCGACCAGAGGGCGGAGTGACTCATGAAAGATAAAATCATCCAATGCGATGGTATAACCCATCTTGACTAGTTTCCTGATACCGTCAAGCAGTTCGTCATCGACAGCAATATCCTCTAGTATTTCGATGACTACCTGATCCTGACTGGCTGGTATGGGATCGTCGCTGAGAATGAAATTACGTGTCAGGTTAATGAATGCGGTGTGTTCACCGATAACGCGCTCAATACCCAATTCGAGAAACGCATAGTTCAGAACGCGGCTAGTGGCTGTATCACCAGAGAAGGTTGAAAGATCGGCTGTAGCCTGATTCGCTGCACTACGGAACAGTAACTCGTAGGCAAAGATCTTGTACTGACGATCAAAGATTGGTTGTCTGGCAATGACAACTTGCGGGCGCTCATTTGCAGTGTTCATCAATCACTCTCCATTGGGAGCTACCATCATAATCATCTTGCAGGCACAAAAAAACCCGCAGCAGCGGGCTTTTTGTTAATACCAGCGGTTTCCGCGGATATTATTTAATTTTTGCTTCTTTATACATCACATGCTTGCGAACAACTGGATCAAACTTTTTGATTTCCAGCTTTTCAGGCATGGTGCGTTTGTTCTTGTCTGTGGTGTAGTAGTGACCTGTACCCGCAGATGAGACTAATTTAATTTTATCGCGCATGTCCTGATCTCCTAAACTTTTTCGCCACGAGCACGCATATCAGTCAGAACTGCATCAATGCCTCTCTTATCGATAATACGAAGACCGTGGTTGCTAACACGCAGCTTAACCCAGCGATTTTCAGTCTCAACCCAAATGCGGTGTGAGTGAAGGTTGGGTAAGAAACGACGTTTTGTTTTGTTGTGAGCGTGTGAAACGTTGTTTCCGCTCATAGGGCGCTTGCCCGTTACCTGACATACTCTGGCCATTTTAGAACCTGCTCCTGATGAACATTTTTTACCACAGGGTTCCAAACAAGGTCCCTGCCTGCATCTACAAAGCCGAACTTTATACCATATAAGCTATGAGATGTGTAGTGATTTTATGACTGAATTGGGCTAAGTCCCATCGCAGCGAGTTTTTGTTTTAATTGCTCGGTTTTGAGAACACCAATTTTGCGCATCACGATTTCACCTTCTGGCGAGATCAGGAAGTGCGTCGGGGTGACTCTGACGTTATCGAACGCTTCAGAAATTTTCCCAGTTTCGTCCCAGGTAATCAAATAGGGTAAACCTTTTTGCTTACGCATGGTTTTGATGTGTTCCGGATTATCATGAGGCATAGCGACACTGAGCATTGTCAGTCCCTGGTTCGAATACTCATCGTGTAACGCGATAAGCTCAGGCATTTCTTTGATACAGCCCGGACAATCCGTTGCCCAGAAAATCATCAAAATCGGCTTGCCTTTATAGTCAGCCAGTTGATGCTCGCCACCGTCGATATCGGTGAAGCTGACCTCAGGCATAAGCGGCTGTGATGACGGCATCAAAACAATGCTTGTCACAGCCGCGACCATCACCATGAGCGCGATAAGAGTGTTTTTGATTACGGGTTTCATGTTGTTAACGTAATTTGTCCTAATGTTTCGGTTAGTTTGAGATTTTCACGATAATCAACCGGGCAATCAATCACAGTGACAGTATCGCGTTGTAGCGCTTCCTGGATGATGGGGTTGAGTTGCTCTGTTTGCTCGACTCTGACACCAAAAGCGCCAAAAGATTGCGCATATTGCACAAAATCCGGATTGGTGAATTCTACATGACTGGTTCGACCAAATTCATTTTGTTGTTTCCATTCAATCAGACCATAACTGGCATCATTCCAAATCAGAATCACAATGGGAATGTGAAGTCGCATGGCGGTTTCAATTTCCTGTGAGTTCATCATAAATCCAGCATCTCCGGTGACTGCGACAACGTTTCGTTCCGGATGAGCTAGTTTGGCAGCGATTGCGCCAGGTACGGCAATCCCCATACTGGCAAAACCATTCGAAATAATACAGGTATTGGGATATTCACAGCGAAACATGCGGGACACCCACATCTTGTGTGCACCCACATCACAAATTACGATATCTTCCAGAGCCATCGCGGTACGTAAATCCCAGATGATTTTCTGTGGCTTGACCGGAAATTCTGTATCGTCACGATGCAGATTCATTTCGGTAATCAGACTGTCGCGAAGAATACGCAATGCCTTGCCTTCGTGCGGTGTGGTTAAAGCCGCAATGCGATTGAGACTGTGACGAATATTGCCTACCACGCCGAGCACTACACTATAGTGCGCATCGACTTCTGCATGAGTGGTATCAATATGAATAATGGTGCGGTCCCGAGAGGGGTGCCAGAGGTAGGGGTGGTATTCGACCATATCGTAACCGATACAGATAATGACATCCGCATTGGCAAACCCACAGTTGGCGTAATCATTCGACTGCAGACCAACACTGCCCAGAGCCATCGGGTGACGAAAAGGGATCACACCTTTTGCCATAAAGGTATTAGCAACCGGGATTCCGAGCTTATCTGCAAAATCAGCTAATTCTTCACTGGCATTGGCTCTGATTACGCCATTCCCGGCGAGAATAATTGGATTCTCGGCATTGGAAATAATTTCAGCCGCACGTTCAATGTATTCAACAGCTGGTTCCGGCGGTGTGGCATGTTTGACTCTTAAAGGTTTGTCGTCAATTTCCATTTCCGCAATGTTTTCCGGGAATTCGATAAAACAGGCGCCGGTTTTTTCAGTTTGTGCGACTTTAAACGCTTTGCGGATAATTTCCGGAATGATTTCCGGGCTGACAATGCGGGTAGCGTATTTAGTAATCGGCACGAACATCGCTTCCAAGTCCAATACCTGGTGTGACTCTTTGTGCAGTCGATGCGTCGATGCTTGTCCAGCGATAGCAACCAGTGGAGCATGATCCATATTCGCGTCAGCAACGCCTGTAATCAGGTTGGTTGCTCCCGGCCCTAATGTGGCAATACAAACGCCAGCACGGCCTGTAAGCCTGCCGTAGACATCCGCCATGAAGGCGGCACCTTGTTCATGGCGTGTCGTGATAAAGCGAATTTTGGAGTCAAGCAAAGCATCCATCACATCCAGATTCTCTTCACCAGGTATGCCGAAGATGTATTCGACGCCTTCGTTTTCAAGCGATTTAATGAATAATTCTGCTGCTTTCATTCCACGCATTCCTTTCTACCGTGCCGGTTATTGCAGCCAAGCATAGCAGACATTAAAAAAGGGGCTGAAGCCCCTTTTTGTAATGGTTTATTTGAACGCTTCCGGCATCTGTTGATGCCAGTCTGTTTGTTGTTGATAACGGTGTGCTACATTCAGTAAACGCGCTTCATCGAAGTAGTTACCTATAATTTGCATACCCACTGGCAGACCATCGACAAACCCTGCCGGTATTGAAATACCGGGCAGACCCGCCAGGTTGGTGTTAATGGTGTAAAGGTCTTCCAGATACATCGCTACCGGATCATCGGTTTTTTCACCAAACCGGAAAGCTGTGTTCGGTGCTGTCGGTCCCATGATGACATCGACATCTTTGAACGCATCCTGGAAATCATCACTGATCAATCGACGGCACTGCTGCGCTTTCAAGTAATAGGC
>NZ_CBFHHW010000015.1:0-44171 GCF_965655755.1 Methylophaga sp. | reverse complement strand
GTTGCGATGGGAGCCAGTCGTGCCGCCATCGCAGCAGCTGAACCACCGGAAGACCCGCCGGGAACACGATCCGTATCCCACGGGTTTTTAACGGGACCATAAAAACTGGTCTCGTTTGAAGAGCCCATAGCGAACTCGTCCATATTGGTTTTGCCCAAGGTCACCATGCCACTGGCATCGATTTTTTCAACGACAGTTGCATCATACGGTGCGATGAATTTATCCAGCATTTTTGATGCACAACTGGTGCGGACGCCTTTGGTGCAGAAAATGTCTTTGTGCGCCAGCGGAATACCGGTCAATGTGCCAGCGGTCTTGTCGGCGAACATTTTGTCTGCGGCTTTTGCCTGCTCAAGTGCGCGGTCCCCGGTGACAGTAATAAATGCATTCAACGTGTCATTGTGGGCATTGATACGATCCAGATAATGCTGTGTCAGTTCAACACTGCTGATTTTACCGGTATGCAGGGCTGTCGAGAGTTCTGATAGTGATTTGTTATGCATGTGTTTGCCTGTTTTTCGGGTTATTCGATGACTTTAGGGACCAGATAGACACCGGCTTCGGTTTTTGGCGCAATGGCTTGAAAGGCTTCACGCTGATCAATCTCAGTGATTGTGTCTGGACGCAGCCGCTGATGCGCATCCAACGGATGAGCCATAGGCAAAATATTGCTGGTATCGACTGCACTCATTTGCTCTACCAGATTAAGAATATTGTTCAGATCCCGTGCATAGTGAGGGATGTCATCTTCCTGTATAGACAGGCGCGCCAAATGCGCAATTTTTTCTACATCGTTTTTATCTAAACTCATCGACAGTTCCAAATGTTAATTGCTTCAACAAAGCGTGAAGTTTAAATCATTACTTGCTTGCCCAACAGCATAGAGCATTGCTAAAGTACTCATTTTGCCCTTTCAGGTGTGGTTTCTTCAATGTTTGAACGTTTACGTGGAATCTTTTCCAACGATCTGTCGATCGATTTGGGAACAGCAAATACGCTGATTTATGTGCGTGGTAAAGGTATCGTCCTCGACGAGCCGTCAGTTGTCGCTATTCGTCAGGATAAAGGCCCGGGCGGTCCTCGCTCAATTGCCGCTGTAGGTGTAGAAGCCAAGCGCATGCTGGGGCGAACGCCAGGTAATATCACCGCTATCAGACCATTAAAAGATGGTGTGATCGCCGATTTCACCGTAACAGAAAAAATGCTGCAACACTTTATCCGCAAAGTACACGAAGGACGTTTTTTAAAACCAAGTCCCCGTGTTTTGGTTTGTGTTCCATGCGGATCCACTCAGGTTGAACGTCGCGCAATTCGTGAATCAGCGGCGGGTGCGGGTGCCAGAGATGTGTTTTTGATTGAGGAACCTATGGCTGCAGCAATCGGTGCAGGTATGCCAGTTGATGAAGCCAGTGGCTCGATGGTACTGGATATTGGTGGTGGTACCACTGAAGTCGCCGTCATCTCCTTGAACGGTATTGTTTATTCCGCCTCCGTTCGTATCGGTGGTGATTTGTTTGATGAAGCCATTGTCAACTATGTTCGTCGTAACTACGGCACATTGATCGGTGAATCCACCGCTGAAAAAATTAAAAAAGAAATTGGTTCTGCCTATCCTGGGAACGAAGTCAAGGAAATGGAAGTGCGTGGTCGTAACCTTGCAGAAGGGGTACCTCGTAGCTTTACTCTGAACAGCAATGAAATTCTGGAAGCCCTACAGGATCCGCTATCAGGCATTGTTGCAGCTGTTAAAACGGCATTGGAACAAACGCCACCGGAACTGGGTGCTGATGTCGCTGAACGTGGTATTGTTCTAACAGGTGGTGGTGCCTTATTGCGGGATCTGGATCGTCTGTTGATTGAAGAAACCGGGCTGCCGGCTATTATTGCTGAAGATCCATTGACCTGTGTTGCTCGAGGTGGTGGTCGCGCGCTGGAAATGATTGATGAAAAAGGCACAGACGTTTTCACTTTCGAATAAGCGTAACAGGATAATCATGACAAGACCTTTGCGAGTGCCGGGCATTTGCGAAGGTCTTTTAGTTTTGGACTTTAGACATTAAACCGTTATTTTCTAACAATCCGTCGTTAAATACTCGCATGATGCTGGTCATTCTGGCATCGTTGGTGCTGTTTTTTCTGGATTCCAGACTGGATTATTTTAAACCGGTACGTTCTGCTCTCGCTACAGTGGTCTATCCGATTCAGGTGACGGCATCCATGCCAACCAGCTTGATTGATTGGATAGAAGAATTCTTTCAGGATCGTGATCAATTACGTGAGGAAATGACGGCATTGCAGGCCAGTAACATGCTGCAAAATATCCGTCTGCAGAAGATGCAGGCATTGGAACGTGAGAACATGCGGTTGCGTGAATTGTTGGGATCTTCGTTCCGCTTGCAAGAAAGGGTACAAGTTGCAGAGTTATTGACTGTTGACCTTGATCCATTTTCACAACAAGTTGTCATTGATAAAGGCAAAAATTACGGTGTTTATGTCGGTCAGGCTGTGCTTGATGCAAAAGGCGTCATGGGGCAGGTGACAGAGACATCATCTTTATCCAGTCGCGTCGTATTACTGACGGATCCCAGTCACAGTATTCCTGTTCAGCTCAATCGTAATGGCCTTCGCGCTGTGGTAACCGGCCGCGGTCTGGGTGAAAAATTGCAGATGGATTTTCTGCCTCATAATGCGGACGTGAGAGTGGGGGATCTGTTGGTGACATCAGGGCTCGGCGGTCGTTTCCCGGTAGGATATCCAGTCGGTGAAGTCATTACCGTTAACTTCCCCCAGGGGAAAGCGTTTGCTGATATAAAGGTCGAGCCTGCTGCCAGTTTATCCACTAGTCGTGAAGTGATGCTGGTGTTGCCCGGAGAAAAAATACAAGCTCAGCCAGCATCTACCCTGCAACAAGATGATTCTGAAGCCGTCATAGACACACCAGAGGAGCAGGCTGATGGCGACGACAGCTGAGTCACGCAATGGTTTTGTGATTGTTGTGACATTGATTATCGCCATGCTGTTCATGCTGGTTCCAATGCCTGATGTGGTGCGTTACTTTCGACCGGAATGGGTGGTGCTCACACTCATATATTGGGCAATGGCACTGCCTCACCGTGTCAGTATTGGAATAGGCTGGTTCGTCGGTTTATTGATGGATGTGATGATGGGGGGCGCACTCGGTATTATGGCATTCAGTTATGCCTTTGCAGTCTATCTAATTGCCCGTTTTCACCTACAGCTTCGCCAGTATCCACTGTGGCAGCAGGCGCTGACAATATTCTCCGTTATGGTAATGGTTCACCTAATTTCTGTGGTGACGTCCAAGGTTGAATCTAACTGGCTTGTGTGGATGCCTGTTTTGACCAGTACGCTGTTATGGCCAGTGATGTTTGCTGTGCTCCGCAAAATTCGACGCACTTTCCAGGTCAGCTAGTCGGTTTATGGCATCCCGTTTTACTCTGAAAGATCATTTTCGCGAAAGCCGTTTAGTCAATGGCAGATTAATCTTTGCGGCAATTCTGTCGGTGCTTGTGTTTGCTGTGGTTATCGTCAGATTAGTAGTTTTACAGGTTCTGGAATACGAACATTTTGATTCGCTATCGAACCGTAATCGGGTTGATATAGAGCCTTTGCCTCCACAGCGTGGTCTGATATACGACCGCAATGGGGTCATGCTGGCGGAAAACATTCCGACGTTCAGTCTGGAAATGGTTCCTGAGAAAGTACCTGACATTGAAAAAACGCTGGAGGAATTAACAGAACTTCTCGCCTTGAATGAAGAAGATGTCAGTGAATTTCGTGACCGACTGAAGCAACATCGACGGTTTCATCAGGTGGTCATCAGGCAACGGCTGACCGAACAGGAGGTCGCCCGTTTTTCAGCCAATCGTTATCGATTTCCTGGTGTTGATATCGAAGGACGTCTGATACGCCATTATCCGCAAGGCCCTTTGTTTGCCCATACAGTGGGGTATGTTGGTCGCATCAATGAGCGGGAGATGCAGACTATTGACCAGCAAGATTACAAAGGCTCATTGCAGATAGGAAAAACCGGGGTTGAAAAAGAGTATGAAGAGTCACTGCACGGCGATGTGGGTTATCGACAGGTTGAGACCAATGTGCAGGGCCGGATTGTTCGCGAATTGATGTCCGTCGCTTCTCATTCAGGTGATGACCTCTTTCTTAACCTGGATATTAACTTACAGCGGGTTGCTTCTCAGGCATTAAATGATTATAACGGTTCGATTGTGGCGCTGGATCCCCGGAATGGTGGTGTCTTGGCTATGGTTAGTAAGCCAGACTTTGATCCGAATGCATTTGTTTCAGGAATCAGCAGTAAAGCGTATTCGGCCCTACGTGACTCACCTGACCGACCATTGTTTGATCGCTCGCTTCGTGGGAATTACCCGCCAGGATCAACACTGAAACCCTTTGTAGCATTGGCTGGCTTGGAGTTGGGCGTAGTCACAGAGAATTCAAAAACGTTTTGTCCTGGCTGGTATTCCTTGCCCGGTCATGATCATCGATATCGGTGTTGGAAGCACTACGGCCACGGGCATGTTGATTTAAATGAAGCCGTTTCCCAGTCTTGTGATGTGTATTTCTATGACTTGGCACACGCCCTCGGTATTGATCGTATGCACCAGTTTCTTGATCTATTTGGCTTTGGTCATCGCACAGGTGTGGATATTCCGAGTGAAAGTAAAGGCTTATCTCCTTCCAAGGAGTGGAAACGCCGCAGTCGTAATCAGGTCTGGTTTCCAGGAGAAACACTGATATCGGGAATAGGTCAGGGGTTTAACCAAACCACACCGATACAACTCGCTCACGCGACAGCGACCCTCGCCATGCGTGGGGCTACCACGCAACCGAAAGTAGTTCGTGCCAGCCGAGGTGCGGGTGAAGCCGAGATGCAGCTTCGTAATAAGGACACTCTGAATAGCTTACCCATGGAAAACAGTCAGCATTGGGAGGCAGTGATAGACTCCATGGTTGAAGTCGTACATGGCGCGAGAGGGACAGCAAGACATGTCGGTAAAGACATGCCTTTTCAGATTGCTGGTAAGACCGGTACTGCTCAGGTTTTTGGTATAGCACAGGATGAGAAGTACGACGCAGAAACGTTGGAAAGAAAGCTACATGACCATGCGCTGTTTATCGCATTTGCCCCTGCTGACAAACCTGAGTTTGTTGTTGCCGTCGTGGTGGAAAACGGTGGTAGTGGAAGTAAAACAGCGGCTCCCATCGCGCGTGAAATGATAAAACAACATTTTGGAATTGAAGAGAGCGATGAGCAGCCTGATCAGTGACAACAGACAAGCGAATCAGTGGCAGTTGAGCACTTGGCTTCAACGTATGCACATTGATGCGCCGTTATTGATGGGATTGCTACTGCTGTTGGGAATAGGTCTGATGATGCTCTACAGTGCAGGCGGTCAGGATATGGGTCTCATTGTCAGACAGCTTATCCGGATGGGCATGGCCCTGTTTGTCATGTTGCTTGTGGCTCAGGTTAATCCTGATCGCATGCGTGATGGTGCTTATTGGCTTTATGGTCTGGGATTGATCTTATTGCTTGCTGTGCTGTTGTTCGGGCACGAAGGCAAGGGCGCTCAACGTTGGTTAGATCTCGGTTTTTTTCGCTTTCAACCTTCCGAAATCATAAAACTTGCCGTTCCCATTCTAGTCGCTGCTTTTTTAGCTGCAAGACCGTTACCTCCCTCAGCATGGCGATTACTCACAGGACTGTTTCTTATTGGTTTGCCTGCGTTTTTAATTGCGAAGCAACCTGATTTAGGAACCGCTATTCTGATTGCGAGTTCAGGGCTCATTGTTCTGTTTTTATCCGGTATTCGCTGGCGTATAATTCTGACCTTTCTGGGAACTTGCACTGCTGCAGCTCCGGTGCTCTGGTATTTTATGCATGATTATCAACGCCGACGTGTGATGACGTTTCTGAACCCTGAAACGGACCCTCTCGGGGCTGGTTATCACATTATTCAATCAAAAATTGCGATTGGTTCAGGTGGTACTTTTGGTCAAGGTTGGTTACAGGGAACGCAGTCGCACCTTGAGTTTTTACCGGAGCGATCCACCGATTTTATTTTCGCTGTCATTGCAGAAGAGTTTGGTCTGGTCGGCGTCGTGTTATTACTCTGCTTATTTCTTTTGATAGCCGGTAGAGGCTTGTTCATTGCCGGTCAGGCACAAAGTAGTTTTTCTCGCTTATTAGCTGGCAGTATTTCGATAACATTTCTTGTCTATGTGTTCGTTAATGTTGGAATGGTAACTGGATTGTTACCTGTGGTTGGGGTGCCGTTACCCCTGATTAGTTATGGGGGAACGTCAATGGTGACCCTGCTAGCAGGCTTCGGTATTCTTATGTCTATTCATACTCACCGAAGGATGATGTCGTCGTGAAGCAAGTGTTACTCAGTATAAGTGTATTCTTTTTGTGTGTTTTACCGGTTCATGCTGACAAAGATTTACCGGATCTACCTGTATTTATTGATAAAATGGTCACTGAACATGGGTTTGAACGGGATGAGCTGGAGACCGTGTTTGCCGATGTTGAGGTGAAAGATAGCATCCTAAAGGCCATCTCACGGCCAGCTGAGAGAAGTAAACCCTGGTATGAATACCGCAAGATTTTCATTACCGATGCACGAATCAATGGCGGTGTTGCCTACTGGCAACAGCATAAAGAAGCCCTGGCGCATGCTGAGGCAAAGTACGGCGTACCAGCTGAAATCATTGTTGCTATTCTGGGTGTAGAAACCCGTTATGGTGGGAATGTTGGCGGCTTTCGTGTGATTGATGCGCTATCCACACTGGCTTTCCGTTACCCGCCACGCAGTCCTTTTTTCCGTAGCGAGCTGGAACATTTTCTGATTTTGACACGTGAAGAAAAAATGTCACAGTTGGACCCCGTGGGTTCCTATGCCGGAGCTATGGGGCTAGGACAGTTTATGCCTAGTAGCTACCGGGCCTACGCGGTTGATTTCGATGCGGATGGACATCGTGATATCTGGAATAATCACACAGATGCAATTGGCAGCATTGCTAATTACCTGAAAGTACATGGTTGGGTGCCGGGCAAGTCTATTGTTCACCGGACATCGGCAAGCAAATCATTACCAGAAGCAATGTTGGATAATACCTTGAAACCGAGTTACAGCCGCGAAGAACTGGCCGTTGCCGGATTAAGCTTGAATCAGTTGCCCGCCGGGAATGATGTTATGTCGTTGGTAACACTGACTCAGCCTGAGGGTGAAGAATACTGGCTTGGTAGACAGAACTTTTATGCGATCACTCGGTATAATCACAGTCGGATGTATGCAATGGCTGTAACTCAGCTGGCGCAGGAGATACGGCAACAATTTAGCGAGCTGCAATGATGAAAACCTCTTTTTTAAGCAGAGCAAGCCTGTTTATGGTCTACCTGCTTTTAACCTCTTGTGGCGGCGGTGTCGTCACAGAAAAAGACAGAGCACCTGCGACCGTACCTGATGTCAGTCAAATTCCTGATGCAGTCCCAAAAGTGGAGCCTCGCAGTAAATATGGTAATCCCCCTCAATATGAAGTGTTCGGCAGAAATTATTACACCCTTACCAGTGCAGAAGGATACCGTGAAAAAGGGATAGCCTCATGGTATGGGACCAAGTTTCATGGACGTCGTACTTCCAGTGGTGAGATTTACGATATGTATGCGATGACCGCTGCGCATAAAACATTACCTTTACCGAGTTATGTCGAGGTCACTAATCTCGAAAACGGGCGCAGGGTTATCGTTAAGGTTAATGACCGGGGTCCCTTTCACGATAACCGGTTAATTGATTTATCATATAGCGCGGCAACTAAATTAGGGATCGTGGCGAAAGGAACAGGTTTGGTGGAAGTGCGGGTTATCACCCCGGGGAAACTTCAAAAAACAGATACTGCACCAGTAGTTAAACCCGAACCGCTAAAGTCCAACAGCTCAGCTTTGATGTTCCTGCAGGTAGGCGCATATAGCACCCGGAGTCGGGCTGAGCAGGTAAAACACCGACTGCAGCAGGACATCAAAGATAGCGTTACCATTGAGCCTTTCGATGCCATTCAAGGTACCCTGTATCGGGTTAGAATTGGACCATTAGCCAATGTTGCCTATGGTGATAGCTTATCCACTGAGTTAGCGGGTCTTGGATTTCGCGAAAACCACATCGTTATCGAATAAACATTTTTTTACCTGAGAGTTCACCATGTTGAAAAACACGAAAGTTGTTTTATTTCTATTGTTTTTTCTGACAATGACTTCGGCAAATGCCGGCGCCATTGCACCTAAGCCATCGGCACCAAGTATCGCAGCCAAAGCCTATGTGCTGGTTGACTATGAGAGTGGCCGGGTACTCGCAGCAGAAAATGCTGATGAAACCCTGCCGCCGGCAAGCATTACCAAGTTAATGACATCCTACGTGGTTTCTCACGAATTACATGCCGGTAATATTCAGCTTGATGATGAAGTACTCATCAGTGAAAAAGCCTGGCGAATGGTGGGCTCTCGTAGCTTTATTGAGGTCAATACCAAAGTCTCTGTTGAAGCATTGCTACGGGGCATGATTGTTCAATCGGGAAATGATGCGGCTGTAGCTCTGGCAGAACATATTGCAGGAAGCGAAGAAACCTTTGCCCAGATGATGAACCAATATGCGCAGCAATTGGGCATGACAGGAACCAATTATCGCAATGCGACTGGCTTGCCTGATCCGGATCATTACACCACAGCACGTGATATCGCGACTTTATCAGCAGCCTTGATTCGTGACTTTCCGGGGCATTACGAATGGTATTCAGAAAAAGAATATACCTACAATGACATCACCCAACACAATCGGAATAAGTTGTTGTGGCGTGATAATAGTGTTGATGGACTGAAAACCGGTCACACAGAAGCAGCAGGATATTGCCTGGCAGCGTCTGCCAAGCGAAGTGATATGCGTCTGATTTCGGTCGTTCTGGGAACCCGCAGTGAAAATGCACGCGCTCAGGAAACTCAGAAGTTATTCAATTATGGTTTTCGTTTCTTCGAAACGCACCAGCTGTATCAAGCGAATGTGGGTGTTACAGAAAGTAAGGTCTGGAAGGGGGCTCAGGACACGGTTGAACTTGGTTTACCGACTAATCTGTCTGTTACCGTGCCCAGAGGCCAGTATGAAAATCTAACAGCCAGCACTAATATACAGCAGCCTGTTATCGCTCCCATCAAGGTGGGCGAAAAGTTGGGTGAAGTTGAAATCAGATTGGGTGAAGAGGTCATTACAACACAACCGTTGGTTGCGGTTAATGCCGTTGAACAGGGCAGCTGGTGGCGTCGTCTCATTGATGAAATTATGCTGTGGATTTGGGGTTAAAAAGTGAATACAGTTTTCCTCAACGGCGAATTTATGCATGCCGACCAGGCACAGGTTTCTGTATTCGATCGTGGGTTTTTGATGGGGGATGGCGTCTATGAAGTCATTCCTGTTTATTCGGGGTTACCCTTTCGATTGCCTCAACATATGCAACGGCTACAGAACAGTCTTGATGGTGTGCGCATGCAAAACCCCTACACTAATGAAGAGTGGTCAGGGATTATTGCAAAGTTGGTTGATCAGAATGGACCAGGCGATCAGGCCATTTATCTTCAAGTGACACGTGGAGTAGCACCACGAGACCATATCTTTCCAGAAGGTGTTGAGCCGACCGCCTTTGTTATGACGAATCCGATTAAACCCATGCCAGAGTCATACAAAGCAGAAGGTATCAAAGCAATTACCGTAAAAGATATTCGCTGGGCGCAATGCGACATTAAAGCGATTACTTTGTTACCGAATAGTTTATTGCGTCAACAAGCACAGGATGAGGGTGCACAGGAAGCGCTTCTTATTAGAGATGGCTACATGACCGAAGGCTCAGCCAGTAATAGTTATGTGGTAAAAAATGGTGTGCTTTACACTTCACCTAAAGATAAGAAAGTGCTGCCTGGAATTACCCGTGATTTCATCTTGGAACTGGCGGATAAAGCCGGTATAAGCTATCGGGAAGAGGCTGTATCTGAAACTGAATTACAACAAGCTGATGAAATCTGGATCAGTAGCTCTACCCGTGAAGTTCTGCCTGTTACCACATTGAATAATCAAACTGTCGGGCAGGGTAAACCCGGACCGGTCTGGAAGCTGATTGATGATTTGTATCAGCGATATAAAAGAGATGGCTCAGTATGAGTGAGCAAGAGCAACAAGAAACACTTCTCGAATTTCCTTGTGATTACAGCATTAAGGCAATGGGCGAGACATCGGAGCAGTTAGATCTTATTGTGGTCGAAATTGTTCGTCGTCATGTGGATGATCTTGCAGAAGGTGCTGTGTCTTCGCGACTAAGTTCCGGTGGTAAATACACCTCAATTACGGTCACTATCCGAGCGACCAGCAAAGCCCAGCTTGATGCTATTTATCAGGACTTGAGCAGTCATGAACTGATTAAGTACGTGCTCTGATGTCATGATTATTAAAGATCTGGGACTGGTTGAATATGAGCCAGTTGTCAATGAAATGCGTGAGTTCACTCTCGGGCGTGACAAAGATACCGAAGATCAGCTCTGGTTACTTGAGCATAAGCCTGTTTTTTCTCAAGGCGCAAACGGTGATCCATCGCATTTATTAAATTCTCAGTCTATTCCCATCGTGCATACGGACAGGGGCGGTCAGGTCACTTACCATGGGCCTGGTCAACTTGTCGCTTACACACTGATTGATTTACGCCGCATAAAGTCGGGTGTCAGACAAATGGTCAGCCGGCTAGAGCAGACCATCATCAACATGCTCGCAGAGTTCGATATTGATGCTTATGCACGACAGGATGCGCCGGGTGTGTATGTTGATCAGCGTAAGATAGCTTCACTGGGATTACGTGTTAAACGAGGCGCCTGTTATCATGGAGTCAGTTTTAATGTTGATATGGATCTGACACCATTCAGCTATATCAATCCCTGCGGTCAGGCGGGTATGGAAGTGATTGATTTAACATCACTGGGTATTTCACTGGATATGACCGAGGCCAAACAACGATTTGTGTCTGCTTTTAAGCAGCAGATGCATATAGGTAATAAATAATGACAGAATCAGTACAGGGAAAACGTGATGTTCGCGCATTGAAAGGCGAATCAAAAGTTGCCCGTATTCCAATCAAAATTGAACCCAGCGAACCGAAACGCAAACCCGAGTGGATTCGCGCCAAGTCGCATGGTGATCCTAATGTGCAACATATTAAAGATATGTTGCGTGAACATCAGTTACACACGGTATGTGAAGAAGCAGCCTGTCCCAACCTGGGAGAATGCTTTGCCCATGGCACGGCAACCTTTCTCATCATGGGGAATATCTGCACCCGTCGTTGCCCATTTTGTGATGTTGCCCATGGCAGACCGGACCCATTGGATGACAATGAGCCGGCACATCTCGCAAAAACTATTGCAGCGATGCAACTCAAGCATGTGGTTGTCACATCGGTAGACCGTGATGACCTACGTGACGGCGGTGCAGGCCACTTCATTCGCTGTATAGATGAGATTCGTCAGCAGTCACCGGCAACCAATATTGAGATTCTTGTGCCTGACTTTCGTGGCCGTATGGATGTTGCTCTGGAAATACTGACACAAAGCCCACCGGATATTTTCAATCATAACCTGGAAAGTATTCCACGCTTGTATAAAGCGGTACGTCCGGGATCTGATTACCAGTGGTCGTTAGATTTGATCAAACGTTTTCAAGCTATGCACCCTGATGTACCGACCAAGTCTGGTTTAATGCTGGGACTGGGTGAATCCATGGATGAAGTCAAACAGGTCATGCAGGACTTGCGAGATCATGGGTGCCGAATGCTGACTTTAGGCCAATACCTGCAACCCAGCCGTCATCATCTGGCAGTAGAACGTTTTGTGACACCGGAAGAGTTTGATGAACTGGGGCGTATTGGTAAGGATATGGGGTTTGACCACGTTGCCAGCGGTCCTATGGTACGCTCGTCATACCACGCTGATTTACAGGCGCAGGGGCAACCGGTGTCCTGATTAAAGGGAGAAAACATGGCAATCAATCGTCGCAATGTGATTAAAACAGCCGCTGCAGCAGGCCCATTTGCCATGTTTCCCAAACTGGGCTTTTCTGTTTCAACGCCTGATCGCCATAAACCCCGTGTGGTGGTGATTGGGGGGGGCTTTGCCGGCGCTACCGCCGCGAAATATCTGCGTATGTGGGCGCCTGATATTGACGTTGTTATGGTTGAGAAAAATGCCCAATTCGTCTCATGTCCGCAAAGTAATCTGGTGCTGAGTGGAAATCGGACCCTGCAGCAACTCACCAGTGATTATCGTTCTTTAGCATCCAGACATGATGTGAAGACTGTGCAGGCGACGGTCACAGCAATCGATACGGAGAAACAGTCTGTCCGGCTCAATGATGGTTCTGATATTCAGTACGATCGCCTTATTGTAGCGCCTGGAGTGGATTTCATTTACGACCATTTACCGATGCTGACGGCTGATATCGTTAACAATAAAATTCCCCATGCATGGAAAGCAGGCCCGCAAACTCAGCTTTTATACGATCAGCTCAAAGCAATGCGACAAGGCGGACGAGTTGTGATGACTGTTCCTAACGCGCCATTCCGATGTCCGCCAGGTCCATATGAACGTGCCTGTCAGATTGCACTGTTTCTGAAACAACATAATCCCAAGGGAAAACTTATTATTCTGGATGCGAATGGTGATATTGTGTCTAAAAAGGCATTGTTCACCGGTGCCTGGCAAAAATATTATTCAGGTCTTATTGATTATCATCCCAGCAATGCTATTGAGTCCGTTGATGTTGATAGCCTCACGGTTGAGAGTTTTTTTGATACCATCGAGGCTGACGTGCTCAACATCATTCCACCGCAAAAGGCAGGTAAAGTAGCTGAACTTGCTGGTGTCATTAATGTTGATAAGCGTTGGTGCGCGGTTGATTTTCAGACCTATGAGTCCACCCAGGTCAAAGGTGTGCATGTGATTGGTGATGCGGTGGCTTCGAAGCTTCCCAAATCAGGACATATTGCCAATTCACAAGCCAAAGTATGTGCTGCTGCCGTGATTGCCTTGCTTAAAGAACAGGCATTTGAGGCTGAACCCAAGTTTAGTAATACCTGCTATAGCTTTGTTGATGGCGACAAAGCAGGTCATGTTGCAGCTGTGTTTGGCTACGATAGCAAACAAGGTGATATGGCTGTGATGCCTGGTGGCGGTGTCTCGCCATCAGCTACAGAACAGGAAGGGCGTTTTGCTGATGCCTGGGCCAAGAATATCTGGTCCGACATTCTTCGCTAGCGCTAAACCAATCATGTTAATCCGAGATACGGGATGCCGCTGTGACGGCAATGCAGTATAATGCCTGCTTTTCCGATAATCTCCACCATCAAGATAATTATGAGGTTGTAGATGAGTGATTTTTTACCCGGACTGGAAGGCGTTCCCGCCACAAAGTCAGCCATTTCAAATATTGATGGTGAGAAAGGCATACTGAGTTATCGTGGTTATTCGCTTGAAACACTAGCGGAAAACAGCAGTTTTGAAGAAACTACGTTACTGCTTCTGAATGGCGAACTACCAAACCATAAAGAACTCGACGACTTTAAACATCAACTGCGTCAGAATTACCGTACCAAGTACCACATTCGCCAAATGATGCGTCATTTTCCCCATACCGGACATCCGATGGATATGCTGCAGACAGCTGTATCCAGTTTAGGCATGTTCTATCCGGGAACAGAATGTCTGACCGATGCACAAGCCTGTGAAGATCTGGATTATGTGCGCAATATGACGGTTAATATTATTGCGCAAATGGCGCCCTTGGTAGCGATGTGGGAACACATTCGCAATGGTTGGGATCCGGTTCAACCTCGTTCAGATCTTTCTGTTGCTGAAAATCTACTGTACATGTTTACTGGTCAGGATCCTGACCCATTGATGGCTAAAATCATGGATGTTTGCTTGATTTTGCACGCCGAACATACTCTGAATGCGTCAACCTTTGCGGCATTAGTTGCAGGCTCCACTCTGGCAACGCCTTACAGTGTTATCTCAGCGGCGATCGGAACTTTATCCGGTCCATTACATGGTGGTGCTAATCAACGCGTGGTTGGCATGCTGCAAGAAATTGGTTCGCCCGATAAGGTTGAAGCTTGGGTGGATGACAAGCTTAAGAATAAAGAAGTCATCTGGGGCATGGGTCACAGGGAATACAAAGTTAAAGATCCGCGTGCAACGATTTTGCATAAGCTGGTGGAAGAACTGGTTGCACAACGTGGTGGCCATCTTGATCAGATGTTTGATACCGCACTCAAACTAGAAGAAGTTTGCGCCGATCGTTTGGGGCACAAAGGTGTTTTTCCTAACGTAGATTTTTATTCCGGTATTCTTTATTCCGAAATGGGTATTCCGGAAGATGAATTTACCGCACTATTCGCTGTGGCGCGCAGTGCTGGTTGGTTAGCTCATTGGCGTGAGCAGATTGCGAACAATCGTATTTATCGTCCTACTCAGATTTATGTGGGTAGTGAAATGCGTCAATACACCCCCATTAACAAACGTTAAAATTTAACGAATAACTGTTTTACTGGCTTCACCTTGTTGCTCGCGCACTAGTCGCGGCACAAGGTAGCCGGGCAACAGCTTTCTTATAGCGTCAATTAATTCGATAGCACGCTTCTCGGCGACATCAAAATGTTGTGCACCCGCTACTTTATCCAAAAGATGCAGGTAATAAGGCATCACATCCACCTCATTCAAACGTTCACTCAGTGCAGTCAAAGCCTCAACGGAATCATTAACCCCTCTGAGTAATACGGTTTGATTCAATAACTGACAATCTGCCTGCTTTAGTTGTGCCAGCGCATATTCGGCATGTTGATCAATTTCATTCGCATGATTTGAATGTATCACCATAACGGTCTTTAACCGTGTTGCTTTTATCCAGTGAAGGAGTGATTCGTTAATTCGTTCGGGAAGGACCACGGGCAGACGTGTGTGTATTCTGAGACGCTTAATATGTGGAATGGCTGCCAGATCGCTTACCAGATTAGCCAGCTTGTCATCATGCAATGACAAGGGATCACCGCCGCTTAAAATGACTTCAGTAACAGATGTGTCGGATTGCAGTTGTGTCAGGCTTTGCTGCCACTGACTGGAGAGTGGATTACTATCTGAATAAGGGAAGTGGCGTCGAAAGCAGTAACGACAATGGATTGCACAAGCACCAGTGGTCAAAAGCAAAGCCCGGCCCTGATATTTTTGTAAAATGCCCGGTGATGTTACCGCCAATTGATCCCCGACCGGATCCATCAGGTAACCCTCACTGTTGAAACCTTCATCTATCAATGGAAACACTTGTCGCAATAGCGGATCGCTGGCGTCACCATAGCGCATTTTTTGAACATAACTTTGCGGCACACGTAGCGGAAACTGGCGAATTTTTTCTTTATCAATTGCCTGTAAATGACCCGATAAACCAAGTTTCTCCAGAAGTTCATCGGCATTATTAATAGCGTTAGACAGGGCGTGCTGCCAGCTTTGTTTTAACGTAGAGGGCTGCGAATGGGGTATCATAGTCGTTTTTTTATTGAAGCCGAAAAGGCAGACGACGATCGTCCCCTAAAAGAGGTTAAGATGGCAAGCTATAGTACGAATGAATTTAAATCCGGTCTCAAGTTTATGCTTGATGGTGATCCATGCAGCATCATTGAGAACGAATTTGTTAAGCCTGGCAAAGGGCAAGCTTTCAACCGTGTTAAATTCCGTAATCTGAAAACAGGCCGCGTTAATGAGCGTACCTTTAAATCAGGTGATAGCGTTGAAGGCGCGGATGTCATCGAAATCGATTTGGAATACTCCTACAACGATGGTGAGTTTTGGCATTTTATGGATCCCAATACCTTTGAGCAATATGCTGCTGATGCTAACGCAATTGCTGAGAGTAAAGACTGGCTTAAAGAGCAGTATTCCTATCTTGTAACACTCTGGAACGGCTCACCGTTATTGGTAACACCGCCAAACTTTGTCAATCTGACCGTTACTGAAACCGATCCTGGTGTGCGAGGTGATACTTCAGGTGGCGGTGGTAAACCCGCTACCCTGGAAACCGGTGCCGTAGTTCGGGTTCCATTGTTTATCGAAATCGGTGAAGTATTGAAAGTCGATACGCGTTCGGCTTCTTACGTTGAACGAGCGAAAGACTAGCTCAACCTGATCTTTCGTCACCCTTGGCGGTTGTTAAGGCATTATGAGTAATACAGACTGGCAACCCTCAGCGACTATTGACACATTAAAACGGCGGGCACAGCTTATGGCTGATGTCCGTCGTTTTTTTTATGCGCGACAGGTGATGGAAGTGGAAACCCCGGTTCTGTCTCGGGCGGCACCAACGGCGACTTATCTGGACAGTTTCGCCACCGAGTTTTGTCCGTCTGGAGGACACAGCCACCGCTATTATCTTCAGACCTCTCCTGAGTTTGCAATGAAACGGCTGTTGGCTGCAGGCTCTGGTGATATCTATCAAATGGCACGCGTTTTTCGAAATGGTGAAATGGGTCGGCATCACTCACCTGAATTCACGATGCTCGAATGGTATCGGCCCGCCCTAGATTATTTCGGCTTAATGGATGAAGTCGATCAATTATTGCAACAAGTGGCAAGCCTGCCAGCCGCAATAAAATTACCTTATCAGCAGCTTTTCCTCGATTTTTTGCAATGTGATCCACATGAGGTGCAAACCAATAAGCTTAAAGCCCTGGCATTCACTCATATTTCGAGCTTACCAGCGGACTGGAAAGCCGATCGCGATGGCTGGCTGGAAATGCTGATGAGTGAGGTTATTGAACCACAGCTTGCCTCTTACGGTGCGCCTGTCATTGTGTATGATTTTCCTGCATCGCAAGCCCAACTGGCTAAGGTATATCAGAATATAAACGGACTTAGGGTAGCTGCACGTTTTGAAGTCTATGCAGGGGGATTGGAATTAGCCAATGGTTACGATGAGTGTCTTGATGCCAAAGAACTTGAACAACGTTTTAAAAATGACAACAACACGCGATTGTCTCAGGCAAAAAAGCCGATGCCTATAGATGCACGGTTACTTGCTGCTATAAAAGCCGGGATGCCAGCATGTACCGGTGTGGCATTGGGGCTTGACAGGCTTTTAATGCTTATTCATCAGCAAACTCATCTGACCGATGTATTGAGCTTTGGTTTTGAGCAAAGCTAGGGCATAATCGACTCGACGTTCAGGGAAAACAAAAAATAACCATGGAATTGGTCATTTGATTGAGTGGAGTTACTTATGACTGATTCACAGGATTCAATAGCACTGGTGGATGATAATGTCTACAAAACCCTATTGGAGTCGACCAAAGCTATTCCCTGGAAAATCGATTGGGAAACGATGCAGTTTTCCTATATTGGACCTCAGATAGAACAATTACTCGGCTGGTCGCCTGAAAGCTGGTTGAGTGTGAATGATTGGGTTGAACGCATGCACCCGGATGATCAGCAATGGGTAGTCGATTTTTGCGTGAGCCAGTCTAAATCGGGTATCGACCATGAAGCTGATTATCGTGCAAAAACAATAAACGGTGATTATGTCTGGATAAGAGACGTGGTTCATGTCGTCCGTGATGCTGATGGAGAAGTTGAATCGCTAGTCGGCTTTATGCTTGATATTAGCGAGCGTAAAGAGACGGAACAAAAACTGCTGGATTTGCAGAAAGAACTGGAAAACTTGTCATTTAAGGATGGCCTTACGGGGATAAATAATCGGCGCATGTTTGATACGGCGATTGAACAGGAGTGGAAACACGCACAACGGAGTAAGCAGCCACTATCTATCTTATTGATTGATATTGATTTTTTCAAGCAGTTCAATGATTTGAATGGGCATGTTCAAGGCGATGAATGTCTTAAAAAGGTCTCGCTCACGCTGTCAGAAGCGGCGACTCGGTCGCGTGATTTTATTGCCCGTTACGGAGGTGAAGAATTTGTCATGATATTGCCTGAAACGGATCTCTTGTCGGCACAAAAAATAGCAGAGCGTTGCCAGCAACTTATACTGAGACTACAAATTCCTCATCTTGATTCAGAAGCGTCGCAATTACTGACGATCAGTATCGGTTTGGGCAGTGTCGTCCCTGAGCAGAATGATGAATATATGACATTTCTCGACTGCGTTGATCAGGCGCTTTATGTGGCTAAGCAGCGTGGACGAAACTGTATCGTGCATGTTGACGATATTGACTTGTCGAACCAGACAGTCCGGGGCTAAATTCTGGCAATGCGATGATTATCCATCATATTCTGTCCTAATCTGAATCACAAGCTACCCAATCAAAATAAAACAAAACTATTTCTCTGAGTCTAGAAAATGAATTTTTACGAGATTTCATGATTATGTGAGGTTGTTCACGGATTCAGAAATTACTTTGAAGAATAGTAACTTATAGCCAGAAAGTTGAAGCGGAAACGAGCGATCTTACTAATGGCTGCTAGTTTGATTGGGACTAAAAATACTATTTGAACAAGGATGACGCTATGCATAAAAAGACTGTGTTGCTACTTATATTCACCGTTTTTTTAAGTGCATGTGATGAAACCCAAACTTTTATTCTTGAACCGGTTGCACGACAGCAATTATATACATTAAAACTTGATGGGGGCCAAAGTCGGTTGTGCGGTGTTGATACGCATCCCATCGACCCGATCCCTGTTCTCGGCTTAGGTGCAACAAGTATTCAGGTAGGCTACAAAAGTTACAATAATGGCGGGCGCGCATTCTGTGAAATAGAACGTGGCTATGAATACCATGGTGAAATTTTTTTTGATCCCTCACCTTTGTACGATGCTGGAATTAGCGAAATCAATACGCTGACATTAACAGCAAACCTGCGGCGTTCAACAGACAATACCTGTCTTCGTGCTGACGATATGACGGCACCGGTTTATGCGGTAGAAATGCTCGCGGTGACCGATGCTTTTAGCAACGATGAAAGTGAAGATGTTTACCCTCAAGAAGCGACTGGTGGCGAACTCGATGGCGAGATCTTAGACTATCGTGAGTGGATCACCCGCGGTAGCGTCGATGACATTGATGAAACAGTAGGTGTTAATCGACTGACCGTTGATATAGGAACAAGTGGGATTGACTGGCTCGAAAGTGATATATCAAGAGAACTTCGTGACTGGAAAGCATTTTCTGTTGTGGCAACCCCCAACCCGGATTGGAGAGGAAAGAAAACATGTTTAGCGCGTCTAACCGATGTTCAGTTAATCGTGGTTGCTCCGGATGTGTAAATTTAACCGGCGATCATTGACGTTGTATACACATCTCAGTTCTGCATCAATTCAGGCAACCATAAACTGATTTGTGGAAATGTAATTAATAATCCCAGTACCACAACCTGAATGACTACAAAAGGCACAATCCCTTTATAAATTGACTGTAATTTCAATGTGGGTGGGGCACTGGCTTTCAGGTAAAACAATGAAAAGCCAAACGGTGGAGTCAGAAATGAGGTTTGCAGATTGAGGGCAATAAGCAGCGCAAACCAAAGTGGATCCAACCCCATATGGATAGCGACGGGAGCAATAACCGGCACGACGATAAAACAGATTTCAATAAAATCCAGGAAGAAACCCAGCAAAAATATCAGCAACATGCTGAGTATCAGAAACGTCCACTTTCCACCTGGAAGCGAGCTGAATATATCCAAAATCAGTTTGTCACCACCCATACCCACAAAGACCAAGCCAAACGCCGTCGCACCAATAAAGATGATAAACACCATGCTGGTAAGACGCGTCGTTTTTTGCATGGCTTCCTGCAGGTTAGATAGATTCAGCCTTTTATTAATCAGGGCAAGCAATAACGCACCAAGAGCGCCGACTGCAGCTGATTCTGTAGGGGAAGCCACACCAAAAAAGATAGAGCCCAATACGGCAATAATGAGAAATAGAGGCGGGAGCAGGCTTTTAACCACACTGATTGCCAGACCGGAATTAAATTCTTCATCGTTATTCATTGCCGGCGCCAGCTCCGGTTTTCGCCAGGCGATCCAAATGATGTAGAAAATATAGCCACTGATGAGCATTGCTCCGGGTACGGTTGCGGCAATAAATAATTCACCAACCGGTACACCAATTACATCACCCAACAAGATGAGGATAATGCTGGGAGGGATGATCTGGCCCAAAGTGCCTGAGGCAGCAATGGTGCCGCTGGCCAGTGATGGCGCATAACCGCGTTTAAGCATGGACGGTAAGGCTATCACCGCCATCGTGACGACCGAAGCGCCCACCACACCGGTAGTGGCAGCCAATAAGGCACCCACAACAACGACTGAAATTGCGAGTCCCCCTCGCATGGTGCCAAATAACCGCCCCATGGTGTCGAGCAACTCTTCTGCAATGCCTGACTTTTCGAGTATCACGCCCATGAACACAAACAACGGTACAGCGAGAAGCGTGAAATTAGTCATGATGCCCCAGATACGAAGAGGCAGCAGATTAAAGAAATCAAACCCGAGGAAGATACTTCCAAAGGTGAGCGCAATCGCACCCAACGTGAACGCAACGGGGTAGCCTGCTAATAAAAGCAGAAATAAAACGGCGAACATGGTCAGAGCCCAGTATTCCATTATCGGCTCTCCGTGTTACGTAATACTTGGACGTTTTTCAGTATTTCTGCCAGGCCCTGCAACATCAACAAGGCAAAGCCAACCAAAATGCTGCTTTTTAAAACAAAACGATAAGGTAAGCCGCCGGGATCGGGAGAGCCCTCATTATATAAAAAGGCGTTTTCTACAAAGGGCCAACTGGTTATGAGGATTAGCAGACAAAATGGAAATAGAAACAAAACAGTACCAATGATTGAAATATAGGCTCGTGCATTATCAGTGAGGTATCGGCTCTGATAGATAATATCGACACGAACATGCTCATCATGCTTGAATGTATAAGCACCACCCAGTAAAAATATTACGGCAAAGAGATGCCACTCCAGCTCTTGTAATGCGACAGAGCCTTGCTGAAATAAATAACGCATGGCCACGTCGTAGCAGATAAGAATCACCAATGCCAAAATCAGCCAAGATATGGCTCGTCCTGATTTTTCTATAAAATTCTCTATGCCATTGATAAAGCATTGAATGGATAAATTCATCGTTGTTTCGGTTTTTCAATCACAATCGATAGAGTTTCCCATAATTGGGCTTCAAGCTCTAGTAAAAGCCGCTATTATCGAGTAAAACGAAGTGGTAAAGTAAGTTAATTATGTGACAAGGAGTAATAAGGTGGAAAATCAAGCGGTAAAACAGAATCTTTCCAGCAAAAGCCAATGGTTGAGAATCCTCTACATGGTGCTATTTGCTGTTGTCTTGTACCTGGTTATGATGCTGGTTGCTGTCGTTACCGTTGTTCAAGCTTTATTTTCACTAATAAGCGGTAAACCGAACAAAGATATTGGTGACTTTGCCAATGATTTATCAACCTATGTTTATCGTATCGTTGCATTTTTGACATACAGTGATGATCGACGTCCGTTTCCTTTCAATAATTGGGAAGATGAGACAGTGTCGTCAGATGATAAAGATGACGATGAGTATGCCAGTGCTGCAGAAGAAATGGGTGATGCTGGTCAACCCGGTGGCGATAAGCGTAATACTACCGACCAATAAAACTACGAACAGGATTGACACATGTTGATGGTGATTTCACCAGCAAAAACGCTGGATTTTGACACCGATCCGGTCACTAAAGAATTCAGCCAGCCGCGATATCTTGATGCCTCAGCGCAATTGATTGATGAACTCAAACAGATGAGTACAGCAGAGATCGCTAGTCTGATGAAACTCAGTGACAAGCTGGCAGGGCTCAATGCAGCCCGTTATGGAGACTGGCAAACACCGTTTAATCTGGACAATGCCAAACAAGCAGTACTCGCCTTTAAAGGTGATGTCTATACAGGCCTGGATGCAGAAACGATGGGGAACGCCGAATTCGGCTATGCCCAACAACATCTACGTATTTTGTCCGGGCTTTATGGTGTATTGAAACCTTTGGATTTGATACAGCCCTATCGTCTGGAAATGGGAACAAAACTAGGCAATAAAGCGGGTAAGGACTTGTACCAGTTCTGGGGCAGTCGACTGCGGGAATCGCTGGAGCAGGAGCCGGCATTTGACGATGGCATTCTGATTAATCTCGCATCAAATGAGTATTTTAAAGCGGTTGAAGCCAAAAAACTGAAAGCGCGTATCATCACGCCGGTATTTAAAGACTGGAAAAATGGTCAATACAAGATGATCAGTTTCTACGCAAAAAAAGCCCGTGGTTTAATGAGCCGCTATATCATCGACCATCAACTTAATGACGCTGAAGCGATTAAACGTTTTGATAGCGGTGGTTATCGGTACAATGCAGAAATGTCGAAAGGGGATGATTGGGTATTTATTCGGGACAATGAATAACTGAGGTAGCTTCCTTTGGCCGTCAAGGATGTGACTGGGGGAAAGCATTGCCAGTACTTTGATGTTAATCATATTTTCGTATTTTTCAGTTCAGCTCTATGGCAGTCTGTTATGAAACGTTTGTTTTTTGCCTTGTGGCCGGATGACGAAGCCCGCGAACAACTCGATCGCATCAATCAGATCATTCCAGCGAACGGGCTAAGAAAACTGATACCGGAAAACCTGCATACTACGTTGGTCTTTTTAGGTAATGTTGATGATGAGATCGCTGTAGCAATACAACAGCGAGCAGCTGAGATTGTTGCACCACCGATTGTTTTACGGTTTGATGAACTCAATTTTTGGCCAAAACCGAAAGTACTTTGTCTGACATGTCGTAAGCAACCTGAAACGGTTTATCATATCGTTAATGCATTAACGCGAATTATTGCAGACTATCCGGTCAGGCTGGAAAAACGACCCTATCGCGCCCATATCACGCTGGCACGAAAAGCAAAAAAACGACCTGATATTACGTTTGATCCTCTGGTTATTAACTCAGAAAGTTTTGTGCTTGTAGAGTCGATATCTACCGAACAGGGTGTCAGATATAAAGTATTGGAACGTTGGCCTTTGAAAGGCTAACTCACGCTTTATTGTGCAAAATGGCTGGCGTTTGTTGCCAGCTAGGTGAGCTGGTAAACCAGAATTCGGGTTTAACGCCCAGTAAGCGATATAAGCCCTCGGGCATATCTTTTTTGATAACACTGACGTCAGGTTGAACGTATGCGTAGCTCATCACACCATGAATGTAGTGATACATGAGTCTGGCCTGCTGTTCCATATCACTGACTCGGTCAAGGTAGCCGCCTTCATTTAGCGCTTTGATTAGAGCAAGATTATAAGTAATGGCCGTTTGAGACAGGTTTTTCAGGGCTTCAATGACTTTTTCATCATCGGTTCCAATCTGTGCGCCCGCATTGAAAAATGGGCAGCCGCGAACGTTGTCATCATTTAGCTTAGAATTAAAAAGAAACTGGATCAGGTTCTCGAGTTGTTCAATCGGTGTATTGACTGGCGAGAAGATACTGTCGAGATCCTTTTTAATAACCTGCCAGTAATAGCTGGTAGCCTCACAAAACAGGCTCGCTTTGGAATCGAAGTGATGGTAGAAAGCACCTTTTGTCACTCCCGCTTTTTTACAGATCTCATTGACTCCGACACTGCTATAGTTACTTTGCCAGATAAGCTCCAATGCTGTTTCCAATAATCGTTCTCGTGTTTCGCTAACCGACATGAGTTCTCAATCAATAAAGTATGGGTTGATTATAAACCATATGGTTTGTATGGCAAATAAATGGGTGTCTTTTAGCCATATATTTAAGGCCTGTAATGAATGCGCTCAGATAGAGGTTGTAAAGAATAAATTATAATAGAAATAATGGCCTATATCGATTTGAAAGAAGGTAAAGCCTAGTCAGTCTTGACGTGCATACCGACCGGTATGTATTCTATCGTTCTTAATATCCTGACTCAGGATAAATTTCACATGGACCCGTCGTAGTACGGTTGCGACATATGGAGATCTTTCATGTCTGACTCATCAGCAAATTCTAAAAGCCGAAGCTGGCTTAAAGTCATCACAGTCCTGCTATTGTGTTCAACGGCAGGTGCTGTGTACATGACAAATGCTGATAATCAGCAGAAAAAATCGCAATCAGCTCCGGCTACACCACCACCTCCAGTAGCAGAGGTTATTACTGTAAAGCCGGAGTTTGTTCGAATCTGGACCAATTTTTCTGGTCGTCTCCGTGCAGTCGATATGGCTGAAATAAAACCGTTAGTAGGTGGAGAATTACAGCAGGTATTGTTTGATGACGGGCAGTTGGTAGAGAAAAATGATTTGTTATTTGTCATCGATCCGAGACCTTATAAGGCAGCGTTAGTGAGGGCAGAAGCACAACTGACGTCGGCAAAGTCGCGCGCTAAACTGGCTGAAGATGAGCTGGAAAGAAGTGAGAGATTGGTGAAGAACAAGCTGGTTTCTGAAAGTGTGTTTGATGCAGCTAAAAATGAATATCAGGTTGCGGCTGCTTCGATTAATGAAGCGGAAAGCGCTGTTGCTCAAGCGAGACTGGATCTGAATTACTGTTATATACGGGCACCGTTTTCTGGACGTGTCAGTCGAGCTGAAGTGACCGTCGGTAATGTTATCGAGACGAGAACGGGTGCACCAGTTCTCACGACGCTGGTAGCCAATAACCGCCTCTATGCTGAATTTGATGTGGACGAACAGACCTATATTGAGTTCATTCGTACGAGTCAAAGAGAGCAGAAAATGCCGGTAGAGATGACCCTGGCTGCCGATGACAGCGTGGTTTATCACGGCGAGATTGATTCGTTTGATAATCAGCTGAATGTGTCTAGTGGCACTATCCGCGCCCGAGCTATTTTTGACAATACTGATGGCGCTTTGACCCCAGGTATGTATGCTAATGTGCGTCTGGGTGCAGCGACTGAGCAGGAAACGCTCTTAATCCCGTCGCGAGCTATCAACACAAACCAGGATAAGAAATTCGTTTATGTCGTCAATGATGACAATAAGGCGACTTATCGTGAGGTCAGTCTTGGTGGTCATCATAATGATCAGCGACTGATTAAGGATGGCTTAGAGGCAGGTGATACTGTCATCGTTAATGGTCTTTCTCACATTCGCCCGGACTCCGTAGTGACACCGAAACCGTTTGATAGCGCTGAATCAGCTGCACAGACTGAACAATAAGTCAGCTTGAATCTCTGAACGAAGGAACGCGATGAATATTTCCAAGTTTTTTGTGGACAGACCTATTTTTGCTGGTGTGCTGTCGCTACTGATTTTTATAGCAGGCTTGCTGTCAATGTTTAACCTGCCGATTTCAGAATATCCTGAAGTCGCACCCCCATCAGTTGTTGTGAATGCCTCCTTTCCCGGCGCTAATCCCAAAGTTATTGCTGAAACGGTGGCCAGACCATTGGAGGAACAGCTCAGTGGTGTTGAGAACATGCTGTACATGTTCTCACAGGCAACGTCTGATGGACGTATGACACTCACCGTCACATTCAAAATCGGTACAGATCCGGATCTGGCTCAGCAAATGGTTCAGAATCGTGTGACACAGGCAACGCCACGATTGCCTGAAATCACACGTCAGCTAGGCGTTACGGTCGTTAAAAGTTCACCCGATCTGACGATGGTGGTGCATCTTATCTCACCGGATATGAGTTACGACGAGCTCTATCTACGTAACTATGCGCTGATGAATGTAAAAGACGAATTGGCCAAGGTTGAAGGGGTCGGTAATGTTCGCCTGTTTGGCTCAGGTGATTATGCCATGCGGATCTGGTTAAACCCGGAGAAGATCGCAGAGAGAGGGCTGACAGCCACCGATGTGATTGCCGCTATACGTGAGCAGAATGTTCAAGTTGCTGCCGGTATTATTGGCGGTGCGCCGATGGCAAATCCGGTTGATGTGCAATTACCGATCAATGCCAAGGGGCGTCTTGAGAGTCCGGAAGAGTTTGAAAATATTATCATCCGTGCCGGCGCGCAAGGCCAGATCACCCGACTGCAAGATGTGGCCAGAGTGGAACTTGAAGCGGCAGAGCACAGCTTAAACTCAATGCTCAATAACCAACCTGCTGTGGCTATACCTATCTTCCAGTCTCCTGGCGCCAATGCGATTTCGATTTCTGACAATGTCCGCGACGTCATGGCGGATCTAAAACAACGGTTTCCCAAAGGCGTAGATTATGAGGTCGTTTATGACCCCACGGTATTCGTAAAAGAGTCGATAAAAGCCGTTATCAAAACACTACTGGAAGCGTTGGCACTGGTCGTTATTGTGGTGGTTGTGTTTCTGCAGACATGGCGTGCATCGCTTATTCCATTGTTAGCGGTTCCGGTCTCGATAATCGGTACTTTTGCCTTAATGCATATGTTTGGCTTTTCGATCAATACGTTGTCCCTGTTCGGACTAGTGTTATCGATAGGTATTGTGGTGGATGACGCTATTGTTGTGGTCGAAAACGTTGAACGTAATATTGAATCAGGCTTATCACCACTTGAAGCCAGTTATCAGGCGATGCGTGAGGTCAGTGGTCCGATTATTGCCATCTCCTTGACGCTCGTTGCAGTCTTCGTCCCGATTGCATTTGTAAGCGGGTTGACAGGTCAGTTCTATCAGCAGTTTGCCCTCACCATTGCCATTTCTACTGTGATATCAGCCATCAACTCGCTGACGTTGAGCCCTGCCTTGGCAGCTTTACTGCTTCGCAGTCATGATGCGCCAAAAGACAGATTGACCAAAGTCATCGACTTTTTCTTTGGCTGGTTTTTTAAGATATTCAACAAAACCTTCAAAAAAGCGTCACATGGTTATTCAAGCTCGGTGTCAGGTTTATTAAGACATAAAAGTATTACTGTGATCATTTACGCTATCCTGCTTGGTTTTACTGTTTATGGCCTTAACAGTTTGCCAAAAGGTTTTGTTCCGGCTCAGGACAAGCAATATTTGATCAGTTTTGCTCAATTACCTGATGGCGCATCATTGGCCCGCACCGAAGAAGTGATTCGTGAGATGGGCCGTATTGCGCTTGAGGAGCCGGGCGTCACCAATGCGGTGCAATTTCCTGGCTTGTCGGTAAATGGTTTCACCAATAGTCCCAGCGCCGGTATAGTTTTCGTCCCGCTTGATGATTTTGATAAGCGTCAGGATCCTTCACTATCAGCCAATGCCATTGCCGGTAAATTACAAGCTAAGTTTGCACAGATTGAAGAGGCGTTTATTGCCATCTTTCCGCCACCTCCGGTACGTGGATTGGGCACAACGGGTGGCTTTAAATTGCAGATAGAAGACCGCGCTGATTTAGGCTACGAAAAGCTTGATGAAGTGGTTCAGCAGGTGCTGGGACAGGCGAGGCAGAGTCCTGCCCTGACCAGTGTGTATTCGAACTATAAGATAAACGTACCGCAGCTGTTTGCAGATTTGGATCGCACTAAAGCCAAGCAACTGGGCCTCAATGTGAAAGAAATTTTCGATACGATGCAGATTTATCTGGGGTCTTTGTATATCAACGACTTTAATCAGTTTGGCCGTACCTATCAGGTCATTGCTCAAGCTGACTCCCAGTATCGCGATAGTGCTGATGATGCGCTTAATCTCAAAGTCCGTAACACGCAGGGTGAGATGGTTCCTCTGGGTAGTGTTATTGAAATGAAAGAAAGCTACGGTCCCGAAAGTGCCGCTCACTATAATGGCTATCTGGCAGCTGATTTGAATGGTAATGCTGCACCGGGATACTCGAGTGGACAAGCTCAGGATGCCATCAGTGAAATTCTTGAGAAGACATTACCACCCGGCATGGTCTTTGAGTGGACGGATCTAACCTATCAACAAGTACTGAGTGGCAATACCGCGCTGTTTATTTTCCCGCTATGTTTATTACTGGTGTTTTTGGTACTGGCAGCACAATACGAAAGTCTTATTCTACCGTTGGTGGTCATTACCATCGTTCCGCTATCGATTCTGGCAGCTGTGTTTGGAGTCTGGATAACCAATGGCGACAGTAATATCTTTACTCAAATCAGCTTCTTTGTTTTGGCTGGGCTCGCCAGTAAAAATGCTATTTTGATCGTTGAATTCGCCCGTGAGCTGGAAATTCATGGAATGGAAACAGTTAAAGCTGCTATCAAAGCCAGCCGTATGCGTTTGCGTCCGATTCTGATGACGTCATTTGCTTTTATCATGGGGGTTGTACCGATGGTGTTATCAACGGGTGCCGGTTCAGAAATGCGTAATGACATTGGTATCACTGTATTTTCAGGCATGCTTGGCGTCACTTTCTTCGGGCTTTTCTTTACACCAATTTTCTATGTCCTGCTGCGTAAGCTTGAAGGCCGTCGTCGTTATCACAGTCATGTAACAGCCGACTACTAATCTTCTGTCTTGAGTCAGTCTCAGAGACTTACAGTGATGTTCGTTTTCTGAGGCAGCAGGATGCCTAACGTGACGAAAGTTGGCGACGTAGTCTCAATAATGCTCTTCCGAGAACGAAGTAAGATATTTTTTTACTGACTCATCAGTTTTTCTTTTAATTGATCCCATACCAGTGGTTTGGAAAAATAATAACCTTGAAAACGGTGGCAGTTGATGGATTTCAGGACTTGAGTTTGCTCTAAAGTTTCTACCCCTTCGGCGATGACGCTCATGTCTAAAATTTCACCAATTGAAATAATGTTTTGAATCATTTTCCGGGAAGTTTCATCGTCTATTAAAGAATCAATAAAGCTTTTGTCTATTTTAAGTTCATCAATAGGTAACTTTCTAAGCATACTGAGTGATGAGAAGCCCGTTCCAAAATCATCCAGAGAAATACTTATACCGAGTGCGTGCAGCTTTTCTATAACGGGCAATATATATTCTGTGTCTTCTATAAAGAGGCTCTCAGTAAGTTCCAGACAGATTTTTATTTGTTGCAATGCGGCTGTTTTGTGTAAGGCCTCAAAAACAGGGTAGAAGTCATGCTGCAAAAATTGACTGGCAGAGATGTTGATGGAGACGGAAAAAGGGCGATCAATTTGCCGGTCTATATCTTTCAAATCCGTAAATATCATAGTCAGTATGTGCATACCCAAACGAGGCATCAGCCCAGATGACTCAGCAATTTTGATGAATTTGTCAGGTCTGACAAGACCGAGTGTCGCATTATCCCATCTCGCTAAGGCTTCTATTCCTATAATTTCCCCGTCATTAATGACTTGTGGCTGGTAGTTCATGAAAAACTCATCAGAACCGATGGAGTGTTTAAGTTGTTGCTCTATTTGCAGGTTTTCCTGATATGTCTGATAAATATCATCACCAAAAAAAACAAAATGGTTTTTCTGCTTTTTTGCCTCAAACATGGCAATTTCAGCGGCTTGGATGATATTTTCAAATGACTTTCCATGCTCGGGAGAAAAGGCTACCCCTATACTCATTGTTAAAATAATTTCTGCTGAATTACGACTATATGGTTGTGACAAAAACCGATGTAGATTACTCACAAACTCCTCTATACGAGAGGGATCAGAAAACGCTTTTTTCATCAGGTACTCATCACCATTCAGATGAAAAATAAGATCCTTTTCGGCTTTGTGCATCTTCAGTCTTGATGCGACATCTATCAGAATCTGATCACCAAAGTCAGTGCCGTAGCTCTCATTGGCTGATTTAAAATTATCGATATCGATGTAGATGACTGCAATGTGATTAGGGCCATAACAGAGCTCGTTCTCAGTCAATACCGCCTTGAGACCATACATATTCGGAAGCTTAGTTAGCTCTTGATGTTGGGTTTTGTATTGCAACTGCTGAATATGTTGTTGTTCGGAATGTATGATGCGCTTAAAGAGGTAAAAAATTACTGCTATGACGGTTAAAAAACAGCCAAGAAATAACCAAAAGCTGTGCAAAAATCGAGTCACGAGGAGTGATTGAGATGTTGTGGTAACACCCCATAAATTGTATTGGGGTATAAACTTGAGTGTCAGAATCTGTTTATCACCATACCGATTCGTATAGGCGACAGAATGCGAAATCTTGCCAAGGTACAAATCTGTCTTAGGCATATCTTGCTGCGCGAGGGTATCAATCACATGGTCATATGTAAGATCGGGTATCGCAGAATTATAAATTTCAGAATCATTAGCCAGTACTGTTGGTGAGACATATTGAGGGTACTTATCGACTTCACGGACGATGAAAATTGCGTTGGAGCTATCTTCAAGTCCATTGCCTTCTAGAAATGCATCTCTGCCACTAACACGGAGTCCTGCTGTCATGACAGCAACAACTTGATTATTTTCATCACGTAATGCTTTTCGGATAGGCATCACCCATTCCTGCAAGGTAGGCATTAAATAGGTTCTTCCGAGTACCATGTTGTTCTGCAAGAGCGTTTCTGCAAATGAATCAGCGCTAGCCGGGTAGTGGGCAAGATTAGGTAAGTTATTACGATTGAGATTATCGCTTGTGAAAATGAGATGACCATCAGGCTGTGCGAGGCCAAAAGCTATGATTGCTGGATTATTGTTAAGTAACTTGGACAAAAGCCTAATACTTTTTTCCTCATCCATATAGTTTTGGTCGTCTAGTAAACTATCGCCTACCAAATCGAGCAGGTTTGCTTGCGCATTCAGTGTCGCCACCATCGAGGAGGAAAGTAAATTAATGACACTTCTCTGATTCTGGGCATTGTCTTCAAGAATCTCATCCCAGGTGAGTTTTGACAGCACAATGAGTAATATTAGTCCGGCAGTAACCAGACTAAAAAAAAGTGTCCAGAGGCTCTTGCTGAGATGATTTTCTCTCGTCGATTTTATAAAGTTATTAGTATTAGGGAACACAGTAGCTACTCCATTAGCCTTCAGTTCGAAAGGAACGCTGAACATGGCGTTGCCTAACTATCCATGCCCTCAGAGATACTGTGAGTATAGTCACACTTTGAATTGATTCACCAGTCTTTGTAAGTCACTCGCCAGCTCGGTGAGTGATTGGCTGGTTTCTGTGGTTTCTGAGGTACTGGTGGCATTTTCATCTGCAATCATCGCGATATTATTGATGTTGCGGTTGATATCTTCAGCCACGGCAGACTGTTCTTCTGCTGCTGTCGCAATGTATGTATTCATATCACGAATAGCCAGAACACGTTCTGAAATGACGTTAAGAGACTGACCGGCTGATTCGGCTTGCGAAACACTTTCCATAGCCATGTTTTGTCCGCGGTTCATTCCTTCGACACATTTGTTGGCTCCGCTTTGCAGTCGTTCAATGATCGTTTTGATTTCTTCGGTGGATTGCTGACTTTTCTGGGCTAAGGTACGAACTTCATCGGCAACCACGGCGAATCCTCGACCTGACTCACCTGCTCGAGCAGCTTCAATGGCTGCGTTGAGAGCAAGCAAATTCGTTTGTTCGGCAATACTCTGAATGACGGTTAGAACGGTTCCAATATTTTCGCTTTCAACTTGCAAGTCGTTAATTGCATCAGCATTTGTTTTGACCATGGCGGCAAGTTCTTTAATGCCTGTCACACTCAGGGTAACGACTTGTTTACCCTGTTCCGTTTCCCGATCGGCTTCTTGAGAGCTCATTGATGCATTTGCTGCGTTCTTGGCAACTTCCTGAACCGTTGCTGTCATTTCATTCATTGCAGTGGCAACTTGTTCAGTATTCGTTTGCTGAGTCATGACCCCTTGGCTTGTTTGACCGGTAATGACTGACAACTCTTCTGCGGCAGAGCTCACCGTGTGTGCTGAGGTAATGACTTCATTAATCAGCTTCTGGAAAGATTCAGTCATGGCATTGTAAGCCTGCGCCATGTGTGTAATTTCATCGTCACCATCAATACTAGCCCGAAGAGTGAGATCGCGGGTTTGATTGGCTTTGGTCATGGTGTCGTACAACGAGGCAACGGAGCGGTTAATACCTTTACCAAGTGATAAAATGAAACCGACAATGATGACTGAAAGCAGTACGGAAGTGACAACCGTTATCAATTCAATTATGAAAATTTGTTTGGGAATCGAATTCTTTATACCGGATTGAAGATCTGCTAACAATGATTCTGACTGCTGAATAACGCTGCGCATTTCACCGCGCAGACCCTCGTCGGAACTCAACCCCAGCTTTTTTTCAGCATTGACGAGAGCCACAAAATCTTTTTCATATGCCTTGAGTGCACTATTGATTGCAACGATCTGGCTGGAGGATATAAAACTGCTATCCAGGTTTTCCTTGAATGTCTGAATATTGTCCTGAAATTTTTGTAGATATTTCAGATCACCACGAAGCATGAAGTCTTTCTCATTTCGACGAAGCGTTAACATGTCTTTGAGCAGTCCATCAGAAGAGGCATTGTTGAGAATTTCTTCAACTTCATGCACTGAGTTCCTCAGCGATCCATAAAGCCCCGATTTGGGGTCAAGGCCTATCGTTTTCTTCGTTTCAACGACTTGGCTAAAACTGTTCTGGTACTCGTTGATAATGTCAATCAACTGCGAGGCAAGATCAGCTTCCTTTGGAAACGATGCTAATTTTTTTTCCACAGTGAATAGGTGCTCAAGCATCGTTTGAATATTGTCATTAAATTTATCGGAATATTTAAGGTCATTGCGCATCAAAAAATCTTTTTCAGATCGCCGCAGGCTCAACATCTCCACCTCCGATTGGTACGATAAAACTGCGATCTCCTCAAAGTTGGCAATCTTCTTGATTCCTACAAACTGAAGGATAAATAAACAAACCAAAGAGCCAGTAACCAGCAAGGCTAATAAGAAAAGTTTCTTTTTTATGGTGATATTTTTAAGCATTCCGAAAAGCCTTGTGCACGATTGTTTATGTGTTAGCGACCATTATTGCTGAAAGTTAAGGGCTACGATGTTAAATTTTTGTGATGATAAAACATGGCACTAGTTCGCCTTGAAGGGGACGGCGAAAAGGCGCCAGTCTTTTACTGCTTGTTTCCAGAGTGCTGGCAGACTTTCAGATGCTGAATAATAGCTTGTATCAATCCCCAGAAAATGAAAGGCATCAATTAAATAATGACCGGCATGCTTGACATGAACCGGTTCAGCGTGAGTTTGCTTGCTCAGTTTTTTGCCCTGGGCATTCGTCACCACTGGAATATGGGCATACTGCGGCGATGGGAGTGTCAATAGATATTGAAGCAGGATGTGACGACTGGTGGAATTGAGCAGATCGACACCGCGTACTACATTTGTGATGCCTGTTTCAGCATCATCCACCACAACAGCCAGTTGGTAAGCAAACAAACCATCGGCACGTTTCAGTATAAAATCACCGATATCAAGTTTCATCTGGTGATCGATATTGCCCTGAAAAAAGTCGTTGAAAATGACATGTGAGGCGCTGGCTTTGATTCGCCAGGCCTGAGCTTTCTCGGTTTGCCTCATACCGGATCGACAGGTACCCGGGTAGACGGGACCTTCTATTCCCGCATGGGCAATGGCGGCGATTTCACGACGGCTGCAACTGCAGGTGTAAACCCGATCTCTGCTGATGAGTTTATCCAGCGAAGCCTGGTAGGCTTCATAGCGCTGGCTTTGGTAGACAACCTCACCATCCCACTCAAAGCCGAAGGCGGTTAGCGTGCGTAATATGTCATCAGCTGCACCCGGCATTTCGCGTGGTTTGTCGAGGTCTTCCATCCTGATCAGCCAGCTTCCCTCGTTACTGCGAGCATCGAGATAACTGGCAACGGCAGCGACTAAGGAACCAAAATGCAGTGGTCCCGTCGGAGAGGGGGCGAAACGCCCGACGTAAAGACGTGAATCGTTGGTCATGGCTACCGAAAAATTAGGACTCGCTTATAGGATTACGGTGAATTCACTCGATTTTATCAAAATAATCAACGTTATCTCCTTGTCGACAGATTATTGTTGCCAATGACTTTCGGGTGTTTTTTGTAAATGGATGAGTGAAGCCAGGCGAAGCATAGGCCGAATTAAAAATTGCACACTACCAACGATAAAGAACCAGATAGCGGTTTTTTCCAACTCTGGATACAGAAAAAAGATACTTCCTAACAGAAACCAGAGTGCGATCAGAAAATCGTTCAGAATGCTCAAAACTTCATAACGACGACGAATAACCAGTTGTTCATGTCCCATCGTCAACGTCAGGGGATTGTCGTTCACATCTGTAGCCATTACGTTCTTCCTTATACATCCTCTAAAGAGAGCTAAAATCTCATTTAATCATTCATAGTAATGATACAAGCTCATACCCAATAGCAGAATAACGAGGAGCCAGATAATCACAATGACAGCACCCATCCAGCGAAACTGAACCTCGACAGTCCTGGTTTGGGCCCGTTCAAGGTTGTCCTGCCATATATGATTTGGAACCAGCTTGATAACCAACCAGCACATAATGGGAACAAGCAAAAGATCATCGAGCAAACCCAGTACCGGAATAAAGTCTGGAATCAGATCAATCGGACTGAACAGATAAGCAATAGTCAGCCATGCCAATAGTTTCACTAGTTTCGGACTGCGAGGATCCTGCCAGGTAAAGTATAGAGCGTATCCCTGAAGTGTTAGTTTAGAAGCCCAAGTTTGCCAGCGCTGCTTTGACCACAGAGATGAGGCCATTGTCAGAATTCAAAGGAGGCGAATAATGGTGAGTGATCGGACAGTCTGTTCCAGGTGGAGTGAGGGGGCCGCTCACAGATAATCGGTTCCATGCCACGGTAGTAAATCCGGTCCATCTTTAAAATCGGCATCCACGATGGCCAGGTGCGTGCATAGCGATTGTGCAAGGTCCGATAAGCTTCTTTAAGATTGAGGTGTTGGGACAGTCTTTTTTCTGCCTGTCCCGCCCAGTCATTAAAGTCGCCGGCGACAATCAAAGGCGCATCGTGAGGTACATATTCATCAATGCGATCACACAGCTTGGTGAACTGTCGGCGTCGCTCCATACCAATCAGGCCGAGATGGATGCAGATGATATGTAACGTTTCACCGGTTCCTGGTAATGTGATTTCACCATGCAACAAGCTACGGCTGGCCCAGGTGAAAGGGGAGACATTGATATTTTCCCATTTTGTCAGTGGGTATTTGCTCAGTATGGCATTGCCATGATGCCCGACACTATAGACCGCATTTTTGGCATAGGCATAGTGTGGCCAGACGTCGCGAGCCAGAAACTCAAAATGGGGTTCTTCCGGCCAGTGCTGATGGGTAAGACCATGTTCACTATGCGCACCCTGAATCTCCTGCAACAACATAATATCGGCATTCGTCGCTACCAAAGCGTCACGAATAGGGTGAAGCGTAAATTCGCGATTACCGGTGTTGAAGCCTTTGTGCAGGTTGTAGGTAAGTATTCGAAGCTGATTTTGTGGCATTAAAAATTAATTCCAATCATAGAATAACCTTACAGCAGTATGCGGTTCATTTGTTGCTTTTTTAATGTGACGAGACATCTAAAAACGCAAGGTTTAAGTATGCATTTTATTTGCTCTTGATTTTATAGAACACTGACCCCATTTCAAGAGCAGTTAAACAAATAGCCATACGGAGGCATTATTTCAATGAGCGTTGATGCACATAAAGAAACATTGGGTTTCCAAACTGAAGTTAAACAGTTATTGAATCTGATGATTCATTCCCTGTACTCAAACAAGGAAATCTTTTTACGCGAATTAGTCTCGAACGCAGCTGATGCGGCGGATAAGTTACGTTTTGAAGCATTATCAGATGATGCACTTTATGAAGAAGATGGCGATCTGAACATTCGTGTCTCTTTTGATAAGGATGCCAGAACGGTCACTATCGCCGATAACGGTATTGGTATGAACCGTGAAGAAGTCATTGATAATATCGGCACCATCGCACGCAGCGGTACCCGTAAGTTCTTCGATAGCCTGACAGGTGATCAGACCAAAGACTCACAGCTTATTGGTCAGTTTGGCGTGGGCTTTTATTCTGCCTTCATCGTTGCTGATAAAGTGACTTTGCGCAGCCGCCGTGCGGGTTCAGGCGCTGAACATGGTGTGAAGTGGGAATCAGAGGGTGAGGGTGAATTCACCATTGAAACCATTGAAAAGCCGGAACGTGGTACAGAAATTACACTGCACCTGCGTGAGGGAGAAGATGAGTTTTTAAATGGTTGGCGCTTACGTAACATCATCAGTAAGTATTCGGATCACATCAACCTGCCGATTCTGATGGCAAAAGAACCCGTGCCCAATGAAGACGGTGAAATTGATGAAGCCGATCAGGGCGATGAGACAGTCAATAAAGCCACTGCTTTGTGGACTTTGGCGAAGAACGATATCTCTGACGACGAATACAAAGAGTTCTATAAGCAGATTGCACATGATTTTCAGGATCCAATGACCTGGAGTCATAACAAAGTTGAAGGTAATGTCGAGTACACGTCACTACTTTATATCCCGTCAAAAGCGCCATTTGACTTATGGGACCGTGACCGCATGCATGGCATCAAGCTGTATGTGAAACGCGTCTTTATCATGGAAGACAGCGACCAGTTGATGCCACGTTACCTGCGCTTTATCCGTGGTGTGATTGATACCAATGATCTGCCATTGAACGTATCGCGTGAAATTCTGCAAAGCAGCAAAACCATCGATACCATCCGGGCCGCCTCAGTGAAGAAGGTACTGAGTGAACTGAACAAAATGGCGAAGAATGAGCCTGAGCAATATGCGGAATTCTGGAAAGAGTTCGGCCAGGTGATTAAAGAAGGTCCGGGCGAAGACTTCGCTAACAAAGACAGTTTGGCGAAATTGTTGCGTTTTTCGAGCACTGAAACCGGCAGCCAGGAGCAGACAGTATCGCTGGAAGACTATGTCAGCCGCATGAAGGACAAGCAGGATAAAATTTACTTTATCACTGCTGAAAGTTTTGCGGCAGCCAAGAATAGCCCACATCTGGAAGTCTTCCGTAAGAAAGGCATTGAAGTGCTGTTACTCACCGATCGTGTTGATGAATGGCTGACGCAATCGTTGACAGAATTTGACGGTAAACACATGCAGTCGGTCGCCAAAGGTGACCTCGATCTGGGTGAGCTGGAAGATGAAGAAGAGAAAAAAGCACACGAAGAAATCGATAAGAACTTCGAAGACCTGGTGGAACGTGTCAAGAAAACACTGGAAGACAACGTCAAAGATGTACGTATTACACATCGTCTGACGGATTCTCCAGCTTGTCTGGTCGCGGATCACTATGACATGAGTGCTAATCTGGAAAGGATGTTAAAAGCAGCCGGTCAGGAAGTGTCAGGTAGCAAGCCTATTCTGGAACTGAACCCCGAACATCCAATGGTCGCCAAATTGAAAGATGAAAAAGATGACGGTCGATTCACTGACTGGACATCTATCATTTTTGATCAGGCTTTACTGGCCGAGGGTGGTCAGCTGGAAGATCCGGCCAGCTACGTCAAACGTATTAACGAGCTGTTGTTGAAGATCGCTTAGTTTCACACAGCGAATACGATAGAATGGCCGGATATAAGTCCGGCCATTTTGTTTTTAAACAGCCGATTTAATTCAAGTGGGATATCACGTGAAGTCAGATTGTTTACAACGTTTTATTTTTGATAACGCCCCCATTCGCGGTGAGTGGGTTGGCCTGCAGGAAACATGGCAGGAAGTATTGAACCGTCGAGAATATCCAACCGCTATACGTCGCGTGTTAGGCGAAATGATGGGGGCCGCGGCATTGCTTACGGCCACGGTTAAAATCACCGGCCGACTGGTGCTGCAAATTCGTTCAGAAGGTCCGGTCAATTTGATGATGGTCGAGTGCACCAGTGACAATACCTTACGCGCATTTGCACAATGGGAAGGTGAAGTCGCGGATGAGCTTGGTTTAGCCGATCTCACTGGTGAAGGCAACATGGCTATCACGATTGAAGCAGAAAATGCCAAACAACCGTATCAGGGTGTTGTGAGTGTTCAGGGAGATGGTATTGCTGAAACACTGGAAACTTATTTCGAACAATCCGAACAGCTGGCTACTAAAATTTGGCTGAGTGCCAATGATCACAATGTATCAGGTCTGTTTTTGCAGCAAATGCCCAGCGAAGAAAGCCATAAAGAACTCGCTGAAGAAGACTGGTCTCGCATCAGTCAGCTGGCTTCAACTGTGACCGACGAAGAGCTGCTTACACTGGAAATTGAAACATTACTGCATCGCCTGTTTCATGAGGAGCAAGTACGCTTGTATGAGCCAAAGAGCTTAAGCTTTGCCTGTACGTGTAACCGTGCACGGGTAGCTGAAACCATCGGTATGTTGGGTCAGCAGGAAGCAGAAGAAATAATCGACAGCGAAGGCGGTATCGAGGTCGCTTGCGAGTTTTGTAACGAACACTATCACTTTGATCGCGTTGATGTGACGGAGTTATTCACTGATACAGTCTCTGCTGAAAGTGATCCTGACACGCTGCATTAATATCATTGGCTTGCTATGCCATGCATAAAGTACTAGTTTGAGTCTTTTTATTCGAGAATAGCCGGGATCCCCCTTATGGCTCACGTGGTTATTATTGGTGCCAGCACCGCTGGTTTACCCGCCGCTTATGAATTAAAAGCGGCGCTGGGTGATTCACATCAGGTGACAGTGATCTCCAACACGCCCATTTTTCATTTTGTCCCCAGCAATCCATGGGTAGCGGTGGGATGGCGTACCAGAGAGCAAATCAGTTTTGATCTTCAGCCATCGCTCTCGGCAAAAGGTATCAGCTTTTATGACTGTGGCGTGAAAACCATTCACGCAGAAGACAATAAGCTGACTTTAGGGGATGAAGCTCAGATTGAATATGACTATCTGATCATTGCGACGGGGCCAAAACTGGCTTTTGATGAAATTGAGGGGTTCGGCCCGGATGGCTTTACCGAATCGATCTGCACCGTAGGCCACGCTGAAAATGCGTATGTGAGCTGGCAGGACTTCATTAAAGATCCCGGTCCAATCGTGGTGGGAGCCGTACAAGGCGCATCCTGTTACGGTCCGGCCTATGAGTATGCGATGATTTTGAACCGGGCACTGCGTAAAGCCAAATTGCGTCATCGCGTGCCCATTACCTTCGTGACACCAGAACCTTATATCGGTCATATGGGGGTGAGTGGTGTCGGTGACTCCAAAAGCCTGTTCGAGTCTGAGTTCCGTATGAACGATATCAAATGGCTGACGCAGACACGCGTCAAATCGGTTGAATCCGGCAAAATGTTGGTAGAGCAGCTTGATGATCAGGCTGAAACGATTAAAACTCATCAACTACCGTTTAAATACGCCATGATGATCCCGGCCTTTAGCGGTGTCGACTGTGTGGTCAATCTCGGTAAAGATGCGGTCAACCCGAGAGGGTTTCTCAAGGTCGATGAGTATCAGCGTAGCCCGGTATATCCTAATATTTTTGGTACCGGGGTATGTATTGCCATTCCGCCCGTTGAGGCGACAGCACTTCCGGTTGGTGTACCCAAAACAGGGTTTATGATTGAGAGTATGACCAAAGCGGCTGTGGAGAATATCAAGGCCAGTATTGAAGGGCGTGAACTGCAGATACAAGCCAGTATGAATGCTATTTGTCTGGCTGATTTAGGGCATACTGGGGCGGCGTTTATTGCCGAACCTCAAATCCCGCCACGGAATGTGGCATGGATGAAAAAAGGGCTATGGGTACAGTGGGCGAAAACGGCGTTTGAGAAATACTTTTTATTCAAAATGAAAAAAGGTTTTCCGGAACCAAAACTGGAAATCTGGCTATTAAAAATACTCGGTCTTAACAAACTGAAATAACGGTTATGGGTCGTTTACTGCGAAGGAGTCACGGATGCTGAAGATTGTTTACAGTAATGACACTGGGCAATTAGCTGCTCAACTTGCTGAACATCTTCTATCTGAACCGTTACCGCCGCTGCAAGCTGAAACCATCATGGTTCAGAGTAATGAGTTGTCACGCTGGTTATCGCTGCGACTGGCTAAGTGGCATCACGTTTCAGCCAATATTGAGTTTCCTTTTCCTTCTGCCTATATCTGGCAATTGTTTCGTAAGCTTTGGCCTGATGTGCCCATACAGTCACCCTATGCCAAAGAGGCCATGGCGTGGCGTTTATTTGACTTGTTGGCCGATGCATCACAGCAACCCGGCTTTGAATCGGTTGCCGCCTATCTGGGGGAGCAATCAGATGACCTCAAGCGATATGAACTCGCTGAGCGTATCGCTGATACCTTTGACCAGTATTTGATGTATCGTCCTGATTGGATCACTGCCTGGGAGCAGGGACAGGGAACCAGTTGGCAGGGAAAACTCTGGCAAATGTTAACAGCAGATGACCCACAGCCCATGCATCGGGCGCGTCTGTTAGAACAAATGTTCGCCTTGCTGAGTGAAGCGGAAACAGCGCCGTTAGGATTGCCCCGCAGAATTAGTATTTTTGGCATATCGGCCTTACCTCCGGTATATCTGCAGATTCTGGATTTACTCTCCAAATTTGTCGACATTACGCTTTATTACCTGTCACCCAGCGAACATTATTGGGGTGACATCATCGATGCCAAAAAGCATCAAAAACAACAGTTACAGCTTGATTTTGATGACACAGATATTGGGATTGAGCCCGGTCATCCTCTATTGGCAAGCTTAGGTAAACAGGGGCAGGCGTTTTTCAGGCAACTGCAAGAAACACAGCATGACGATGAAAGTTATTTTGTTGAGCCGGACGGTGACAGCATGTTGTCTCAACTTAAAGACGATATTTTTGAGATGATGCCGGGGCAACAAACGCCCGTTTCCGATGACGATAATTCCATCAGCATTCAAATCTGTCATAGCCCAATGCGTGAAATGGAAATTCTGCAGGATCAGTTACTGGCGATGTTTGAACAGAATACCGATCTCACGCCCACCGATATTGTGGTGATGACGCCTGATATTGATGTCTATGCACCATGGATAGAAGCGGTGTTTTCAACTGCCGATCCAGCGAGAAAAATTCCGTTTAGCATTGCTGATAGTAGTGGTCAGCAGGAAAGTCTCTTAATTAATACGTTCTATAGCGTCTTGCAGTTACCCCAATCCCGGTTTGATGTTGAAACGGTATTGGCGATGCTGGAATGCCCCGCAGTACAAAAACGTTTCGGACTGGATGATGCCGCATTAAGCTGGATTCGTGAGTGGTGTCAGCAGACCCGCACGCGCTGGGGGCTGAATGCGAGCGATAAAGCCGCGTTGGACTTGCCGGATACAAATGCCAATACCTGGCGTGCCGGGCTGGACAGGTTATTGTTGGGGTATGCCATGCCATTAACAGAGCCCGGACAGCCGTGGCGTTTGTTTGATGGACAGCTGGCTATGGATGGCATCAGTGGTGAGCGAGCCCATATCGTCGCGGCTCTGTGTGACTTTATTGATGCTTTGGATACATGGCGCGAGAGGTTGGCAAGACGCTATTCAATTGCTGACTGGCAGACGCAGCTCAATCAGTGTTTGGATGCATTTTTTCAGACTGAGGGGCTGGAGGAAAGCGTATTTGAGATTGAGCTGACTGCCATTCGAACCCAACTTGAAAGGCTCAGCAGCAGTGCTGAACAAGCCAGTTTTGAGAAAAATATTGGCTCAGAACTTATTCTCAGTTGGTTGCAATCACATTTGGAACCCGTCGATAACACGCATCGTTTTCTCGGTCATGGGGTGACATTCTGTGGCATGGTGCCAATGCGCAGCATACCGTTTGATGTGGTGTGTCTGGTTGGGATGAATGACGAAGTCTTCCCACGCCGTCAACCAACATTGAGTTTTGATTTACTGGCAAATGATCATCGTGAAGGTGATCGCTCACGTCGTGATGATGACCGTTACCTGTTTCTGGAAGCGTTATTATCAGCGCAGCAATTACTTTACATAAGCTATGTTGGCGCCAGCATTGTGGATAACAGCGATATTCCACCATCGGTATTAGTCAGTGACTTGCAGGACTTATTGTCTGAGCGTTTTCAAATGCAGAGTGGTCAAAACATTCTGGAACAGATAGTCACCAAACATCCATTACAGGCATTCAGCCGGCGTTACTTTGATGGTGAAAATGATCGCCTATTCAGTTTCAATGCGGCGCAGTGCCCAACTCAGGAAATCGGCGAACAACAAGCCTGGTTTGATTCACCTTTGCCGGAAGCAGATGAAAGCTGGCGGCAGATCTCACGTGATCAACTGATCCGTTTTTTTGCTCACCCAGCTAAGTTTCTGTTGCGTGAACGCCTTGGCATCAGGCTTGAATTGGATGAAGAAGAACTGGAAAGTCGCGAACCGTTTGCCTTAGACCATCTGGAAAGCTGGCAATTACGCCAGTGGTTACTGGAATCAAACCTGACCCCGTTCAGTGATGAAGGATTAAAGCCTCTGGTTCAGGCAACGGGCATGTTGCCGCAGGGCTTGATAGGTGATGCCTGGTTTGAAAGAGAATCAGAAACCGTTGACGCGTTTATCGAAAAACTACGTCCGGTTTTACCAGATAATGGACCCATTACATTGCCGATAGCGCTGGAGATCGATAACTTTCGGATCAGCGGACAACTGGAGCAGGTCAGCGAGCAGGGACTATTACGTTATCGTCTGGCGAAAAAGAAAGGCAAGGATCTGATAGCTGCCTGGATCGATCATTTGATCCTGAATATCCTGCAACCGGAAGGCATTAAACTTGAAACCCGCCTCGTTCTGCAGGATGCAGATTATCTGTTTTTGCCTGTCACCGGACCAACACACATTCTGGCGGACCTACTCACGCTTTACTGGCAGGGTTGTCATTTACCGCTTAAGTTCTTTGATCAGAGCAGTCTCGCTTTCGCTGCCACAAGTTTTGGTAAGAAGCCGGAACAAGCGATTAAAAAAGCACAAGACAAATGGGCAGCCAGCGGGGACTTTCCGGGTGAAGGCGAAGATGTCTATTACCGGCAGCTCTACCGGGAATCACCACTGGGTAATGAGTTTAAAGAACTGGCATTACGGGTTTATAACGCCATTCAGCTGCACATTCAGGGCGGTGAACTATGAGCTTGTTTGATGCCGCCAAGGTGGAACTGAACGGGTTGAATCTGATTGAAGCCAGTGCCGGTACCGGTAAAACCTATACGTTGGCCGAACTGTATTGTCGCTTGATCACTGAAAAACTGTTGGAAGTGAAAAACATTTTAGTGGTGACCTACACCCGGGCAGCAACAGAGGAACTCCGCGGGCGTTTGCGTAAGCGTCTGGTGGATGAAAGACAAAAACTCAGCCAGGACGAACTGGCCGATCAAGCATCGCTTAAACGACTCAAGCTGGCTATCCAGAGTTTTGATGAAGCTGCCATTTTTACCATTCATGGTTTCTGTCAGCGTGCGTTACAGGATTTTGCTTTTGAGAGTGGTCATTTCTTTGATGTGGAAATGGTGACGGATGAAGAAGAATTAAAACAGGCTGTTGTTGATGACTTCTGGCGCCGTCATATCAGCACAGCAGATGCCGACTTTGCCCGTTTTTTACTGGCTCAGAAACAAACACCGGAAGCCTTGTTAAAAGCTGTAGGGAATTTGCCGGGAAAACCCTACCTGACATACCTGCCGTTACCTGAAGTTGATATCGCCAAAGCGCAGTTACAAGCTGAAACCGATTTTGAATCGTTGAAAAAATGCTGGGCAAATTATCACGCCGAAGTCATCAATATTGTGACGGATAATAGCTTGCTTGCAGCCAATAAATACCGGTCGGACTGGGTCACAAACTGGTTGAACATGCTGGAAGCATTGACACAAGAAGCGCAGCTTCCTGATCAGGTGTTTGAGCAATTAGACCGGTTTACCCGTGCACGCCTTGAAGCGGCTTTAAAGAAAGGGAAAACCCTACCTGAAAATCCATTTTGGGCACATGCTGAGCGATTTATTGAGTCGCACTCTCAGCTTAATCAATGTCGTCAGGTCGCTTTACAGCGATTACGCATGCAACTGGCCGATTACCTCCGTGAGGAATTACCCAAACGTAAACAAAAACTGAAACTTCAGGCCTTTGATGATTTGTTACTGAATCTGCAACAGG
>NZ_CBFHHW010000014.1:59148-60554 GCF_965655755.1 Methylophaga sp. | reverse complement strand
TGGGCAGTCAGGAAAACCGTTTCGTCCGTCTTGGGGGACGCATACCGGCACCGATTCAGAGTCTGGTAAATTAATCTTAGTGCCTGATTTATTAATAAGAGTACTTATTAAAGTGTATACCAGAGAATGGAAAAATAGTGGCATGTGGTGCCACCCATTACAAATAAATGCCAGAGAAAGTGCCCATAGCGTAGCTTTGAATCGGTGGCAAAAAATATAACACCTACGCTGTAAGACAAGCCTCCGGCTAACAACCATAGAAAACTTGCACCAGGCAGCTTAGCCAACAACGGATTGATAGCCATGATGATAAGCCACCCCATCAGCAAATAAAGACTGGTGGAGAAAATGGGATGGGACATCTTTTGCAATGCTTTCATCACTACACCAATAATTGCCAGCCCCCAAACAAGTCCAAAAATAATCAAACCCCATGTTCCCTTTAGTACACCCAATGTAAAAGGCGTATAGGTGCCTGCAATAAGTAAAAATATCGCCGAATGTTCAATAGTTCGAAAAAGACGTTTGGCTTTTCCAGCCGGTAGTGCGTGATACACGGTAGAAGACAGATAAAGTATTATGGCGGTCACAACAAAGATACATGAGCCTATAACAAGCCCTTCCTCGCCATGCTGTATAGCACTAATAATAAGAAAAGGTGTGCCGACAAGAACAGCAATCAACCCGATAGCGTGACTGATGCTGTTCGCAAACTCTTCACCTCGCGCTTGTTCACGTGAAGATTCCAAGTTTAATTTCATGTTATTAAGCGTATCGTTAACAGAGAGTCGTCCATTTCGTATCCGATTTCACCGCAAAAGAACTCGCCGGTCAATTTCATTCACCTTCCCATGATGCATGAATATTATCAGCCCGTTTTTTTAATTTATTGGACAGAAATTGCTTCAAAAATAATGATCATAGGTGCTGAGCGCAGGATGAGTGTATTTTTAGCAGGTAACATCCGTGTACCTATATTTTCCTGAGTATCCATACTGAATCATATCCAGCAGCTCTAGGCAAATGCCAGACAAAAAAAAGGGCTGATAAAATCAGCCCTTTTTGTTTTTTTGAAATAATCGTATTATTTCTTTTCTGCTTCGCGTTCTTTGACTTCCTTAATAACCTCTTCCGACACATTACGTGGGCAAGGGCTATATTGCAGGAATTCCATTGAGAACTGACCACGACCTGATGTCATGGTACGCAGTGAACCAATGTAACCAAACATTTCACTCAAAGGAACGTCAGCTTTAATCCGAACACCGGTTGCACCCGCATCTTGAGACTTGATCATGCCACGACGACGGTTCAAGTCACCGATAACATCACCCACATGATCTTCTGGTGTGAACACATCCACTTTCATGATCGGTTCCAGAAGTTGAGGACCCGCTTTAGGAATT
>NZ_CBFHHW010000014.1:54981-59050 GCF_965655755.1 Methylophaga sp. | reverse complement strand
GGATTGACGGTATGCACCCATTGAAGCCAACTCAAACGCAATTGCAGAGGAGTCAACGGCATGGAAAGCACCATCAAACAGGTTAACTTTCACGTCCAGCAGTGGGAAGCCAGCCAGAACACCTTTATCCATCATTTTCCGGAAACCACCTTCAACAGCTGGCCAGAATTCACGAGGAACAGTACCACCAGTGACGGTAGATTCAAATGTGAAACCACTACCAGGCTCACCCGGCTCAATGATATAGTCGATACGACCGAACTGACCCGAACCACCAGATTGTTTCTTATGCGTGTAGCTGTCTTCAATACGCTGTGTAATGGTTTCACGGTAAGCGACTTGTGGCTCACCAACGATAACGTCAACGCCATGAGTACGCTTCAGAATGTCTACTTTGATGTCCAGATGCAGCTCACCCATACCTTTCATGATGGTTTCGCCACTGTCTTGGTCAGTTTCAACACGGAAAGAAGGATCTTCTTTGATCATTTTACCCAGTGCGATACCCATTTTCTCGGATGCGCCTTTATCTTTCGCCGCAATCGCGATTGAAATAACAGGATCCGGGAAGACCATTGGTTCCAGCGTTGCTGGTTTTTTCGGATCGCACAATGTGTGACCGGTTTGAACATCTTTCATACCCACGATAGCGATAATATCACCCGCGTGAGCGTAATCTAATTCATTACGGTCATCGGCGTGCATTTCCACCATACGACCAACACGTTCTGTTTTACCGGTAAAGGTATTCAGTACGGTATCGCCTTTCTTCAATTCACCAGAGTAAACACGTACGAATGTCAGAGCGCCGAAACGGTCATCCATGATTTTGAACGCCAGGGCGCGCAGTGGACCGTTAATATCAACAGTCGCTACTTCACCTGTTTCGTTACCTTCCAGGTCGACTTCTGGCTGAGGATCAACTTCCATTGGATTAGGCAGATAATCAACAATCGCGTCAAGCAGCAATTGCATACCTTTGTTTTTAAATGCTGAACCACAGTAAGTCGGGAAGAAATCAAGTTGCAATGTACCTTTACGGATGCAACGTTTGATGTCATCAATTGAAGGCTCTTCACCTTCCAGATAGGCTTCCATCAAATCGTCATCCTGCTCAACCGCAGTTTCGATCAATTTTTCACGCCACTCTTCGATAGCATCAGCCATTTCTGCAGGTGGCTCATCAATGCTGTAGCTGGTTGGATCTTTTTCATCTGACCAGGTCCATGCTTTACGTGTCAGCAGATCAACAACACCTACGAATTCGTCTTCGATACCGATTGGCAGAACCATAACCAACGGTGTCGCAGCCAGTACATCTTCAACCTGTTTTACAACGCGGTAGAAATCAGCACCCATACGGTCGAGTTTATTCACGAAGATCAGACGAGATACTTCTGAGTCATTCGCATAACGCCAGTTTGTTTCTGATTGAGGTTCAACACCACCACTACCACAGAAAACACCGACGCCACCGTCAAGTACTTTCAAAGAACGATATACTTCGATAGTGAAGTCAACGTGTCCTGGTGTATCGATAACGTTCAGACGATGACCTTTCCATTCACAGGTCGTCGCCGCTGATTGGATAGTAATCCCACGTTCGGCTTCCTGATCCATGAAGTCCATGGTCGACTCACCTTCGTGAACCTCACCGGTTTTGTGGATTTTACCAGTCAGTTTCAGGATACGTTCTGTCGAGGTGGTCTTGCCCGCGTCAACGTGAGCAAAGATACCGATGTTTCTGTACTTGGTTAAATCAGAAGATGAAGCCATAATTCCGTCTCTATTGATATTTAAGTGAACAATACGTGCATTACCACGTAGTTAAACCCGCCAATTCTAAACTAGATTGCTAACAGATGCACCCATTATTCAATGATGAGGTTACATAGTGTTGTCTGTTGCCATGTGCGGGCGATTTCTTTATGAGATACCGCAGTTTATATAGCGCTGACTGCGATTAATGACGCGCTCTAATTGAACTTTTTTTGCATGGGTAGCCATTGGTAGCGATAGACCACTCCCGGTACAGCCAAAACCAGAAAAAAGCTTAACGTGGTAACAAAAAATTCCCAGCTTTGCGTATATACTTCACCTGAAAATCGTATCTCGAAGAGTATACCGATTAATAGGCTCAAAAAGTAATACACAATCAATTCTGCTAATCGCACCCAGCTCGATTTATTTTGCATCGGAAACACAAAAAATACTCTGTTACCAACCCAGGGTAAATTAGCTATCACTAAAAACAGTACTATCATCGGCCAGACAGACATGATTTCCTTTTACGCAAATACAATCGAACAAATTTTCATTAATACACCAGGAAAGATCCCCAGTCCCAGTACCATTAAGACATTGGCACTCAACATCACCTGAACCAGACTAGATGCAGCGACATTATGCTCAACCACTGGCTTGTCGAAATACATCACTTTAATCACACGCAAATAATAAAAGGCACCAATAACAGATGTCACTACAGCAACCAGGGCAATGGTTAGTAACTCAACATCAACCACAGCTTTTATAACCGCTAGCTTGGCATAGAATCCAGCCAGTGGCGGTATGCCTGCCATCGAAAACATTAAGATCATCATCATCAAAGCAAACCAGGGCTGCTTATCACTCAGACCTTTAAAGTCCTCAATATTATCTGCTTCGTAACCCTGTCTGCTTAAAAGCAAAATAATGCCAAAGGTGCCCAATGTCATCAAGGCATAAATCAGAGTATAGAACATCGAAGCCGCAAACCCTTCTTGCGTACCCGTTAGTACCCCCAGCAATAGAAAACCAACATGGGAAATGGTCGAGTAGGCCAGCATCCGCTTCAAATTGCTTTGTGCAATCGCCACAATGTTGCCGATGACCATCGACAAAACAGCCAGCATGATCAACATGTCCTGCCAATAGCTGTGCAAGTCTATCAGTCCATCCACCAATAATCGAATAAGCATTGCAAACGCCGCAATCTTGGGGGCAGCAGCAATAAATAAGGTCATAGCCGTCGGTGCGCCATGGTAAACGTCCGGCAGCCACATATGAAACGGCACGGCGCCAAATTTAAACCCGATGCCGATGATGAGGAAGACCAGACCGAAACTCAGGATCGTTTCATCACCACTTGAAGCTGCAATGGCAGCAGCCACATCCCCCAGAGCCAGACTGCCGGTAATGCCATAAATAATCGACATGCCATACAGCAACATACCCGAGGCAATTGCACCAAGAATAAAATATTTCATCGCCGCTTCTGTGGCAACTGCCGAGTCACGATGCATCGCCACCATGGCATACAAACATAAAGACAGGAGTTCAAGCCCAAGATATAAGGTCAGGAAATGATTTGCCGACACCATAATCAACATACCCAAGGTGGCAAATATGGCCAGCACATAAAACTCACCCTGCATCAATTGACGTGCTTTCAGGTACGCTGTGGAATAAAGCAACACCATCACATTGACTGCACAAATGCTCAGTTTCAGCACATCACTGAGGCTATCTTTAACGTAAGTATCAGAAAAAGTTAAACCGCCCTCGCCCAATGAACAGTAAATGATGATCGCCGTCATAACTAGCGTTAATTGACTGAGTCCATATACCCAATCAGTTTTACGTGTTCCAGTAAACGCTACGACCAACAAAATGACACAGGCCATTCCCAGCATGAACATTTCCGGCAGTGCAAATAGCATATTAGGGACCTGATACATCTCTGTGCTCATCCTTTACAACTTGGACTGGGAAACTTGGGTTAACAAGTGTTCGACTGACGCGTGCATGACATCCAGCAAAGGAGCCGGCCAAACACCAATCAACAAAACAATCGCTGCTAATGACGCTAACATCGCAAATTCGCGACGGTTAATATCTTTCAGAGCGGCCACTTCCTGATTCGCTATTTCACCAAAGAAGACGCGCTTCACCATCCACAAGGTATATGCTGCCCCCAGTATCAAGGTAGTGGCAGCTAAAAAAGCAAACCAGAAGTTAGCCTGAAACGCAGCTAATATCACCATAAATTCACCCACAAAACCCGACGTACCGGGCAGGCCAGCATTCG
>NZ_CBFHHW010000014.1:947-54885 GCF_965655755.1 Methylophaga sp. | reverse complement strand
TAGCCATCGCAAAGAAAACAGCAAATGAGGCAAACACCGGCATAGTATTAACGACACCTCCATAGGCCGTAATTTCACGGGTATGCATCCGGTCATACAAAACACCCACGGCAAGGAACATCGCAGCAGAAATAAAGCCATGTGAAATCATCTGCACCATCGCGCCTTCTATCGCCAGCACTGCACCACTTCCGGTCGAGGCATTAGCGAAAATACGAAATATGATAAACAGCCCTAAGGTGACAAAGCCCATGTGCGCGATACTTGAATAGGCGATTAACTTCTTTAAGTCCGACTGTGCCAAGGCGACAAAACCAATATAAACAATCGCTATTAAAGAAAGACTGATAATAAACCAATCCAGAGCAAGACTCGCATCCGGCGCGATGGGTAAGGCAAATCGCAGAAAACCATAACCACCGATTTTGAGCGTTATTGCTGCCAGAATCACCGAGCCTCCCGTAGGTGCCTCAACATGCGCATCCGGTAACCAGGTATGAACCGGCCACATCGGCACCTTCACCGCAAAAGCAATCAGGAAAGCCAGTAACAACCACGTTTGCTCCTTGAGACTGAGCCCAACTTGATGAAAATCCAGAATCGCAAAGCTGTCGCTGACATGACGTAAATAGAGTAAAGCAATTAATAAAAAAACCGAGCCAAAGAAGGTATAGAGGAAGAACTTAATGGTGGCATACACCCGGTTCGGACCACCCCAGATACCGATAACCAGAAACAGGGGAATCAGCATCGCTTCGAAAAACACATAAAAAAGAATGGCATCTAACGCCGAGAAAACGGCGAGCATCAGTCCTTCCATAATCAGAAATGCAGCAAGATACTGACTAAGCCGATGTTGAATCACTTCCCAGGCAGCAACCACAACCAGCAGAGTTGAAATAGTCGTCAGGATGATGAGTGGCATGGAAAAGCCATCCACACCGAGATGATAGTTAATGGAAAAAGTCTCTATCCATGGATGCAGCTCAACAAACTGCATCTGGTATGTCGCGCTGTCAAAGCCAAGATATAAGCCAAATGAAAGCAACATGGTCAGAACGGCAATGCTCAACGCAAACGGTTTCAAAATCGGCCGCTCATCGCCAATAAGCAAGGCAGCAATACCACCCACAACGGGTAGCCAGATAACTAAACTGAGTAAGGGTATATCTGCAAGCATGTCCGTCTCGGTTCGCTCCTGTTAAGCCACATACAGGGTTAGCAGTAGCCAGACCCCCAAAATCATTACAAAAGCATAGTGATACAAATAACCCGACTGAATGTGCCTGACCATTTTTGCTACCCAGCCAACTGTTTTTGCCGTGCCATTCACCATCACACCATCAATCAGAAATCGATCACCGATACGCCACAGCATGCCACCTAATCCACGCGAACCAGCAGCAAAAACCTTGTCATTAAAGTCATCAAAGCCATATTTATTCACTAGCAGACTGTGTAAGCCGTGTAATTTTTCCTGCAACATGCCCGGCACATCCGGTCGGTGAATGTACAAGTACCACGCCATAGCTACACCGGCGATGGCGAGCCAGAATGGCCATGCCTGCAGACCGTGCAGTATAAATGCCCAGACGCCATGATAATGAGCGCCCAGCTCCCCAAGCACATGATGCGGGCCGGCGACAAAAATAGCATCGTCAAAGAACTGACCAAACACGACATCCCCAATGAAATAACCAGCCACAACAGAAGGAATTGCCAGCAGGATCAATGGCACCGTGACCACCTTGGGTGATTCGTGAGGTTTATGATTGCCATGGGTATCAAAACGTTCTTTGCCATGAAAAACCAGAAAGAAAAGCCTAAAACTATACAAAGCGGTGATGAAAACCCCCACCAACACGGCAAAGTAGGCAAAGTTACTCCCTGCTATATCTGAAGCATGAGCCGCTTCAATAATCGCATCTTTAGAGAAAAAGCCTGAAAAGCCCGGAAAACCGATCAAAGCTAAAGAACCCACCAGACTGGTCCAATAGGTGATCGGCATGTATTTCTTTAACCCCCCCATACGCCGCATATCTTGCTCATGGTGTAAGGCCATGATGACTGATCCAGCCGCGAGAAATAGCAAGGCTTTGAAAAAGGCATGGGTCAACAAATGAAACACGCCCGCTGCATAAGCTGATACGCCCAGCGCCACAGTCATATAACCCAGTTGAGACAAGGTAGAATAGGCAATCACACGCTTGATGTCATTTTGTACCAAGCCTAATAAGCCCATAAACAGTGCCGTTATCGAACCGATGATCAGTACAAACGACAATGCGGTTTCAGATAACTCAAATAATGGTGACATTCTCGCCACCATGAAAATACCTGCCGTTACCATGGTAGCCGCATGAATCAAAGCTGAAATCGGGGTCGGACCCTCCATTGAGTCCGGTAGCCAGACATGTAACGGCACCTGAGCTGATTTACCCATAGCGCCGATAAACAATAAAATGCAGGTCACTGTAATGACAGACCATTGTGCATCACCGAATAAAATGATGTCTTTTTCAGCCATGGTGGGGGCCTGAGTAAAGACCTGGATATAGTCCAGACTGCCTGCGTACATCAGCACTGCTGCGATACCCAGTAAAAATCCAAAATCGCCGACGCGGTTGACCAGAAACGCTTTCAGATTGGCATATATGGCAGAGGGCTTCTTAAACCAGAAACCTATTAGTAAGTAAGAGACAACACCCACTGCTTCCCAACCAAAGAACAATTGCAGAAAGTTGTTGGCCATCACCAGCATTAACATTGAAAAGGTGAATAGCGAGATATAGCTAAAGAAACGACAATAGCCATCATCTTCCTGCATGTAGCCGATGGTATAGATGTGAACCATCAAAGAGACGAAGGTTACTACCGTCATCATCACGGCTGTTAAGGCATCAACCATAAAGCCGATTTCAAGAGTTAATGACCCTGCTCGCAGCCACTCATAAATACTTTCGTTAAAGTAGGCACCATCGAAAACGACTAATTTGAATACCCACAGAGACAGTAAAAAAGAAATTGCAACCCCAGCAATCGTGACCCGGTGTGACCACGTGCGGCCTATTTGTTTACCAAACAATCCGGCAAGAATACTGCCAATCAGGGGGGCAAGAACGATAGCAATCAGTAGGCTTTTACTCATCGCTCACCCCTTCAACCTATCCAGATCGGATACATTGATTGTGCTGAGGTTACGGAACAGAACCACCAGAATCGCTAGGCCAATTGCTGCTTCTGCGGCTGCAACGGTCAGAATAAAGAAGACAAATACCTGACCTGCGGCATCACCCGAAAAGTGTGAGAAAGCAATAAAGTTGAGGTTAACAGCCAATAGCATTAACTCAATACACATCAGCAGAATAATAATGTTCTTACGATTAAGGAATATACCTGCCACCGAAAGACTGAATAACAGGGCGGCTAGGATAAGGTAATCAGATAACACGATCATCAGCTACCCTCCTCATCATTCGGTTTGGGCTGTCTCAAATCCACCAGCCGGACACGATCCTGCTTTCTGACGGCAACCTGCTTGCCCGGATCCTGTAATTTTCGGCTGTGCTCACGCAGGGTCAACGTAATTGCTGCCACAATAGCGACAGTTAGAATGACTGAGGCAATTTCAAACGGATACACGTAGACAGTGTATAGCAGCCGCCCCAACATTCGCGTATTACTCTCATCGACGGCTTCGGAAGCAGCTATATCAAATTGTGGCGCATTTAGGACCATGATCATTTCGACCACAATCAGCGCTGCCACCACAATGCCAACAGGTAAATATTTGGTAAAGCCTTCCTGTAACGGTGCCAAATCAATATCCAGCATCATCACTACAAACAGGAACAACACCAATACTGCACCGACGTATACTAAAACCAGACTGATTGCCAAAAACTCCGCCTGCAACATCAGCCAAATTCCGGCGCTGGTAAAAAAGGCCAGAACCAGAAATAACGCAGCGCGTACAGGGTTTCGCACTGTAATTACCATGGTGGCGGCGAACAGTAAAATGGCAGCAAACGCATAAAAAATAACTTTTTCCATCAACGTTTCATCCTATCTGTATGGCGCATCAGCTGCTCTATCTGCAGCAATCTGATCTTCATACTTATCCCCAATCGCCAATAACTTATCTTTGGTAATAATGTGCTCTCCGCGTTCCTCGAAGTGGAATTCAAATTGACGTGTTTCCACAATCGAGTCGACCGGACATGACTCTTCACAAAAGCCACAATAAATACACTTGAACAAATCAATATCATAGCGTGTGGTCCGACGTGTTCCGTCATCCCGAGGCTCGGTATCAATGGTGATAGCCAGAGCCGGACACACGGCTTCACATAACTTGCAGCCAATACAGCGTTCTTCACCATTGGGATAACGACGCAACGCATGCAAACCACGAAAACGCGGGGATTGGGGTGTTTTTTCTTCTGGATATTGCACAGTGACTTTACGGGCAAACAGGTATTTCCCCGTTAACCGCATGCCCTGAAATAACTCCCACAACAGGAAGCTTTTAAAGAAATGGCGTATACGTTTCATCACGCCCCTCCTGCAGCAATCGCTGCTTGTTCAGTAAACCACGGACCAATGTCCAGCACCTGAGCAGTAGCAATGATTACTAGCCAGACCAAGGTGACAGGGATAAAAATTTTCCAGCCTAAACGCATGATTTGATCATAACGGTAACGTGGAAATGTGGCCCGTATCCACAAGTAGATAAATAAGAAAAAAGCGGTTTTGGCCAATAGCCAGATTAATCCCGGTACCCAGGCAAACAGGTCAGCTAATACCGGAATACCCTCAAAAGGTGATAACCACCCACCCATGAACAGCGTGGCAGCTAGCATTGAAATCAGAATCATATCGGCATATTCAGCAAGGAAAAATACCGCAAACGCCATGCCTGAGTATTCAACATGGAAACCAGCAACGATTTCGGACTCGCCCTCGGCGATATCAAACGGGGCACGATTCGTCTCTGCAACCCCTGAGACAAAATACACCACAAATAATGGCAACAGTGGTAACCAGTACCAATGCCAAAATCCGCCTTGCTGTGCTAAAACGATTTCCCCTAAATTCAGGCTGCCAGCCGCTATTAATACGCCCACTAGAGCAAAGCCCATTGCAATTTCATACGAAACAACCTGCGCGGCACTTCGCAGGGCACCCAGAAAAGCATAGCGCGAGTTTGACGCCCAACCCGCTATAACCACGCCATAAACACTCATTGAGGTAATAGCGAGAATGTAGAGTAGACCGGCATCAATGTCGGCCAAGACCATACCATCATCAAACGGCATCACTGCCCAAGCTGCTAACGCCGGTCCGATTGCCAGTACCGGCGCTACCAGAAACAGATAGAGATTTGAACGTGAAGGAAAGATAACCTCTTTCATCAATAGCTTGAGACCGTCGGCAATCGGCTGTAATAGACCCCATGGCCCCACACGATTCGGACCAATACGTGTCTGGATATAGCCAATGATTTTGCGTTCAAAATAGGTAAGATAGGCTACACCGAGCATCAACGGCACCACGATCAAAAAAATCTTGGCAACATTAGGCAGGATATGTTCGAGTAGCATATCTAACATCAGGATGTCCCTGTCTGCATCACGTCAACCTGACCGAACAGGTTACCTAAACTGACCGTGGAGGCTGTCGCGGCAGCAACAAAAATACAGCCATCGGCTATGGTGTTATCAATTTCAAGCGGCAGACTAATCGTATTTTCACCTTGCTTGACCGTCACCGGGAGTTGTTGTGTCAAGCCATGTTTGTCCGCTTCCTGCTGATTGATACGCACAATATTATTGGCTTTATTTTCTGGCGTTTTTTGTAAGGCATCACTCTGACGAAGCAAAGCATCCGTGCGATACATGGGTACTTCTGAAATAAGCATCAGTTCGGATTGAATAGTGAGAGATTCCGGAATAAAGTCGACGGGTGTTTTTTTCTGTTCCCGGTTTAATCCACTTTCCAACTCATCAACCACATCCTGTGAAGAAATGTAATCAAATCCATTCAGTTTGCTTACATTTCCGAGCACGCGCAGGATTTTCCAACCGGGTCGGCTATCGCCTCGCGGCTGAACACCGCCAGAAAAACGCTGCCATTGTTGGTCAATACCGACAAAGGTGCCTGAGGTTTCAGTAAAACAGGCTGCAGGCAGTATGACATCAGCATGTTCATTCACGAAGTCACTGTGGAAACTATCAATCGCCACAACAAAACTGGCACGCTTCAGCGCCCTATGTGCCTCGTTTGGTGTCGCCGTATCCATCGCGGGGTCAAAGCCCATTAATACATAAGCGCGAAGATCTCTCTGCCACATTTGTAAGGCATTTAAGCCTTTTCCGGCAGGCACTGTACCGGCTTTTTTGTGGCCGTTGGCATTCGCTGATGGCAGAATCACCAGTTTACTGTTGCTTAGTTTGGCAATCAGCTTTGTCAGTGATCTGAATAAACTGGCTTGTGGGTGATGTTTTATCAGGTCACCAATAAACAACGTTGCATTCATAGCGTTGGATAACTGCATCGCCACATTTTGCTCAAACGGTGAAGGCTGGCTCTCACCAAGAATATCTAGCCAGTCTGAAGCGTCTTCTTTTTTAATTCCGCTGAGCGTTTTGGCAATGCCCATCAAGGTATAGACCATGTTTCTGGCATCAACAGCCAACTGATGTTGAACAGGCATCAGTAAATCACTTTCAAAGAAGTTGATATTGCTCACCGTGGCACCTGACAGAGCGGCCTGACGAATCCGATGAGCAATGATGGGCTGTTCGCCACGAATATTGGTGCCGAGTAAAACAAAGGCATCCGATTCATCAATGTCACTCAGGGACCAATCATTCAAACTATAGTCAGCCTGCTCGTCAGCAAAGTCCTGCTCACGCAAGCGATGGTCAATGTTATCCGTACCCAGACCCCGCAACAACTTCTGGAATAAATAACCTTCTTCAACCGTTGTACTCGGTGAAATCAGTCCACCTAACTCTTCTGGCCCATGCTTGGTAACAATGGTTTTAAGCCCTTCTGCCGCTGTTTCCAATGCAGTCTGCCAATCTGTGGCTTGCCATACACCGTTACTTTTAATCATTGGCTCTGCCACACGTTCAGAGCTGGTCAGTCCCAGATAACTGAAACGATCCCGATCAGAAAGCCAAGCTTCATTGATCGCTTCGTTATCTCTGGGCACAACCCGCATCACGTCATTTTGTCGAACATGAAGCTCAATATTCGAGCCCACTGCATCATGAGGTGCAATGCTCGGATGTGCTGTTAATTCCCAGGCACGGGCTTTGTAACGAAAAGGTTTTGATGTTAATGCACCGACCGGACATAAATCGATAATGTTGCCCGACAACTCAGACACCAGACTATGTTCAACATAAGTACCGATTTCCATGTGCTCACCACGTCCGGTAGCACCGAGCTCCATAATACCGGCAATTTCCTGACCAAAGCGGACACAACGCGTGCAATGAATACAGCGGGTCATGTCGGTCTGTATTAATGGACCGATATCCTTATCTTTAACGACCCGTTTTCGTTCAGAAAAGCGACTGATCCCTTCGCCGTATCCCATCGATAGATCCTGTAACTCGCATTCACCACCCTGATCACAGATTGGACAGTCCAAGGGATGATTAATGAGCAGAAATTCCATCACGCTTCGTTGAGCATTTATGGCCACTTTGGAATCGGTGAAGATCTTCATGCCTTCTGAGACCGGCGTCGAGCAGGCCGGTAAGGCTTTGCGTGCTTTATCCACTTCCACCAGACACATACGACAGTTGGCCGCTATCGACAGCTTTTTGTGATAACAAAAACGTGGAATATCAATGCCTGCCTCATCAGCAGCCTGAATAACCATTTTTGTTGAATCCACTTTAAGTGGAATACCATCGATTTCGATATTTACCATAGCTATCAGTCTTTAGCCCGTATTATCCATGCAATGACCGTGATCAATGTGGTACTGAAATTCATCACGAAAATGTTTGATAAAACTCATCACTGGTGCCGCGGCAGCATCCCCCAGGGCACAAATTGTATTGCCATTAATGTTTTCAGCAACATCCACCAGCCGATCCAGATCTTCTTGTCTGCCTTGACCTTCCTCAATTCGTTTTATAACACGATACAACCAGCCGGTACCTTCACGGCATGGCGTGCACTGACCACAGGATTCTTCATAATAAAAGTAAGCAATGCGCTGCAGGGCTTTTACCATGCAGGTTTTTTCATCCATTACGATAACCGAGCCGGCACCAAGCATTGAGCCGCCCTTACCGATGCCGTCATAACTCATATCAAGCTGCAGCATTTTTTCACCCGTGACGACTGGTGTTGAAGTACCGCCGGGAATAACCGCTTTGAGCGTATTACCGTCTCTGACGCCCCCCGCTAATTCAAGCAAGTCAGCAAAAGGGGTCCCTAACGGGACTTCATAATTGCCGGGCTTGTTAACATGACCGGTCATGCAGAATATTTTACTGCCGCCATTGTTGGGCGTACCAATCTCATGAAACCAGTCTCCTCCGTATTGTAGAATCACCGGGATAGAAGCGAGTGTCTCTGTATTGTTAATTGTTGTAGGTCTGCCATAGAGGCCGTAACCCGCAGGAAAAGGTGGTTTATAACGGGGTTGGCCTTTTTTGCCTTCCAGCGATTCCAGTAATGCCGTTTCTTCTCCGCAAATGTATGCACCCGCGCCAATCTGTGTATGCAATTCGAAATTGAAACCACTGCCCAATATATCCTTCCCTAACAAACCCGCTTCACGGGCCTCTTCCAATGCGGCTTCGAAACGTTCAATAGGCTCGAAAAACTCGCCACGTATGTAGTTATAGCCGGTGCGGGCACCAATGGTGTAGCCAGCGATAATCATACCTTCGATTAATTGATGCGGGTTAAAGCGAAGGATGTCGCGATCTTTACAGGTACCGGGTTCACCCTCATCAGAGTTACACACAATATATTTTTCACCGGGCATACGTCTGGGCATAAAGCTCCACTTCAGTCCGGTCGGGAACCCAGCACCACCACGTCCTCGTAGGGCAGAATTTTTAACCTGCTCCAGAATGTCTTCTGGCCGCATTTTATTCTTGAGCACACTTTCGAGTACTTGGTAGCCGCCTACCTCACGATAGGCATCCAGCGTCCACGATGGACTCAGGTGCGAAGTGCGAAAACAGATCTGATCCAGTTTCATGACCGCAGCCCGTCCAAAATTTGATCCACTTTATCTTCGTTCAGATACTCATGATAATCACGATCAAGCAACATCATCGGTGCACCGACACAAGCTCCCAAACATTCCACTTCTTTCAGTGTAAACAGACCATCATCTGAGGTTTGTCCCGGCTTGATATTCAATTTCTGTTGAATGTGGTCCATGATTTTTTCCGAACCACACAGCATGCAGGAGATATTGGTACAGACACTAATTTTGTGTTTACCGACCGGTTCCAACTCAAACATGGTGTAAAAAGTCGCCACCTCATAAACACTGATGGCAGGAATTGATAAATACTCGGCCAGTGCATCCATGATAGCTGTCGTTAACCAGCCACCATTAGCATCCTGCAAAATATGGAGACATGGAATCACTGCAGACCGTGCCTGACCAGCAGGATATTTGGCAATCCAGATATCCATCTGTTCACGCAGCGTTTCTGTAAATAACGCCTCTTTGGGTCCAGTCAGTAACATCTCTGTCATCGATCAATCTCACCAAAAACAATATCCATGGTGCCTATAATAGCGACCACATCAGCCAGCATATGACCTTTACTCATCTCATTCATCGCTGCCAGATGGGGAAAACCGGGAGCCCGTATCTTGACCCTGTAGGGTTTGTTCGCTCCATCCGAGACCATGTAAATACCAAACTCACCTTTCGGGTGTTCAATCGCACTGTAAACCTCACCTTCCGGTACACAGTACCCCTCTGTAAACAACTTAAAGTGGTGAATCAAAGCTTCCATATCATCTTTCATCACCGCTCGTTTGGGTGGTGCTACTTTACTGTTATCCAGAATCACTGGTCCCGGATTTGCACGCAGCCAGTCTATACACTGTTTAACAATACGATTGGACTGGCGCATCTCTTCAACCCGAACCAGATAACGATCATAACAGTCGCCTTCCTTGCCAATCGGAATATCGAAGTCGAGCTTGTCATATACCTCATAAGGTTGCTTGCGACGGAGATCCCATTCGATACCACTGCCACGTAGCATAGGTCCGGTAAATCCCAGTTGCATGGCTCGTTCCGGGCTGACAACACCTATCCCCACAGTCCGTTGTTTCCAGATCCGGTTATCTGTCAATAAGGTTTCATATTCATCAACACATTTTGGAAAACGCTCTGTGAAATCTTCGATAAAATCGAGCAAACTGCCTTCACGATTGCTGTTTTTCCTTTTGACTTCCTTTTCGTTATGCCATTTTGAGGACTGATATTGCGGCATACGATCAGGTAAATCACGATATACACCGCCCGGTCGGTAATAAGTCGCATGCATACGCGCACCAGAGACTGCTTCGTAGCAATCCATCAGATCTTCACGCTCGCGGAAGCAGTACAAAAAGACGGTCATTGCGCCAATATCAAGCCCATGTGCACCTAACCACATCAGGTGATTAAGGATGCGTGTTATCTCGTCAAACATTACCCGGATATACTGGGCACGGATGGGGACTTCCAGACCAATCAATTTCTCAATAGCCATGACATACGCATGCTCATTGCACATCATCGACACATAATCGAGTCGGTCCATATAACCGATGCTCTGATTAAAGGGCTTCGATTCAGCTAGTTTTTCAGTACCACGATGTAATAAACCGATATGCGGATCTGCACGCTCTATCACTTCGCCATCCATTTCCAAAATCAGGCGTAATACACCATGAGCGGCTGGATGCTGAGGGCCAAAGTTAAGTGTGTAGTTCTTAATTTCAGCCATGCTTAACTTTTATCCTTATGGTAGCGGTTATCATCCCGGATAACTCTGGGCACCAGAGTACGGGGCTCAATACTGACCGGTTCGTACACAACCCGCTTTTTATCTGGGTCATAACGCATTTCAACATTGCCTATCAGCGGAAAATCTTTACGGAATGGATGTCCCACGAAACCATAATCCGTCAATATCCGGCGAAGATCAGTGTGACCATTGAATAGAATCCCAAACAAGTCAAAGGCTTCTCTTTCAAACCATTCCGCACTATTCCAGACAGAAGTGACACTATCAATAATGGGACTCTCGGCTTCCAGTCTGACTTTTAATCTGAGGCGCTGGTTATGCTGGATAGACAACAAGTGATAGGCAACAACAAAACGGAGACCGTCCTTAACCGGTTCGGCATGACCAGAGCCATCTACAGCACGACTGAAACCAAACTCACTGGACTGCTTGGTTTCCCAGGCACTCCCCCCATACTCGGAGTAATCCACTCCACATAAATCCACCAACTGCTCAAAACCAAACTGATCACGAAGACGCTGGCATACCGTAATAATTTGTTCAGCGGAGACATGCATGGTTATTTCATCACGATCTAAATCACAATCCAGTAATTCATCCGCAAATTCTTTTTCTAGCTGAGCTTTCAACACCTGCATCATGACTCCGGTTTAACCTACAGCAGGTCGGGCTATGGTATTAGTACGTTGAATTTTCTTCTGCAATTGCACGATGCCATAAAGCAGTGCTTCAGCAGTAGGCGGACACCCCGGGACGTAAATATCGACCGGAACAATTCGATCACAGCCGCGGACAACAGAATAGGAATAATGGTAATAACCACCACCATTGGCACAGGATCCCATTGAAATGACCCAGCGTGGTTCTGACATCTGGTCATAGACCTTACGGAGAGCAGGTGCCATTTTATTTACCAAAGTGCCAGCTACGATCATCACATCCGACTGACGTGGACTGGGGCGAAACACAACACCAAAGCGATCTAAGTCATAACGCGCAGCACCGGCATGCATCATTTCAACAGCACAACAGGCAAGTCCAAAAGTCATAGGCCACAATGAACCGGTTCTTGCCCAGTTGATTAATTTGTCCGCTGATGTGGTTACAACGCCTTTCTCAAGGACACCTTCTATTCCCATTCCAATGCACCTTTTTTCCACTCGTAAACAAACCCAACCACCAAAATGGCAAGAAACAAGAACATGGACAATAGCCCAAACACACCAATTTCATCGAGCACAATGGCCCAAGGGAAAAGAAACGCTATTTCGAGGTCAAAGATGATGAACAAAATTGCTACCAGGTAGTAGCGCACATCAAACTTCATGTGGGAGTCTTCAAATGGCTCAAAACCACACTCATAGGCTGACCGCTTTTCGTCATCAGGATGACGCGGTCCCAGAATAAAACCAGCCAATAACGGCATGACACCGAAGCCAATGCCGATCATGATAAATAACAATATCGGGAGATAGTTCTCCAGCATACTGCTCATCCTCAATGATTTATGAATCAAATCAGCATGATGGGCTATTAACCGTATCATGCCCCTGACTGAGCGTGGCTGGCCTTGCGGCAGCCGTCAACACACGATACTACACACTCTGGACCGTCATGAGAAGCGACAATAATCGATAATTCGCTTGAGTTTATTCATTTGTTTTTTTATAAGCCGAGTTAAGATTATTTATTGTCAAAAAAGAACAGACTTACTTGATTATAGAAAAACGTTAAGCAAGTTGAATGCGAAAAAAGAAACAGACACTTACTGATGAGATCCGTAAGTGAATTCATCAGCTTGTCGTTGGCATGATGGTCACGATGCGTTTAGGACAGTTTTAAAACAATGGATAAGACAGACACAAAAAAAGCAACCCAAAGACCGTAAAGGATTGATTTTTCATCAATTGACATATTCGATAAAAACCTAATTTTGTAATCGATGTGATGCTAATATATACCACGTTTTTTACATATGCTTTTGATTTGTTGAACAATTAAGGAATAGCCAAACTTAAGTAAATTAAGACCCAATCAACTTAGCAAGTTTTAGTACGAGTATTGCAAATACCAGCAGTTGGTAACTTCTCTTCATACTCATTAACCGCTTCTTTTATTACGTTTCATGGTTAACAGATAGTGCCAGAAACCGATGATCAAGAGTGTCATGGCAACCCAACCTAGGATAAAAACCATTACGCCTGGTTCTAAAGCCCAGCCATCAGTCTGTTGAGACGCAGTGAAATCGTATACTCGATTAAATGCCATAGGCACTGATGCAAGCCAAACAAGCATGGTTGTGGCTGTGGCTATATGAGCCAATTTCCAATTGTATTTTCCAGAACTCTGAATACGTTTTCCATGCAAATAGGTACCAGTCAGAATGATAAAAGATAGAAGCAGACCAAAAATAAACCATATGGCTTTACTGTAAAGACCAGCAAAATCGCCGAAATGGAGAGGATCCGCCATATCTGACCATAACCAGTATGCCGATAAATTTTCTGCGTCTTGTAAGTAAACGACTTCAGCCGTATCCGGCTTTAACCAAATTTCATTGGCACCCTCTCTCACCAGAATTTGGTTGGCCTGGCCATCAGCATAAAAATAGCCGCCAGCATCAGGTCTGAATGACTGAACTTCAAGCTCCGGGAAGGCATGGCTGATGGTATTAATAAGTTTCTCACCAGATACGGATCTCTGTGGCTCCAATTTCTCGAGTTGAACGGGCGAGGGCTTAGAATCGCTGACATAACTAATGACACCATCAACAAACTGAAAACGCACCGATTCATAGATATACCAGACACTCGTCAGTGAAATAATCAGGATGAACCAGATGCTCCATAAACCCGCAAGTTTATGACTGGCGCTGAAAAATGCTCGCCTGTTGTGGGCTTTGAATTGGAAAAAACGCCGCCACCAACGCTTATAGAAATACAGTGCAGCTATCAGCGAAGTCAGCATTGTCAGAGCAAAAAAGCAGACCAGATATAAACCCCAGGGATTGGGATAAAAAATGCGTCGATGTAGATCACGGAAAAACCGTTGAATATCAAAAGCGGATATATCGGCAAAGGGTTCGCCCGTGACAGGATGATAGAGGCGTTGAAAGTAGCCACCACTTTCAGCAAACAAAGCGGCGCTTACCGGCCCCCCATAGGGAGTCGCAGTGACGTAAAGTGCTTCTGAAGGGTCTTTTTGAACATGGTCTATGATGGCCGGCCAGTTCATGCTGTCCGCGGTGTCATTGAGTCTTAACTCGGGTGTCACCAGCCAGTCCAGTTCGTAAGAAATGACGGCAAAGGTGCCTGTCCAACAGATTAAAAAAAGCATCAGCCCGGTGACGATACCGGTAAAACTGTGTACCCGGAACCAGAAATGGGTATCCATATGTTTGGCTTTTAGAATGAGCCGACTCACTGCCAATGATAGCAGTGAGTCGGTGATGAGGTTTTAAAACTCAAGTCCCACAGTGGCGTAGACAGAGAAGGGAAGTCCAGCGTGGACGATGGACTGATCACTCGCACGGGCGTAGTAATCTTCATCAAAAACATTTCTGAAATTGAGCTGTGCTGTCAGCACATTACCACCACTGACCGGTTTGCGGTACCAAAGTGCAGCATCATAAACGGTGTAGTCATCCAGCGTAATATCAGTATCAAATTGCGCCAGACGTTCGCTTTCATATCTCACGCCGCCACCCAGGCCAAAGTGTTCAAAACGGCTGCCAGGTTGGAAGTCATAGGATAGCCATAAACGAGCGGTGTGCAGCGGTACGTTACCCAGTCGCTCACCGACACTGTCTGGATCACCATCGTTTTTCAATACTTCTGTATCGGTATAAGCATAGTTAGCGATGAGGTTCAGGCCCGGTGAGATTTCGCCGCTTATGTCGAATTCAACACCACGGCTACGTTGCTCAACCCCCGGAAAGTAGGTGATTTCACCGGTATCATTAAAGAAGTCACTATCAAAAACCGCGACATCTTCTTTTTCAATCTCATACACAGCAATGGTTGAGAGCCATTTCTTGTCCAGGCTTTGCAGCTTCAAGCCTGCTTCGTACTGCAAGCCTGTTTCCGGTGCCAGCACAGCGCCACTCCGATCAACAGTACTGCCTGATTGTGGGTTGAACGATTCACTGACACTGACATAAGGTGACAGATTCGGGGTCAGTTCATAAAGCAAACCGGCACGACCGGTAAACTCCTGATCCCGGAAAGAACTCGATTCCAGGTTGTCCGTTTGTTTGACTGAGTCATAACGTCCTCCCACGAGCAGTTTCAGACGGCCGTCTTCAAGCATCGAAATCTGGTCATGAAAATAGACAGCGGCCCATTCCATCTCTGAGTCTAAATCCTTACTCAGCTGCAGATCAGACGGTGGGGTGAAGCTGACATCCGGGTTAGCGTTGATATCGATACTAGCCAGGTTTTGCCGGAAGCGTCTGAACTCACTTTCCTGCTTGATGAGATCCAAACCAATCAGCGCTTGATGATTCAGACTGCCGGTATCGAAATCGGCAGTCAGATCAGTAACAAACTGCAGTTCATCCTCAACCCGTTCTTCGTTCTGATAGCGCAGTCTTAACTGTTCATTGCCCGGCGTACCGATAACACCGCGATTACGAATGGATTCGTTTTTGGGCAGACTGCGGTGGAACTGTAAACGATTGGTGAGTGTAAATACCGAATTGAACTGGTGTTCCAATGTGTAGCCGGCAAAAATGTCCTCAAGTGTGCGTCCTTCCAGGCTGGGATCACCAAAGAAAGTATCATCCGGAACCAGCTTGTCACCATTCTCATCGACAGGAACACCACTATCGTAGGGCACTCGCTCCCTTGTATAGCTGAAATCCAATGTCAGTTCTGTCTGGTCCGTGGCTAGCCAGGTAATGACCGGCGAGACAGCGATCCGGTCCAGATCTATTTCGTCACGGAAAGATTGTGAGTCGGTATAAGCCAGGTTAAAACGGTAAAGCAGGTCTTTATTCTCATTCACCGGCCCAGTAGCGTCCACGGTTGTACGATAATAATCATCACTGCCGAATTGCTGTTTGAGGCTGACACTGGGGATAGCTCTTGGCTTTTTGGTCGTGTAGTTCAATACACCACCAGGTTCAAGTGCACCAAAGAGAATTGAAGCCGGACCTTTGAGAACCTCTACGGACTCGATATTGAATAAATCGACTGCGCCAACCTGGGTCGCTCTGATGCCATTGCGTAAAACGGTGGGTGACTCAAAGCCTCTGATAAAAGGCAGCACTTCTGATTGAGCATTAAGCGTATTACCAGACTCAACAACACCACTGACATTCCGATAAACGTCTTCCAAGCCCAATGCATTCTGTTCAGTGAAAACGGTTTCCGGTATGACCTGAACTGAAAAGGGCGACTCTGACAACGGTACACGGGTCTTAGTTAGCGACTTTGATTGGTCAACGGCATAACCAGACTCCTCATTGCCCTGAACACTGATTGTGTCCAACTCATAGGCGTTCTCTGCAGCATAAGCTGCCGTGCTGAACAATGTGGTGGCCATGAAAGTGATTAATGAGTTGCGAAGCGATCGATGTAAAAATAATGTTGTAGTTTGGTGTTTTTTTCTCATATTTAACCTTAACGATAATCGTTCGCAACATTATTTACCAAATCATTTCAATTGTAAAGAAATGTAAACTAAAAAATTGGTGATTAATTATTTCATCGAAGGAATTCCGATATTACGGAGCGTAATAGGAAATTGTTTAATAAACGGCTACTAAAGAGCTAGATTCTATTCGGATAGAATAGATATTTTTATACTCAATAATTTGAATAAGGATGATTTGCTAACGTGTATGTACCATTTGTGTACCATCACGATTTCCAGAAACAAAAAACCGCACAAGATATTGAATCCTATATTGTTTTAAAATCCTGGTGCCAATGGGATAAGTCTGGATACCTCATGTCACGCATAGAGTCATGTGCAACGTCAGCCCATTTATCCATAGGCAAATGCTCACCTGATGGCAATCTCATAGAGTTATGCCAGGTAGGTTTGACAATATCGGCACAGGTTCCACTCAACGCCACAAATTCATCTGTCATCTGTTTTGCACTGCCGGGAGTAACTGTGCCTGTAACAAGTATAGGCTCATCATGATCGAGCAAATATGACAGTACGCCGTGGAAGCCTCTCCCGCGCCGGATTCACTGCATACCCTTCATTTCACTAGACCCGATCAAGCGTTGTCTGAACTCCCGCAAGACATCGAGAGCCTAACGAATTTCAATATGGTGGGACATGTTCAGTTTATGTGCGATCTAATTGAGGTTTGCCTCTGAGCGGACCAGAGAGGCGTAAGCCTGCCGATTCACCTCAGGAACCTGCACCGACCGTGAACCGTTAAATAGCAGGCGTATATATGTGCCACGAGGGGTTCTCCCTCGCATTTGGTTCAGGCGTTGCAATTCATCAGAGTTGATACAATCACTGATGGCACTGTGCTCTAATAGAGCATTATGAACACCGTATCAACAATATAGAGGGCAGTTTGGATTAGAACCTGACCTAGGTCCCAATCAGGAAACTTGATGGAGAGCAAGGGCTAAATGACGCTTATGACACTGAACTTTCCTCTTATCTGGAATTAATTATTTTTTATCGTGGGGGTGAAATTCAAGACAAGCTGAGATAGTATCGATTTCGCGGGTTTGCAAGGAGCAACTGATGAAAAAAGAACTAAAAGAAAACATTCAGGATGAGCTGCGTCAATTCATAGTCAAGTGTCTAAAGGTCCATGGACCATGGGCTGTAACTGAGGAACTATCTATCTTCCCTCATGCCACTTGTATTACCAAGCAGGGAGTTGTCTTAGGCGCCAACGATAGTTTTGTCAGTTTATGTGGCTATAGCAAAAATGAGCTCGAAGGCATGCATGCACTTGAGCTAACTAACAGCGATGATCACCATCTGCTTATGCAGGTCTTTGCCAATAATCGTAAAGATAAATATCCACTGAGATTAAAAACAAAATCAGGAGAAAGTAAGCACGCCCTGGTATTTCCCTACGTACTTGCTCTTGATGGTGAAGTCTATCGTTTTGCAGAATTCATCGATCTTACCGAGACAGTAGAAGCACAAAAGCATCTTGTAAGAGTGTTAACTGAAACAACGACTGCTCTATCTTATACGATTGAAAAAAAAGACCCCTATACTGTCGGCCATATGAATAGAACAGGTGCGATTGCGAAAAAAATAGCTACTGCTATGGGATTATATGATGAGAATATATCGAACTTAATACTCGGTGCAAAAATTCATGACATCGGGAAAATAGCAATCCCACACGAGATACTAATTAAACCAAGTAAGCTCGATGATTTAGACTGGCAATACATCAAACGGCATCCTATGATTGGTTACGAAATTATTTCAGACCTTGAAATAGACCCACTGATTAAAGATATTGTGAAATACCACCATGAGTACTACGACGGCTCTGGTTATCCTGATGGAAAAAATGGTAAAGCTATTTCGACTGAGGTTAATATAATCACCATAGCTGATTCATTAGATGCCATAGCAGGTATTAGGCCTTACAAGACTAGCAAAACATTCAATGAAGCCATTGAGATCATGGAAAGCTGTAATAACCGCTACAACCCTGATATTTTTGAACTTGCAAAGTCATTGGTTCATGACAGAGTCATTGCAGACACAGAATACTTTGGATGAGACTGAACAAAAAAGTAGCTGGATTACTTTATATCAATAAAGCTGGTAACTAATTTTACGGTGTATCTCAAGCTTGTCATTGAATATGCCACGATATACATTGCTGGGATGATAAGTCCCCAAGCAGAGCTTCTTGTTTAACCACTTGGTGTGACACCGATCAGACAACACATAAAAAGGCCAAGTACTTGATATTTCAAGAACTTGGCCTGTATCTTGGTGCCGATGGGCGGAGTCGAACCGCCACGGGCTATGCCCACCACCCCCTCAAGATGGCGTGTCTACCAATTTCACCACATCGGCAAGGATTGCGTATTTTACGGCAATTCCGGTAAATCTGCAGGAGTTTCTTCGGCTTTTTGTTGAGCCGGCACGGACTGTGTCACACTCTCCGCTTTTTCAGGTCTGTCGACAGAGAAATAAGCCAGCGTTAAGCTCGTAGTAAAGAAAATGGCTGCAAGAATAGCACTGGTGCGACTCAGGAAAGAAGCTGACCCCTGACTGCCGAACAGACTGCCAGAAGCACCGCCTCCGCCGCCGCTACCGCCGCCACCAAAAGCTGCGCCGGCATCAGCGCCTTTACCATGCTGAATCAGTATGAAACCGACCAGCATAAGACAAACAACAATATGTACTGTTAAAACTATAGCGTGCATGTAGTTAACCTAATTTTAAAACTGCGGCCTGACATATCTTGACGAACTCTTGAGCGTTCAATGAACTACCGCCTACCAGTCCACCATCTACATCAGGTTGTGAAAACAATGGCGCAGCATTATTACTGTTTACACTGCCGCCGTAAAGTATGCTTAATGATTCCGCTATCGACGGATCATGCTTTGCCACACGCTGACGCATGAAGCTGTGTACATCTTGTGCCCATTCCGGTGTTGCCGATCGACCGGTACCGATAGCCCATACAGGCTCATAAGCTAGCACCGTGTGCGCGAGGCCTTCAACCCCCTGATAAGCAATGACTGTATCCAGCAAACGGGCAATAACTTCTTCTGTTCGCCCTACTGCATGCTCTTCTGGGCTTTCACCTATACAGATGATAGGTGTGATGCCTGCTTTGACTGACATTTCATATTTTTCAGCGACAATTCTGTCCAGCACACGCTGATCCAAATCAAGCTCAGCATAAAGGCAACGTCTCTCTGAGTGACCGATCAACACATAATCACAGTCAAAGTCTGCGAGCATGGTTGCCGATATTTCACCGGTATAAGCCCCCTGATTAAACTGAGACAGATTTTGCGTACCCCAAAACAAGCCCGTTCCGGCCAGAGCTTGCTGAACCTGATACAAATAAACTGCCGGCGGGAACAATGCTACGTCTACAGATGAAAAGCTCTCAGCTTCGGCAAGAATACCCTCGAGCAAGATCTTATTACTCGCGCTAGAGCCGTTCATTTTCCAGTTACCAGCAACTAGCGGTTTACGCACAAATACAATCTCTCGAAATAAAAAATAGACATCAGAATGACTTCAAAGCTCTGTTGAATGTATTCGCTATTGATACGAATACGCTGCCAGAACAAGTCATTAATTGGATGTATTGTATAACAATTAAGGCCTAGCAAAAAACTGATTGCAAAACGATATTCAGGCTTCCACAATGCCTTTAATAATATCCGCCAGTTCCTGAGCAAGCTTTTTAGTCATTGTCGCGTCGCGACCCTCGACCATAACTCGGATAACCGGTTCTGTGCCTGACGGACGCAGTAATACACGACCTTCATTCCCCAGTCGCTTCTCAATAGAAGCCACGGCAGCAGCAATCTCTTCATTGCTGGAAATATCTACCATTTTGCTAATTTTAATGTTTATCAGTTGCTGAGGATATTTAGTCACCACAGAGCGAAGCGCATGCAAGCTATTCCCTGTCTGGCAAATTTCGGCAAGTACTTGCAATGCAGCGACAATGCCATCACCTGTTGATGTTTTATCAAGGCAGATAATGTGACCTGATGCTTCACCACCAATACGGCCACTGACCTGCTTTAATTTTTCCATCACATAACGGTCACCTACCTGAGCGCGATGCAATGTCATATCAAACTTCGCTAAGGCATGTTCCAAGCCCAGATTCGACATCTGTGTGCCGACGATGTCGGTTTGTTGATCGCCATTACGTTGTCGGGCTCGTGCAATGATAAATAACAGCTCGTCGCCGTCCACAATTTCACCGCGGTGATCAACCATAATGATGCGGTCACCATCACCATCAAGTGCAAGACCAAGGTCAGCTTTATTCTCCAGCACCGCTTGCTGCAACAATCGCGGTTCGGTTGAACCACAATTCTGATTAATGTTGAAGCCATCAGGCTCTGCGCCCATGACTACAACTTCTGCACCTAATTCCCGGAAAACATCTGGTGCCACGTGATAGGTCGCGCCATTGGCACAATCAACAATAATTTTGAGGCCATCCAGAGCAACGCCTGATGGAATGGTACTTTTACAAAACTCAATATAACGGCCCGGCGCATCCCCAATACGATGAGCTTTACCCAACCGTGTGGAATCCACCGTTTCCAGCGGCTGTTCCAGCATCGCTTCAATTTCAAGTTCTATCGAATCCGGCAGCTTGGTACCTTCGGCCGAGAAGAACTTAATACCGTTATCATAATAAGGATTATGTGAGGCGCTGATAACAATACCGGCCTGCGCGTGAAAAGTACGCGTCAGATAGGCCACAGCAGGAGTGGGCATTGGCCCTAATAAATAGATATCGACACCAGCGGCAGACAAGCCGGCCTGAAGTGCAGATTCAAACATATAACCTGAAATACGGGTATCTTTACCTATGATCACCCGACTGTTTTTTTCTTTTGCTAGTACGCGGCCAACAGCCCAACCCAGCTTTAAAACAAAATCTGGCGTGACAACACCATCACCGACCCGGCCACGAATGCCATCCGTACCAAAATAACGTCTTTGTTTAGTCAAAATCTTCTACCTGCCTCACGTGATGGCATAGCTTAACAGCCTGAGCAGTCTCTTTCACGTCGTGTGTGCGTATCAGTTTAGCGCCTTGCCAAACAGCAATGGAAGCTAAAGACAAACTACCCGCGAGTCGCTCATCAACAGACACCTTCAGCATATCGCCAATAATCGATTTGCGTGATACGCCCACCAAAACAGGGTAAGGCAGTGCGGTCAAACGTGATAAGTGTTTCATCAGTCTTAAATTATGGCGTGCTCGTTTACCAAAACCAAAACCGGGATCCAGCATGATTCTTTCAGGCTTGATACCGGCCTGTTGGCAAGCAGCGATACGCTCTAACAAAAATGTTTCAACCTCAGTCACTACATCCTCATAATGCGGCTCTTGCTGCATAGTCTGGGGCGTACCCTGCATATGCATTAAGCAAACGGGCACATTCAGTTCTGCCGCTGTTTGAAGCGCATTTTCACTGCGTAATGCATTGACATCGTTAATAAGTCCGGCACCAGCCTGAACAGCAGCGCGCATAACATCTGCTTTCATGGTATCGATCGAAATCGGTACATCAAGCTCAGCACTGATAGCTTCTATGACCGGCGAAATACGATCAATTTCTTCCTGAACAGGGACAATTTCTGAACCGGGACGGGTTGATTCGCCACCGATATCAAGAATATCAGCGCCCTCTCCAACCAGTTTTAAAGCTTGTTGAAGTGCCGCATCAGGTGAAAAAAACTTACCCCCGTCAGAAAATGAATCGGGGGTAACATTGAGAATGCCCATAATGCGAGGGACGGACAAGTCCAGCGACTTGCCCGCGCAATCAAATAGCACGACGTGTGTTCCTCTTAATGCAATTGGTCAGCCGGTTTGCCTGAAGAGGTTTCCGACTCGTCAGAATCTGTTGTACTGGCTGATGGGGGTGAAGAGCGGTCATTCCAGTCTTTGGGCTCACCTGGCTCGCGTCCTTCCATAATCGCATCAATCTGATCGCTGTCGATGGTTTCATATTTCATTAACAGCTGTGCCATGATATGCAGTTTTTCGGTATTGTCCGTTAACAACTTCTGGGCGCGCTCGTAATTACGGTTAATGACTGCTCTTACATCTTCATCAATTTTCTTAGCCGTTAGATCGGATACAGCTTTATGCTGGGTTACGCTTCGTCCAAGAAAAACTTCTCCCTCATCTTCACCGTAAGACATCGGTCCCATATTATCGGACAGGCCCCATTTGGTGACCATGTTGTGGGCTAACTCTGTAGCGCGCTGAATATCATTCGAAGCACCTGTGGTCACTGCTTCACCACCAAAGATCATTTCCTCTGCCAAACGACCACCATAGAGACTGGAAATCTGACTCTCCAATGTTTGTTTAGTCAGACTGTATTTATCTTCTGTCGGCAAGAACATGGTGACACCAAGCGCACGACCACGAGGTATGATGCTGACCTTGTAGACAGGGTCATGGCCAGGTACGAGACGCCCAACAATAGCGTGACCCGCCTCATGGTAAGCAGTGAGTTCTTTTTCTTTGTCACTCATCACCATGGAACGACGTTCCGCGCCCATCATGATTTTATCTTTAGCGAGTTCAAGATGCTCCATGCTGACCATACGTTTATTTGCACGGGCGGCGAACAACGCAGCCTCATTAACGAGGTTGGCTAAATCGGCACCTGAAAAACCTGGTGTACCACGCGCGATGACGCGCGCATCAACATCTTCAGCAGCAGGCACTTTACGCAGATGAACATTTATTATCTGTTCACGACCCCGAATGTCAGGCAATGGCACGACCACTTGACGGTCGAAACGACCGGGACGCAATAGAGCCGGATCAAGCACGTCTGGACGGTTAGTGGCCGCAATCACGATTACGCCCTCATTGCCTTCGAAACCATCCATTTCAACCAGTAACTGGTTCAAAGTCTGTTCACGTTCATCATTACCACCACCCACACCGGCGCCACGATGGCGACCCACAGCATCAATCTCATCGATAAAGATAATGCATGGCGCATGTTTTTTGGCTTGCTCAAACATGTCACGTACACGGGAGGCACCGACACCAACGAACATTTCAACAAAATCAGAACCTGAGATAGTGAAGAACGGCACTTTCGCTTCGCCAGCAATCGCTTTAGCAAGCAAGGTTTTACCGGTACCCGGTGAGCCTACCATCAGAATACCGCGTGGAATACGGCCACCCAGCTTCTGGAACTTGCCTGGATCACGCAGAAAATCAACCAGTTCAGCGACTTCTTCTTTCGCTTCTTCCACGCCTGCGACATCTTTAAATGTCACTTTGACCTGATCATCACTCAGCATGCGAGCTTTGCTCTTACCAAATGACATCGGGTTTTTGCCGCCACCACCGCCTTGCATTTGTCGCATGAAGAATATCCACACCGCAATCAAAAGCAGCATAGGGAACCATGAGATGAAGATCTGCATCAGAAGACTACTTTTCTCTGCCGGCTCAGCCTGAATACTGACGCCATTATCAAGCAAATCACCAATCAGGCCGGGATCATATTCAGGACTGTATGTTTTAAATTGACTGCCGTCGGTGAGTTCACCTGAAATAGTGCGGCCCTGAATTTCCACATTGGAAACAGCACCGTTTTTCACGTTGCTAATAAAGGTCGAATAGTCCATTTCGCCTGTTTTATTATCTTGAGGACCGAAATTATTAAACACGGACATCAGTACGATCGCGATCACGACCCACAGGACTATATTTTTCATCATGTCATTCAATGTTTGGTACCTCTGATTACCACTTATAATCACATACAGTGATTAAATAAAATTCGAGTAGTTGATAGCAATCTGAAACTACTGTGTTATTTGAGACCTTTACCCAGCAAATAAACTTCCCGACTTCTGGCTCTTGATGCGTCGGGCTTGCGGGTTACCACCTTATTAAAACTATCACGCATTTGCTTTATAAATGCATCAAATCCTTCACCCTGAAACACTTTGACCAGAAAACAACCCTGTTTACTTAAATTGTTCACGGCAAAATCCAAAGCGAGCTCAACCAAGTACATGCTAGCTGGCTGATCGATTGACCCTACACCTGACATATTGGGGGCCATATCCGATAATACAAGGTCTATTTCTCGACCATCCAAAACTTTATTAAGTTCGTCGAGTATGTGATCTTCACGAAAATCACCTTCTATGAAGTGTACGCCGGTCAAAGGCGTCATAGGAAGGATATCAAGCGCAACCACCGTTCCCTCGTCGCCGACCTTGCGAAAAGCATAATCAGACCAACCGCCCGGTGCTGCACCGAGATCGACAACACTCATGCCACTGCGAAGCAATTTATCTTTTTTATCGATCTCATCCAGCTTGAAAGTAGCGCGCGAGCGATGCCCTTCCTTCTGGGCTTTTTTGACGTATTGATCGTCGAAATGTTCTTTTAACCAACCTTGGCTGGATTTACTTTTTGCCATATCAGACCTCGTCTGCTTCTGCACGTTTGTCTGTGGTTAAAACCATCATCAAACCAAACAGGCTGAGTAGCAAATAAAGGTTTTCGCTGAATTTATGTAATCGACCAAAGCGTTCCGCTAGCGCACTATCCGTCTGCCACTCGAGCAGTTTTATCGCCTGCATTTCAGGTTGTAGATAGCCGACAAAGACCAAGCTTAACGCCAGCATGAGCAATAACATCCAACTACGCCAGAATAAATGAAAGCGTTTAAAGCCAAAGATAAATAAGCGGCTTATCAATAAAATCACCGCGGCAGCAATACCCAGCATATTGACAGCAAAAAACAGCTTGCCGGCATAATCGCCGGCAATACTGGAATCAAGATTGGCAAATGCAATGGGCACGGCTAAATAACCAATCGCCCATAGACTTCCCACCCAGAGGGTTAATAAAAGTCTTTCACCGGTATAGCCCGACATCATCTTTCATCAACTCGCGTAGGTAATCTCAATAATTTCATATTCGATATTGCCTCCGGGCGCTTCCACAGTAGCAATATCGTCAATTTCTTTACCAATCAAAGCGCGAGCAATCGGCGATGACACAGAGATACGGTTCAGCTTGATATCAGATTCATAATCACCCACGATCTGATATGACTTTTCTTCATCAGTATCAATGTTTAAGAGTGACACCGTGACACCAAAAACAACACGACCATCTTGAGGCAATGTGGCCGGATCAATCACCTGGGCATTAGACAAAACGCCATCAAGCTCTTGAATGCGACCTTCGATAAAACTTTGCTGCTCTTTTGCAGCATGGTATTCGGCATTTTCTTTTAAATCGCCATGGGCTCGTGCTTCTGAAATTGCTTGCACAACTTCTGGACGTGCAACACTTTTCAAGTGTTTCAATTCCTCTTTCAGTGCTTCAGCACCGCGCAGGGTCATAGGTACAGCCATTAATTCAATTCTCCATGCAACGATTGCAATCTGTTAACGGAAACAATATCTTCGCTGCTCAACGCCTGGATCGTGGCACGTGCGGCCGCTAATGTTGTGGTGTAGTTCACCTGATGTTGTAGTGCAGCACGTCGAATCTCCCGCGAATCCGCAACGGATTGTCGACCTTCAGTGGTATTAACGATGAGATTAATTTCATCGTTTTTGATCATATCAACAATGTGAGGCTGACCCTCAGCTACCTTGTTGACAGGCTCACAGCTTATTCCGGCATCAACCAGCACCTTTTGTGTACCGCGAGTCGCCATCAATGAAAAGCCAAGTGCCGCAAGATCTTTTGCAATTTGAACCGCTGCCACCTTATCAGCTTCACGAACACTGATAAAAGCTTTACCGCCTGTTGGTAGAACTACCGATGCGGCCAGCTGAGACTTGGCAAATGCTTCACCAAAGCTGCGGCCTACCCCCATGACTTCACCGGTCGATTTCATTTCAGGGCCCAGAATAGGATCCACTCCCTGAAACTTAATGAATGGGAATACCGCTTCTTTCACCGAGTAATAACTTGGCACAACTTCTTTATCTATCCCTTGGTCTTTCAGGCTCATTCCGGCCATAGTGCGCGCAGCAACTTTGGCCAGCGGCACACCGATAGACTTGGAAATATAAGGCACAGTCCGTGATGCCCGTGGGTTTACTTCAAGAATGTAAATTTCTTCACCCTTGATTGCAAACTGGGTATTCATCAAACCTTTTACACCCAATTCCAGCGCCATCTGTCGCACTTGCTCACGCAATTGGTCTTGTATCGCATTACTCAGACTGTAGGGTGGAAGTGCACAGGCTGAGTCACCAGAATGCACACCCGCTTGTTCTATATGCTCCATGATGCCGCCGATAAGGACGTCTTTGCCATCACAAATCGCATCCACATCCACCTCAATTGCATCATCCAGGAAACGATCAAGTAATACCGGTGAATCGTTTGAGACTTTTACTGCACTGGTCATATAACGCTGTAGTTCATCCTCGTTATAAACGATTTCCATGGCTCGACCACCCAAAACATATGATGGACGCACTACCAGCGGGTAACCAATCTCAGATGCTAACGCCACTGCGGTATCAGCAGAGTGAGCCAATCTGTTAGGTGGTTGCAACAGGTTCAGTTTATCCACCATTTGCTGAAAGCGCTCACGATCTTCCGCATGGTCAATCGCATCCGGTGATGTACCGATAATCGGTACGCCGGCAGCTTCAAGTGCGCGCGCCAATTTGAGTGGTGTTTGACCACCGAATTGAACAATGACACCTTTTGGTTTTTCGAGATCGACGATTTCCAGCACATCTTCCAGCGTCAGTGATTCAAAATACAGACGATCTGAGGTGTCATAGTCAGTAGAAACTGTTTCAGGGTTACAGTTCACCATAATAGTTTCATAACCGTCATCACGCAGTGCTAACGCCGCATGAACACAACAATAATCAAACTCAATACCCTGACCGATACGATTGGGGCCACCACCTAGAATCATGATTTTGTCGCGATCCGTTGGCTCAGCCTCACATTCCATATCATAGGTGGAATACATGTAAGCAGTACTGGTTGCAAACTCAGCAGCACAGGTATCAACACGTTTATAAACCGGACGGATTTGCATTTCCTGCCGGTATTCGCGCACCTGCTTCTCTGTTTTCTGCAACAGCTTAGCCAGGCGTGAATCAGAGAAACCTTTACGCTTAAGCGCAAACATTTCACTCTGATCCAAATCGTTTAGAGAGCGCTCTTTCAGATTATTTTCAATCTTCACCAGCTCCTCGATTTGCACCAGGAACCATGGGTCGATATGTGAGAGACGCTGTACTTCCTCAAAAGTCATCCCAAATCGAAGCGCATCAGCAACATACCAAAGACGATCTGAACCAGGCAGGCTCAATTCACGACGCAAAGTCTCTTCAATATTTTCTTCGTTGAGATCAATAATCTCAGTCAAGCCATCTTTATCAATTTCCAGACCACGTAATGCTTTCTGCAAAGATTCCTGGAAATTACGTCCAATCGCCATCACCTCACCCACAGACTTCATCTGGGTACTCAGGCGATTATCAGCCTGAGGGAATTTTTCGAAGGTGAATCGTGGCACTTTGGTGACGACGTAATCAATCGACGGTTCAAATGATGCTGGTGTCGCATTACCCGTTATTTCATTTTGCAACTCATCCAGGGTATAGCCAACTGCCAGCTTAGCCGCGACTTTTGCAATCGGAAAACCGGTGGCCTTAGAAGCTAAGGCGGATGAACGTGAGACCCGCGGATTCATTTCAATAATGATTAAACGGCCTGATTCCGGATTAACGGCAAACTGTACATTCGAACCACCGGTATCAACACCAATTTCACGCAATACTGCTAACGAAGCGTTACGCATGATCTGGTATTCCTTGTCTGTCAGCGTTTGTGCTGGCGCGACAGTAATGGAGTCACCGGTATGAACACCCATCGGGTCGAAATTTTCGATCGAACAGATAATGATGGCGTTATCATTATGATCACGCACCACTTCCATTTCATATTCTTTCCAACCGATGATGGACTCTTCGATCAGCAGTTCAGATGTCGGGCTCAGGTACAAGCCGCGTTGGCAAATCTCAATAAAATCCTGCTTGTTATAGGCAATACCGCCGCCACTTCCACCCATGGTAAACGAAGGCCGGATAATCACGGGAAAGCCGAATTTTTCCTGGACTTGAATGGCTTCATCCAGCGTGTGGGCGATATCCGATAGCGGCATATCCAGTCCAATCTTTCGCATCGCAGCACGAAACAAATCACGATCTTCCGCTTTGTTAATTGCTTCGCTGTCTGCGCCGATCATTTCAACGCCGAACTCTTCCAGCACACCGTGTTTTTCTAAATCCAGCGCGCAGTTGAGTGCTGTTTGCCCCCCCATCGTGGGCAAAATGGCATCAGGGCGCTCGGCTTCGATTACCTTACTGACGGCTTCCCAGTTAACTGGCTCGATATAAGTCGCATCAGCCATGTTTGGATCAGTCATGATGGTCGCGGGATTCGAGTTCACCAGAATGACACGGTACCCTTCTTCTTTCAGCGCTTTACATGCCTGTGCACCGGAATAATCGAATTCACAGGCCTGGCCGATAACAATCGGACCCGCGCCCAGAATAAGAATACTTTGAATATCTGTACGTTTAGCCATCGTGTGTTATTTACCTGTCGCTTGTTCGAGTAGATCGATGAAGTGATCAAATAGAGGAGCCGCATCCTGAGGGCCAGGACTTGCTTCTGGATGCCCTTGGAAACTGAATGCAGGTTTGCTTGTGTGATGGATACCCTGCAAGGTGCCATCAAACAAAGAACGGTGTGTCGTTTTTAAGGTATCAGGCAGACTATCTTCATCTATCGCAAAGCCATGATTCTGGCTGGTGATCATCACCAGGCCTGCCAGTAATTCCTGAACCGGGTGGTTGGCACCGTGGTGACCAAATTTCATTTTTACCGACTTAGCGCCACCGGCGAGACCTAATAATTGGTGTCCAAGACAAATACCAAACACCGGCAACTCTTTCTCAAGAAACGTCTGAATAGCCTTGATAGCGTAATCACAAGGTTCAGGATCGCCCGGACCGTTTGATAAGAATACCCCATCAGGGTTCATCGCCAATACGTCTTCAGCTGAGGTTTGTGCTGGCACAACAGTCAGTTTGCAACCTCGCTCGACCAGCATGCGAAGAATATTTTTCTTGGCACCAAAATCATAAGCGACGACGTGGAAACGGGGTGCTTCTGCCCGATTCTCACCATCAAGATGCCAGCAACCTTCACTCCATTCATAGCTCTCTTTGGTGCTGACTTCTTTCGCCAGGTCCATACCTTTGAGACCTTCAAAGCCTTTCGCTGCTTCAATCGCTGCTTTCACATCAATGTTATCGCCCGCCACGATACAGCCTTTCATCGCACCTTTTTCACGCAAACGGCGTGTCAGTGCACGGGTATCAATGCCGGCCAGACCGACCACATTGTGGCGTACCAGATAAGCATCCAGTGACTCTTCACTGCGCCAGCTACTGACCACAGGTGATAGATCCCGAATAATCAGACCACTGACGTAAGGTTTATCTGACTCTTCATCTTCAGAGTTCACACCGACATTACCAATATGCGGATAAGTCAGTGTCACAATCTGACGACAATATGATGGATCGGTCAGGATTTCCTGATAGCCAGTCATTGACGTATTAAACACAACTTCACCGACAGATTGACCAACTGCGCCAATCGATTCGCCGTGATAGACCGTGCCATCTTCAAGAGCAAGTAATGCACTCGTGCGCAAGGGAGACCTCCACCAGATAAAAATAATGGGGCAAACATGACGTTCTCCCCAGACAAAATCTTTGCAATTTTAGCCCATAACTACACTTCTCGTCCACGCCAAAAACGATGACAAGTATCGCCACTGCCGGTAAGATTGAGCGCACAACAAACGGTTTTGAAAGGTATTGGATGTCTGACTTCATTATTCCCCAGTCTGGTTTTCCCACACACAGACCGCGTCGTATGCGCAAAGATGATTTTTCGAGACGGTTGATGCGAGAAAATCAGCTTCATGCGGATGACCTGATTTATCCCTGCTTTGTACTGGAAGGAAACAATCATCGGGAAGCTGTAAGTTCGATGCCGGGCGTCGAACGGCTGAGCATTGATTTATTGCTCAAGGAAGCAGAAACCATTCATGCGCTTGGCATACCAATGATGGCGATATTTCCTGTCATCGACAAAGACAAGAAAACGCTGGATGCGCGTGAGGCGTTTAATCCGGATGGTCTGGTTCAGCGAACAGTAAGAGCATTGCGTCATGAATTTCCTGAACTTGGCATCATGACGGATGTCGCTTTGGATCCTTTCACTACACACGGACAGGATGGTCTGATTGATGACAGTGGTTACATTATCAATGATGAAACTGTCGAAGTCTTGATCAAACAGGCGCTCTCTCATGCTGAGGCTGGGGCTCAGGTTGTTGCACCATCAGACATGATGGATGGCCGAATTGGTGCTATTCGTGATGCACTGGAATTCACTGGCTTTATTCATACCCGCATCATGGCCTACTCAGCCAAATACGCTTCCGCCTTTTATGGCCCTTTTCGGGATGCGGTCGGCAGTGCCGGCAACCTGGCCGGAGGTAATAAATTCAGCTATCAAATGGACCCAGCCAACAGTGATGAAGCCCTGAATGAAGTTGCTCTTGATATTCGAGAAGGGGCCGATATGGTGATGGTTAAACCCGGCATGCCTTATCTCGATGTGCTTTACCGAGTTAAACAAACCTTCCAGAAACCCACCTTTGTTTATCAAGTCAGTGGAGAATATGCGATGCTTCAGGCTGCCGTATTAAACGGATGGCTAGGTAACGACGCCATTATGGAAAGTCTGTTGGCATTCAAGCGCGCGGGTGCTGATGGCATTCTGAGTTATTTTGCGAAAGACATCGCGCAACAACTCAACAATTGAAACCGACCTCTGTGCCAAAATTATTCTAGAGAGATTAACCATAACTTATGACCGACAAATATGCCGTTATTGGCCATCCCATCAGTCACAGTAAATCACCGTTGATACACAGCGAATTTGCTAAACAGACTGAGCAGGATATTGAATACACAGCAATTGAAGTGCCACTCAATGGATTGGCAAACAGCCTTAAACAACTCCACGATATATTGAAATTTAAAGGAATCAATATCACCGTGCCATTCAAGGAAGAAGCTTGGCAGTTAGTGGATGAAAAATCGGAGCGTGCCCAGCGAGCAGGTGCCATTAATACGCTCATATTTAAGAGTGATGGCAGTCTTTACGGTGAAAACACTGATGGACTGGGCCTTTGTCAAGATCTGCTCAACAATCATATCGCCCTCAAAGGTCAGCGTATATTGCTACTCGGTGCCGGTGGCGCAGCACGGGGAGTCATCGAGCCATTACTCAGTTACCAACCAAAAGAACTGTTTATAGCCAACCGCACAGTCAGCAAAGCCGAACAACTAGCCGCTCTCTTCGCAGACTTAGGCCCTGTAAAAGGCGGTGGATTTAACGCTATCCAACCTGAGTTTGATCTGGTGATTAATGCCACCGCGGCAAGTTTACAAGGCGAAGTACCGCCCCTGCCGGATAAGCTGCTTGCCGCTAACGCCAGTTGCTACGACATGATGTACAGCGAGAACGACACAGCTTTTATCACTTGGGCAAAGAATCACGGAGCCGGCAAAGCTATAGACGGACTAGGTATGTTGGTTGAACAAGCCGCGGAAGCGTTTCTGATCTGGCGGAATATCAAACCAGATACCCAAGCAATTATTAAAAGCATTCGTGAGCATCTGTAGCATCGCGCTAGTTCATCGATAACTTATTTTTGACTCTCTTGAAAATAGAAATAAAAACAAATTAGTTGTCCAGACACCCTTAGCTATAAAGGCTTTCTTGAAAATAGCGCTGTATATCTTGTACTTGTTCAATATTATCATTCAGCGCATTGACGCAGTCCTGATCAATACTTTCACCGGCAAGTTCCTGTAATTTGGCTAGTGCCTTATCGTTGGTCCACGCCTTCTTATAAGGACGCTCGCTGGTTAACGCATCAAAGATGTCTGCAACGGCAATAATTTTTGCTTCCAAGGGTATTTCATCACCCGTCATGCCTGAAGGATATCCCATACCATTGATTGTCTCATGGTGAAATTCAGCAATATTACGCACGATATCAACATGCGCAATACCTTTAAGGCCGAAATTACAGAGAATATCATCAATCATTTCTCGGCCTTTAATTGTATGTGTTTTCATTATTTCCATCTCAGTCTCATTCAGCTTACTTGGTTTAAGCAGTATATGGTCAGGAATGGCAATCTTGCCGATATCATGTAACGGCGCATACATAAAAACGTGCTCAATATAGTCATCGGACAGCTTATATTTATCCGCTAGGCTTTTCGCAATCAGCCGACTGTAGCGGGACATACGATCAAGATGAGAGCCTGTTTCTGGATCACGCAGATGGGCAATGTGGGTGGCTGTTTTAAATGCCGCGGTCAGCGTTTTGATAGTGCTCAACTCTGATATAACCATCAGCGCCAACATATGGCCGAACACATCGAGCTGATCAAGCGTTTTCCGATCAAAAACATCCGCTGCACTCGAATTGAAAAACAAAAGGCCGAAAAAAGCGCCATGATTATACATTGGCATCGTATAACTGGCTTCATACTCGCCTTGTTGCAATTGCTTGCTGTGGGACCGTTCCGAATGGGCATATGTCAGTAAATTATTAACAACACGCGGCCTGCCCTTGTCATAAATTTCTTTTAAAGAATGGATATCATCCAACCGGGCTTCATAATTGTTAAGCGAAACGTCCTTATCACTGCTATCAAGAAAAGTTTTCAACACTCGCGTTTCAGGATCAAAAATAGTGACAGAGATACGAACGATAAACGGCAGGCTTTGCTTAATAACCTGATGCACACTTATCAACTTTTCTCTTAGCGAAAGGTGCTTGTTTAAGTCCGCCAGCAAGTCATCGTGCTCAAATTTTTTCCTTGTCATTTGACTTCACCTCTCACCAACAAACAAAGCATGTTTTTGACTGGAATTGTATGTGAACAGTATTTTTAGGAATGCTGCTCCATATCAAAATGCCCCTTTTTCCCGCCAACGGATGATCCTTACTTAATATGACTGTAACACTTGGGCTAGACTCACCTTATCAGCAAATAATCTTCAGCAGTCTAGTGTTCATACTCGTGCTATACACTCATGAATAGACTTAAAATATAGTCGTTTCATCTAACAAAGAAAAACAACCCCACCGCAGAGGAGTTAATTCATTATTATTTTCTAGCAGCGATGAGGATAAAGGGGGGAAATATGCCCCACAGTGTCGGTACGAACGGGGTTCTTGAACCAGAGAGTTCAAGAGGGAAACTTCATGAGGATGGCAAACTTCCCGTCAAAAGCGGGCCTGTTTTTCAACCTCGTCATATCAGTTTCCTTAAGCATTTGCTTATCGGCTCAAGACACGCTTGTCGCTATCGATCACCGCAGGGACATAACCAAATTGTACGCAAATTCAGGTTTGTCTGTTCAAGTTTTTTTATAGCTCAAGCTGGCGATCTTCGTCCAGAAAAGCGCTAACTCGCTCTTTAAGTTGTACTATTTTGTTATTCACTTTTTCCATGTCATGACCTTCATCATGCTGGAACACGATCAATTCGTGCGCTAAATTCAGTGCCGCCATAACCGCAATACGATCGACACCGACTACTTTGCCCGAGCTACGAATCTTTTCCATATTGTCATGGACCATTCGCGCTGAAGCAATCAGAGCCTCTTTTTCTTCTTCCGGACAGGCAATTTGATATTCCTTTCCCAGAATATTGACGGTAACGGGTGAACTCATAATTCGCTATCCAATCCTTTAAGACGACTGACCATTTTTTCAATACGGCCGCGGGCCACATCAGTTTTTTCGATTAGCTGGGAACGTTCGGTCAACCATGCAGCCTGCTGGGATCGCAGTAACATGTTTTCTTCCCGCAAACGACGACTGGTACGAAGCAGTTCATCTACTTGTTGTTCCAATTGTTGAATCGCATTTTTATCCATTAATATGAGTTCTTGACTGTGCGAGAATAAGGCTAACTATAGACGCGGCCTGCCGACCGGGTCAACAACTGTCATAATAGACAGCGATCAGGGTCTGATTAGTTAGAACTAATTATGACTATCTACATTACAACATTCAGGTTTTATTTATGTCACAACTTTACTTTCCTTCTCTGTCAGCTGACCAACAGACCGGAGATGGTCCGGCTACTCTGGCCGAACTTCAGGGTGCATTATGCGGCTTACTGTGTATGGATTCTATGGCTGACCGCACAAACTGGTACAAAAGTTTATTTGATGACTTTGCCCCGGCGGATGAAGAAAAGCTGGATTTAACCCATTTATTCGATGAGACGATTCAAGCGCTAAACAGTCTCGACTTCGATTTTCAGATGGAATTACCTGCGGACAATGCGCCACTGGCGTCACGTCTTTCCGCTCTTGCTGACTGGTGTCAGGGTCTGGCCTATGGCTTGGGCGTCTCGGGCATGAGCAATGAAACGGAATTATCTGATGATTGTCAGGAATATGTCACTGATGTGATAAAAGTCAGTCAGGTAAGCTTTGACGAAGTCGAAGAAACTGAAGAAGAAAGAGCCAACTTTGAAGAACTGGTTGAATATATGCGCATGGGTCTGTTTTTACTTTATGGCGAAATGCAGCCTGTCGATCCAACCCAAGAAAGCACAGAGCACTAATGTTAAAAAAAGAATTTGCTAAACGTCGTCAGCGACTAATGGAAATTATGGGAGAAGACAGTATTGCTGTGTTACCCAATGCACCGGTTGCCAATCGTAACCGCGATGTTGACTTTCCTTACCGCAGTGACAGTAACTTTCAATACCTGACCGGATTCGATGAACCCGAGTCGGTGATGGTGTTAATCCCGGGCCGCGAGCATGGTGAATATATTCTGTTCTGCCGCGAACGTGATCTCGATAAGGAAATATGGGATGGCTATCGCGCCGGGCAAGAAGGCGCAGTAAGCACATATGGTGCTGATGACTCTTACCCTATTACGGATCTGGATGATATTTTGCCCGGTCTGCTGGAAGGCAGAGAAAAGGTGTATTACACCATGGGGAATCAGCCTAGTTTCGACCAGCACATGGTGACATGGCTCAATCACCTGCGTCAGGCGTCACGTGCCGGCAAACACTCCCCCACTGAGATCATTGAACTCGAACATTGTCTCAACGAGTTGCGACTGTTTAAAAGCAGCCAAGAAATCAAAGCAATGCGTCATGCTGCCAAAGCATCGGTTCAAGCGCACATCCGTGCCATGCAGTTTACGGCGGCAGGAAAATGGGAGTTTGAAGTCGAAGCAGAGCTCATTCACGAATTTATGAAAAATGGCTGTCGCTCACCCGCCTACCCTTCCATTGTAGGTGGCGGTGAGAATGGTTGCATTCTGCATTACATTGAAAATAGCAGCAAACTTAAAAACAATGATTTATTGTTGATTGATGCCGGTGCCGAGTTTGAATGTTATGCAGCAGACATCACCCGAACCTTCCCCGTTAACGGTAAGTTTACCCGTGCACAACGACAGCTTTATCAAATCGTATTGGATGCTCAAAAAGCCGCTATCGCTGCAGTCAAGCCCGGTAATCATTGGAATCAGCCACATGAGGCCGCCATAGAAGTATTAACTCAGGGATTACTTGATTTAGGCTTATTAAAAGGTGATTTGGACCAGCTGATCAAAGATGGCGCTTACCGTGAGTTTTATATGCATCGAACTGGTCACTGGTTGGGTATGGACGTTCATGATGTAGGTGATTACAAAGTAGGCGGTGAATGGCGATTACTGGAGCCTGGCATGGTACTGACAGTCGAACCAGGCCTGTATATTCGCGACCCTGCTCATGTCGATAAAAAATGGCACTTCACGGGTATCCGGATTGAAGATGATGTTCTGGTCACAAAAACCGGTTGTGAAGTATTAACCGAGGCGGCGCCCAAGGAGATAGACGCTATCGAAACCTTAATGTCAAAGGCGATATACTAAATTGAACCTGACTGAGTTTGATCTGTTAATTGTTGGCGGCGGCATGGTCGGCGCCAGTCTGGCTATCGCCCTGAAAAATAGTGATCTCAAGATTGGGCTTATCGAAGCCCAGTCTCTAAAAACCGATAGCCAACCCAGTTATGATGACCGTGGTATAGCCCTGAGCTATGGTTCTCAACGCATATTCAACAGCATGGGACTGTGGTCAGATGTTGCGGCATTCACCACCGCGATTAAACATATTCATGTTTCAGAACGCGGCCGATTTGGTGTGACACGCCTTTCTGCCGAAACGGAACAGGTGCCGGCATTAGGCCATGTCTTAACAGCTCGAGAATTAGGTCATCAACTTAACAATCGGCTTCAACAACAGGCTAATTTAACCTTACTTTGCCCGGATCAAGTTAAAGCGCTTAGGCATAATCAATCGCAAGTCGAATTAACGCTCAACTCAGGCAATATATGTAAAGCCAAGTTGGTGGTTGCGGCAGATGGAAAAAATTCCACTATCAGAGAGTTACTAGGCGTTGACGCCTGGGAACAGTTTTACGAACAGACCGCTGTGACAGCAAATATCAGCACCGACAAACCCCATCATGGCTGGGCTTATGAGCGCTTTACTGAGACGGGGCCAATGGCATTACTGCCCATGTCAGATAACCGTTGCAGCCTGGTCTGGACCGTTAAATCAGGTGATGAAAATAATTTACTCAGCATCAGTGATAAGGCCTTTATTGAACGCTTACAAGAGCGATTTGGCTATCGGGCCGGACGCTTTACCCGGGTAGGCCAACGTCACAGCCATCCTCTGACACTGATGCAGGCGGATATGCCGGTTCAGGATCGTATTGTATTCATCGGTAACGCAGCGCACAGCCTGCACCCCATTGCCGGGCAAGGCTTCAATCTGGGTTTACGTGATGTCGCCGTACTGGCCGATCTTATCCATAACCAACAAAAAGACTGTGGCGATTTGCGTCTACTGCAAGCGTATCAGCAATGGCGACAGAAGGATCAGGACCAAGTTGTCAGAACGACTGACAGATTGGTCAAGTTGTTCAGTAACGATATCAGCCTACTCGGCCACCTGCGCGGCGCTGGCTTGGCAATCACAGACTTGATGCCATTTGCAAAACACGGACTGGCCCAAAAAAGTATGGGACTAGGCCAAAAACAACCTCGTTTGGGTAGAGGCATAACTTTATGAATGCACAATTCGATATCGCTATTGTGGGTGGCGGAATGGTGGGTGCCACACTGGCACTGGCACTGTCGAAACATGCTGATTTTCGTATTGCATTGATTGAAGCGCATACGCCAACACAGCTTAATGTTGATGCCTCTTATGAACTTCGTGTCAGCGCCTTAACCCGAAGCAGCGAATCGATTCTACAAAACCTTGGGGTCTGGCAATACCTACCCGAAAAGCGCCTAAGTGCCTTTACTGATATGAAAGTGTGGGAGAGCGCTGACAGTGAAATACATTTCAATAGTGCTGATATGGGTGAACCTTGGCTAGGCCACTTACTGGAAAACCGAGTGTTACAACAGACCTGTCTGGATTTATGCAAAAAAACCGCAAACATCGACGTGATCAGCCCAGCATCACCACTCAGCTATGAACCCTTCCGGCTTGAACTTGATAACGGTCAACACATTAATGCCAAATTAATCATAGCCGCTGATGGCGCTCATTCAGCATTAAGACAATGGGCCAAAATTCCATTCAAAGGCTGGTCCTATCAACAAAAAGGCTTGGTTTGCACGGTGACGACCGAGCATTCCCACCAGCATACAGCGTGGCAACGCTTTTTGACCGAGGGACCGCTCGCTTTTTTGCCTCTAGCTGATGAACATCAAAGCTCTATCGTATGGTCATTAAACACCGATAGCGCTGATCGGTTGATGGATCTACCTGAAACTGAGTTTATTGAGGCTTTAAACGCTGCCTATGAAGAAAAACTGGGTAAAGTCACCGCCATCAGTGAACGTGCCGCTTTTCCGCTTCAACTTCAACATGCGGCCACTTATATTCAGCCGGGATTCGCCTTAGTGGGCGATGCGGCGCACACCATCCATCCGTTAGCCGGCCAGGGAGTAAACATCGGTCTGCTTGATGCAGCAACATTGAGTGAAGTAGTCATCAACGCTGCGGTGCATGGTCGCGACATCGGCAGTTTACACACACTGCAAAAATACCAACGTCAACGTCGTGCTGATAATGTTTTGATGCAACTGAGCATGGACATGTTCAAACGCGTTTTCAGCAATCAGATCGGCCCTCTCCGGTGGTTGAGGAAAACAGGTTTGAAAAGCGTCAATCAAAACGCATGGTTGAAAAACCTATTTATGCATCAGGCCGCCAGTCGAGTTTTTGCTCAACCCAGTTTAAGTAAGCGGCCTATTTCAGACTAAGCATTTTAGGCTGTGACGTAGCTCGCGTGCAGTGTGTCCCTTGATACGGAAGTACGGTTACTATCTATACTAGCCATAAAGCTCACAAGGAGAATTATTATGTTTGGAACACTTGCCCGCTTATTCATAACAGGTTTGATCACTATATTACCTGTCATGCTCACCCTGTATCTGGTTTCGTGGTTTGTCATTACAACGGAACAAGCCTTGGGGCAAGTAATTAAATTTATCCTGCCAGATTATTTTTACTGGCCAGGCATGGGGGTGGTTGCTGGTATTGGTTTAGTCTTTGCTATCGGCATTCTGATGCAGACTTACGTGGTTAAAATTCTCTTCAGTAAGATTGAAGAAATGCTCTATCACATGCCCTTAATTAAATCGGTATACGGGGCGATTCGTGACTTTTTCCAATACTTCTCTCCTGGCCGCAAAAATCAGTTCCAACAAGTAGTGGCAGTTCAGTTCGAAAATGGTATGGAGTTGATTGGTTTTGTAACAATCAGTTCATCAGAAGATTTGCCTGTCATCGACGGTGATGAAGAAGAACGGGTACTGGTGTACCTACCTATGAGTTACAACGTAGGTGGTTATCCGGTGATGATTGCCAAGAGTAAACTGCGTAACGTTGATATGACGATGGAGCAGGCAATGCGTTTTATCATTACAGCGGGCGTTGCTTTCAATAACGGTGACAATCACTAGATAGGTAAAAACACCAAGGAAGCGGCTCGCACCACAAAGGTTTTAATAATCCGGCCTGTTTTCTGCGAGATAACCAAAGCCAGATTGTCCTGAGTCGCAATCATGCGTCCAATAAGGCGCTGATAACTTAAGTTTCGCGTCTCCTCAGACAGGCTGTCACTTAAAATTAATAAATTTCCATCCCTATCCCGTTTTTTTGCCAAAAGCCAGGCTGCAATCTCAATATTACGGGCACTGTTGTAGAGCTTTTGCTGATCGATAGACGTCAGATAGAAAAACTCCTGATGATTGTCATACGATGCCATCAGCATCTTTCTTAATCCGACAATGAAAGCTAATACCCGATCGCCCTGGTAACGCTCATCCATTGCCAATCTTACGATATCGGTAGGCTTTTTAATGCGCTTAAACTCAGGATAATTAAAATCAAAACGACGGGAAAAAGTCAGATCGACGCTTGCTTTAATCGACCTGATTTCACGATCATAACGAAGGTTAGGATTACGTTTATACAGCTTGACCATCAATTTTTTAAGGTCACCTAAAACAGCTTTTTGGTGGATTTCGATGACTTCATCGACATCACTTTTTGCCAGTCTTGATAGGCCGGCATTGCTATTTTGAGTTGAATTACCGGTTGCACAACCGGTGACGAGCCATACACTGCATAGCAGGATGCTAAACCATCTCATCCAAAAACTGTCCTTGTGCCGAAGATTGTTGATTAGGGATTTCGTTTATGAAGAGATACTGCTGAACAGCAGCAGGTAAAACCTGACTTTGCGCCGCCCCATCACTGAATTGGCGCTCTGTGGTAGAAAAATTGCGAACAAATCGTGCCTGTTGACCATCCTGACTGGACGTTGCAGGTAGAACAACAGTTGTAGTATCCGGTCTATTATCTGCGACGACAGGCTTAACGTCAGCATTAGCATCAAAGACAACTGGCAGACGAGCGTTACTACGCCCGTTCGCGGGAGCGAGCGGGTAATAATCAGCCGGTCTGTTACTGTTTATCTGCATTTGAGTTCATTTTCGCCGGCGCTTTTCCCTGCCTGTTATTGTTTCGACGCGGCCGGCGGTTTTTCCCCGAGTCGTTATATTTCCTATCACTTGACGGCTTTTTCTCACGTTTTATCGGCGGCTTGGGGGTGACGAGCGTCTCATCTGTTGTCGAAGCCACGGGCAGTTTATGTTTAATATAATCTTCGATTTCGGGCAAAGAAAACACAAACTCTTCACACGCAAAACTAATCGCCACGCCACTGGCACCAGCTCGAGCTGTTCTGCCGGTGCGATGCACATAATCCTCTACATCCTGCGGCAGATCGTAATTAAACACATGTGACACCGCAGGTATGTGGAGGCCACGTGCCGCTACATCTGTCGCGACCAGGAACGGAAACTCACCCTCTTGAAAATGCTGTAGTAAGCGTTCCCGTTTTTTCTGGGGCACATCACCTGACAACAGTGAGGCTTTATGACTATTGCCTTCCAGATAGCGCCAGACACGATCGGCTACATGCTTGGTATTGACGAATATAATGCCCCGTTCCGGCTGTAATCGCTCTATTAGAGACAATAATAAAGGGACTTTTTCTTCATTTGCCGGGTAATACACCCATTCCTCAATACGATCACCCATCATTTTTTCCGGGGCGATCTGTACTTTTTCGGGATTATTCATATGCTCATAGGCTAATTCACTTACTTTATAGCTGAGCGTAGCGGAAAAAAGCATACCGAGTCGTTTATCAGGCGCAGGAATGCGACGTAAAAAATAGCGCACATCTTTAATGAACCCCAGATCAAACATACGATCCGCTTCATCTAGGACCATGGCCTCAATAAATTTCAGGCTGAATACACGCTGTTTCTGATAATCAAGCAATCTGCCCGGTGTACCGATCAACACGTCCACACCATCGGTGATATTATCGCGTTGACGCTGATAATCCTTACCACCATGTGCTATCGCAATCCGAAGTCCGGATTCGACATTGAGTAGCGCCGCATCTTTCGCAATCTGAATCGCAAGTTCACGTGTTGGCGCAAGAATTAATGCGCGGGGTTGTTTTTTATCCCAATTCTCTGGAGGCGGTGTTTCCAGTAAACGCTGAAAAGTCGCTAACAGGAAAGCAATTGTTTTACCCGTTCCTGTTTGCGCTTGTCCCGCGACATCACGGCCAGCAAGCAAAAAAGGCAGCGACTGCGCCTGGATTGGCGTACAGAATTCGAAGCCTGCTTTGGCCAATCCGGCCCGCAGGGAAGCATGGAGCGGCAGTGTTGAAAAGGCCTGCTCGGTTAAATGTGCACTCATATAAATACTTGCATTAGCTCTGATGATAGGAAAAAATGTTAGGCTCTATCGCATGGGAGTATAGACCCACGATACTTTATATACCACTGGAGATAAAACATGAGCGAAAACGTCACCAACGTGACCGATGGCGACTTTGATAGCCAAGTATTGCAGTCCGACATTCCTGTTCTGGTTGATTACTGGGCAGAATGGTGTGGTCCCTGCAAAATGATTGCACCTGTTTTGGAAGAGATTGGTTCTGAATATGCAGGCAAATTAAAGATCTGCAAACTGAACATTGACGAAAACCAGGACACACCGCCGCGCTATGGCATCCGTGGTATCCCTACTCTGATGCTATTCAAGGGTGGTGAAGTCGAAGCAACGAAAGTAGGCGCTTTAACGAAGTCACAATTGTCCGCCTTTCTGGACAGCAACATTTAAGCTTGTCCTATCCCCCCACATCTTTTTGGATGTGGGGAAGGCCAACCCCATTCGATTCATTTCTGTATCGCAGTGACAGGTCATTGTGATGCTCAGAAAATGATTGTGCTTCTTCCTACCTGCTTGTCTGGCGCCGACAGGTGGCTACTACAGCTATTCTCTGACCTTATGATCAAATAATGGATGTTTCCGAGTTACTGAACGACCTTAATAAGCCACAGCGTGAAGCAGTGGCCGCTCCTTTAGGCCATGCCCGCATTCTTGCCGGAGCGGGAAGCGGAAAAACACGTGTTTTAGTGCATCGCATTGCCTGGCTTATTCAGGCAGAGAATTTTTCACCATCGAATATTCTTGCAGTGACATTCACTAATAAAGCCGCGGCTGAAATGCGAGGACGCATCGAAGATATTCTCGGGTTTCCACCCGGCGGAATGTGGGTCGGCACATTCCATGGACTGGCTCACCGCTTGCTGCGCGCTCACTGGAAAGACGCCGACTTGCCGCAGAGCTTTCAAATCCTTGATAGTGATGATCAACTCCGGATGCTCAAACGCATCGTCCGCGGCATGGAGCTGGATGAAGCGCAGTGGCCGCCAAAGCAGGCGCAATGGTATATCAATGGTCAAAAGGACGAGGGACTTCGAGCCAAGGACATCCAGGCGGGTAACGATCCATACTCACAAAAGATGTTGGCTATTTATCAGGCTTATGAGCAGACGTGTCAGCGTGCCGGCGTCATCGACTTTGGCGAAATTTTATTGCGCAGTCATGAACTCTGGCTTAAGCGGCCTGATATTCTGGCTCAGTATCAGCAACGTTTCCGCCAGATTCTAGTTGATGAATTTCAGGATACCAATACGCTTCAATATGCTTGGTTGCGTTTACTGACAGGCAATAGTGGCAATCTCTTCATCGTCGGTGATGACGATCAATCCATCTATGGTTGGCGTGGCGCCCGTATCGAAAACATCCAGAAATTTGATACCGACTATCCGGACTCCAGCACCATTCGTCTAGAACAGAACTATCGATCCACTGGCAATATATTGAAAGCGGCTAATGCTGTTATTTCTAATAACAGCGAGCGCCTCGGTAAAGAGCTGTGGACAGAAGACGACGATGGCACACCGATCCAGGTATACAACGCCTTTAACGAACGCGATGAAGCCTCATATCTGGTCGAACAAATTCGCAAATGGGTCAGTGAGGGTAATCAACGCAGCGATACTGCTGTTTTGTATCGTTCTAATGCGCAATCGCGGGTCATAGAGGAAGCCTTATTACAGACGGGTACACCCTACCGTGTTTATGGTGGTTTACGTTTCTTCGAACGTGCTGAAATCAAAGATGTTCTCGCCTACCTTAGATTAATAGCGAACCGTCAGGATGATGCCGCCTTTGAGCGCATCATCAATACGCCCACCCGAGGTATAGGTGCGGCTACACTGACGCAAGTAAGACAGTATGCGCGTGAGCGTGGCATCACTATGTGGCAAAGCTCAATTGAGATGCTCGATGCTAAAGCCTTTGCTGCACGGGCTGGCAATGCATTGGCCGGTTTTATGACCTTAATCGATTCGCTGACACCCGAAAGTGCCGATATGCCCTTGCATGAGTTAACGCAATTGGTGGTAGATGAAACCGGTTTACGTGCCCACTTTGGCAAAGATAAATCCGAAAAAGGCCAGGGCCGTATAGAAAACCTGGATGAACTGGTCGCCGCAACGCGACAATTTAAGCGTCCGCAAGACGAAGAATATGAAAACATGACGGATCTAGATGCCTTTTTGTCACATGCCGCGCTGGAAGCAGGTGAAAATCAAGGTGACCGATGGGAAGACTGCGTGCAATTAATGACTTTGCACTCAGCGAAGGGCCTGGAATTCCCGCTGGTCTTTATGGTGGGAATGGAAGAAGGCTTATTCCCGGGGCAAAAATCGAGCGATGATCCGCTTCGTCTCGCCGAAGAACGCCGGCTTTGTTATGTTGGGATGACGCGTGCCAGACAAACGCTGTATCTGCTCTATACCGAACAACGTTTTCTCTACGGTCAGGAAATGATCCAACGACCATCCCGCTTTTTAAGTGAACTGCCGACCGACTGCATTGAAGAAGTGCGCGCTCGCAACAACCATATTTCACCGGGACTTTCAGCTAGAAACCGTTCGAACTCAAATAGTCTGGACACCAATGAAACCGGTTTAAAAACGGGCCAACAGGTACACCACCAAAAATTTGGTAGTGGTATCGTCATCGATACCGAAGGAGCTGGCAAAAATGCCCGGGTACAGGTTAACTTTAAACATGCCGGAAGTAAGTGGCTTGTTCTCGCATATGCTAAGTTAGACGTCTTATAACTCAGGATCGACACAACCATGCTGAAAACTGCTTTTATCCGTTCTTTATTACTTAGCCTGCTGGCTACCGTGTTGTTAACAGCCTGCGGACCAGAAGACAGTAGTGGCACCGGTTCTGCAGTATCCGACGGTAAAATTTATAACTGGAAAATGGTAACCACCTGGCCGCCTGGCTTTCCGGTATTACAAGAAGGCGCTGAACGCTTCGCTGACAATATTAAAACCATGTCCAATGGTCGTCTGAATATCAAAGTCTATGCCGGTGGTGAATTAATTCCGGCTCTGCAGGCGTTTGATGCCGTGTCGCAGGGTACCGTTGAAATGGGACATGGCAGTGCCTATTACTGGGCAGGAAAAGTACCTGAAGCTCAATTCTTCTCTACTGTCCCTTTTGGAATGACTCCTCGCGGCATGAATGCCTGGCTCTATCACGGTGGAGGCCTCGAACTATGGCGTGAAGTTTACGAGCCATTCCACGTTGTTCCGTTCCCACTTGGCAACACGGGTGTGCAAATGGGTGGATGGTTTAATAAAGAAATCAACTCGGTTGAGGACCTGCAGGGGCTGAAAATGCGGATTCCTGGTCTTGGAGGTAAGGTGTTTGCCAAGGCAGGGGGTAATCCAGTGCTTTTAGCAGGCAGTGAAGTTTATACCGCTCTGGAGCGTAATACGATTGATGCCACTGAGTGGATTGGTCCCTACCATGATCAACGTTTAGGATTGTATCGCGCTGCCAGACATTACTATTATCCGGGCTGGCATGAACCCGGTACCGTACTGGAACTCACAGTCAACAAACGCGCCTGGGATGGTTTGCCTGCTGATTTACAAGCCATTATCACCCACGCGGCAGAATCTGAGAATGTCTTAATGTTGTCAGAAATGGAACAAAAAAATATGACCGCATTAAAAGAATTGCAGGCACGCCAGGATGTTGAAATTCATCGTTTCCCGGATGATGTCTTACGCCGTCTGGAACAGATGACAGAGGAAACGTTGGCTGAAGAAGCGGCAGCGGATCCTGAGTTCAAACGTATCTATGACGCTTATGAAACATTCCGTCAGAAAGACGATGCATGGACAGCCATCTCAGAAAAGTCGTACCTTGCCATTGATAATGCGCCATGATCTTTATGATTTTCACCGAAGAAGGGCTGAGAGAAGCGGAAACAGAAATACTGTCGCAAAAAGCGACCCTGTGGCTGAACCCTTCGTTGCACGAAGAGTCTGATTTAACAGTTTTTAACGCTGCTGGTATTGATATTCATGTCTTACCCGAGCAAGTTGATACCATCAATGAAAAGACTGTGATGTCGGTCTTAACGCATGTTGAAAAAGTCAGTCCTAAAACCGAAATTTTTGTTGAATATCTGTGAAAAAAATATTATTCGTCTTATTTATCACCTTGAGCCTGCCACTTGCCGCTGATAGTGAGTGGGATCAGGCAGCGCTTGAATTGGAACAGCAAGCTGAAATTACGGTTTACCGGAGTCCAGACTGCCAGTGCTGTCATAAATGGATTCAACATCTGGAGAAGCATAACTTCAACGTTGCTGATGAGGTAACCCACAATTTATCTGAGATAAAACACCAATCAGGCATACCAAAAGTGATGGGCTCATGCCACACGGCCATGATTGATGGCTACCTGATTGAGGGGCATGTACCAGCAGATGACATCAAACGCTTATTGCTACAACAGCCCGCTATTAAAGGTTTATCTGTTCCCCAAATGCCTGTCGGCACACCGGGCATGGAAATGGGGCCACGTAAAGATAACTTTACCGTAATTAGTTTTGATGAAGCCGGTAACTACCGTATTTTTAACCGCTACACAGTGGGTTCTGATCAACTTTATCAATCTGTTCCACCTGAGGATTAAACTCCGTGGAAATGTTTGTGGTTCTGGGACGCCTGCTGTTCTCAGCGTTTTCTAATGTCTTTCAGAAACAGTTAACCCATCGTGGCTTGCATCCGTTTTTTATTGTGTTTGCTTCTTATGTGGTTCTGGCAATTATATGTCTGCCTCTGCTATGGACCTTTAATCCGTTTCAGCTAACACAGGCCTTCTGGGTAAACATTTTTTTTGCTGCGTTGCTCGATATGGCTGGGACCTTATTCCTCGTCATGTCACTCTCACGAACTGATTTGTCCGTATTCGGACCGCTCAATGCCTATAAGGTCGTGATTTCCATGATCCTGGCGATGATTTTTATTGGTGAGATTCCAAACGCTCAGGGCTTTTTTGGCGTATGTGTCATTGTAGCTGGCAGTTATTTTCTGTTTCCGCCCAAAACCAGCCAGGGAAGAATCTGGCACCTTTTTTCCGAAAAAGGCGTTCAATTCCGTTTTCTGTCGATTTTATTATTTTCTATCGGTACCTTACCGCTTAAAAATGCTGTTATTGCCGGAGGTGCGCTGCAAACGACTGTTTTTTGGTGTCTGATTGGTTTACCACTGGCGGGTTTAGCGCAGTGGCTGTTTGTACGTGATAATTTTCGCGAGGATTTGAGCTTAGCTAAAAATGAAATTTACTCACTGCTGTATCTGGGCTGTTTAATTTTCCTGATGCAATTCATGACCATGTTGGTTTTTTCAAAATTGCTGGTTGCTTACTCACTGGCTTTGTTTCAGTTAAGCATGGTTTTGCAGGTGTTTCTTGGCTATCGCATCTTTCATGAAAAACACATTTTTCGTCGACTGGGGGCCTGCCTGGTCATGGTCGGCGGCAGTCTGTTGGTGTTAAACGCCTGAGCATTTCCCCCCCGTGACTGCTATCATATTTGCATTATTGTAATGGAGGTAACAATGAAATTTCTTCCTGTTCTATTGGCGCTTAGCCTACTTTCAACATCTGCACTGGCCGGTCCAAAGTTAAAACCCGTATGGAAAACAACGCCAGACCTGATGGGACCAGAGTCTGTGATTTATCATCCTGGCAGCGATTCGCTGTTTGTTTCAAACGTGAATGGCGCTCCAGATGCCGTCGATGGTAATGGATTTATCACTCAGTTATCGGTGGATGGAAAAATTCTGAGCCTGCATTGGATGGATGAATTGAATGCGCCCAAGGGGTTGGCACTCAATGGTGACTATCTCTATGTTGCTGACATAAATGAACTGGTCGTTATTGACATCAAAAATGAAAAGATTGTGCAGCGTTACCCCGCTGAAGGCGCTCAATTTTTGAATGATGTCGCGATTGATAAGCATGATAATGTTTATGTCAGCGATATGATGACCAATCGTATTTATCGTCTGGCAGATGACGAATTCAAGCTATGGTTTGCTGATCCAGGCTTGGAAGCACCGAATGGTTTACTGGCCGAAAATGACAATTTAATTATTGGCAGTTGGGGCAATATGGTTGATGGATTTACCACTGATGTCCCCGGTCATCTCAAAAAGATCAATCTCAAAACAATGGAATTGACCAGTTTGGGGGATGGAACACCCGTCGGTAATTTAGATGGTGTCGAAGCAGATGGAATGGGCAATTATCTGGTCACTGATTGGATGAATGGTCGTTTGTTACAGATTTCACCGAATGGAAACAGTGAAACGCTGATTGAGTTTGAGCAAGGCAGCGCGGATCATACTGTGATGCCGGAGAAAAACTTGGTGATCGTTCCCATGATGCTCGAAAATGAAGTTGTCGCTTTTCGGATTATTCGTTAATGCAATTTGAAGATTTAATGCTCGATGAGTCGTTGCTATCAGCAGCTTCAGACCAAGGTTACAAAGAACCTACCCTGATTCAACAGGAGGCGATTCCGCTTCTACTGGCCGGCGAAGATGTGCTGGCTTGTGCCGCCACCGGTACCGGTAAAACGGCCGCATTCGTATTACCTTTGCTACAAAAACTGCTGGATGAACCAAATCACGGCAGGTTAGCCAAAGCGCTGATCCTGGCACCAACTCGTGAACTGGCATTTCAGATTCAGTTCGTTCTACATTCACTGGGCAAAGCAGATCAGCCTGTTATAGCGATGATAACTGGCGGCCAAGCACCAACCGCACAGTTAAGTTATCTGGACAACGGTTGCGATATCATCATCGCCACCCCCGGTCGTTTGCTTAACCTGGTAGAAAATGATCAAGCCGACCTTTCAGAGGTTGAATTTGTAGTGATTGACGAAGCCGACAGAATGCTGGATATGGGTCAGGGCCCCGATGTCGCGAATGTGCTCGCTACGATCACAACCGCATTCCAGACCAGTCTGTTTTCGGCAACGTTGGCAGGTTCAGGCGTTGAGCTGTTTGCCAATGCCCTTCTACCGAATGCTGCCCGGATTGAAGTCGATGCCTCGAATCAATATGCCAAACAAGTCACGCAGCAGGTTTATCTTGCTGATAACCGCGAGCATAAACAAGCGTTATTAGCTGCCGTGATTCAACAACCCGATTGTCAAAGTGCCTTAATCTTCTGTAATAAAAAAGAAAGAGCAGAAGAAGTCAACGCGTTTCTGCAATCACAGAACATATCAGCACAAGTTGTACATGGCGATTATGCTCAGGCAGATCGCCGTGAGCGAACACGTAAATTCCGCCAGGGCAAAATCAAAGCGCTGGTCGCCACCGATGTCGCGGCTCGGGGTCTGGATTTACCGCAAGTCAGTCATGTTATTAATTATGACGTTCCATTTCGGGGGGATATCTATATTCACCGTGTAGGTCGAACGGGTCGTGCCGGACATGCGGGCACCGCTGTCAATTTGGTAGAACCACATGATCACCAAAACCTGCAACGGGTAGAGCATCATATTGGCCAGGCGCTGCCGGTCTTAAAAATGAAAGGCCTGACGCCAAAAGCCAAAAGTAATAAGGTTAAGAGTAAGAACAAAGATAAGCCACGCTATATCGCTAAAAAAGATCGTGCCTGACGTCCAACAGCTTCAATCTCGTTTCACCCTACTTCGCTGGCTGCTTGCTATCAGCAGTCTTTTGCTAGTAGCAGGCTTGTTTCTACCGATGCTGACGATAACCCAATTTATCGTAGTCAGTAACAACTTCTCTGTCATTTCCGGTATTACAGAACTTTGGAAAGCTGAGCAGTATGTGCTGTTTATTGTCATTGGCTGTTTTAGCGTACTAGTGCCGCTGACTAAAATCATTTTGTTATTCAGATTATTACAAAATGATGAGCGCCCCCATCCGAATAAAATGAAGCTGCTCAGATTGGTCCATGATTATGGACGCTGGGCTATGTTGGATGTGATGGTCGTGGCTATGCTGATTGTCACCGTCAAGATGGGTGCCATCGCCAGCATTCAGATTCATCCCGGTTTGTATGTCTTTGGTGCCGCAGTGTTAATGATCATGCTCATCACTCAAATGACAGTTAATACGCTGGAGAAAACATAAGCAGAGTCACTTCACAAAGCCTCATTAAGCAAATCCGGCCATTGCTCTATCCAACAGCAATGATGATTGGCGAATTTGATAATTTTGATTTCCGGCTTGTGGCCAACAGGAAATCTGCGCTGAAAAGATGCGGCTACCGCCGGTGGCATAATCGTGTCTTCGGCACCGACATAATGCCGTTGGGGGGTATCCATTAACAACCGCCAATAATCTGCCGGATTCAGTGAACCCGTTAACGCTGAAACAGTGTGTAATGTTGTCCATTCTTTATGATCTAAATTACCAGCAATCGTCACTAACATCACCACATCATCTCGCCTTGCAGCCACTAGAGCTGCTACTCCACCTCCCCCAGAGTACCCAATTAATTCCACTTCTTGTGCTTGTGTCTCTGCTACTAATAAAGATATAGCTTGATCGATTGATGCAATCACTTCTGGTGCAAAACGATCTGATGTCCAATATTTTTGAGTACAGGCAGGCGATTGTACATACTGACAAGGACGACCGAGGTAGAACACCGCGCCACGAGGATCTTGCAGAGCAAGTTGTAATGCCACTGGGTTTAGAGGTGTAGGATTTGATGACGGTGTATTTTTATTTATCCAAGCCAGACCATCACCCTCAAGATAAATGACCAATCGTGAACTTATTTTTTGATCAGAAAAATAGAGCTTATGGGAAAAAAAATCGGTTTTTAATATTTTTTTGGTCCAGCCGAACTGCGATGCCAGTTTATCGGCATGTTCATTTCTACTAGCAGGATCAAGACTGGCACAACCTTGAATAACTAGCGCTATCATAAACAGCATATAAGTCAGCAAACGGTTCATTAATCACATTCTCTTGGCTGTTTGTAATATCCTGACTTAGTCATTAATAAAGTCATAAACCACTCCGGCAGTCATGGTAGGCATGGTTTGGTTGTTTATCTGGCGATTAACTCTTACGTTATCTTGCACCAACATAATCAGTTCGTCTCGGACGATTGTCTTCCACGTATTACGCGCCGATAATCCAGAGTGATAGAACAGTTAGTGATTATGCGGCTTTAAACCATAATGGTGGTGAGGCGTGTCATGGTTATTGTCGAACCATTGCTGGGCATTATTTCTAGCCTGATTTCTCTCTTGATCAGATAATTTAACTGCCAACGCGGACCGGTACAAATGTGCATCTTCATGGCCGCTAGAAGCGGCCAAATCAAACCATTTATACGCTTCGGAAAGGTCCTTTCCGGTCCCATTTCCAGCCATGTACATTTTCCCAAGATAAAATTGCGCATTTCTATCCCAACCTTTTGCAGCCAGAAGAAACCAATCCAAGGCCTCTGAAGGGTTAGGCTCTTCACCCATCCCAACATAGTTCATAAATCCTAAATCAAACATGGCAGTAACATGATTGTGCTGGGAAGCTTTGCTAAACCATTTTTTGGCTTCTTCCGGATTCTGTGTAACACCATTACCATCAAAATACATTTTCGCTACCCGGTACATTGCCTGATTCACCCCGTTATCGGCAGCGCGTTTAAACCATTTAAGTGCGAGGGCGAAGTCGTGATGAGGATTGATGCCGCTTGAATGGAGAAGACCGAGGTTAAACTGGGCTTGGGGATGCCCTTTTGCAGCCGCTTTTTGTAACCACTCCTTGGCGGATAAAAGATCTTTCGTTACCCCCTGCCCATGCATCAACATCGTGCCAACACTATATTGAGATGCAGCATTACCTTTCTCAGCCGCGCGCATAAAAGCAGTAAAAGATCGTGGAAAATCTTGTTTCAGCTGGTTTTCATTTCCTTTGTAAAAGATCATACCTAACGCATACGAAGCTTCGGTATGACCATTGTCCGATGCTTTTTCAAACCATTTGACCGCATTACCGATATCAGCTTTTCCGAGCTTACCTGAGAGCAGTAAAGCCCCTAAATTATATTGAGCATCAACATTGCCTTGTTCTGCTGCTGACTTCCACTCATTACGTGCCGTACTGAAGTCCCCTTGTGATGCTGCTTCCACACCATCATTAAAATCAGCCGCCACATTAAATGAGAACATCAAATAAATGATGGCGACAAATGGATAATGCGTTTTTTTCATTTTGGTTTAGATCCCTCTCTGAAAATAATAACTTCTCGAGTGATCATACTACTTGCTATTACGACTTTGTGAATGAGAAGTGTTTAAGTTAATGTCACCACAATAAGTGTGGACAAATTCACATTATGCACGTTATGGTTAAATAGAATTTCACTGCCGGAGGTGAGATTAAATTACATGCTTTATTTTAAAGTTTGTGGGTAGCACCAAAATCTGGATTAAATTACCATTAATCTATGGAAGTTTAATTACAAACATAAATGGACATCCAGAAAGATCACTAGGGAGTGACACATGAGACGATTGCTAAGCCTTTTTGCGATACCTTTTTTAATATGGTTTGCAATGCCAGTCCATGCTGGTCACCTATTCACCCAAGCTGCAGCCAATGAACCAATCAATCTGTCTTCAGGAACCGGTCTGGAAATTACGCAGCTCACTTATGAGGGGGGCGGCAATTCTGGAAGTGTGTCGATTGACTTTGATCAAACAGGTAGCGGCGACGCTGCACTTGAATGGTCCGCCGGTGATGCGGTTAAAGTTTCTATTGATAGCTGGACCCAGACCTTTTCTTACGACACGCTGACGTCAGACTTTACAACGGCATCTCAGAGCACGAACGGTCTTGATGTGACCGACCCATCGTTGGTAGCCGCTAATATTACAACTGGAAATGCAACAACCACTTTTACCGTTATTGCCACTGCAGGGCAGTTCAGATTTGAAGGCTATCGCATACAAGTCGTTGATTCGCGATACAACGGTACCGGTGCCGATACAATCACCCAGGATCAAGTGGTCTCTGAAGATGAACTAGGTGGAGGTGTTTTTGAGACTGCGGCGGAGAGCAATCAAACAAGTCTGGGGCAACATCTTGACTCCCTGAGCGGCTCCGCCACGGGAGAATTGGCGGATGTTATTACCATACTGGATGCAATGACCGATGAAAGTAAGGCTCTGGCAATGAAGTTGATCTCTCCCGAGCAGAGTCAAGTGCTCGGTCAGTCTGCCACAAACAACGTATCGACCGGTTTTGATACCGTGCAGGTTCGTCTGGACTCCGTGAGAAGTGGGACCACAGCGCTTTCAACAGCATCAACACAGCATCATGGCCAAGCCAGCGGCCTGTCATCAGGCGATGACAGCGTTCTGGAACGGCACGCATGGTTGAAAGCCATAGGAGCCAAGGCAGATCGTGACAGTGCAGGCGGATTCGCGGGTTCTGACGCTGACTTCCACGGTGTGATGGGTGGACTCGATTTCACATCAGATAGTCAGTTAACCCTCGGGGCGGCTTTTGCTTATGGCAAAACGGACGTTGATATGAACGACTTCCGCAATGGCGATGGGGCCGATATTGATACCTATCAATTAACGGCTTATTTCAGCAAATCGCTCGATAGGGTTTATTTCGAAGGTATGTTGTCTTATGCCTATCAGAATTACGAAACTAAGCGAAATA
>NZ_CBFHHW010000014.1:0-937 GCF_965655755.1 Methylophaga sp. | reverse complement strand
ACCCATTTGACCGGCGTTGCTCGTGGCGATTTCAATGGTGATATGTTCGCGGCTCGATTAGTTTCAGGTTTACCTATCACCGTTACAGAAGCAGTCACCGTGACTCCCTTTATCGGTGCCGAAGCATATCATCTAAGACAGCGTGGCTATACTGAATCAGGCGCAGGGGCTTTGTCGCTCGACGTATCATCCAATGACGCCAACCGATTCAGATCTATTTTCGGAACCAAAGTTGGATTCAGAAAGGAACTAAACGACGGCAGCATACTCTCGCCGACGATCCAAGCAAGCTGGCGTCATGAGTTTCAAGATGACGGTATTACCACCGAATCATCATTTCTCGGTGGCGGTGGTCAGTTCCAAAGCGTCGGGCAGGATGTTGACCAAAATATTTATAGCTTAACAGGCCGTCTTGACTGGGCCAGAACGGAACGGATGTCTATAGGCATAGAGATTGGGGCTGAAGCCGCCTCAAATTATCGATCTTATAATGGCCAACTCTATGGTAAATGGATGTTCTAAACGAATCTTCAATGTCAAAAAAGCACTACGCTTTCGTGGTGCTTTTTTACTATTGGAGGTTGAAGCAAAAAACACTATCCATGATAGCGTTGCCAAATGGCATATCGGCGACGGGTAAACGTAATGACGATAAACAGAAGAAGATTTCTGCAGCAGCTTATTCAGAGCGCAAGCCTGATTTCGATAAACAGTCATATCAATATTTCTGCAGCAAATACTATCCCTGCAGACTCGTTAACCGCACTGCCTCGCTTTCTCGATACCTTGTTACCCGAGGATGTCTCCCCTTCAGCCACGCAGTTGGGCATTGATAAAGACTTGCTCCAGCACGCCCAAACTGTTGATAACTACCCCCAACTCTTACAAATAGGTTGTCAGTGGCTTGATCAACATGCCATGTCTTTATATGGAAAGA
>NZ_CBFHHW010000013.1:58329-61424 GCF_965655755.1 Methylophaga sp. | reverse complement strand
GAACGCGCGATTATTATTTTCCGTGTTGTGTTTGTGGCGATGGTCATGGTGGGGGCAACACGGGAGTTGAGCTTTGTATGGAATTTCTCTGACCTGATGAACGGCTTGATGGCGATTCCCAACTTGATAGGGATTTTATTGCTATCTAAGGTCGTTAAAGAGGAGAGTCAGCGTTATTTTTCCAGTGCCAGCACGATTAAAGAATCAGCCCTGAAATAATCTGATAATGACGAAAACAATTCAAGGCATCACACCATCAACCGTATGGGATGCTTAGAATAGTTTCGATTACAAATTAAGGAGGAGGAATGATGAGTAGACATTTTGATGAAGCCAAAGGATTGAGTGAAACACATGATCCGGTCACGCATGACTATGTGTTTAACCAAACCATGTTTCGTATCAAGGATCCGGAGCGAACACTCAAGTTCTACAGTGAAGTCATGGGAATGACGTTGATTAAGCGCTTTGATTTTCCTGCCATGGAGTTCACGCTCTATTTTCTGGCAGCGTTGTCACCTGATGAGCTAAAGGCCATATCTGATGATAATGATGAACGAATCAAGCAGACGTTTGCTCGACCGGCGATGTTGGAGTTAACTCATAACTGGGGTGATGAAGACAACGATGACGTCAGTTACCATAACGGCAATAGTGATCCGCGAGGCTTTGGCCATATAGGTTTTGCTGTACCGGATGTAGATGCGGCCTGTGAGCGGTTTGAAAAAATGGGTGTGCCATTCGTGAAAAAGCCGAATGATGGCAAGATGAAAGGTATTGCCTTTATTCAGGATCCCGATGGTTACTGGATTGAGATCTTTACGCCAGAACGTCAGCCTGGTTATTTACGTGAACATCTGGCTTAGTTTAGATGAACGATGAATGAAAAAAGGGGCAAAAAGCCCCTTTTTTTATGTTTCATTGTCAGCCTTTAGGCCCAAGAAAGAACCAGATAATTAGGCCGATTAACGGGAACAGTAAAAGTATCAGAATCCACAGCACTTTTGCACCGCCGCCTGCCGGGCTGTTGGCAACCTGAATAACTGCCCAGATAACAATGACCAACCATATAAGGCCTAATAAACCACCGACTTCTAATCCCATCTTTCTCTCCTTGTGTTGTTGATGTTCCAGCTTAGCTTAAATGATGTTTTCCCTGTACACAAAATTAGTTCGAATGTGTGGCGTTATTCCCCGTTTCAAGCAATCCACCACCTAATGATTTGTACAAAGTGAGCTGACTACGTATTCGCTGAAGTCGTATATCAATTCGGTTGAGTTTACTGCTGATCGAACTGCGTTGGGCATCCAGCACGTCCAGATAACTATCAACACCAGCATCAAATCGATGTTGAGCCAACGCCAGACTTCGGGCTGTGGATGTTGTCAGGTCGTTTTGGGCAGCATATTGTTCATCCAGGGTAGAACGCGCCTCCATTTGATCGCGTACCTCTTTGAACGCTTCTTGAATCACCTGCTGATAATTGGCAATGGTGATATCTTTCTGCAGCTCGGCCACCTCAAGACCCGCCTGATTGCTACCCCAATCCAGTAACGGTAGGGTGAATTGGGGAGATATCGCCCACTGGCGGCTACCACTTTCACTAAGTTGAGCTGGAGCGGTGCCAGCCAGACCTAAACTGGTCGTCAGGCTGATACGGGGGAAGAAGGCTGCTCTGGCAGCACCGATATCGGCATTGGCCGATTTGATCTGGTACTCAGCCTGCAATACATCCGGACGCTGAAGCAAAACCTCAGAATTCAGATCTGCCGGAATCTCTTTTAATGCACCGATTTCTTGCCAGTCGGCCTGCCACTGTGTTTTATCCAAAGTCTGTCCGATTAATAATTGCAGGCTCGTGAAGTTTTGATTTGCTTGTTGCAGGTATTGCGTTTCCAATACGCGAGCCTCATGCACAGCAGTTTCTGCCTGACGCAGATCCAATTCAGAAGCGAGACCGGAGTTGAAGCGTTTTTCGATAAGCGCATAACTTTGTTGACGAACTTTACGGGTCTTCATCGCTAGCTGGTGTTGCGCCTGTGTCGCCTGCCAGCTGAACCAGGCGTCGGCCACTTGAGCGATTAAGGCTAGCTGCGCACTGTCTCGGGCTGCTTGCGATGCAAAGTATTGTTGCAGGGCGGATTCTGAAAGACTGTCAATGCGTCCAAAAAAATCGATTTCCCACGCTGATATACCCACGCCCACACTGTATTGTTCCGTTATGCCACTTTGATTACTGAAACTTAATGTTTCTGGCGTCCTTTGACGGGTGGCAGAGGCTTGCGCATTGATCGTTGGTTTTTGTGCGGCACGTTGAATCCGGTACTGCTTTTGTAATTGCTTAACGGTCAATGATGAAGCTCGCAACTGCTGATTATTCTCTAATGCGATGCGAATCAATTGCTGTAAGGCGGGATCCTGATAAAAGTCACGCCATCCCATATCAGCAATACGGTCCGTGTCTGCTGCTGAAGCTTCAGCCATTTCAATGGCTGGGTCAGGACGCTGATAATCAGGCATCATTGAGCAGGCGGTCAACAAGGTGATGAGGCTAATTGATAAAGCTGTTTTCAAGCTCCGACTCATGATTCGGCCTCCAGGTTTTGTTTATGGTTTTTCCCGCTTAATGTGTCAGCCAGTTTGAATACAACAATAAAGAACACCGGAATAAAGAAAATAGCTAGAACCGTGGCAGTGAATACACCACCAAATACCCCGGTACCAATTGCATTCTGGCTGCCCGAACCTGCTCCTGTTGCCAGCATGAGTGGTGTCACACCGAGCATAAAGGCCAGGGATGTCATAATAATGGGGCGTAAACGCATACGAACCGCTTCCATGGTGGCATCCACTAATGACATTCCCTCTTCGTACAGTGATTTGGCAAACTCGACGATCAGGATGGCATTCTTTGAAGCCAGACCAATCGTAGTCAACAGACCCACCTGAAAGTAGACGTCATTGGATAAGCCCCGGCCCAGAGCAAAGAGTACGGCACCTAATACCCCCAATGGTATAACCAGCATGACAGAAAACGGCACCGACCAGCTTTCATATAAAGCTGCAAGACAAAGAAACACAACCAGAATGGACA
>NZ_CBFHHW010000013.1:53271-58230 GCF_965655755.1 Methylophaga sp. | reverse complement strand
GACCATACAGTAGCGGGGCCTGATCACCGGATTCTCGCTCCTGCAAAGACAGGCCTGTCCATTGATAACCCAATCCGGCCGGTAATGTATCAATCAAGCTTTCCATCGCCAACATTGCATCACCCGAGCTGACACCGGGGGCTCCTTCCCCCTGAATATTAACGGATGACACGCCGTTATAGCGTTCCAGTCTGGGGGAACCGTAAATCCAGCGACCTTCGGTTAATGATGCCATCGACACCATCTCGCCACTGCTGTTACGTACATACCATTCCGCCACATCTTCAGGCATCATACGGAAGGGAGCATCACCCTGTACGTAGACCTTCTTGATACGACTGTTGTCGATAAAGTCATTGACGTAAGTGGACGCCCAGGCGGTGCTGAAGGTGCTGTTGATATCAGACAGAGACACCCCGTATGCTGATGCTTTAGTGTGATCCACATCGAGCTTGAATTGAGGGGTATCATCCTGACCGTTGGGTCTGACGCTCATTAGACGTGAATCTTGAGCAGCTAGCCCCAGTAATTGGTCACGCGCTTTCATCAGGGCATCATGGCCCTGACCACTCAGATCTTGTAACTGCAGATCAAAACCGCTGGAGTTACCTAATTCGCGGATTGGAGGTGGTGCAATTGCAAACGCCATCGCATTTTTCAATGTGGCGAAAAAGCCATTGGCACGCGCCGCAACCTGTTGCACTTGTTGTTCCGGTTCTGTGCGTTCACTCCAGTCTTTCATATTAATAAACGCCAGGCCGTTATTTTGACCACGCCCACTAAAACTGAAACCAATCACGGAGAATACGGATTCGACATTATCTTTCTCCTGTTCCAGAAAATAGTCTTCAATTTTATCCATGACTTCGATTGAGCGCTCTTTGGATGCATTGGGAGGTAAGATCATCTGATTGAACATTAGACCCTGATCTTCATCCGGCAAAAATGAACCTGGAAGACGGTTAAAAATCACGGCCAAACCAGCAACAATTAATAGATAGATCAACATGTAACGACCAGTGCGACCAATCATATGGCCCACACTGTTTTGATAACGCTGAGTGGCTTTATCGAATACACGGTTAAACCAGCCAAAAAAACCTTTACGCTGATGATGGTCTGCTGATGCAGGTTTCAATAAAACGGCACACAAGGCGGGACTCAACGTTAAGGCAACCACAACGGATAACGCCATGGCCGATACTACGGCAATTGAAAATTGTCGGTAAATGACGCCTGTAGAGCCGCCAAAAAAGGCCATCGGTATAAACACGGCTGACAATACCAGTGCGATACCCACCAAAGCACCGGTAATTTGATCCATAGACTTTCGTGTGGCTTCGCGAGGGGAGAGGCCATCTTCATGCATCACCCGTTCAACGTTTTCAACCACGACGATGGCATCATCAACCAACAGACCGATGGCGAGCACCATCGCAAACATGGTGAGTGTGTTAATGGTGAAACCAAAAGCATATAAAATGGCAAAAGTACCCAGTAATACAATGGGTACAGCGATGGTAGGAATCAGCGTGGCACGGAAGTTTTGCAGGAACAGGTACATCACAAAAAAGACCAGCACAATCGCTTCCAACAAGGTATGGACCACACCTTCGATTGATAATTTAACGAAAGGCGTGGTGTCGTAGGGATATACTACTTCCAGTCCCTGTGGGAAAAACTGCTCGAGTTCTGCGATACGTTCGCGCACGTTCGACGCCGTTTCCAGCGCGTTCGCGCCAGATGACAGTGTGATCCCTAAACCTGCTGCAGGTTGCTTATTGTATTCGGTTTCGTACTGATAGTTTTCACCGCCAAGCTCCACCCGAGCGACATCGCCGAGTAAGATGCGTGAACCGTCTTCATTGACGCGTAATAGGATATTGCTAAATTCTTCGGGTGTTTCGAGTCGTGTTTGCACCACAATATTGGCATTGAACTGCTGTCCCGGAATGGCCGGAGCACCGCCCAGCTCGCCAGCAGCAACCTGAACATTTTGAGCACGAATCGCCGTGACAACATCGGATGTGGTGAGTTTGTAATGATTCAGACTTTCAGGGTTGAGCCAGATCCGCATCGCATATTGCGAACCGAAGATCTGAATACGACCCACACCATCCACCCGACTGAGAGGATCCTGAATATTGGCACCGACAAAATCGGCAATATCGTATTTGTCCATCTTGCCATCAGAAGACACAAAACCCAGCACCATCAAAAAACCGGTGCTTGATTTGTTGACGGTAATACCTTGCTCCTGCACTTCCTGCGGCAATAAAGGCATGGCGCCCTGGAGTTTATTCTGTACCTGAACCTGTGCAATATCGGGATCTGTGCCCGCTTCGAAAGTCACCGTGACTTGCGCCACACCGGTTGAATCACTGGTGGCTGACATATACAGCACATTATCGATACCGGTGAGGTTCTGTTCCAGAATTTGAACCACTGAGTCCTCGACTGTTTTTGCTGAGGCACCGGGATAATTAGCACGAATTTCCACTGAAGGTGGAGCGACGTCCGGGTATTGCGAAATAGGTAACTGGAATATTGCCAGCACGCCGGCCAGCATGATGATGATGGCTATTACCCAGGCAAATACCGGCCGATCAATAAAAAATCTGGCCATTATTGACCTCCTGTGCCAGGCGTTTGCAGTGTATTTTGGTCAATATGAACATTCGCGCCGGGACTTACCTTTTGTAGACCAGCGGTGATTAGCTGCTCCCCCTCTTGCAGGCCAGACTCAATTAACCAGCTATCTCCTATGGCACGTTGCACTTGAATTTGTCTCGCCTCAACCTGATTGTTGGCGTTGACGAGTAATACTGACGCATTACCTTCACGGTTGAACGTGACGCCTTTTTGAGGTGCTAAAATCACATTTTCGAGTTCACCTTGGTTAATTTCTGCGCGTACAAACATACCCGGAAGCAATAAGTTATTAGGGTTCGGCATGATGGCGCGTAACACCACATCACCGGTAGTTGGTTCCACATTGACCTCAGCAAACTGGAGTTCACCAGTAAGTGGGTATTCACTGCCATCTTCAAGGGTTAGCTTGACCTTAGGTGCCGACTCTTCATTCCGAGATTGACTGATCATCTGTTTACGCAATTGCAGCAACTCTTTTGAGGGTTGAGCGATATCAATAAAAATGGGATCCAGTTGATGAATGGTGGTCATGACACCCGCTTGCTGTGCGGTGACTAATGCCCCTTCTGTGACATTGGATTTACCAATACGACCGGAAATCGGTGCGTCTACCCGGGTATAACTTAAATTGGTTTTAGCGGAGGAAACGGCTGCTTGCTGTACTTTAATTTCTGCCTGGGCCTGCAGGTAGGTTGCTAAGGCATCATCATAGTCCTGACGGCTGATAGCGTTGTCGTTCATCAGCTCTTTATAACGCTGTTCTCTTGATTGGGCGGTTTGTAATGCCGCTTTTGCTCGTGACAGTTCTGCTTCTGCATTGGCAAGTGTGGCTTTATAGAGTGCCGGTTCAATCTGGTAAAGCTGCTGACCGGCTTCAACCTTTGCACCTTCTTCAAATAAGCGTGCTTCGATAATACCGTTTACCTGAGGTCTCACCTCGGCTTTGCGATAGGCGACCGTGCGGGCAGGCAATGTGCGGGTTAAGGTGATACTTTGAGGGGCAAGGGTGACCACATTGACAGATACCTTTTGTGCATCAGGAGCAGAAGAGGTTGCGGCAGCATCCTCATTTTGCTGACATGCTGACAACACAAAAACAGCACTTAAAATAAATATTTGGGGTAGTGATAGCAGGCGTTGCATGTCGATCTCCTTATTCCTGACCTGAGACAGCAACGGCGTCCCACGTTGCAGCAATAATCTGATTCAATTCAGATTCGTTTATGTCCAGCAAGCCAAGCTGCGTCTGGGTCGCAATATGAATCACAGGTTCAAAAATTAAACTGGCCAGAACATCGTCAGGTAACGGCTTAAGTACATTAGCTTGTCTGCCTTTGTCATAGAATGTAATGAGAGGGTTCAGACTATTTTTCCAGGCATCGTTGTGGCGCGTTTTCAACACATCCAGAGGAAGGTGATCGAATTGGCCTTTACTCAAGGTAGCATTCCGATTTTCCATGCAAAAATCCCAGGTATTCCGACTCAATGTCAGGAACTGTTGCTTGATAGGCAGATTGTCATTTAGATCCTTAAATACACGGGCGGCAAAGTCATCCACAATCAAGCGGTGCAGGTCGGCAATCAATGCATCACGATCGGCGAAGTAGAGATAAATGGTACCGACTGCCACACCCGACTCAGCAGCAAGTTGTTTCATCGAAAAGCCATGAAATCCAGAGCTTGCCAGTAATGTCAGTGTCGCATCGAGGATCGTTTGTCTTTTATCTTTAGGGGCTATTTTTGCCATAACATAAACCATAAAATGAATGAACGTTCATTCATGATAGGCGTGTTATATTTCCATGTAAACAATTTATTTAAAATTAATGTGTATTGATCGTGTCTACCAACTGACGAAGACGATCTTTATCAATCTGCAAAGTTAGCGCCTGTTCAGCCCGTTGAAAGGCCATGTCAGAGTGTCTGTGGACCTGCTCTGAAAAGCAGTCGCTACATATTTGTTTCAGAGCCAGAAGCGACTGTTGCAATCTCATCTGTATTTCGATCATACCGGCGCCATCGCGTCCGATAGGCAAGAAGAGATCATCAAACATATCGTCGAGATGAATTTCAGCAATACGTACACAGGGATAGATAATCTTTTCATCATCATCGCTAATGCTCAGATGCTTCCGCCATGGTGAAATAATTCTGACGGCCCGGCTAATAATATCAATAGCCGTGCCTGGGTCATTGACACCGGGTGATAAGGCTCGTGAAGCAATTTCTGACATCACGGATAAGCCAAAGCGCGGATCCTGATCAAATGAGCGTTCATTACCCAGGGTAAATGCTGCCCGGATAGCA
>NZ_CBFHHW010000013.1:21489-53173 GCF_965655755.1 Methylophaga sp. | reverse complement strand
TGCCTCAATTTCTTTGTCGAGTTTGCCATCAAAACATGCCAGTGCCTGAGCGGGATGAATAAACTGACCGGGTTCAGATAATACGGCAATCTCTGTCTCGTAATACTCGGCACACCGGTTTAATCTACCGACATCAATGTGTTTGACATAGCCCGTTTCATGGCTGAAAACGGCATTATCAACATAGGCGGGAAGGTTTTCTGTATCCAGTCGTTTTGCGCCGAGACAAGGGTGCTCAATCCGTTGCTGAACAGCTTTTGAGGCGGCTTCTTCAACCCGATTAGTGGTTTCACCCAGACGACCGAGTAGCGAAAGGTGTTCAATCCAATGCAACATCGTGACTACGATAATAATAACGACAGCAATGGTCACAGCAAAAAGAATAAGGCGACCATTATCACTGTACACGTCGGTACTCAAAGCGATAATTCCGACCAGGCTGAATAGAAATGAGCCAATAAAGGTGGCGAGCACGTTCTGGGTGGTACTATCCTGTCTGACGAGTTGCGTGGCACGGGGAGTCGCGGCTGAACTTGCCGCTGTGTAAGCTGACACCATAACGCTGAGGGAAAAGGTGGTGACGGCTAACATGCTCGAGGCGAGAATATTAAGTAGCGCTCCGACTGACTCCGAGCCAATGCTAAAAGGCAGAGGATCAGTCATAAAACGATCAACCGGGATAGCTATCAGGGCAGTCACAATAGCGAGTAAGGCAAACAGAGAGGCCCTAAACCATAAAGTGCGGGTTAATTGCCGGAATATCCATTGCCATTTTGAAAACATACCTTACTCCTTATGATCGTGCTTCAAGCATAACCAAGCAGTCAGTCAGGCACAATTTTGGACATAAAAAAACCGGCGACCAAAAGGACACCGGTTTTCAATGAGGTTAGTGTTAAATACTTAAGCCGAGAATGAAGAACCACAGCCACAGGTTGTTGTTGCGTTTGGATTGCGAATCACGAATTGTGACCCTTCAATACCATCTGTGAAATCAATTTCAGCGCCGACCAAGTATTGGTAGCTTGCCGGATCTATCAGCAGGCTGACGCCGCTTTTTTCAACCTCTGTATCGTCTTCACTCATTTCTTCTTCAAAAGTGAAACCGTATTGGAAACCGGAACAGCCGCCGCCGGTAATAAAGACACGCAGTTTCAGTGCGTCGTTGCCTTCTTCAGCGATCAAATCGCTGACTTTAGCTGCCGCGGCCTCGGTAAAAATAACAGGACTGGGCATTTCACTGGTCATATGACTACTCCAAAAACATTAATGATTGTTCATTTATTATCCAATTCTGACTAAAATAGTCAAGAATTATGCTTTCTGTTCCAAGTGATACTTGTGTTCTTCATCGAATATTTCATGCTCAACGTGCAGTATATCCTCGTCTTCGTCTTGTGCACGGATTAAGTGACCATTCACTTCAGAGCCCATTGCCATCTCCAACATGCGGTAATACAGGTTACCGTTGATGCGTGCTTTTGGCGCTAACTCAACATGCTGTGAAGCATAAACATTACCGTTTATCTCACCATTAATGACCAGGTTAGGGACACGAACTTCCCCCTCAATACGGCCATGATCACTTAGTGTCAGCAGTGATGATTGCTCTGAGGTAGATGAAATATTACCGGTAATGGTGCCGTCGATTCTAATCCCGCCACTGAAGCTCACATCACCCTTAATGTGTGTGTGGCGACCAATCAGTGTATCAATACGGTTAGTCGACTTCGTTTTCTTAGGTTTATTTTTTTTAAACATGCTTTACCTCGTGCTATGGGCTCAGAGTAGCATCCCATTCAAATGTTCGCTCTGTCAGCGTTTTTTCCCCTTGTGTCAGTGCAACCTGCAAACTAACGGGAACTTCATTCTCTGTTAGTGTAACCGTGCCTTCAAGCACTTGCACATGCCTGATGTTGAGCGCATGTTCGTTAAGGAGTCTGGATTGTGTTTCTTCGCCAGTACTATAAGTCAATTTCAGTACAACTTTACCGCGGAGGGCTTTGGTTATTTTTTTACCTTGGGTCAAAACGATACGGTATTGAAATAATGTCTGATTTTCATCGTTCGATCGAAGATGTAATTCACGGATCTGTAGTTCGCTGCTGACGGTGCCTTGTGTAATATTCTGGTAAAACGATAATTCTTTATTGAGTTGAATCAGTTTTTCCTGCAGCGTTTCAAGCTCTGATTCCAGTTGTGAGTCGGTGGCTTGTCGCATAGCTTGCAGCTGATTATTGCCTTCCAGTTCCATCATCAGACTTTGATTACGCTCTGTCAGACGCTGGTTTTCAGTTAAAAGCTGTTTGTGTTGAGATTGCAGGGCGGTTAATTTCTCGATCTGCTGTAAACGCCACTGTTGACTCCAATACCAGGTTCCGCCTCCCGCCAGGGCGAATGCCAGTAATACAATTAGCAGGCAACGATAAGGCCTGCGGTAGTGAATGACGTAAGGTCTATCCAGCATCAGGGCATTGTCGCTATAAGATTGATTCCTGTGGTTTCCTCAAAACCGAACATAATGTTCATATTCTGAATAGCCTGACCCGAGGCGCCTCTGACCAGATTATCAATCACTGACAGAACCACAACGGTATCGCTTCCCTGCGGCTGATGCACGGCAAGACGGCACACATTAGCGCCTTGAACACTCCGAGTCTCAGGCATAGAGCCAGCCGGCATAACATCAACAAATGACTCGTTCTGATAACGCGCTTCAAATAGCGCTTGAAGATCAACGTCTTCGTTTAATCTGCCATACAGCGTGGCATGAATCCCTCGTACCATCGGTGCCAGATGCGGAATGAAGGTCAAGTCGACTTCTTGCCCAGAATACTGCGACAGTACTTCACGAATTTCAGGTAAGTGACGGTGACCACTGACGCCATAGGCTTTGAAGCTGCCACTAATTTCGGCCATTAACATTGGAATATTGGCTTTACGTCCAGCACCACTGACACCGGTTTTTACATCGGCTATCAGGTGCTTCGGATCAATCAGTCCCGCCTCAAGTAAAGGTAAAAAACCCAGTTCACAAGCCGTTGGGTAGCAACCCGGCACAGCAAGCAGTTGTGCGGATTTGATTTGTTCGCGATTAATCTCAGGCAATCCATATAGGGCCTGGCCGAATAACTCCGGGCAGGTATGTGGGGTGTTATACCACTTCTCCCAGACATCGACATCTTTCAGTCTGAAGTCAGCAGATAAATCGATAACACGGGTGCCACGTTTAATGAGTTCAGGAACCAGTGCCATGGCGACGGTGTGTGGTGTGGCAAAAAATACGACATCGCATGCAGCCAGAACGTCAGGATCGGGTTCGCTGAAATTAAGATCAACATGACCACGCAAATTGGGAAACAGCTCGCTCACAGCCATGCCTGCCTCACTGCGTGAGGTGATGACCTCTATGGAGACCTGAGGATGGTTGGCGAGCAACCTGAGTAATTCGACACCGGTATATCCGGTTCCGCCAACGATTCCGACTTTAATCATGCTGTGCTCTATCGTTTGGTTAAAACAGACATGATAAAAGAGCGGCAGCCAAAGCGAAAGTTCGAATTAACTTAGTCGGGATTAAACAACTGCTCTAAGCGATACTTTTGTTGCATATAAACAGCGGTGGGTTGAGCGCTGACATCAGCAAATGTAAGTTTATTGAGATAAACGGGATAACGTTGATTCTGTTTACGCAGACTTAAAACCAGTGAATGGATTTGCCCAAAGAAAGCAGGATCATCGGCTCTGCCGATGAAATGTTTTTTTCCACACACAACGTTGCACTCGGCATCCAGAGCCGGGGTCGCCATAGTGACAGTGATAGGTAAGTATCCCAGTGTTTGTTTAGGAGCGGCTATGGCTGTCAGCTGCCAGGCTTGCTGTTCGCGGCTGAGACGGTAAAAGCGAAGCTGCGCGACTTCATTACTCGTTTTAATGTCAGACAAAAATTTATGCAGATGGGCAATCAAGGTTGATTCAGTAAGGTGCTGAAACTGTTGTCGGATTAGATTACCCAGTTCATCAAGTAGGTAACAAATAATGGTGTTTTGTTCCAGATAGATAAAAACAGTGATGCAGTTATTGGACTGTTTTTGCAGAAGATAATTGAGTAACCCGTCTAAATCCTGATAACTATCCAGCGCATTGGCGGTGAAAGTCTTACGATTATCCGCCAGTGCCTGCCATACATCATGAGATGAAGGACGGCGAATGTATTCTGCTTGTTCATGCCACTGCAGACTGTAGGGTCTGCCTGCGAAATTAATCAACAGACGGCCACTTTCAGGAAATTGCTGGTAATGTCGGCAGGCCTGCGCCGTTAAATGCATCATCCGGTTGCTGATGGTTTGCCCAAAGATTGGAGTAGGGCACCAGCCGCTGATTTGTTCCTCAGCAATGGCTTCAGGCTGCCAGTTAAGCAGATACACGAGGAGCTCCAGGGGCGCATTGTTATCGTCAAATGAAAAGCTGTGCCATTGACCGTGACTTGACAGCAATAAGCCATCAACCGATACCACTAAGCTGTTTTTAAACGATGTGTAATTAAGTGGATCATTCTGTTTACTGGATAACTGCAATCCCTGTTGGGTTAACTTATCGTTAGGGTGACGTTCCAGATTACTGACTAAAATGATTTGCTGGAGTGATTCAGGTGTTATTAACTTGGCGGTATCCGTCATTAAGTCGCTATCAGCTAATGTGCTGCGAAAAAGTTGCTGACAAAGACCTACCACGGTGTTGGTAGTCACTTTTTGATGATGATCGGTTACGCTCAGCCAGTTACTGCGACTCAGAATATGATTATTAATGGCCCAGGCCAGAATATGCACCAGATTGTCATGGCGAAAGAGGGCGTTTTGTGATGCTCTCTCTATAGGTGCATAACTTAATAACCAGTCGGAATGATTGGCGAATCGTTGTAAAAATAAACGTTCACTGTTAATGGCTGGTCGTAGGTTTCTGGGTAAGCAATCAATAATATCGGCGGCAGGTTTAAACCGTTTTTGATAGAGCTTCCGTAATTCTGCAAGCTGATGGTCGCCACTGAGACCGTGGTTATGATTGTAAGCAACAAGCAGCTCCAGAACCGATTTACAGCTCTCGCCAATCCGCTCAAAACGATTTTTATTGGCCGCATAATCGCGCTGATCTAATGCTTCCAGCTTGTCATCAGACCAGCCCCAGCGTTTAACTAATGTGCTTATAAAGTCTCGTCGCCAAGGATATCGTGCCAGCCTGACGGGCTTAGACAATTGCTCGCTGCTGGCCAGGTACAAGGCTTCACGAGCATGCTCATCATGAGCGTGTTGTTCGATATCCAGTAATTTCAGGTGGCTGATATCTTCCGTCAGAAACAAGGATTGTTGTTGATAAAGCTGCTGTTTGAATAAGGTCGATAAGGGGGCGGATTGCGTTTGCGGTAGCGTGGACAGTAAGTAACGTAATTCCAAGCCGTCCACGGCATGATGCAGACTGGTGCTAACAGCCTGACAGGCATTCTGAAATAGCATTGCAGCATCACATTTTGCTGGTTCACCGAAATCAGTAAAACTGACTTGGTTCAGCATGCGTTGTGATCGCAATTGCGCTACCGCTTGAGGATAATTCTTATCGTCATCGGGTGAAGTTAGCCACCAATAGGGCACACTCCCGCCCAACACCATGCCACTCCGGTAAAGCAGATCGGATTCCCAACCTTGTAGCTTATTGGCTGCTAAATCGGCCTCGGCAAGCAATTTATAGGTAATGCGTAAACCTGACGTTTTCATCCAGTTACAGATCATCTTGAGTTTCTGTAGCAACAGCAAACGTTGGTCTTCCTTGAGCTTGTCACTGTGTAAAACCCAAAGCTGTAATAAAGGCGAGTCAGTGTCGTGCAGTAAACCCTGAGGGTTAATGAGATAGAGACCACGGAGGGGGTATCGACGAAGCGCGCGACGACGATATTTGAAGTTTATTTCCAGTTCCTGTGCTTTATCAACTGTGGTTTTATCAGGACGATAATCAATCAGGCCAGCCGGGGTATCATCGCTGATATAACCCGGCATAACCTTGGAATTGATATGAAATAGAAGAGGCAAAATCTGATAAATCAGCCCATGCCGGGGAGAAGATATTTCAATAAGACGACGGATCCGCTCATGGTTATGCGCCTGAAAAAAGCGAAGAGCCTGAACGCGATCCATTGTCAGTTTCTCACATTAGTGTCTGAAGTGACGCATACCCGTGAACACCATAGCAATACCGTGTTCATTCGCCGCAGCAATGACTTCGTCATCACGCATTGAACCACCGGGCTGTATAACCGCTTTAATGCCGGCTTCTGCAGCGGCATCAAGGCCATCACGGAAAGGGAAGAAAGCATCAGATGCCATCACCGCGCCCGGAACAACCAGACCGGCATCTTCGGCTTTGATGCCAGCGATGCGACTACTGACAACACGACTCATCTGACCAGCGCCAATCCCAACAGTTTGTTGGCCTTTGGCATAGACAATCGCGTTGGATTTTACGAACTTCGCTACCCGCCAGGCAAATAGCAGATCCTGCATTTGCTCTTCACTCGGCGCTGTGTCGGTAACGACTTTTAACTCATCTGCCTGAACGACCGCGTCATCTCGATCCTGAACCAGCAGACCACCGTTGACGCGTTTGAAATCCAATCCGGCATCCCCATCCGTCACAAAGTCACCACAAGCCAGTAACCGTACGTTGGCTTTTTGGGCAACGATCGCTTTTGCTTCTTCAGAGATAGTCGGTGCAATAATGACTTCTACAAACTGACGCTCAATGATGGCTTTGGCGGTATCGCCATCCAAAGGGCGGTTGAAGGCGATAATGCCGCCAAATGCCGAGGTCGGATCTGTCTGGAATGCCATGTCATAGGCCGTCAGCAGGTTATCCGCGGTTGCGACACCGCACGGGTTCGCGTGTTTGACGATAACGCAGGCGGGTGATTCCGGAAATGCTTTGACGCATTCCAAGGCCGCATCAGTATCGGCGATATTGTTGTAAGAAAGCGCTTTGCCTTGCAGTTGTTGTGACGCTGAAATAGTGCCGCTTGTTGGCTCCGCTTCGCTATAGAAAGCCGCGTTCTGATGCGGGTTCTCGCCATAACGCATGTCTTGTTTTTTATGGAACTGGTTATTAAAGGTACGAGGAAATAACATTTCTTCGTCGTTGTCAGTCAGTTTACCCAGATAGTTGGCAATCGCACCGTCATAATGGGCTGTGTGTTCAAAGGTTTTAACGGCCAGATCAAAACGGGTCGCGTCATCAACGCCACCATTAGCAGCAATTTGATCGATGACATTCTGATAATCAACGGGATCAATTAACACGGTTACATCAGCATGATTTTTGGCCGCCGCACGTAACATTGTGGGGCCACCGATATCAATGTTCTCAATCGCCATTGGAAGCGTGCAATCATCACGCGCAATGGTGGCTTCAAACGGGTAAAGGTTAACCACTACCAGATCGATGGGAGCGATATCATGCTCAGTCATGATGGCATCATCGGTGCCGCGACGACCCAGCAGACCGCCATGAATTTTTGGATGCAAGGTTTTGATGCGGCCTGCCATCATTTCAGGAAAGCCCGTGTGCTGTGATACTTCTTTGACGGGCAAACCGGCTTCACTCAGTAGTTTGGCGGTGCCGCCTGTAGACAATAATTCAACACCAAGACGGTTCAGTTCTTGTGCTAATTCAAGCACACCGGTCTTGTCTGAGACGCTCAGAAGAGCTCGTTTAATCGTGTTCATGTAAATGGTGTTCCAGGGTAAAGAAAATTGGGTTACAAACCGTATTGCTTGAGTTTTTTTCGTAATGTGCCGCGATTAATCCCTAAAATTTCAGCTGCACGGCTCTGGTTGCCAGAGGTATGCACTAAAGTGGCTTTGAGCAATGGGACTTCGACTTCGGTCATCAGCATGTCATAGAGATTGGCTGCGGGGTGACCTTCGAGTTGTTGGAAATAGTCGGAAAGCGCATTGCTAACACATTCGCTGAGAGGGGCTGTTGAGGTTTCAGCCGCGACACCGAGTTCAGCGCAAGTTGATTCATCTTTGGCTAACGGTTTTGTCATGCGGCTTGCGATCCCTGTCTTTCTTGTAGTTGTTCAAAAAAATCGCGGGTGTAGCGCAATTGTTGCTGGGGTTGTTCCAGTTGATTCATCTCTTGGCGGAAAGCGTTTCCATTACGTAAACCCTTGCTGTACCACGCAATATGCTTTCTCGCCATCCGCACACCCGTATAGTCTCCATAAAAATCGTACAGGTTTTCTAGGTGTTCAATCAAGACTTTACGAATTTCAGTGACATCTGGTGTGGCTAATAATTGACCCTTTTCCAGATAATGCAATATCTGTCTGAATATCCATGGGTTACCCTGCGCCGCACGACCTATCATCAGTCCATCGGCACCGGTTTTATTCAATACTTCAAGCGCTTTTTCGGGCGAATCAATATCACCATTAGCGATCAGAGGAATGGTTATGCGTGACTTTATTTCAGCAATGGTGTCATATTCTGCATCGCCTTTATACGCATCGGCCCGGGTTCGACCATGCACGGATAAAGCCTGAATACCGGCCTCTTCGGCAATGCGGGCAATTCTTACGCCATTACGGTTATCACGATCCCAGCCGGTCCGGATTTTCAATGTGACCGGTACATTAACCGCATTGACGACAGATTCAAGAATATCTGCGACCAGGGTTTCATGCTGCAATAAAGCGGAACCGGCCATCACATTGCAGACTTTCTTAGCGGGACAGCCCATATTGATATCAATGATATGGGCGCCTTGATCCACATTGTGTCTGGCTGCTTCGGCCATCATTTCGGGATCTGCGCCAGCGATCTGAACACTGCGTGGTTCCGGCTCGCCCTCGTGATTAGCTCGAAGAAGTGATTTTTTACTGGCCCAGAGTGCTTTATTCGCTGTGATCATTTCAGACACTGCCATGCCGGCACCCAGACGTCTGCATAACTGTCGAAATGGTCGATCGGTCACACCAGCCATCGGCGCCAGGAATAATTGATTAGGCAAGGTATAGGGGCCGATCTGCAGTGCTTTATTTGACATCACGACTTCCCGTGAGGCGAATCCAGTCTTCTTTTTGCGTCGCAGGCTGCATAGCAAACCAGGCTTTATAGCTGTCCATGACATCGTCTGCCTGTGTCTGCAAAATGCCAGATAAAACAATTTCTGCAGTGGGTTTACACAGGTTCGCAAATCGTGGTGCCAAAGTTTGTAATGGACCTGCAAGAATATTAGCCAGTAATAAATCGCAAGGTTGTTCAGGGCACTCGCCCGGCAAGAAGGCCTCGATCGTTACACCATTTCGTTCAGCATTAGCACGTGTTGCTTCCAGCGCCTGCGGGTCGGTATCCACAGCAATGACTTTTTCAGCGCCGAGTAATGCGGCGGCAATGGCGAGAATGCCACTGCCACACCCATAATCAATTACATATTTGCCTTTGAGATCGGCTGTGTCCAGCCAATTCAGACACAACGCTGTGGTGGCATGAGTGCCGGTGCCAAAAGCTAAACCGGGATCCAACAGAATGTTGACGGCATCGGGCGCTGGAGGCTGATGCCAACTGGGACAGATCCACAAACGCTCACCAAACTGAATCGGATGGAAATTTGCCATCCATTCACGTTCCCAGTCTTTATCTTCAACCGCTTCGACTTTAAATCTTGGCACATCATCAACCATAGTCGTCAACAGGTTGGTGACTTCCTCGCTGCTGGTCTCAGCATCGAACAGAGCCGTCAGCCGAGTTGCTGTCCATAGTGGCGTTTCACCGGGCTCGGGTTCGTAAATCGGCTGATCCGCATCATCTTCAAAGGTAACAGCTGCGGCACCACATTCTGACAAGGCTTCAGACAGAGCTTCAGCCTTCTCCTGCGAAGTGTTACAGACAAATTGTATCCAGGCCATGGCAGCTTACAGACCTAACTTCTTCTCAAGATAGTGGATGTTTGTGCCACCAGTCTGGAAATGAGTATCAGCCATGATGTCACGCTGCAGTTCAACATTGGTTTTAATGCCTTCAATGGCAATTTCTTTCAATGCCGTCTGCATGCGGGCAATCGCTGAATCACGATCTTTACCGTAGGCGATTAACTTACCCACGAGAGAATCGTAGTTAGGCGGCACTTTGTAGCCACTGTAAATATGTGAATCCATGCGGATACCTGCACCACCCGGTGCATGGTAGTGTGTGATTAGCCCTGGACTTGGCATGAAGGTACGCGAGTCTTCAGCGTTAATACGACATTCAATCGCATGACCACTGATCTTCACATCATCCTGCGTTATAGACAGTTTTTCACCGGCTGCAATTCGGATTTGTTCCGCAACCAGGTCGATGTCAGTGACACGCTCCGTCACCGGATGCTCGACCTGAATACGGGTATTCATTTCGATAAAGTAGAATTCACCATCCTGATACAAAAACTCAAAGGTACCCGCACCGCGATAACCGATACGGACACAGGCATCAGCACAGATTTTACCCATGCGAGCACGCATTTCCGGGGTGATACCTGGAGCCGGCGCTTCTTCAACAACTTTCTGGTGACGACGTTGCATTGAACAGTCACGTTCACCCAGATGAATCGCATTACCGTGCTGATCGGCTAACACTTGAAATTCGATATGGCGTGGGTTTTCCAGGAATTTTTCCATGTAAACCATATCGTTACCAAACGCAGCGCGTGCTTCACTTTTAGTCAACGCAATCGCATTAAGCAGGTGGGCTTCGCTATGCACTTCACGCATACCACGACCACCGCCACCGCCAGCGGCTTTGATGATAATGGGATAACCAATTTCACGCGCCAAGCGCAGATTGGTACTGTCGTCGTTACCAAGCGGACCATCGGAACCAGGCACACATGGCACGCCGGCCTCTTTCATCGACTTGATGGCGGCAACCTTGTCACCCATGATGCGGATGGTTTCGGCGCGTGGTCCGATAAAGATAAAGCCGCTTTCTTCAACACGTTCAGCAAAGTCAGCGTTTTCTGATAGAAAACCATAGCCCGGATGAATCGCCGTAGCGTCGGTGATTTCAGCCGCGCTGATAATGGCTGGGACGTTCAGGTAACTTTCATTGGATGGTGCCGGGCCAATGCAGACACTTTCATCAGCTAACAGCACATGTTTTAGATCACGATCCACGCTGGAGTGAACCGCAACAGTTTTAATTCCAAGCTCCCAACAAGCTCGCAGGATACGCAGGGCGATTTCACCCCGGTTGGCAATAACAATTTTATCGATCATATTGGTGTTCAAATCCACAGTTCAGGATGAGCAAAATTCGTTAACAACGAGACAATAACCGTTATTCAATAACGATTAATGGCTCATCGAATTCAACCGGGTGGCCATTTTCGACCAGAATCGCTTTGACAGTACCACTGCGATCCGCTTCAATCTGGTTGAACATTTTCATCGCCTCGATAATGCAAATCACATCACCCGCGGAGACTTTCTGGCCGACTTCAGCAAACGGTGCAGATTCGGGTGAAGAAGAACGGTAGAAAGTGCCGACCATTGGTGAAAGCACTGCATTTGCTACATTAGTCGAGTTATCAGCTGCTGGTGTTTCTGTAGACGCATGAGAGGCGGGTGCTGCTGGAGCAGCCGGTTGAATTGGTGCAGGAGGCGCGTAGCTCACAGGAGCAGCAGTACCATTTCGGCTGATACGGACTGACTCTTCACCTTCAGAAATTTCAATTTCGGCAATATCCGACTCCTGAATAAGATCGATGAGTTTTTTGATTTTACGAATATCCATGCGATAACCTTCAGTTTATTAGTTATGAGTTAATTTGTTTGATGGCAGCCTGTAGTGCCAGATCGTAGCCTTGCGAGCCGAGTCCGCTTATCACGCCTTGCGCGATATCAGACAAAAATGAATGCTGACGGAATGTCTCTCTCGCGTGCACATTGGATAAATGCACTTCGATGAATGGAATCTCAATAGCGGATAGCGCATCACGCAGTGCAATGCTGGTATGAGTAAATGCCGCCGGGTTAATGATGATGAAATCGACATTGGCACGGGCAAGATGAATTTGTTCAATCAGCTCATGCTCTGCATTGCTCTGAAAGAAAACTAATTGCATATCTGCAGCCGAGGCTATGCCTGCCAATCTTTCTTTTATATCAGCCAGCGTATCCGCACCGTAATGCTCTGGTTCACGGGTCCCTAACAGATTTAAGTTGGGGCCATTCAGCACTAAGATGTTCGCCATTTCGATCCTTGGACTCAGGTCAAAAACAATTAGCGGAATTGTGCACCAGCAGATGGCTAATGTCCAGTTAACAGGAATAAAAAGCTGAGTTTTGTCGCTATTTTCGTCGAAATTGCCGCTTTTGTGAATTTTTTGGCTGTTACCGATTAATTTATCTGACTCAGGTGCTGGAGCATCTGCTCTGGGTTGATGTGACCTACTAAACGCTGCTGACGAAGTTCTTCACCCTGATTGTTATAAAACAACATCGTTGGGGGGCCGAATACCTTTAGCGCTTTTAACATTTCCTGATGAGCATCAGTGTTATCAGTCATGTCCAGCTTCAATAAGGTGTAATGTTTCATCGCTGCGACCACCTCGGGATTGCGGAAGGTAGTCTGCTCCATTGTTTTACAGTCAGTGCACCAGTCAGCGTAAAAATCCAGCATGACCGGTTGCGAGCTCATACTGAGTTGGCTTTCCAGCTGCTGCAGATTATCGATACGAGTGAATTCCAGTCCGGTAACCGTTTGTTGACTTTGCGTATTATTGCTATTCAATGTCTGCAATGGTTGCCAGATATTGTGGCTACCACTGGCGCCCCCCACTATTAGAAGCGCGCCGTAGAGCATCAGGATAAGGCCTAGGCCCTTGAGTAGTTTATCTATTCCACTCGCATCAATGTCGAGGCTATTGAGTGCGCCCATGTAGGTGGAGGAGACAATTAACAGGCTGCCCCATAAAAGCAGAATCAGCCAGCCCGGCAGTATCCGTTCCAGCATCCAAATCGCGAGCCCCAGTAAAAGTACGCCGAAAATAGCTTTGATGGCATTCATCCAGCCACCCGCCTTGGGCAGCAATTTACCGGCTGAGGTGCCGATAATGAGTAGGGGAATGCCCATACCAATACTCAATGCGAACAGTGCCATGCCCCCGAGGAATGGATCAGCATGCTGGCCCAGAAAAATTAAGGCTCCTGCCAAGGGGGGGGCGAGACAGGGTCCCACAATGAGGCCTGATAACAGTCCCATAATCGCAACACCGATAAGACTGCCGCTTTGCTGCTTATGTGTAATCAGATGTAAGCGATGTTGCAGACCGTGAGGCAATTGCAATTCATAGAGACCGAACATGGATAAAGAAAGTACAACAAACAGGCTGCTAAAACTGACAATGACCCAAGGGTTCTGAAACATGGCTTGTAAATTCTCACCTAACAGACCGGTTAATATGCCGGCAGCCGTGTAGGTCACAGACATCGCTAACACATACACTAATGAGAGGATGAATGCGCGTCGGGTAGTAATGTTTTCCCCTTCACCAACTATGATGCTCGACAAAATCGGAATCATGGGAAACACGCAGGGTGTAAATGCCAGCAGTAAGCCCAGCCCTAAAAAGCCGACAAATATCTGTAAAAGTGAATCTTCCGCCAATCTTTGTGCAATACGATCCTGCTCTGCAACGGGAGCTTGGGGGGCTAGTGACTGTTGAAATTGAGAGGTGTTTTTGCGATCCGTGACGTTTGCCTCAGCAACAGGGAGGCTCAATGAAGCCTGCTGCACGCTCGGAGGATAACAAATGCCAAAGGTTTCTGAGCAACCCTGGAAAAAAGCTTTAATGGTGAGATCCTGCGCTGAAGCGGGACGACGTAGCGTTAACGGGATAGTAACATCGTAATGATAGACCTCAACGAGACCGAAAATCTCGTCGTTTTTGTTTTCACCCTCAGGTAATGTGACGTCGGCAAGCTTGACTTGATTATTGTCGAAAATTTCGAAACGGAGTTTATCGCGATAAAGGTAATTTCCCTCCATGACGCGCCATTGAGCCAGAATGGTCGTTGCATTTTCAATGCTGGCATCAAATTGAAACGCCTCCTCCACTAAAGGTGGAACCTCAGAGGCTTTCTCTATTCCTAATCCATCAAATATTCCAGTGCGCGCATGTGCATTGAAAATAGTGAGCAGTAATATAAAAAATAAAAATTTTTTCATCAGTTCCCAAAGGCTCGTATTTGCGGTCTCTACTAGACAATCTTAACAGTCGATAGTTACACGTGTCTGTGAAGGGGTTATGCCTGCTGTCACAATGCTGTAATAATTGCGGCATTTTGGTAATACAAGAATGGGATTATCGTGGAAATAAAAGATATTCATCAACTCGAAAAGCAAGCTTATAAAAAGAGTCATGCTGAACTAGCAAGAATAGGCATGGCCCTTTTCTTTCTGGTGGCGGTACTGGGTTACAGCTTCGCTACCAGCGGTGGTGTAACGAATAACCTGTTTCTGGCAATAGCCACGGTTTTCGGTGCCTATATGGCCATGAATATCGGTGCTAATGATGTAGCGAATAATGTCGGTCCCGCGGTGGGCTCAAAAGCCTTGACTATGGGTGGTGCCATTGTCATCGCGATGATATTTGAGGCGAGCGGTGCGATTATCGCCGGTGGTGACGTTGTTTCCACTATCAAAAAAGGCATTATCGATATCAATGGCTTCGGTCAGGATAGTGACAGCTTTATCTGGGCGATGATGGCGGCTCTGCTTGCGGCTGCTTTATGGCTGAATTTGGCTACCTTCGCAAGGGCACCTGTGTCGACGACACACTCTATTGTCGGTGGTGTGATGGGTGCCGGGATTGCAGCCGCAGGGTTCAGCATTGTTGACTGGGGCACAATGGCTGCTATCGCCAGCTCTTGGGTTATTTCACCTGTCATCGGTGGTGTGATTGCTGCTGCTTTCCTGTTTGCGATCAAAAAAACCATTATTTTCCGTGACGACAAGATTTCGGCATCGCTTAGATGGGTGCCTGTTTATGTATCTATTATGGCGTGGGCCTTTATCACTTATCTTGTGTTGAAAGGTCTGAAACAGATTTGGCCACAGTTTCTATCCTTCCTCAATGAATGGCTGTTTTTCAGTTTTGAGGTTACCAAAAAGCCCACTTTGATTACTGCCTCTCTGATCGGCCTGGTGGTCGCGGTGTCGGTATTCGTGATGTTGAAACAGTCCTTGAAAAAACGTTTACCAACCTTGAAAAACGATCGTGACAGCGTCAATGTTTTATTCACCGTACCGTTAATTTTTGCGGCCGCGTTGCTGAGCTTTGCGCATGGTGCAAATGACGTTGCTAACGCAATCGGGCCATTGGCAGCGATTCATGATGCGGTCATGACTGGCGGTATTAACGCTAAAGCAGGCATTCCGTTATGGGTAATGGCGGTCGGTGCATTTGGTATCGCTTTGGGGCTTGCCTTGTATGGGCCTCGACTTATTCGCACGGTGGGTGGTGAAATTACCGAGCTGGATCAAATGCGCGCTTTTTCGGTTGCGATGGCGGCAGCCATTACGGTCATTATTGCCAGCCAATTAGGCTTGCCAGTGAGTTCAACTCATATTGCGATTGGTGGCGTATTCGGGGTCGGATTCCTGCGTGAATGGATGGATCACTCGAGTCAGATGAAAGATGAGATTTCGCAGGAGCAACAAGAAATCCAGGAAGAAAAACGGTTGTTGAGTGCGTTACGCAGCGAACTGAATACCTTAATGGATAAGAAACACAAATCGGTCGAAGATTACCAGCGTATTACCGATCTCTATCAAACCATCGATGCAGAAAAAGGTACACTGAAAAAAGCTAAGAAAACACTGAAAAAAGAGAAAAAGAATCTCTATGTGAAACGGGATATGGTCAAAAAAATCATTACTGCCTGGTTGATCACTGTGCCTGCGGCAGCTGTTTTATCGGCCTGTTTGTTTTACATGATCAAAGGCATCATGAGCTAAACCGAATTGTGACGTTTTGTCATATTTCTGAGATGTGACTGTTTTAGAGTTAGTGTGAGTATCTACTTACATTCGCTGACAAGTAAGCGATTTAAGACAATTCAGACATTGTTATCAAACTGTAATAATCGCCTTGTAGCATTGGCGCATGAAATTTCAGAGACAGGGATAAATTGATATGGCTACACATGTGTTGGTCGTGGAAGACGATGTCGCAATCCGGGATATGCTTTCCTTTACCTTAAAGCAGGCTGGATATTCGTGTGACAGTACGGGTGACGGCGAGGCCGGACTGGATTTTCTGAAAACGCAACAGCCTGACATGATTCTGTTGGATTGGATGCTGCCGGGAATCGATGGCATTGAATTTATCCGTCGCCTGCGGGCGAATGAATTTCTAGCGAACATTCCTGTCATCATGCTGACGGCCAAAGGCGAAAGTGAGGATATGGTAAAAGGCCTTGCTGTCGGTGCCGATGATTACGTGAATAAACCTTTCTCACCGCCGGAATTGATGGCGCGGATCAAGGCGGTTTTACGCCGTTGCCAACCGGATAACAGTGACGAAGGCCAGAATTTGCAATTTTCCGGTCTGGTGCTGGACACAAAAAGTCACCGGGTCACAGTTAATGATACTCGCCTGGAGCTCGGCCCTACTGAGTTTCGTCTATTGCATTTTTTTATGAAAAACCCCGAGCGTGCCTACAGCCGTTCCCAGTTACTGGACTATGTCTGGGGTGATACCGTATACATTGAAGAACGCACGGTGGACGTTCATATCCGCCGACTTCGTAAAGTGCTGGAACCCAGCGGCCTTGATCACCTTGTGCAAACTGTGCGTGGTGTCGGTTATCGTTTTTCTGTCGATTAAGCGGCCTTAGCGTTATGCAATGGGACCATTGGCGACTGCTCACCCTACTGAGTCTGGCAGGTTTCGCCGGTTTATTGTTCGGCCAGATGATGACTTTCCTATTTCTGGCGACGCTGGTGTACGCATTGTGGTTACAGCACAATTGGTCGAAGCTCTGGCAGTGGTTGCAAAAACCCAAAAAACATCGTTCACCCAGCGCGGAAGGGATAGTGGATGATGTCTGTCGCCTTATCGAGCAAATGCGTCAACAGAATAGCAACCGTAAGAAAAAACTGGCGGGATATCTTAAACGTTTTCAATCCGCAACAGCGGCATTACCCGATGCAATTCTGGTGTTGGGTGAGAACGGTGAAGTTGAATGGGCTAATTATTCTGCACGGAATCTGTTGGGTGTTTTCTGGCCGCGCGATAATAATGTCCGCATCAATAACTTGATTCGTGATCCGGCTTTCCAGCAGTTACTTGAAGATCCCCTCCGCTATGGCGGTGTTACCAACTTGAAGTCACCGCTTGATGAAGAGATGCAGCTTGAACTCAAGCTGGTGAATTACACTGGTTCAGGCAGACTTCTAATTGCCCGTAATGTGACTCAAACCGTTAAGTTACAGCGGATGCGTCGTGATTTTGTAGCCAATGTCTCACATGAACTTAAAACACCACTGACGGTATTAAGGGGGTATCTTGAAGCCTTTACTGCGGATAGTGACGGTGAACAATGGCGTGCAGCGTTACCGGCAATGCGTCAACAAAGCGAACGCATGCACATCATGATCAAAGATCTATTGGCTTTGTCACAGTTGGAGACAGGTGAGAAAGCACTGCGACGCATTCCTACCGATGTCGGTAAGTTATTGCAATCCATTATTGATGATGCTTACAAGGTCGAACATTATCGTGATCATCAGTTCACCCTGACCCTTGAAACAGACAGGTGGCTCATTTGTGATATTGATGAATTGCGGAGCGCCTTGTCCAACCTGGTGTTCAACGCCGTAAAATACACGCCACCCGCGTGTCAGATTTCCCTGATCTGGCGTCAACAGGACGAAGACTTTTGTATTGAAGTCAACGATCAAGGCGAGGGGATCGCAGAACACCATCTGGATAGACTTACTGAACGTTTTTACCGGGTCGACAAAGGACGAAGTTCCGATGCTGGTGGAACGGGCCTGGGTCTCGCTATTGTTAAACATGTACTGCAACGCCATGGCGCCAATCTGGAAATTACCAGTGAATTGGGCAAAGGCAGCACATTCAAATGCCGTTTCCCTGCCAGAATCGTGGTCGAAAAAATCAACGTTTAACTCTATTTTTAAAACAAAACAGTCGATGTCATCGAACTGTCATATTTCTTTCATATCCTTGTCACACTCTAAATTCATACTTTCCCGGTGCTTAACGTTATTAACGTTGCTACTTTTCTTTTAACTTGGGAGTTGAACACTATGTTCAAGAAAAATCTTGCCCTGCTGGGTGCGGCTATGTCGTTGGCTTTTTCACCGGTCACTTTTGCTGATGTTGATGCAGCGTTACCTGATTACGAAAAAGTCAGTGGTATTTCAGGCAGTTTATCCAGTGTCGGTTCTGACACATTGGCAAACCTTATGACCTTGTGGGCAGAAGAATTCAAACGCGACTATCCAAATGTCAGCATTCAAATTCAAGCTGCCGGTTCTTCAACTGCGCCACCAGCCCTGACGGAAGGTACATCAAATTTCGGTCCTATGAGCCGGATGATGAAAGATAAAGAAGAAGCTGCTTTTGAAAAGAAATTTGGCTACAAAGCAACGCCAATTCGTGTTGCTATTGATGCTTTGGCAATCTTCGCTCACAAAGATAATCCAATTGAAGGCTTGACCATGGCGCAAGCAGATGCCGTATTCTCTGCGACACGTAAATGCGGTTATTCAGAAGATATCTCCGACTGGGGACAACTCGGTGTGGAAGGTCTGGGTAATATCCAATTATATGGACGTAACTCTGTTTCAGGTACATATGGCTACTTCAAAAAGGTTGCCCTTTGTAAAGGCGACTACAAAAACACGGTTAATGAACAGCCTGGCTCTGCATCAGTTGTTCAGGGTGTAACTAAATCGCTGAATGGTCTGGGTTACTCTGGCATTGGTTACAAAACTTCTGGTGTTAAAACAGTTGCTCTAGCAAAAGAAGAGGGCAGTAAATTTATTGATGCAACCAAAGCTAACGCGGCCAACGGTACTTACCCGCTGTCACGCTACCTATACGTTTACATCAACAAGGCACCTAACAAACCTCTTTCACCAATTGATCGTGAGTTCATTAAAATGATTCTTTCAAAAGTGGGTCAGGAAGTCGTCGTTAAAGATGGTTACGTGCCACTGCCTGCAGCTGTTGTAGAGCAAGAATTGAACAAACTGAAGTAAGAAAAACTTGGAATAGCGATATGCCCCGTACAGTTTAGTGCGGGGCATTTTTGCTATCAAGCACTCATAAGTCAGCTGACCAAGAGTTGATTTATGAATGTTATGACCTACTTTAAATTTAACTAACTGGTATTACTACATGCTTGAACAAACTGCTAATGAAAGCGTTCTACCAGCGGCTGATTCCGCGGTAGCTAAACGCAGACGTAACTGGCGGGAGATTAAAGACCGTGTCGCCAGATACGGCGTAGGTTTTGGTGGTATTTCAGTCATCATTGCCATCGTGCTGATTTTCTTCTATCTGCTTTATGTAGTGTTACCGCTGTTTTCTGGTGCCAGTATCGAAACTGAAAAACAGTACCAAACCCAAATGACAGAGAGCCGTTTTCTCTCGATGAATGAGTACAACGATGTCGCGTTGAGTGTCAGCATCGATGGTAAGGCTCAGTTTTTTGAGGCAAATAACGGTGAGATCATGTTAGATGTCATCATCCCGGTAAAGAGTGATGCCATTACTTCAGTGGCAGCCGGAAGCGCCTCAACGGGAGTCTATGGCTACGGGCTAAATAATGGTGAGGCCATTATATTCAAGCATAACTACAAGATTACATACCCTGAAGGCACTCAACGTGTGATCATCCCCAGTATCGAGTATCCATTGGGTGAAGAAACCATCAAAGTTGACCCACAAGGGAAGCCTCTGAAAATGCTCAACGTTCAGAGCTATGATGAGCAGACAACTTTTGTTGCGCTCACTGAAGATAATCGAGTGGTCCTTAAGTCAATCACGAAAGAAGCTAATTTTATTGACCCAACCCAGTTTACTCTGGACGAACAATCAGTCGAAATTGCTCTCAATGGTATTTCATCAATAACGCATATGCAGTTGGATATCGATCAGCGAGAGCTCTATCTGGTCGATGACAAGGGCTTTATTTCTTTCTTCGATGTGCAGAATATCGAACAACCCCGCTTGATTCAGAAAGTGAAAGCTGTTCCCAACAGCGTAAAAGTTACGAGTTTTGAATTTTTGACAGGTGGTATTTCCATTCTGGTTGGCCGGAGTGATGGTCAAATAGATCAATGGTTCCCTATAAGTGATAAGGACGGAAACTTATCCCTGCATAACGTTCGTAGTTTCAATGAGCAAAGTGAAGCGATCGTCGCACTGATACCAGAACAAGCGCGTAAAGGCTTCCTTTCACTGGATAAGAGCGGAAAGCTGGGCATCTATCACACTACCGCTCACAGAACCCTTTTGGTTGAACCTTACCTGGATACTGCAGAAGCGACACTGGCGCTATCACCTCGAGCTAACGGATTAATTAGTCTCAGTGATGATGGACAGATTAAAAAATTACACATTGATAACGAACATCCCGATATTTCATGGCATTCACTTTGGGAAAAAGTCTGGTACGAAAGTCGTGATCAACCAGAGCATATCTGGCAGTCATCTTCTGCCAGTAATGATTTTGAACCTAAATTCAGTCTGACACCACTTACCTTCGGTACGATTAAAGCCGCATTCTATGCCATGCTTGTGGCAATTCCATTGGCCATTATGGGAGCAATCTACACGGCCTACTTCATGTCTCCGAAAATGCGCAGTGTCGTGAAGCCGTTAATCGAAATCATGGAAGCCTTGCCCACCGTTATTCTGGGCTTCTTGGCCGGGCTTTGGCTGGCGCCAATAGTGGAAGACAACTTGCCCGGCGTGTTCTCGATAATATTTACGATGCCGATCATGATAATTCTGACTGCATGGGCTTGGACCAAACTGCCACGCAGTTTTCGTGAGCGCATTCCTGATGGATGGGAAGCCGCGATTTTGATCCCAACCGTTATCTTGGTTGGCATAATCTCGATGTCTTTGAGTGCGTCTGTTGAGCTCTGGCTGTTCGATGGCAATATGCCTCAATTCTTGAATGATATCGGTATCGACTTTGATCAGCGCAACTCACTTGTTGTGGGTCTCGTTATGGGCTTTGCTGTTATCCCAACCATTTTCTCGATTACGGAAGATGCGATATTTGGTGTACCCAAACATCTGACGATCGGTTCATTGGCATTGGGTGCCACTCCATGGCAGACCATGGTGCGAGTGGTATTGCTGACAGCCAGTCCGGGTATTTTCTCAGCAGTAATGATTGGTTTGGGCCGTGCAGTCGGTGAAACGATGATTGTCCTGATGGCAACCGGTAATACCCCAATCATGGACTTTAATATTTTTGAAGGTTTCCGCGCCTTATCAGCCAATATCGCTGTTGAGATGCCCGAGTCAGAAGTGGGGAGTTCACATTACCGTGTTCTATTCCTGGCGGCTCTAGTCCTTTTCATGGCGACGTTCGTTCTTAACACGGCCGCTGAAGTCGTACGTCAACGACTTCGTAGAAAATATAGCACGCTTTAAATGGAAAAAATGATGTCTAAAAGTTCATCTATCAAGAATTGGTTTAACAGTGGCAGCCCTTGGGTCTGGCTCAATGCTGGCGCTGTCAGTATCTGTCTGGTTATGGTTATCGGCCTGTTATTGTTGATCTCTGTGCGTGGCCTGAGCCACTTCTGGCCCGCCGATATCATGCAGATATCTTATCTGGAACCGGGTCAGCCGGCAGAGATTCTGATCGGTGAGAAAGTTGATAGCGAGACGGTCTCGGCTGCTCGAATGCAAATGTCGGGAGTTCATCTTCCGGAGGGGCAAGAGTTCGCTGATCGCACACTGATAAAAACCGGTAATCGTGATGTTTATGGACTTGATTTCCGTTGGATAAATGATCCCTGGATGGACGATGTGACATATCCCGAGGGAATCATGGCGATTGAACGCCGTGAGTGGGGAAACCTGTATGGTTATTTAGTCAATGTTAAAGAGAATGGGGAAGTCGTCGCTTCCGGTGAAGGGAGCTGGGGTGAGTTCCAGGCCAGACTGGATCGCAGCAATGCACTGGTTAGGAAAATCAAAGACCTTGAAAAAAACGAAATCGGTAAAATCAACTATGGCTTAGAAGAATTACGGTTAGATGAACGTCGCTTGGAGTTGGATGGTGTTCAAAAAGGGGCATTGGCTTATCAGGAGATAGAGCAGCAGCGTAATCAATTCGATGAGCGTTATGCTAAATTAAGTGAAGAGCTGGGAAGCCTCTATGAAGCGCTCAGCCGAGATCAGATCACGGTGCGCATTGCTGGTGGTGCTGAGAAAGAAGTACCGATGTCGAAAATCGTGCATTCATATAAGCCAAACGGCATGGGAATAGCACAGAAGTTTGGACAATACTTCCATCACGTTTGGGAATTTGTTTCCGGTGAACCGCGTGAAGCGAATACTGAAGGTGGCATATTCCCCGCTATCTTCGGCACCGTCATGATGGTACTTATTATGTCGGTATTGGTTACCCCATTTGGTGTGATTGCAGCAGTTTATCTCAAGGAATATGCAAAACAGGGACCGATTGTCCGTCTGATTCGCATCGCGGTAAATAACCTTGCGGGTGTCCCCTCAATTGTTTATGGCGTGTTTGGTCTTGGATTTTTCGTCTACTTTTTAGGTGGCAATATCGACGAAATCTTCTTTCAGGCTAAGTTACCTTCGCCAACTTTTGGTTCACCCGGTTTGATGTGGGCATCGCTGACGTTGGCAATCTTGACCGTACCGGTTGTGATTGTAGCAACGGAAGAAGGCTTATCACGTATCCCTCGTGCGATTCGTGAAGGCAGCCTCGCCCTGGGCGCAACCAAGGCTGAAACCTTATGGCGCACAGTATTACCGATGGCTGCCCCGGCAATGATGACAGGACTTATTTTAGCCGTCGCCCGGGCTGCGGGTGAGGTGGCACCATTGATGATGGTCGGTGTGGTGAAACTGGCGCCCGCGCTGGCGGTCGATAATATCGCCCCTTATCTGCATCTGGATCGACAATTTATGCATTTGGGCTTCCATATCTATGATGTGGGGTTCCAAAGCCCGAATGTGGAAGCAGCAAGACCCTTGGTTTACGCCACCGCATTTTTACTGGTATTGATTATTATTGTGCTAAACATGGCAGCGATTGGTATTCGTAATCGTCTGCGTGAGACTTATAAAGCTACTGAGAGTTAACAATGGAAGCAGTCAACGAACAAAAAAACGTGGCCCGCGGTATTGATATTGAATCAATGCAACGTGGCCCTCGTGTCAACCTGGCCGATGAAACTACGTGTCTGGAAGTTAAAAACTTTAACCTCTATTACGGTAACAAGCAGGCCTTGCACGGTATCGATATGCATATTCCACAGAACCGCGTGACCGCTTTTATCGGTCCCAGTGGTTGTGGTAAATCCACGCTTCTTCGCTGTTTTAATCGTATGAATGATTTGATTGATACAGTGAAAATGGAAGGTGAGTTGTTAATGGATGGCAAAGAGATTAATGCGCCTTCTGTCAATGTCGCTGATTTACGTCGTCAGGTAGGCATGGTGTTTCAAAAGCCAAATCCTTTTCCGAAATCGATTTATGAAAACGTGGCATATGGTCTTCGTCTGCAGGGTGTGAATGACCGTTCTACACTGGACAATGTCGTCGAAAAATCACTAAAAAGTGCAGCACTGTGGGATGAAGTCAAAGATCGTTTACACGAATCTGCGATGGGCATGTCCGGTGGTCAGCAGCAGCGTTTGGTGATTGCCCGTGCGATTGCGATCGAACCGGAAGTATTATTACTGGATGAGCCCGCATCGGCGTTAGATCCACTCTCAACCTTGAAAATTGAAGAGTTAATTTACGAGCTGAAAGAAAAATACACCATCGTCATTGTAACCCATAACATGCAGCAAGCTGCCCGTGTATCCGACTACACAGCATTTATGTACATGGGTGAATTAATCGAGTTTGGTGCCACGGACGAGCTATTTACCAACCCGGCTAAGAAACAAACAGAAGACTACATTACCGGTCGTTACGGTTAAGCCGACGATTGAGGAGACATAAAGATGGTAACGAATAATTCACAACATATTTCTCAGCAATTTGAGAACGAGCTAGAGGGCGTTCGCTCACGCGTTTTAGCGATGGGTGGTCTGGTTGAGCAGCAGGTGGCCCATGCTATGGATGCATTGATAACGGGTAATTCTGACCTGGCACGGGACGTCATTTCATTTGATGATGATGTGAATGATCTGGAAGTCAGCATTGATGAAGAATGCATACAAATAATTGCACTGCGTCAGCCAACAGCCGGTGATTTACGTTTGGTCTCGGGTATTTTAAAAACAATCACCGATCTCGAACGTATCGGCGATGAGTCGGTACGAATTGCCAGAATGGCGCTTAATTTGTCTGAAAAAGATCGCCCTAAACATAATTACCGCGAGTTACAAAGTCTTGGTAACCATGTCCGAGGGATGTTGCGTGATGCATTGGATGCGTTTGCCCGGTTTGATGTTGATATGGCCTTAAGTGTTGCAAAAGAAGATCGTGATGTAGATGCTGAATATGAAGCTATTCTTCGCCAGTTGATGACCTATATGATGGAAGACAATCGTGCGGTAACGCGTGTTATTGACATGATGTGGTCTGCGCGCTCTCTGGAGCGAATTGGTGATCACGCTAACAATGTTTGTGAACACATTATTTATCTGGTTGAAGGTAAAGATGTTCGTCATCTCAGCATTGAAAAAGCTGAGAAAGTGATTAAGGGTGAACCTATCGACTAATTTTTCTACCTTAATTTCTCTCTTGTATGCTTGGCCTGCGCTGTTTTCAACGCAGGCTTTTTTTTGCCTGAAAAACGATTAAACATTGTTCAGCCATGATGCCTGGGGCAGAATGATCAAAACGGATGACGACGGACTTTATGCAAGATCAAAATAACCACGACATTCTGGCTGCGATTGACCTCGGTTCTAACAGCTTTCATATGATCATCGCGCGATTGCGTGACGGGCATTTTCAGGTTGTCGACAGACTTCGTGAAATGGTGCAGTTACGTGCTGGTTTGGATAAAGATGACTACCTTTCATTGGAGGCACAGGAGCGAGCGTTGGCCTGTCTGGAGCGCTTCGGTGAGCGAATACGGGATCTCCCTTATGGTGATGTCCGTGTTGTCGGTACCAATACCCTGCGTGTTGCCCATAATTCGCGTCGTTTTTTACGCCAGGCACGCCTAGCACTTGGACACCCGATTGAAATTATCACGGGTGAAGAAGAAGCCCGTCTTATCTATTTAGGTGTTGCACAGGCTTTAGCGTTTGATAGTAACCGTCGTCTGGTGATGGATATTGGTGGTGGAAGTACCGAATTTATCATCGGTGAAAGCAACAAAGGTTTGATGCGTGAAAGCCTGGAAATGGGCTGTGTCAGCTTTTCCCAGCGCTATTTTGAAGATGGAAAAACCTCTTCCGGTCAGATGAAACGGGCTATGGTAGCTGCCGCCAGACGAATCCGGACGATCCAGCGACCGTATACGAAGTTTGGCTGGCAGGAGGCGGTGGGTGCTTCCGGAACAATTCGCTGTGTTGCCAATATTTGCAAGCAGCAGGGCTGGACGGATGATGGTGTGATTACTGCCGAGGCACTGAAAAAAATGGTGCAGCACCTCATCGATGCTGGCAGTGTCGAAGAAGCCAAACTGGAAGGTTTAAGCGAAGAACGGACTTCAGTGATTGCTGGCGGTGTCTGTGTGTTGGCAGCAGCTTTCGATCGTTTAGGCATTGATAAGATGATCGTGTCCGATGGTGCATTACGTGAAGGCCTTTTGTACGACCTCTTAGGCAGAATTCAGCATGATGATGAGCGTGATCGGACGGTAGAGGCGTTGGCACGACGTTATGATGTGGATGAAGCTCATGCTGAACGTGTCAGCGTCATGGCAACACAATTTTTTGAGCAGGTTTCAGCGCAATGGGATATTGATAACGATGAATTAATGCACCGTCTGCAATGGGCTTGCAAGATGCATGAAGTCGGCCTGGCGATATCACATCACCAGTTTCACAAACATTCCTCTTACCTAGTCGGTAACTCAGACTTACCGGGTTTTTCCCGTGAAGAACAGCATGCATTATCGGTGATGGTACGCGGTCAGCGGCGCTCTTTCCCGAATAAACATATCAAGAAATTATCTGATGATTTACAGCTAAGCACCGAACGGCTGACAGTCATTCTCAGGCTGGCGATGGTGTTCAACCGGGGTCGAAGTGAACAGGCCGATACTTATATCAAACTTCGCGTGGATGACAAAAGAATCGTGTTAACACTACCCGATGGATGGCTGAAGGAACATCCTTTAACAGAGGCCGATCTGGTTCATGAGAAAGAACATCTAAAGAAAATTGATTTACGTCTAATAGTTGTCTCTTAACGCAGAACTCACTGATTTCAAAACAGTCTCACATATATGAGGAGGGGCTGAGTATGATGTGTCGCGTTTTTGCTTTATGGTTATCTTTGTTGAGCCAGCCTTTATTGGCTGATACCACCGCGATGGAACTAAAACATAGCAACGGCGATGTGCTCAGTATTCAAAAGCTGGCAAGCGGTGAGGTGTGGGCTTCATTTTTCCTCAGTGACCGCATGGTTGCCAGCTTTGCCGGAAATGAACTTATCGTGATACAGGTCGATGAACATAAACCGGTCAAATTGGAACAAGGGTTCCGCTCCTGTGGTGCACCGGCCCCGGAAGCACAACAAGTTGTTTATCAATTCGCCCAGCCTGATCCAAGCACCTGGTCATACAGTGGCCAAACCCAGCCAAAACAGGATGTGCTGAAAGTGCTGGGTTGGGATAATGATCAATTCAATACCGTGAGCGCTGACCGTCGTCCCGAGGTGGTGGACTTTCCTTTGGATCCCTCAGCGCTATTAACATCTCAGTTAAGGAACGCAGGGCAATTGAGTTTTCGTTATGTGACGACTCGAGGAGAGCAGCGCCAGACAATTTTTAATCTGACGCCGCATCAACATATTCTCGATCCGTTATTACCCTAGCTATCACCAGTTCAGGTTCATGCCTACATAAAAGCTACGTCCCCAACCGGGTAAGCGCTCACCGACGTTAATATCATCATTGTCACTGACACGGTTATAGCCACCAAGGTGATTTTTGTATTCGCGATCAAACAGGTTGTTCACGCCGGCGTTGATCTGCAGAGACTGATTGATCTGATACTGGCCAGACAGATTGTAATAGGCATACCCACTGGTTTTTTGCTCATCGTTTTCAGAAGAGACTTGATTCTGGGCGGCCACAGTCACAGCTTCGATGCCCAGACGCCAGTTCTTTTGAAGATAGCTCAGCTGAGTCCGCGCTTTAAATGGGGCGATGCGGTAAAGGTTATCATCGGTATCACGTCGCTTTCCGCGAACATAGCTAACCGTGCCGTCAACTTGCCAGTTATCTGTTACTGCCCAAAACCAGTTGGTGTCAAACCCATACAGCTTGGCCGCTACGTTGTTAAACTCAAGAGCTCCCATTGGACCGCCAGCGGTACCCTGAATATAGTCATTAACATGGTGATAAAAAATCCGTGGCGAAACAGCAAACGCAGGTTGGTGCCAATCCAGTCCAATTTCATACTGGTAAGCGGTTTCTGGATTCAGGTTGATATTGCCGACATATTTATTACCATCGGCCAATCCCGAAGTGGCTTCTAGAGGCAACCAAAGATAGCGTTCCTGATAACTCGGTGCTCTTTCTTTGCGGGCTAAGCCGAATTCAAAATCCAGAGAGTCAGTGAGGTAGCGGGTGAATGTGACGGCAATATCGGTGAGTGTATCGCTCTGGCTGCGATCCGCGGCATTGAACTGATCACGAAATGTCGCTGGCATACCACCCATACTGGTATCGACCTCATCAGCATCGGTTTTGATATGACTTAGACGAACCCCGGACAGCATTTTCCAATTCTCTGTGAGAGAGCCATTCCATTCTGCGAAGGCACTGAGACGGGTTCTCTCAACGTCATTAAAATTACGGACAAAAAACATGGGATTGGTAGGGTCTGAGATATCCGAGTTATGTTCTGCGGTGTCAGTTTCAACGCCGAATTGCCACTCCGCTTTGCTGTAGCTTAGCTGCATGCTTTTAGCTAATACATCCGCCTGATTGTAACGCTGCATCATGCCGGCCGGGCGCAAACTAAAGTTATCCATCTGGTGCTCAACATCCTGATAGCTGATGCGTGCGTTGAGCTTGCCACCATTATTGAGCTCATGGCTGATGCCTGTTTTCAATGTTTCGCCACGAATCCACATGATGTCCATTGGTAGCGCTGGTGTGCCGGTTTCACCAGTATCCAGATGTTTCAGATCCAGATCGAACTCGGTTTTATTATGTTTAAAGCCATAAGCGATACCTGCAGTATCTCTCTCATGTTCTGTAGGCAGAATATCGCCATTATCAAATTCAAGATCATGCCCTCGATCGACGCTGCCCGAGAATTGTAATCGATGGTTCTGATTGGCAATACTGGTGGTCAGACCAGTGGAGCGCATATCCCCATTAGTGGCATAACGGCCGTTCAGGTTGCCATGGAGTTCAAACTCATCGCTATTGGTAAATGCCGCTTTTCTAGATTCCGCTTTGATCGTACCGCCAATGGTTTCAATGCCTGAACTGACTGGTGCAATCCCCCGATAAACGCTGATAGTGTCTAATTGGGAACTGGGAATGTAACTCAGCGGTGTGTCCATCCGGTTGGGGCCCGCTGTGGAGAGATTCAGACCATCTACCAGCACATTAACCCGATCACCAAATAAACCACGATACTGAGCAATACTGGTCAGCGGCCCATTTTGGTTAGTATCGGCGCCGGGAAGCTTTTTGAGTAACTCACCAGTATCCGGGCTCATACTATTTGTTTCAGGGAGTGCGTAGGGAGCCGATTCCCCTGCAATACCAGTAATTGACATGGCGGGTAGATCGACATGCTCGGCATAAGCTGATGCTGATACAGCGCTGCCGATTATCAGGCTCAATGTTAATAACGATGTTTTCAAAACCATTCCTCCTATTTTCAGCCCGATATAATACGAATCAAACACCAAGTAAAAGTGTGTGTTTTGCCTTTATGGTGTGGGAAATCCCATATTTTATGATTTAAAGAGCGTGTTAATCTGCGTTTATTTGTATCACCGGAATAAATCATGGATGCCATCGTCAGTTCGTATATCACTGCTTTCCTGCTCGGTCTTTTCAGTACTGTGCACTGTATCGCCATGTGTGGCTCAGTGATTGGTGCATTAACACTCAGTCTCCCGGCAGACGTTCGCGAGAGTCAGCGCCGGATGTTGCCTTTTGTGTTTAATTACAATGTCGGGCGTGTTCTGAGTTATGGTGTAGCAGGTCTTATTGTTGGGCTATTAAGTGTGCCACTGACGCAACTGAATGCACATTGGTTTTTGCGGATCTTGTCGGTAATTGTGATGATATCAATGGGGCTTTATCTTGCGGGTTGGTTTCCCAAGTTTGCCCGTGCTGAACGTATCGGTGCTCCGATCTGGCGGTTATTGCAGCCGATGGGTCAAAAACTATTGCCTGTCAAATCCTATTCTCAGGCTTTTTTCTTAGGAATGGTCTGGGGCTGGTTACCCTGCGGTCTGGTTTATGCGGCGCTTGCTGTGGCGGCAACGGCGGGCGATCCGGTTAAAGGGGGTCTGGTTATGTTGGCTTTTGGTGCGGGTACTCTGCCCGCAGTGATGGGGGCGGGTTTGTTTACCGGTATGTTGGCAGCGCTGGCACGCAACAAACAATTAAGGCAGTTTGCAGGTGTATTGATTATTCTGATGGCAATAGCAACGTTGTTCTGGCCCATGGATGCTATGCATGCTCACCATTCTTCAACTCAGGTAAGCAGTCTTTCCACTGAGCAGCAGGGGGCATGAGATGAAAACGATTTTAGGCCAATCGCCGGACATCAATCACATTATCAGAACCTTGCCGATGATCGCCCTTAGTGATGCCAGTGTCCTGATTAGTGGAGAGACCGGTACAGGTAAGGAGCTGATTGCCCAAACCTTGCATGAACAAAGCCGTCGCCGGGATAAAGAAATGGTCACCATTAATTGTGCCGCTCTTCCTACCGAAGAAGTGGAACGGGATTTGTTTGGTCGCTGTGATGAAGAAGGTAATATCGTTTTTCGGGGACGCTTATTAGCAGCAGAAGGTTCAACGGTATTTCTGGATGAAGTTGATGCATTGCCCGCATCAATTCAGGCCAAAGTATTACGGTTTTTAGAAGCAGGGGAGTGCCAGCTCCAGGGTAGTCATCGCATACAGGTCGCCGATGTTCGTATTCTGGCTGCAACGAGTGCTGATTTGCCTGCACGAGTTAAAACAGGCCAGTTCCGGGCTGACTTGTATTATCGTCTGCAAGTGGTGCCGATTGATTTGCCACCATTACGGCAACGTAAAGAAGATATTTCTGTGCTTATCAAGCATTATCTGACTGACTATGCTGGTAACAATGCTGTGGTCAGATTGAGTAAAGAAACTGAGAAAAGTCTCAGCGCTTATTTATGGCCGGGCAATGTTAGGGAGTTGCAGAACTTTTGCCAACGAATGGCCTTGTTACATGCCGGTGAGTTGCTGCAACCCAAGTCCTTACCGGAGACTATGCAAACAGAGGAAGATGCGGGTCAGCATCAGTTCATCTTACCGCCCACGGGAGTCGATATGGCTCAGGTAGAACTGGATTTTATTGAACAGGCTTTGGAGATGGCGGCAGGGAACCGCTCAAAAGCCGCGCGATTGCTGGGGATTAGTCGCGATACATTATTGTATAGAATGCAAAAGTACGATCTGACCCCCTGAATTAAAGTTGTTTGACCAGCCCTGCGATGCCAGAATCTAGTGCACTAGATAAACCACAAGAAGGTGAGGATTTTCCGTGAGACAGTATCTGGATTTATGTCAGCGCATTATTGACCAGGGTGAATGGGTCGAAAATGAGCGCACAGGTAAACGTTGCTTAACCGTTATTAATGCTGACCTTGAGTATGATGTAGCAGCGAACCAATTTCCGTTAATCACCACGCGTAAAAGCTATTGGAAAGCGGCCATCGCTGAAATGCTGGGTTATCTTCGTGGTTACAATAATGCAGCCGATTTTCGCGCGATTGGGTGTAAAACCTGGAATGCCAATGCCAATGAGAATCAGGACTGGCTCAACAATCCGCACCGCAAGGGTGAAGATGATATGGGCCGTGTCTATGGTGTGCAGGGCCGCCGCTGGCAGAAACCGGACGGCACATCGCTGGATCAGTTGCAAAAGATTGCCGAACATCTGGCACAAGGCATTGATGATCGCGGTGAAATACTGACGTTTTATAATCCAGGTGAGTTTGATTTGGGATGTCTGCGACCCTGTATGCATACCCACACTTTCTCGGTACT